>NZ_JRJU01000098.1 GCF_000787375.1 Halalkalibacter okhensis | reverse complement strand
GTGGTTTAGAAAACCCCTGGCTATGCCGGGGGTTCAAAAGAGCTTCTAGCGTGGTATTAAAAAAACCTCACTTCATGGTAGGATAAAGTTGGTTTCCCGACCACTTCATTCCACCATAGAAGGAGGTATGCCCTGTGAAGGACATGAATAGTTTAGCACACACAACATGGAATTGTAAGTATCACATCGTTTTTGCTCCGAAATACAGAAGACAAATCATATATGGAAAATATAAAAAGAGCATTGGACAAATCATAAGAGATCTATGTGAACGAAAAGGTGTAATGATTCATGAAGCGAATGCTTGTTCAGATCACATTCATATGTTAGTGAGTATTCCCCCAAAGTTAAGTGTGTCTCAATTCATGGGTTACTTAAAAGGGAAAAGTAGTCTCATGATATTTGATCGACATGCAAATTTGAAGTATCGATATGGGAATCGGAAGTTCTGGTGTCGAGGCTTCTATGTCGATACGGTAGGTAGAAATAAAAAGAAAATACAACAA
>NZ_JRJU01000097.1 GCF_000787375.1 Halalkalibacter okhensis | reverse complement strand
TTTTTATTAGTGGTTTAGAAAACCCCTGGCTATGCCGGGGGTTCTAAAGAGCTTCTAGCGTGGTATAAAAAAAGCCTCACTTCATGGTAGGATAAAGTTGGTTTCCCGACCACTTCATTCCACCATAGAAGGAGGTATGCCCTGTGAAGGACATGAATAGTTTAGCACACACAACATGGAATTGTAAGTATCACATCGTTATTGCTCCAAAATACAGAAGACAAACCATATATGGAAAATATAAAAAGAGCATTGGACAAATCATAAGAGATTTATGTGAACGAAAAGGTGTAATGATTCATGAAGCAAATGCTTGTCCGGATCACATCCATATGTTAGTGAGTATTCCCCCAAAGTTAGGTGTGTCTCAATTCATGGGTTACTTAAAAGGGAAAAGTAGTCTCATGATATTTGATCGACATGCAAATTTGAAGTATCGATATGGGAATCGGAAGTTCTGGTGTCGAGGCTTCTATGTCGATACGGTGGATAGAAATAAAAAGAAAATACAACAG
>NZ_JRJU01000096.1 GCF_000787375.1 Halalkalibacter okhensis | reverse complement strand
TATGCACCGGTTCTTTCGGATTTACTCACAGATAATTTTAGGTAGCAAAATGGAGTGAGCATCCGGTTCGGCTTAAAACAGTACGGATAATTTTAAAACGATTACCTCAGTTATTTAAAAAATAGGCAAAAGCACAACAACAAACCAGCGCAAAAGCCGCTGCAAAGAAAAGAGTAGTGAAGGTTGACGCCGCTAGGTGATGCACACATCACAGCAAGTTTCAACAACATCATCATCAGCTTAACAAACAAACAAGGTCAGGTTATTTCCTGGAGCAGCGCCGGTAAAATGGGCTTTAAAGGTTCCAAGAAAAACACACCTTATGCTGCACAGGTAGCATCTGCGGAAGCTGCTAAAACAGCTTTTGATGCAGGTTTAAAGCGTGTGGATGTTTACGTTCAAGGCCCAGGTAGTGGTCGTGAGAGCGCTATCCGTGCATTGGCACAAAGCGGTATTGAAGTAACTTCTATCAAAGACGTTACACCTTTGCCACACAAATGGTTGCCGTCCTCCTTAAGAAGAAGAAGAGTATAA
>NZ_JRJU01000095.1 GCF_000787375.1 Halalkalibacter okhensis | reverse complement strand
ATTAAGACATTTACTGTTGGATTTGAGCAAGAAGGTTATCATGAACTAAATCCTGTGAAGCAAACAGTGGAAGCTTTGGAGGTTGAAAATTCTTATTATCAAGTTTCAGTTACTGAATTTATTGAGGAACTTCCTAAAATTATTTGGCATTTAGATGATCCTGTTGCTGACCCAGCAGCTATTCCCCTTTACTTTTTAGCAAGGGAAGCTGCCAAACATGTAAAAGTTGTCTTATCTGGCGAGGGTGCAGATGAACTGTTTGGAGGCTACCGAATCTATAAGGAGCCTTTGTCACTTCGTCCTTTATCATCACTTCCGGATAGTGGTAAAAGAATGATGAATTTCATTCTTAATCGAGTTCCACAAAAAGTAAAGGGCAGAAATTATATAGAACGCGGGCTTACACCGATCGAAAAGCGTTACTTTGGGAACGCAAAAATGTTTTCGGAAGCCGATAAATTTAAGTTGTTAAGCCAGTATCAATCAGTATATAACTATGAAAAGATTACTACTCCATTTTACGAACAAATTCAACACCTTGATGATATTACGAAGATGCAATATATCGATCTTCAGACATGGTTACGAGGTGATA
>NZ_JRJU01000094.1 GCF_000787375.1 Halalkalibacter okhensis | reverse complement strand
TTCTTAATCGAGCCTAAGCCACAAGAGCCAACGAAGCACCAATATGACTTTGATGTAGCGACAGGTCTTGCGTTCTTACAAAAATATGACTTGCAACATACATTCAAGTTTAACATCGAAGCAAACCATGCAACACTTGCTGGTCACACATTCGAACACGAACTGCGCACAGCACGTATTAACGGCATGTTAGGTTCAGTTGATGCAAACCAAGGCGATACGCTTCTTGGCTGGGATACAGATGAATTCCCAACAGACCTTTACTCAACAACGTTAGCGATGTATGAAATCTTGAAAAATGACGGTCTTGGAACAGGTGGATTGAACTTTGATGCGAAAGTAAGACGTGGATCGTTTGACACAGATGATCTATTCCACGCGCACATTGCTGGTATGGACGCATTTGCGATTGGAACAAAAGTCGCGCAACGCTTAATTGAAGATAAAGTGTTAGATGAGTTCGTAGCTGATCGTTATAGCAGCTTCACAAGTGGCATTGGTCTTGACATTGTCGAAGGAAAAACAGACTTCCACAAACTAGAGCAGCATGCCTTATCACTTAAAGAAATCGGCAACAAATCTGGTAGACAAGAGCTATTAAAAGCAAAAGTAAACCAATACTTGCTAGAAACGTTTGC
>NZ_JRJU01000093.1 GCF_000787375.1 Halalkalibacter okhensis | reverse complement strand
GACCCTAGCATAGCTAGAGTCTTTCTAGAAAATTATTAAAATTATCCAAGTAATTGAAGGACTGCTTGTGGAGCTTGGTTAGCTTGCGCAAGCATTGATTGAGAAGCTTGAGAAAGAATGTTATTCTTTGTCATTTCCATTACTTCCTTCGCCATATCTACGTCACGGATACGAGATTCAGCTGCTGATAAGTTCTCACTTGAAGTATTCAGGTTATTAATTGTGTGATCCAAACGGTTTTGGAATGCACCAAGTTTAGAACGTTCTGCTGAAACTTGTTCGATTGCCTTTTGAATGTTCTCAATAGCAGCATCCGCTCCAGCTTGAGATAAAACCCCACCTGATGCTTCTGTTGCACTATCTACATCAGCTACTTTTAATGAGCCAATTGTAGTTCCACCTGTACCAGTACCTGTAGAAGCTGCAGTTACCTCTATTGACCATTCATCATTAGCAGCAGCAGTAATTCCTGAAATATCTAGTTCGATACCATCTACGGTTGCTGTTCCAGTACTCAAATCAATTGTTTGTGCACCGGTTCCATCACCCTTATCCAACGTGAAAGCTGTACCGTCAGTGGTAGCTAATGTCCATGTTCCTGTCTCTCCTGTGAAAGTGGACGGGTCTGTAATAGCAATGTTACCACTTGTTCCTGTCGTCTGAGATGATACTGCATCAGCAGTAGTTGCTGTTCCAGTATTAGTTCCTCCACCAAGTGTTGTACTATCCATTTGATTAATATCTACAGTTAGACTTTGAGCACTATTTGCTCCAATATGGATTACCGC
>NZ_JRJU01000092.1 GCF_000787375.1 Halalkalibacter okhensis | reverse complement strand
CTCATTAATTTCTTAATTGCAGTAGAGGTTTGCCCTTTTGCTTTCGCTTCAAAGTAACGTCCTAAGAGGATAAGCGTCGTAATAACGGTTGTGACATCGTAATAAAGTTGGTACGGAAAGCCCATTGCCGTAAGCTGATCCGGAAATAGCGTCATCGCACCACTATAAAGCCACGCAGCTGACGTACCCATTGCTACTAGTACATTCATATCTGCTGAGCCATTTCTTAATACCTTATAGCTATTTTTGTAAAATCTCCAACCAGGTACGAGTTGGATGTAACTCGTTAACACAAGTAAGAATAAGGGATTAGACAAAAATGTCGGTACCCATGCTCCCCAGCCATGCATCATATGAGGGATACTACCAACTAACACAACAGTTGTTAAGACAGCTGCTACTGTAAAATCTTTAAACAGCTTTCTCGTTTCTACCATTTGCTCATCAGATTCTTCTCTTTGTTCATCTTCATTGATAATGGATGCTTCATATCCTATCTTTTCAATTCGTTTTATAACAGCTTCGGGATCTAATATTCCTTTTTCTCCTTCAACCTGAGCTTGATTAGCAGCCAGGTTCACATTAACAGATTGCACACCTTCTACTTTTGCAATAGCCTTTTCCACACGGGTAACACATGATGCACAGGTCATTCCCTTTACAGAAAATAGAACCTTTCTTTGATCATCGTTATCAATGGGCTTAGCATCATATCCAGCCTTCTCAATAGCCTTTATAATTGCCTCAGACATTTCTATTGTTTCATCCGCTTCAACTTGAGCTTGATTGGCTGCCAGGTTTACATTAACAGATCGAACACCCTCTACTTTTGAGATCATCTTTTCAACGCGATTGACACAAGAGGCACATGTCATTCCTTTTACCGAAAATATCATCTTACTCACC
>NZ_JRJU01000091.1 GCF_000787375.1 Halalkalibacter okhensis | reverse complement strand
TTATTAATTATGGAGGATTAGCTCAGCTGGGAGAGCACCTGCCTTACAAGCAGGGGGTCGGCGGTTCGATCCCGTCATCCTCCACCATATGCCGGCCTAGCTCAATTGGTAGAGCAACTGACTTGTAATCAGTAGGTTGGGGGTTCAAGTCCTCTGGCCGGCATCGTTTTAATCATAATGTTGAGAGCCATTAGCTCAGTTGGTAGAGCATCTGACTTTTAATCAGAGGGTCGAAGGTTCGAGTCCTTCATGGCTCACCATTTAAGATGTTTTTACAAAAACATCAATTATGCGGGTGTGGCGGAATTGGCAGACGCGCTAGACTTAGGATCTAGTGTCTTATGACGTGGGGGTTCGACTCCCTTCACCCGCATTATTTGCGGAAGTAGTTCAGTGGTAGAACACCACCTTGCCAAGGTGGGGGTCGCGAGTTCGAATCTCGTCTTCCGCTCTTTAATAACATATGCTTTTTATAAGTCCTGCCGGGGTGGTGGAATTGGCAGACACACAGGACTTAAAATCCTGCGGTAGGTGACTACCGTGCCGGTTCAAGTCCGGCCCTCGGCACCAAATTAATAAGCGCCCTTAGCTCAGCTGGATAGAGTGTTTGACTACGAATCAAAAGGTCGGGAGTTCGAATCTCTCAGGGCGCGCCATTTTTTATCATAAAACAGATCGTTAGATCAGATATAACGGGAAGTGGCTCAGCTTGGTAGAGCACCTGGTTTGGGACCAGGGGGTCGCAGGTTCAAATCCTGTCTTCCCGACCATTATTCCGGGGCCTTAGCTCAGCTGGGAGAGCGCCTGCCTTGCACGCAGGAGGTCAGCGGTTCGATCCCGCTAGGCTCCACCAAAATTCTTTCTTGACAAACTGACATTGGTTTGATAAGATATGAAAGTCGTCAAATTACGACACATTAG
>NZ_JRJU01000090.1 GCF_000787375.1 Halalkalibacter okhensis | reverse complement strand
GAGAGGATTCAAAACTCTCAATTTAATTCTTATTTACAATGGTGGGGGCCTGTAGCTCAGCTGGTTAGAGCGCACGCCTGATAAGCGTGAGGTCGGTGGTTCGAGTCCACTCAGGCCCACCATAATAAAATAACTAATCAAACGATTGTTTTAATTGATCGTTTGTTTAAAATGCTCGGGGCCTTAGCTCAGCTGGGAGAGCGCCTGCCTTGCACGCAGGAGGTCAGCGGTTCGATCCCGCTAGGCTCCACCAAAAAATGCTATATGATTTTTCGAGATCAATAGCTAGGTTCTTTGAAAACTAGATAATGCAATAGAAACAATATGTAAGTTTACCGGAATCTTAGTTTTAAGAGAAGGTCAAACGAGCATGTCAAGAATTCAAAAACGACTTTTTCGAATAGATCGTTTTTGGCAAAGAGCTTCGAGCAGTTCGAGGAAACGAGTGGTCGAGGAATGGAGCGTACAACCGTACGTGACATGACCGAGAACCACGAAGTTGACGAAGAAATGCGAAGAAGATCTGCAGCCAAAATGGTTAAGTTAGAAAGGGCGCACGGTGGATGCCTTGGCACTAGGAGCCTAAGAAGGACGCGACGAACGGCGAAACGCCTCGGGGAGCTGTAAGTGAGCTTTGATCCGAGGATCTCCGAATGGGGGAACCCACCATCCGTAATGGGATGGTACCCGTATCTGAATACATAGGATACGAGGAGGCAGACCTGGGGAACTGAAACATCTAAGTACCCAGAGGAAGAGAAAGCAAATGCGATTTCCCAAGTAGCGGCGAGCGAAACGGAAACAGCCCAAACCAAGAGGCTTGCCTCTTGGGGTTGTAGGACACTCTATACGGAGTAAGAAAGAAACGAAGTAGGTGAAACGGTCTGGAAAGGCCTGTCGTAGAGGGTAACAACCCCGTAACCGAAACTTTGTTTCCTCCAGAGTGT
>NZ_JRJU01000089.1 GCF_000787375.1 Halalkalibacter okhensis | reverse complement strand
TTTGAATCGGCTACACTGAACTAGACAGAAAAATTAAGGTCAAGTAGACTACAGATAATAAAAATCGAGGAGAATCTACGATGACTAAAAGAGAACGCCGAACATTTACAGAGGAATTTAAACAACAGATTGTGCAGCTTTACAACAGCGGTAAACCAAGAAAAGAGATTATTCAAGAATACGATCTTACTCCTTCGTCTTTAGATAAGTGGGTGAGTCAGAGTCAGACTTCTGGTTCTTTCAAGGAAAAGGATAATTTAACACCTGAACAAAAGGAATTAGCAGAACTCAGAAAACGCAATAAGCAATTAGAAATGGAGAATGACATTTTAAAGCAAGCCGCGCTGATACTAGGACGAAAGTAAATGTGATTAAGAATAATCAACACAAATACTCGATATCAGCAATGTGCAAAGTCCTACAAATTCCGAGAAGCACCTATTATTATGAAGCAAAAGAACGTCAGGCCGAAGACGATATTACTTCCGATATTATTGAAATATTCCATGAAAGTTTCCAAAACTACGGCACTCGTAAAATTAAAATGGAATTAGTAAAGCGTGGGAAAGTGGTCTCTAGACGTCGAATCGGACGAATAATGAAAGAGCAAGGTCTGGTCTCCTCTTATACGCTCGCGCAATTTAAGCCACATTCCAGTGGGGCAAACGAATCGGAACAGAAAAATGAACTTGATCGTCAGTTTACACAAGACGAAGTATTATCAGTCGTTGTAAGTGACTTAACATATGTGAGAGTCGATAAAAAATGGCAGTACATATGTGTATTTGTTGATCTTTTTAACCGTGAAATTATAGGTTATAGTGCCGGTCCTCATAAAAATGCTTTATTAGTTTATCGTGCGTTAGCGTCGATCAAAACGGATCTACGTAAGATTAAGCTTTTTCATACAGATCGTGGAAGTGAGTTTAAGAACAAGCTCATTGACGATGC
>NZ_JRJU01000088.1 GCF_000787375.1 Halalkalibacter okhensis | reverse complement strand
CTACTTTGTTCGCACAAAACTCATTAAGCGACAAAAACTATCATATCACATTAGAAAGTTCCGCGCAACACTTTTCAAAACAACTCACTGCTGTTTCGCAGCGACAAGTAATAATATATCACATCCACGTATTACATACAACCTTTTTCAAAAAAAAGATTTACGCAACAATGAATGATGCGGGTGAAGGGAGTCGAACCCCCACGTCATAAGACACTAGATCCTAAGTCTAGCGCGTCTGCCAATTCCGCCACACCCGCATAATTGATGTTTTTGTAAAAACATCTTAAATGGTGAGCCATGAAGGACTCGAACCTTCGACCCTCTGATTAAAAGTCAGATGCTCTACCAACTGAGCTAATGGCTCTTGCTGTTATTTCAAAGATGTATTTCATGTTGCTTACGGACAATCTTTCCGTTGCCTCACCTATTCTTTCATTAGTAGGAAGCTTCACCGCTTGAACAACTCGAATTAATTCAAGTAGATACAGTCAATTCTTTACTAATCATCAAACTAGATTGGCATATAAATGGTGGCTCAGGACGGAATCGAACCGCCGACACATGGATTTTCAGTCCATTGCTCTACCGACTGAGCTACTGAGCCATATCATGCTTTATTAAAAATGGCGGTCCGGACGGGACTCGAACCCGCGACCTCCTGCGTGACAGGCAGGCATTCTAACCAACTGAACTACCGGACCACTTTGGTATTGCGGGGGACGGATTTGAACCGCCGACCTTCGGGTTATGAGCCCGACGAGCTACCAGACTGCTCCACCCCGCGTCGTTATAAAGTATTCGGATGATGCTTTTTCGAAGAAGTTGTCTTTTCCTCTTCCAGCAACGCTCTGTAGTGTTTGCGTCAAGACATGTCGAGGCTTTCTCGACGATGTTTCGCTTCATGCTCCACCCCGCGTCGTTTTATAGTAATCGGATGATGCTTTTTCGAAGAAGTTGTCTTTTCCTCTTCTAGCAACGCTCTGTAGTGTTTGCGTCAAGACATGTCGAGGCTTTCTCGACGATGTTTCGCTTCATGCTCCAC
>NZ_JRJU01000087.1 GCF_000787375.1 Halalkalibacter okhensis | reverse complement strand
AACGGTCTTTCAAGATGTTTTTGATGAAGTGGTTCTTCTCGCAGTCGAACATCGTATGGTAGGCGGACGTGTACTTTTTACGGACTCTACTCATTTAAAGGCAAATGCAAACAAGCGTAAGTTTGTGAAAGAAACGGTTCATGTGGAAACTCAAGATTACATTAATGAACTAGATCAAGCGATTGAGGAGGACCGAAAAGCACATGGAAAAAAGTCCTTTCCAAAAAAGGACAAGGAGGTGGAAGTAAAGGAAATTAAGGTTAGCACAACCGATAAAGAGAGTGGTTATATGTTCCGGGATGGGAAACCTGAGGGCTTCTTCTATCTGGACCATCGTACAACCGATCTCAAATATAACATCATCACGGATGTCCATGTAACACCTGGTAATGTTCATGATTCCCGTCCCTATTTAGCGCGTTTAGATCGTCAACGAGAGCGTTTTGGTTTTGAACTAGAAGCAGTTGGTCTTGATGCGGGCTACTTAACCATGCCTATTTGTCATGGGCTTGAAAAAAGAAAGATCATGGGGGTCATTGCTCATCGACGCTTTTCACCTAAAAAAGGATTATTCCCAAAATGGAAGTTTACTTATGAAGTTGAATCCGATACCTATACATGTCCCAATGGAGAGACCTTGACTTACTCAACTACGAATCGAGAGGGGTATCGTCAATATCACTCCAATCCCCAAACGTGTAAAAGCTGTCCGTTTCTTTCACAGTGTACAACAGCTAAGAATCATAAAAAGACCATAACTAGGCATGTTTGGGAGAATAGTAAAGAAAAAGTCAGAGAAAATCGTCTATCCCCGGAAGGAAAGACGATATATAAAAAAAGAAAAGAAACCATCGAGCGAAGCTTTGCGGATGCGAAACAACTCCACGGGCTTCGCTACTGCCGGTTGCGCAGCTTGAACGGCGCTAACGAACAAGCGCTGATGACAGCTGTAGCACAGAACATAAAGAAGATTGCCAACCACCTCACTAGAGGGTGAGGTGGTTGGCAATCTTCCATTTATGATTCATTTCTTAACCCTCTTAGAGAGAAAAATAGTGTAAAAAGAGAAACCCCACT
>NZ_JRJU01000086.1 GCF_000787375.1 Halalkalibacter okhensis | reverse complement strand
CAGAGATGGATACCGCGATTTACTTTGGATTATCCACTCCTTCGATGATAGGCACATGGAAGAAAGCTTTTTTGGAAAATGGTGTTGAAGGCCTGGATAGAGCGAAAGGAAGATCACCCATGTCTGATAAAGCTAAGAATAAAAAAAATCGATGTACAGAAAAAGAAATGACATACGAACAAAAACTTGTAAGAGAGAACGAGCTTCTTCGTTTAGAGGTAGAATACTTAAAAAAGTTGCGAGCTTTTCAGATGGATCCGGAGGGTTATCTCGAAAAGCACAAGCAGCGTTATCATTCGAACTCAAAGAAAAGTTCAAACTAAAAGATGTTCTACAAAGAGTTGGAATTCCTGAATCCTCCTACCATTATCATATAAAAGTGATGAAGAAGGAGAATCCCGATCAAAAACTAGAAGAATGCATTCAATCTAAGTTTGAGGAACATGGTGGGAATTATGGGTATCGTCGTATCTGTTTAGAGTTAAAACAAGGTGGTCTCAAAGTAAATCACAAGAAGGTTCAACGCATCATGACTAAACTCGGACTTAAATGCGAGAAATTTAGTAGAAAGTCACGAAAATATAATTCTTACAAAGGAACCGTTGGAACGATTGCCAAAAACCGTATCAATCGTCGTTTTCACACAAGTGTGTGTCATCAAAAATTAACAACAGATATCACAGAATTCAAGTGCTCAGATGGTATAAAACTGTATCTAAATCCAATTATGGACTTGTTTAATGGCGAAATCCTTTCTTACGGGATAAGTATGCGCCCAACCTTAGAGTTGGCTCTCAAGCCTCTTGAGGAAGCTCTAGAAATAGTAAAAGAATCAAAGTATAGAACGACTGTTCATTCTGATCAAGGTTGGCATTATCAACATAAGAAATGGGTGAAAAAACTTAAAGAAAATAAAGTGTTCCAGAGTATGTCACGAAAAGGTAACTGTCTAGATAATTCACCCATGGAAAGCTTTTTCGGCATACTAAAACAAGAGATGTACTATGGAGAACCGAAGTGCTCATTTGAAGATTTAAAAAAGAAGATTGAAGAACATATCTTTTATTATAATAACAAGCGTATAAAGAAAAAATTGGCAGGCATGAGTCCGGTTCAATACCGTATTCATACCAACCAATTAGCTGCTTAATATAAAACTCTAACTTTTTGGGGTCACATCAAA
>NZ_JRJU01000085.1 GCF_000787375.1 Halalkalibacter okhensis | reverse complement strand
TATGAGCAATCGTTATGCAGTGATATTAGCAGCTGGTCAAGGAACAAGAATGAAGTCAAAATTATACAAAGTGCTTCATCCTGTCTGTGGAAAACCAATGGTTCAACATGTTGTTGATCAAGTTTCTAGCTTAGGATTTGAAGAAAAAGTTGCTGTTGTAGGATTTGGGGCGGAAGTCGTTCAGCAACAACTAGGGAGTGAGGTCTCCTATGCTGTTCAAGAGGAGCAATTAGGTACAGGTCATGCCGTTATGCAAGCGGCGAGTATGTTAGAAGGCAAGGAAGGTACAACAGTTGTACTATGTGGTGATACACCACTGTTAACAGCAGAAACGATTGATCATTTACTGGCATGTCACGATAAAAAAGAGGCTAAGGCAACAATTTTAACAGCTGTCGCTTCTGATCCTACAGGATACGGCAGAGTGATTCGTAATAAAGAAGGCCTTGTTGAACGTATTGTTGAACATAAAGATGCAACTGAAGAAGAGCGTAACGTCACGGAAATTAACACAGGGACGTATTGCTTTGATAATATAGCTCTTTTTGAAGCACTACAAAAAGTCGGAAATGATAATGCACAAGGAGAATATTATCTTCCTGATGTCATTGAAATCCTCCAAAAATCGGGAGAGATAATTTCGGCATACCAAACACCTTCATTTAATGAAACACTTGGTGTAAATGACAGAGTGGCTTTAGCTGAAGCAGAAGTGATTATGAAGCGTCGAGTGAATGAATATTGGATGAGGCAAGGTGTCACCATTATTGATCGAGATAATACATATATCTCAACAGATGCTTCTATTGGTCAGGATACTGTTCTTTATCCTGGGACAGTCATTCTAGGAAAGACAACGATTGGTGATGATTGCATCATTGGTCCAAATACAGAAATGAAAGATAGTACGATTGGCAATGGTACGAACATTCGTCAATCTGTAGTGTATAATAGTGAAGTTGGAAACACTGTTACTATTGGACCGTTTGCACATGTTAGGCCAGACTCAACGATTTCTGATGATGTTCGGATCGGAAATTTCGTTGAAGTGAAAAAATCAGTAATGGGTCAAGGAAGCAAAGCTTCACACTTAAGTTACATTGGTGATGCAAAAGTAGGCAAGGGTGTAAACTTTAGCTGTGGCGCAGTAACAGTTAATTACGACGGCAAAAATAAGTTTAAGACAGTGATTGAAGATGGTGCTTTCATCGGTTGTAACGCGAATTTAATTGCACCAGTAACAGTTGGGAAAGATGCATTGGTAGCAGCAGGATCAACGATTACAGATGA
>NZ_JRJU01000084.1 GCF_000787375.1 Halalkalibacter okhensis | reverse complement strand
CACTAGTGTTGCGTAAATATTGACTGAATTTTCAGTTTTGAAATCCTCCCTGATTAGAGCCAAAAAAGTAAATACCTAAGCAAAGGTGGCTCCATCCATTTGGAAAATTATTTACAATTAGACAGTTGCGACGACGACAGTTTGTTTATTAAGGAATGGCTTTTCCTTCAATTTTCCGAAGCCAAATATGTGCCGGCTTCCACAAAGCTGCTTTTAGATAACGACTAATTTGTAGGGTTTTTCGCTTACTTTTCGTCTCGATTTGTACGAGAACATGTAGGCAAAAAACGATTAATGCGATAAACACTTGATTGTGGATCGCCCACTCACTTTGACCGTAGAACTTTTTGATACTGAGATGCTGCTTAATCCATTTGAAAAACAACTCAATCGCCCAGCGCGATTTATACATCTCTGAAATCTCTTCGGCACTTAAATCAAAACGATTTGTAAGTAACTGAAGTTCATTTCCTTTGGAATCAAGCACTCTGAGAAGACGAAAGTAATTCTCGGCACGGTTTTGAGTCGTACCAATCAACACCATTTGATCGGACAGAACAGTCGTACCCTCGGGTCGTTTAAAATCGTAGACTTCTCGTACGACTGCGTTTTTGCGCAGCCTGGATAGAAAAAAATAGCCATCATCTGTCATGCGATCAAAACGTTCATAGTCTAAATAGCCACGGTCAAACACATACATGCATTCCTTGTCATCTACCATAATTTCTAGCTGACCACGATCATGTTCCTTTGCCGTTGTTAGTACAGCCTTTTCAGGATAGGAAATCCCTTTTTCCATAAACACAAGGCGCAAATGCAGCTTTACTCCTGCTTTTGTTTTCCGAAATTCTGCCCATTTATGATTGGTTAAATTAAGTGGCAATGTGCTTGAGTCAATGATTTTTAACGGCATGATAAGCTTCGTATAATGTGTTTTTGCATGAATTTGTGCGACCAAATCAAGGAAAAGCCTTTGGAATAAATCTGGATTCATCCCATTTAATCGTCGTGAAAGCTGAGAAATACTAATGGAATCAAGATCAATGCCTGTCTGTAGTTGATCATCAAAAAGACAATCACTCAAAGCGTGGAGGCTTTCAACTTCTTCTAGCTGCGCAAAGAGTAGTAATTTAAGAAATGATTCCGTCGTTAATTTCTTTGTATAGTAATCTAATTTCATGCTTTTCACCTGTTCTTCAAATAGTTGAAGAACAGGTGAAAACCATTGTCCAAATGACGTTTTTCGTGTAATCTTGTCCATAGAGTCGGTCCTTTTTTAGTGGATTTGGACGGGTTACCACCTGACTAATCCATTATAAAGGACTTTTTCTTTGCATAAAATAATTTTATTGAACATTTTGAGTATTTTTAATATTGAATTTATATTAATGCAACACTAGTGT
>NZ_JRJU01000083.1 GCF_000787375.1 Halalkalibacter okhensis | reverse complement strand
GAATCTTGAAACGTTTCTAAAAGCATTATCTAGTTTTGAGAGAACCATCTCAAATGTGAACTAAGATAACCTTTGGGTAATCCGATGTTCAATATACTAGTCTGGTGGCGATAGCGAAGAGGTCACACCCGTTCCCATGCCGAACACGGTCGTTAAGCTCTTTTGCGCCGATGGTAGTTGGGGGCTTCCCCCTGTGAGAGTAGGACGTTGCCAGGCAGATAAAAGACAATCCATTGGATTGTCTTTTTTAGTATGCATAAACGGTATGCTCAAGGCGCTAAAGAGCTTTTGGTCCGGAGGAGCAACATCTTCCTCGAATGGGCCGATGGTTACATCGTGAATAAGCTTCTTCGAGAAAACATCATGTCCCTCTGTGAGACGAGCCGTTTCTCTTCGTAATACGACATGAAATACTACAAAGAATAACTACATGTAACTCTTCCCCGTAGAAGAGAAAGGGTGAGCCGGGACGTTGCCAGGCAGATAAAAGACAATCCAATGGATTGTCTCAGGTTGTCGAGAAACCCCACTTTTTTAGTGGGGTTTCTCTTTTTACACTATTTTTCTCTCTAAGAGGGTTAAGAAATGAATCATAAATGGAAGATTGCCAACCACCTCACCCTCTAGTGAGGTGGTTGGCAATCTTCTTTATGTTCTGTGCTACAGCTGTCATCAGCGCTTGTTCATTAGCGCCGTTCAAGCTGCGCAACCGGCAGTAGCGAAGCCCGTGGAGTTGTTTCGCATAATGGTTTCTTTTCTTTTTTTATATATCGTCTTTCCTTCCGGGGATAGACGATTCTCTCTGACTTTTTCTTTACTACTCTCCCAAACATGTCTAGTTATGGTCTTTTTATGATTCTTAGCTGTTGTACACTGTGAAAGAAACGGACAGCTTTTACACGTTTTGGGATTGGAGTGATATTGACGATACCCCTCGCGATTCGTAGTTGAGTAAGTCAAGGTCTCTCCATTGGGACATGTATATGTATCGGATTCAACTTCATAAGTAAACTTCCATTTTGGGAATAATCCTTTTTTAGGCGAAAAGCGTCGATGAGCAATGACCCCCATGATGTTTCTCTTTTCAAGCCCATGACAAATAGGCATGGTTAAGTAACCCGCATCAAGACCAACTGCTTCTAGTTCAAAACCAAAACGCTCTCGTTGACGATCTAAACGTGCTAAATAGGGACGGGAATCATGAACATTGCCAGGTGTTACATGAACATCCGTGATAATGTTATATTTGTGATCGGTTGTACGATGATCCAGATAGAAGAAGCCCTCAGGTTTCCCATCCCGGAACATATAACCGCTCTCTTTATCGGTTGTACTAACCTTAATTTCCTTTACTTCCACCTCCTTGTCCTTTTTTGGAAAGGACTTTTTTCCATGTGCTTTTCGGTCCTTCTCAATCGCTTGATCTAGTTCATTAATGTAATCTTGAGTTTCCACTTGAACCGTTTCTTTCACAAACTTACGCTTGTTGGCATTTGCCTTTAAATGAGTAGAGTCCGTAAAAAGTACACGTCCTCCTACCATACGATGTTCGACTGCGAGAAGAACCACTTCATCAAAAACATCTTGAAAGACCGAT
>NZ_JRJU01000082.1 GCF_000787375.1 Halalkalibacter okhensis | reverse complement strand
TTGAGCTAATCAGCTTACCATTTTTATGGAGAGTTTGATCCTGGCTCAGGACGAACGCTGGCGGCGTGCCTAATACATGCAAGTCGAGCGGACTGATTAAGAGCTTGCTCTTATGACGTTAGCGGCGGACGGGTGAGTAACACGTGGGCAACCTGCCCTGTAGATCGGGATAACACCGAGAAATCGGTGCTAATACCGGGTAATATCTGAGATCACATGATCTTAGGTTAAAAGATGGCTCCGGCTATCACTACAGGATGGGCCCGCGGCGCATTAGCTAGTTGGTAAGGTAATGGCTTACCAAGGCGACGATGCGTAGCCGACCTGAGAGGGTGATCGGCCACACTGGGACTGAGACACGGCCCAGACTCCTACGGGAGGCAGCAGTAGGGAATCTTCCGCAATGGACGAAAGTCTGACGGAGCAACGCCGCGTGAGTGATGAAGGGTTTCGGCTCGTAAAGCTCTGTTGTTAGGGAAGAACAAGTATCGTTCGAATAGGGCGGTACCTTGACGGTACCTAACCAGAAAGCCACGGCTAACTACGTGCCAGCAGCCGCGGTAATACGTAGGTGGCAAGCGTTGTCCGGAATTATTGGGCGTAAAGCGCGCGCAGGCGGTCTTTTAAGTCTGATGTGAAAGCCCCCGGCTCAACCGGGGAGGGTCATTGGAAACTGGGAGACTTGAGTACAGAAGAGGAGAGTGGAATTCCACGTGTAGCGGTGAAATGCGTAGATATGTGGAGGAACACCAGTGGCGAAGGCGACTCTCTGGTCTGTAACTGACGCTGAGGCGCGAAAGCGTGGGGAGCAAACAGGATTAGATACCCTGGTAGTCCACGCCGTAAACGATGAGTGCTAGGTGTTAGGGGTTTCGATGCCCTTAGTGCCGAAGTTAACACATTAAGCACTCCGCCTGGGGAGTACGACCGCAAGGTTGAAACTCAAAGGAATTGACGGGGGCCCGCACAAGCAGTGGAGCATGTGGTTTAATTCGAAGCAACGCGAAGAACCTTACCAGGTCTTGACATCCTTTGACCACTCTAGAGATAGAGCTTTCCCCTTCGGGGGACAAAGTGACAGGTGGTGCATGGTTGTCGTCAGCTCGTGTCGTGAGATGTTGGGTTAAGTCCCGCAACGAGCGCAACCCTTGATCTTAGTTGCCAGCATTTAGTTGGGCACTCTAAGGTGACTGCCGGTGACAAACCGGAGGAAGGTGGGGATGACGTCAAATCATCATGCCCCTTATGACCTGGGCTACACACGTGCTACAATGGATGGTACAAAGAGCAGCGAAACCGCGAGGTCGAGCCAATCTCATAAAGCCATTCTCAGTTCGGATTGTAGGCTGCAACTCGCCTACATGAAGCCGGAATTGCTAGTAATCGCGGATCAGCATGCCGCGGTGAATACGTTCCCGGGCCTTGTACACACCGCCCGTCACACCACGAGAGTTTGTAACACCCGAAGTCGGTGGGGTAACCTTTTGGAGCCAGCCGCCTAAGGTGGGACAGATGATTGGGGTGAAGTCGTAACAAGGTAGCCGTATCGGAAGGTGCGGCTGGATCACCTCCTTTCTATGGAGTTTAACTCTAGTCGA
>NZ_JRJU01000081.1 GCF_000787375.1 Halalkalibacter okhensis | reverse complement strand
TTTTAGTGAAGGCTGATCGAATGACAATGGCGCATTCATTAGAGCTCCGTGTTCCATTTTTAGATAAAGAAGTCTTTAAAGTGGCTGCTACCCTAGATCCCACTTTAAAGGTAGATAAATCACAAACGAAAATTGCTCTTAGAAGTGCTATGAAGCATATTGTACCAGAGCATATTGTCAATCGAGCTAAGCTGGGATTTCCTGTTCCAATTAGACATTGGTTACAAAATGAATTGTACGATTGGGCAAAGAATTTGATTATGGATAGTCAGACTGACTATATATTTAAGAAAGAAGAGATTCTTCAGTTGCTTGAACAACATCGTAAAATCAATTTGCATGAAAGTTCAATGTTTAAGAGTAAAGGGGATTATAGTCGTCCGTTATGGACAGTACTGACTTTCATGCTTTGGCACCAAGTCTTTATTGAAAAGGTCTATGAATTTGATACTACTATGGAGCATAGTAAATAGTTTTAAGTTTTTCATTGAACATGTTGAATAACTTTATTCAACATGTTCGGCTGTTTTTTACTTCTTACCAAGCCATTAGTATCTGTTCTATCCTTTATTTTTCAATAATTGTGCATCCACAGAAAAGCCACTAGACTCTTGAACTTGACCACATCGTTGCCAAAGTTCGGCTGGGTGATACAAACAGTGGTTTCTGCCCCTAATGAAGATGCTGCATAAAATTATTTACTATAAAGCGAGGTCTGTAATATGTATGATGTCTTTAATTCTATTAGCCGAATATTATATGATCCGTTGATTCAACTAACGTATGGTTTTGAACATATTCCGATTTTAGCAGCACTTGTTATTGGAATTCTAGCAGCCGCTGCTCCGTGTCAATTCACTGGAAATGTAGGAGCCATTACACTCTATGGGAATCGCTCTATCCAAAAAGCTATTCCATGGTCAGAAGTCCTTTTCTTTCAATTTGGCAAGGTAATTGTTTTTTCGGGGTTAGGATTACTTGTTTGGATATTAGGTTCTGAATTTCAACAAGAACTAATCGGGTACCTTCCGTGGGTACGTAAAATACTTGGACCCATTTTTATTCTAATTGGTTTATATTTAGTGGGGATTATTACATGGAAGTGGTCAATCGGACTAAAACAAAAAGAAACTGGTGGTAAAAGAAGAGGAAAATGGGGGGCATTTCTTTTGGGAAGTAGTTTTTCATTAGGATTTTGTCCAACCATGTTCTCAATCTTTTTCTTTTTGTTAATGCCCCTAACCCTTTCTACTTCATACGGGTTCATTTTACCAACTGTATTTTCGTTCGGTACATCGATTCCCCTGTTTATTACGATGTACCTCATCTGGACTTTTGGATTAAACGGGACACTTTTAAGAAAAGGAAGAAATATCGGAAAATGGATCCAACGAGTCGCGGGGATTTTTCTGATCATCCTGGGGATTTTAGATACGATTACTTATTGGGGAATTTAAGAAAGTATGTGCATTTTCAAACCATAATCTTAACCTAAATGAAAAAGTTTATTTGAGGTTTCATTTCAAAATTTCAACATATTTACTTTTTACAATATTGCAGATACAACGGACAAGGTGAAATAAATTGATATTGGAGCAGAGAGGATTATAATCATTTCTGCTTTTTTCTTCTTTGGTATATTGCTTTGAATTATTAAGGCTTAATAGTCAGTAAGGCATATTCAATTAGTTTTCATATTTAAATAAATATTAGGGTTGATTACCATAGGGGGGTATGGTAAGTTTCTTTTGAAGGAATAATTATATTTTAAGGAGGCTTTAATTATGGAACAAAAAACAACATTAAAAGTTAACGGAATGTCATGTGGGCATTGCATTAGTACGATAGAAAGTAAAATTGGAAATTTAAATGGTGTCCACTCAGTAAAAGTTCTACTGTCTGAAGGAGAAGTAAGCCTTAATTATGATTCTAATGTTATTTCATTAGATCAAATTATTCATGAGATTGAAGACCAAGGTTATGATGTAGAATGAAATAGTTGTTTAGAATCATAGAAGTGAGGTCGCACGATTTTAGTACGACCTTCTTCACTATTTTCATTAGCTTTATCTAAATAAAGATACTTATAGAAACAAAGAAGAATTTGTGATGTATCTCACATATTTTCTTTACATTCTTTTGGTAATCTATAGGGGAAATATGATCACAATAACAGTATTATTCGAATTGTAAAGGAGGGGAATCC
>NZ_JRJU01000080.1 GCF_000787375.1 Halalkalibacter okhensis | reverse complement strand
ATGTATTGGATAAGTCCTCGACCGATTAGTATCTGTCAGCTCCACGTGTCGCCACGCTTCCACACCAGACCTATCAACCTCATCATCTCTAAGGGGTCTTACTGGATTAACTCCATGGGAAATCTCATCTTGAGGGGGGCTTCATGCTTAGATGCTTTCAGCACTTATCCCGTCCACACGTAGCTACCCAGCTATGCTCCTGGCGGAACAACTGGTACACCAGCGGTGTGTCCATCCCGGTCCTCTCGTACTAAGGACAGCTCCTCTCAAATTTCCTACGCCCGCGACGGATAGGGACCGAACTGTCTCACGACGTTCTGAACCCAGCTCGCGTACCGCTTTAATGGGCGAACAGCCCAACCCTTGGGACCTACTTCAGCCCCAGGATGCGATGAGCCGACATCGAGGTGCCAAACCTCCCCGTCGATGTGGACTCTTGGGGGAGATAAGCCTGTTATCCCCAGGGTAGCTTTTATCCGTTGAGCGATGGCCCTTCCATGCGGAACCACCGGATCACTAAGCCCGACTTTCGTCCCTGCTCGACTTGTAGGTCTCGCAGTCAAGCTCCCTTTTGCCTTTGCACTCTACGAATGATTTCCAACCATTCTGAGGGAACCTTTGGGCGCCTCCGTTACTGTTTAGGAGGCGACCGCCCCAGTCAAACTGCCCACCTGACACTGTCCCTGAACCGGATCACGGCTCGAGGTTAGAATGTCAGCACAGTCAGGGTAGTATCCCACCGACGCCTCCACGTAAGCTGGCGCTCACGCTTCCAAGGCTCCTACCTATCCTGTACAAACTGTACCAACATCCAATATCAAGCTACAGTAAAGCTCCATGGGGTCTTTCCGTCCTGTCGCGGGTAACCTGCATCTTCACAGGTACTATAATTTCACCGGGTCTCTCGTTGAGACAGTATCCAAATCGTTACACCATTCGTGCGGGTCGGAACTTACCCGACAAGGAATTTCGCTACCTTAGGACCGTTATAGTTACGGCCGCCGTTTACTGGGGCTTCAATTCAGAGCTTCTCCCAAAGGATAACCCCTCCTCTTAACCTTCCAGCACCGGGCAGGTGTCAGCCCCTATACTTCGCCTTACGGCTTCGCAGAGACCTGTGTTTTTGCTAAACAGTCGCTTGGATCTTTTCACTGCGGCTCTCTCGGGCTTGCACCCTAATAGAGCACCCCTTCTCCCGAAGTTACGGGGTCATTTTGCCGAGTTCCTTAACGAGAGTTCTCCCGAGCGTCTTAGAATTCTCTTCTCGCCTACCTGTGTCGGTTTGCGGTACGGGCACCTCTCACCTCGCTAGAGGCTTTTCTAGGCAGTGTAGGATCAGGAACTTCGGTACTAATATTTCCCTCGCCATCACAGCTCAGCCTTAATGAGAAGCGGATTTGCCTACTTCTCAGCCTAACTGCTTGGACGCGCATATCCATCAGCGCGCTTACCCTACCTTTCTGCGTCCCCCCATTACTCAAACGGTGAGGAGGTGGTACAGGAATTTCAACCTGTTGTCCATCGCCTACGCCTTTCGGCCTCGGCTTAGGTCCCGACTGACCCTGAGCGGACGAGCCTTCCTCAGGAAACCTTGGGCTTTCGACGGAGGGGATTCTCACCCCTCTTTTCGCTACTCATACCGGCATTCTCACTTCTAAGCGCTCCACCAGTCCTCTCGATCTGACTTCACTGCACTTAGAACGCTCCCCTACCACTGACACCAGAAGGTGTCAATCCATAGCTTCGGTGATACGTTTAGCCCCGGTACATTTTCGGCGCAGAGTCACTCGACCAGTGAGCTATTACGCACTCTTTAAATGGTGGCTGCTTCTAAGCCAACATCCTGGTTGTCTGGGCAACTCCACATCCTTTTCCACTTAACGTATACTTTGGGACCTTAGCTGATGGTCTGGGCTGTTTCCCTCTTGACTACGGATCTTAGCACTCGCAGTCTGACTCCCGAGGATAAGTATTTGGCATTCGGAGTTTGACTGAATTCGGTAATCCTGTGGGGACCCCTAGTCCAATCAGTGCTCTACCTCCAATACTCTTCCCTCGAGGCTAGCCCTAAAGCTATTTCGGGGAGAACCAGCTATTTCCGAGTTCGATTGGCATTTCACCCCTACCCACACCTCATCCCCGCACTTTTCAACGTGCGTGGGTTCGGGCCTCCATTCAGTGTTACCTGAACTTCACCCTGGACATGGGTAGATCACACGGTTTCGGGTCTACGACCACGTACTATAACGCCCTATTCAGACTCGCTTTCGCTGCGGCTCCGCCTATTCAGCTTAACCTTGCACGGGATCGTAACTCGCCGGTTCATTCTACAAAAGGCACGCTGTCACCCGTAAATGGGCTCCAACTAGTTGTAGGCACACGGTTTCAGGATCTCTTTCACTCCCCTTCCGGGGTGCTTTTCACCTTTCCCTCACGGTACTGGTTCACTATCGGTCACTAGGGAGTATTTAGCCTTGGGAGATGGTCCTCCCGGATTCCGACGGGGTTTCACGTGTCCCGCCGTACTCAGGAT
>NZ_JRJU01000079.1 GCF_000787375.1 Halalkalibacter okhensis | reverse complement strand
TTGTATTTGATAATTTAAAATTGAGCCACTTTTAAGCGGTTCGATCACATAAAAAATGAGCCACATGATTTCCAATTTTTATAACCTCTCTTATGATTGAAAGTGACCAAACTATCAATTGAAGAGAGGAAAAAAGGATGATCAATATGGCTCAATTTCATCATATCAAATTCTTACACCAGGTAGAAAGACTATCACAAAGGGAAATAGCTAAAAAACTGGGGATTTCAAGAAATACGGTCAAGAAATATCTATCGGCAACGGAGGCTCCAACTACTATTCAACGCCAGAAGGTCTATAGTAATAAGAAGGAATATTCGGAAGAAACAAAGCGGATACTGCCGATCATTGACCAATGGCTTGAAGATGATCTCAAACGTTGGGGAAAACAAAATCATACAGCTGCACGAATGTATCAGAGATTAGTAGATGAATACAACTTTAAAGGATCGGAATCTAATCTACGTAAACTCGTAGCGAAACGCAGGAAAAAATTACAGGAGGTCTTCATTCCCCTTGATTTTCAACTCGGCCACCAATTCCAATTCGACTGGGGAGAGGCGGACATTATTCTACAGGGTCGAAAGCAACGTATTTACCTCTTCTGTATTCAGCTTTCGGCAAGTCGTGTACGATTTGTGAGAGCGTATCTTCATGAAAAACAGGAGGCTTTCTTAGATGGATTTGTCCATGCGTTTGAATTCTTTGGAGGAGTACCGACCGAGGGAATCTTCGATAACTTAAAAACAGCTGTTGAAAAAATTCTTCAAGGAAGAGATCGATTAGAACAGGAATCGTTTCTTTCCTTACAAGCTCACTATCTATTTAAGGCTGAGTTCTGTAATGTTCGATCAGGAAATGAAAAAGGACGTGTAGAAGGAACAGTTGGGTATGTAAGGAGAAATGCCCTTGTACCAGAACCAGACGTTCAATCATTAGATGAATTGAATGATTATTTACGAGAGTGGTGCTTAAAAGAGACCGAGCGTAAAAAGGTCCCCCACTCAAAAGAAACGGTTGCCGCTATATGGGTTAAAGAAAAAGAATATCTTCATCCATTACCAGAACAACCATTTGAAGCTTGTAAACTTGTTTCTTGTCAGGTTAACAAAACTTCCTTGGTTACGATCGAAACAAATCAATATTCTGTTCCATGTAGGTATGTGGGACAAGCGGTATGGGCAAAAATTTTTGTCGATCGAGTGATCGTGGTGGCTCAAAACCAAGTGATCGCAGAACATTCTCGATCTTACGAACGGAATCAAGTAGTCACGGTTCTTGATCACTACCTCGAAGCATTACTGAAGAAACCACGTGCGATTCGAGATGCGCATGCCTTTCAATCATCTGACATTCCGGATGTGTTCAGGCGTTTTCATCGTAAGATGAGAGAACAAGAAGGAGCCGCAGGAGATCGCAAATTTATTCGACTCCTTCTCCTTCACCGTGAGATTGGAATGGAAAAGTTAACACAAGCCTTATTGGAAGCCGAACAAGCTCAAGTGTATCGGTACGAGGTTGTCCATGAAAATATTCAAAGGTTAACCAATAACTATTTGAGAACTCACGAATTAACGAAAGAAAAAACGCCTACGAGCCTATTAGACTATAAAGTTAAAAAGTCGAACATAGCTCAATATGAACAGTTAACAGGAGGTCAGGTGAAATGAATACGGAAATGATGCTTGATCACATCGTGAAACAACTAAGAATGCCTACAATTGGAAGACAATACCGTTCTCTCGCAAGAGAAGCAGAAGAACGAAATCTAAGCTATGAAGGGTACCTATTAGCGTTACTAGAAACAGAGTTACAAACAAGAGAAGAAAATCAGAGACAGAGGCGGCTTAAACAGGCTTCATTTCCTGTCCAAAAAACGTTAGATACTTATGACTTTAGCCTAATGCCAAGCTTGAACCGAAATCGCTTTATTACTTTAGCCAAAGGGGAGTTCGTAGAAAAGAAAGAGAATCTTGTTTTTCTTGGTAATAGCGGAACTGGAAAAACGCATTTGGCTATAGCTTTGGGTATAGAGATGATTCAAAATGGCTACAAGACCAAGTTTATAACTGCTTCTGAACTAGTAGAAGAATTACTAATGGCTAACGAAGAGCATAAGCTTGGAGTATTTGAGAAAAAGTGGCTCAAATTTGATGTGATCATCGTAGATGAGTTAGGCTATGTCCCCTTCTCCAAAACGGGAGCTGAACTATTATTCCAGTTCTTTTCAAGTCGATATGAACGCGCAAGCGTTATTATCACAACTAATCTAGAATTCTCAGAATGGACGAATGTTTTTGGAGATGAGAAGATGACAGCTGCATTACTTGATCGTTTAACGCATCGATCGCATATCCACTTACTCAACGGTGAATCGTACCGTTTTCGTCAAAGTATGAAACATCAGGAAAGTGCCAAAGAGTAACTACTGTGCGCGAGGTGTTTGGGATTCTCGCCCCTCCCCGGGGCAAGAATCCCAAACACCCATAACTTACCATTAATGGTAGTTGTTTATTATGAAGTGGCTCACTTTTGAAGTGATCGCTCTGGCTCAATTTCATATTGACAAAAAC
>NZ_JRJU01000078.1 GCF_000787375.1 Halalkalibacter okhensis | reverse complement strand
TTTTCTTTTTTTTCATTAATGATCACTCACTTCCTAAATAATCTTTCTAACACTTACAATTCCTATTTTCTATTTCACTTTAAATGAACACACATGCACCTGTATGTGAAAATAATCACAAATAAACAAAAATTTATCCATACTGAAGATCACAGTAAGGAGTTTGATTACTGAATCGTTCATTTTAAAAGGGGATTTTAAGAAGAATAAGTGAATTTATCAATAAAATGAAAGGGGGTTCCAAACAGGTATGTTTTTACCTTTTTGGAACCCCCTCAGTTATTATTCTTTTTGATCTTCCAATTCTCTATTTACTTTAGAGATTGTAATACGTCCTTCGCCAGTACTTGGTTGTACAGCATCTTTGCTTTTAATCATGTTACGCTTTGATTTTGAACGTTTGCTCACCTTTGATCACCTCGTTTTGAAATGTGTGCAGTATATAGTTTCTGCCTATCTTATCGTAAATATGTACATACGAATACAGCCTTATTACTAGAAAAGTATAAATTCCATTGATTTTAAGAAGGAAAATTCAAATCAAACGTCCAATTTAGTTAAACAAGAAAAGGGGGAATGATAAAAGTGAATCGAATAAACCTGATTACACTCGGAGTGAAAGATATCAAAAAATCATTTCAATTTTATAAGGAGATTGGATTTAAAACGTCTGTATCGGAAGAGAATCCGGATATTGTATTTTTTGATAATGCAGGTACGAAATTAGCTCTGTACCCTTTAATTGAGTTGGCCGAGGACATTAATCAAAACGAGCCACCGGTAATAAATGGGTTTTCCGGTATTACGTTGGCTTATAATGCAAAATCAGAAGTCGAAGTGGATGAAATGATAAAAAAAGTGAGCGAAGCAGGAGGCGAAATTGTTAAGCCACCACAGCGTGTATTTTGGGGAGGATATAGTGGTTATTTCACGGACTTAGATGGTTATTATTGGGAAATAGCATATGGAGAAGATTGGCAGTTTGACAAGAACGATATGTTAATTATAGAGTAAGAAAACATGAGTCATTCTTTATGTATGAAGGAAGATTTTTTCATCCTCTCTTCAAATAGAGCTCCTTGAATGGTTTTACCATGTAGTCATCTAAAATCAATACTTTTGAAGAACTAGCACGATGTTCTTCAAAGATTTGTAAAAGATCATGATAAAACGCTAGTAACTTTGCTGTGATTACCACATTTTCTTCATCAAATAGCCCTGATCGATTGATAAGAACATTATTGTATTTTTTTACTAAATTTTGTGTTCGTTTGAGCAGTATGCGAGCATCCCTCATTCGAAATATATCATGATCAATTAATGTAGAAAGTTCATATACCAGCTTTTCTTTTACTTGTCTATTGATTCGGGTTGAATCGGGGGTAGCCTCTTCTAAAATAAAATGCTTTACCATCAGTAAATCAGATGTAAGTGGCTCGTGCAAAAATTTTAAATAAATGCGCAGTGTATTGTATGAATCATACATAGGATTATGCTTTTCACCAATAAAGTCTAATTCGTACAAATTTAACGCGGATTCAACCGAGGCGTTCGTTTTTGAAACTCGTTTCGTGAAAATGGCTTGAAAATCAACATATCGTTTTTCAATTTTCGCAATGGTTGAAATAGAGATTGAGTGTTTAGCTGCGTCTGTTTTCAAACGATTTAAATCACTAGGCGACCAGGAGAAAAAGCGAGACTTTTTAATGCCTCCGATCCATGTTAAGAAATCTTCAAAAACAGTTTTAAAGTCACTTGCATTCATTAAATGCTTATCCTCAATTCCTGTTAACGTCCTGCAAAAACGACTTAATGGTTTTTTCGATAGAGGTTTAATATATTGATCAAATGTAGTTATTTTTTCAGTAGTTATATCGTATTTAACAGCACCAATACGTATGGCTTCCATTGATTCAAATGTCATCCCTTTGTCAGAACAAAGCATTTCAAAATCAAAAAATATAAATTGCCTTACTTCGGCCATATAATCCCTCCTTCAACAGGAAATTATATGGAAAGAACAGAAGAAAGAAAAGGACCAATTACTTCCATTCTTCTTACTTGAGCAGTTTGACATGAAATTCAAAGATCAAAAGAGGGTCAAAAACTAAAAGGAAACGCTTACACATTAGTGTAAGCGTTGATTTGATCTAGCGTGAGCCACCTAACTGTTGCTCGGCCATTTGAACAAGGCGTTTTGTAATCTCGCCACCAACTGATCCATTTGCACGCGAAGTCGTGTCTGCTCCGAGTTGAACACCAAATTCAGAAGCAATCTCATACTTCATTTGATCCAATGCTTGCTGGACCCCTGGTACTAACAATTGATTTGAACTGTTATTATTACTTGCCATGTTTAAACACCTCTTTCTTGTTTTGTAATGATAGTATGTTTGTAAATATGTTCTCTTATGTATGGTAACTTTACCCATTTGTACAAAGGTGAAAATAGACTCTGAAATACGAAAAAGCCAGGGCAACAATAAACACCTGACTGTTAGAAAAGGTTTTTTAGTTTAGTTCCTCTAAAAAATCATTTATATTTTTGGTGAACGTAAAAAAGTAGGGTGTGTTCTCTTTATCAAAAGTTAACAAAAGTGGGGGTTCATTAGATGGAAAGATAAAAATAACTTCATTGACAGAAGTATTTACCCAATCATTCTTTAAAGAGACAGAAGGTTCAAGTGGAACTCGAACTAACAGTCCCTTTCGAGGCATAGGTTTGAACTTTTTATAAAGATCATTTATATTTTTAAGGTATAGTTCAGTTTTTGATCTAA
>NZ_JRJU01000077.1 GCF_000787375.1 Halalkalibacter okhensis | reverse complement strand
TTAGGAGTGATCGGTTCGATCATGTGAATAACTGGCAATATTGATAATGTACCTTGTTATTTAAAGATTTTATGCTAACATATATGGATGCGTAGAATAAATAATGAAGAATAGGGGGAGTATATGATGATTTACTTAGATAATAGTGCAACAACTAAACCGTTTCAGGAAGTGGTTGAAACGTATGCAAAAGTTGCATCGACTTATTTTGGAAATCCATCTTCTCTTCACTCTCTCGGTATGCAGTCTGAGGGGCTTATTGGTGAGTCTAGAAACCGTATTGCCCAAATACTTGGTATTAAGTCTAATGAAATCATTTTCACTTCTGGTGGAACAGAAGGAAATAATATAGCAATTAAAGGAACAGCTCGAGCAAAACAAAGCCGTGGCAAACACTTAATTACAACGCAAGTGGAACATGCATCAGCAGATGAGGCATTTCTTCAGCTTGAAAGAGAAGGTTTTGACGTAACATATTTACCTGTTGATCAAGAAGGACGCGTAAGTGTTGAACAAGTAAAAAATGCCATTCGTCCGGACACCATTTTGATCTCAATGATCCATGTAAACAATGAGACAGGGACGATCTTACCTATTGAAGAAATAGGCGAGCTATTAAAGAGCTATCCGCAAACGCTTTTTCATGTTGATCATGTTCAAGGTGTAACAAAAGTTCCTTTAGACTTGAAGAAATCTCGAATTGATTTATGTACGTTTTCTGCTCATAAATTTCATGGGCTTAAAGGAAATGGCTTCTTGTTTGTGAGAGAAGGATTGAGAATTGATGCACTCTTTCACGGTGGTACGCAAGAAAGTCGTCTTAGAGCTGGTACCGAAAATGTAGCGGGGATTGTAGCTATGGCAAAAGCATTGCGAATGTCGTTTGAACAAGATCCCAAACGAAAAGAGCTTGAACAATTACGTCATTATCTGATAACACATTTAAAGAAATTAGATGGAGTGGTGTTGAACAGTCCAGAGCAAATGGCAGCGCCTCACATCGTTAATTTCTCCATTCCAGGTGTGAAACCAGAAGTAATTGTACAATCGCTAACGGCAAAAGAGATCTATGTATCTACGAAATCTGCGTGTTCGTCAAAAGCTTCAGAACCAAGTCGAGTGTTGCTAGCTATGGGGATAAGTGAAGAAAGAGCAAACTCAGGGATACGTGTTAGTTTCTCTTTTGAAACAACAGTAGCTGAGTTGGATCAATTAATAACTGGATTAAAAGGGATAATTCCGGAATTACTGGAGGTTGTAAATACATGACATATGATCACATATTAATTCGATTTGGAGAACTTGCCTTAAAGGGGAAAAATCGCTCCATTTTTGAAAAATCATTGCAGCAAAATATTAAAATGAGCTTAAAATCATTTTCTGATTTACAAATTAAACGGACATATGGACGAATTGTGATTGAATTAAATGGTGAAAATCACGAACTTGTTGTTGATAAATTAAAACACATTTTTGGCATTCATTCATTTAGTTTGGCATTGAAAGTTGAAAATGATCTCTCAGCAATGCAAAAAGGAGCGCTACAAGTAATAAAAGACCATGAAGGCGTTCAATCGTTTAAAATCACAGCAAGACGCGCGTATAAGCCCTTTCCACTTGATACGATGCAGTTAAATCGAGAAATAGGCGGCTTTGTCTTAGCAAATACAAACGGGATTACCGTGGATGTTCATAATCCAGAGGTAGACATTCGAGTGGAGGTACGCGAAACAGCGACCTATATTACCTCAGGTGCCTATGCTGGAGCGGGCGGTTTACCTGTTGGAACGAGTGGCAAAGTATTATTGTTATTATCGGGCGGAATCGACAGCCCTGTTGCCGGCTATTTGACGATGAAACGTGGAGCTAAAATTGAAGCTGTTCATTTCCATAGTCCACCATATACAAACGAGCGCGCCAAGCAAAAAGTGATCGACCTTGCGAAAGCATTGACGAAATACGGAAGCAGTGTCGTTTTGCATCTTGTTCCATTTACAGATGTGCAAAAGCATATTCACCAGCACATCCCAAGCAATTTACAAATGACGGTTATGAGAAGAGTAATGCTCCGCATTAGTGAAAAGATTGCCCAAGAACGAAGAATTCTTGCTCTTGGAACAGGGGAAAGTTTAGGTCAAGTAGCGAGTCAAACGTTGCATAGTATGAATACAATCAATGAAGTGACAAACTTACCAATCATTCGACCACTGATTACAATGGACAAGCTTGAAGTCATTGATATTGCTCAAAAAATTGGTACGTATGAAACATCGATCTTACCATTTGAAGATTGCTGTACCATTTTCCTACCACCCGATTCAAAAACAAGACCAAAAAGAGAACAAGCCAATAAATTCGAACAATTCATCGAGGTTGAAAAATACGTAAACGACGCAGTCGAACGAACAGAAAAACTCATCCTAACAAGCACAACCCCACTAAACAAAGAAGTAGAAGGATTGTTTTAGTTTCATCAAAAAGGCGATCTTCCTTTTTGATGAAACGAAGCACTGAGCGAAGCCGCCGTAATGTCTTAAGCCTTAAGGAGCGAACTTCTCCTTAAGGCGCACGGCGAGAGAAGCTAGTGCAAATAGGATCGACAGGAATAAGGCTAAAAAGGCGATCTTCCTTTTTGATGAAACGAAGCACTGAGCGAAGCCGCCGTAATGTCTTAAGCCTTAAGGAGCGAACTTCTCCTTAAGGCGCACGGCGAGAGAAGCCAGTGCAACCATGGTCGCACGATTAAGGTTTAAAAAGGGCGGTTTTCTCTTTGGGTTAAATCTCGTATGAAAGCTAATCGACTAATTCACAACAATTACCAATTAACCTTGTGTATGTTTTGACCCTCTCTGACTCATTCTATGAGTACAGAAGGAGGTGAGAAACATGGCAAACAACAACAGCGGTAATTCAAACCAGCTTCTTGTACCTGGTGTACAACAAGCTCTAGATCAAATGAAGTACGAAATCGCTTCTGAATTTGGTGTTCAACTTGGAGCTGATGCTACTTCTCGTGCTAACGGTTCTGTTGGTGGAGAAATCACAAAGCGTCTAGTTCAAATGGCTGAACAACAAATGGGTGGCAGCATCCAATAATTAGATATATTATGGCTGTGAGAAGGGTGTTTAATGACACCCTTCTCTTTATT
>NZ_JRJU01000076.1 GCF_000787375.1 Halalkalibacter okhensis | reverse complement strand
TGCACCTTTTTTTAATAGGCTCTTGGTCTTTTATGTGGTTTGTTGCATAAAATGTACAAACAGTAAGTAGTGAGGTGAGGTTTTTGAAGCAACGATTGTTTTTGTCGTTTTTGCTTGCTATAGCGATGGTCGTGTATGGATTAGAATACCTGCCTTTTGATGGCTCGGGAATGGACAGGGTGTTTGCGTGGTCATGGCTCGTTTTTGCCATGATGGTGATAAGTGGGAACGGTCTTCATCTGTTATACCAGAGAAAGCGAAAAAAACGAGTGGCTGTACCTATTCGATATGTAACTCAATCACGTGAAAAAATGCGAGGGTAACAACAAGCCTTGATAGTCCGAACTTTCAGACGTATAATGATATTAGTACAGAATGTATGTATTAGTACAACAGCTGAGTGAAAGTGTGGTGGCTATCATGGCTACAAAGCATGAGCAAATCATTGAGTATATTACGAATCTTGCGGTAGGAGAGAAAATCTCCGTGCGTTCGATTGCGAAAGCTCTTACAGTTAGTGAAGGAACAGCATATCGTGCCATTAAAGAAGCTGAAAACCAAGGCTTAGTTAGTACGATCGAGCGAGTAGGGACTGTTCGAATTGAAAATAAGAAAAAAGAAAATATTGAGAAGCTTACATATGCAGAAGTAGTCAATATTGTTGATGGACAAGTATTAGGTGGACGTAACGGACTTCATAAGACGTTAAACCGCTTTGTCATTGGGGCTATGAAATTGGAAGCGATGATGAGGTATGTAGATCCGGGAAATCTATTGATTGTGGGGAATCGCGAGCAAGTTCATAAGGTTGGCTTAGAAGCGGGAGCGGCCGTTCTAATTACAGGTGGGTTTGGGACAAGTGAGGAAGTGATTGAGCTAGCTGATGAACTAGAGCTACCAATTATTTCAACGAGCTATGATACGTTTACTGTTGGTTCAATGATTAATCGTGCGATTTATGACCAACTAATAAAAAAAGAGATTGTATTAGTCGACGATATTTTAATTCCTTTTCAAGATACGTTCTATATGACAACCCAAAACACGGTTGAGAAATGGCATGATCTTAATCATAAAACAGGCCATAGCAGATATCCTGTCATTGATGGAAATCTGAAGATTCAGGGGATGGTTGCGGCAAAAGATGTTCTTGGGGCTTCCAAGCAAACCCCGATTGAAAAAGTAATGACAAAGAACCCCATTACCGTAAATGAACGCACCTCTATTGCAGCGGTTGCGCATGTGATGGTTTGGGAAGGGATAGAATTACTACCAGTCATTGATACTCACAGAAAGTTGCTAGGTGTAATCAGTAGACAGGACGTGTTGAAAGCACTGCAAATGGTTCAAAAGCAGCCGCATATCGGTGAAACCATTGAAGATATTGTCACAAGCCGTGTGCGAGATATTTCAACAACGGACGAATTAATTTTTGAATGTGAAGTCACGCCGCAAATGACCAATCAACTAGGGACGATTTCCAATGGGGTTATTACAACACTTGTAACAGAAATTGGCAGTCGCGTGATGCGCAAGTATAAAAAAGGAGATTTGGTTGTCGAAAATATCACATTGTATTTTCTTAAACCTGTCCAAATTGATAGTGTGCTGACGATCAAACCGAAAATACTTGAGGTAGGACGAAAGCATGGGAAGATTGATGTAGAACTTTACCACGAATCTGCAATAGTAGGAAAAGCAATGATGATGGCTCAAGTTATTGATTAATAAAAAACAAGGAAGGATCTGCTCTCTATGGATGATGCATCACATGCGTTAGAGTAGAAAGCAGATCCTTCCTGTTTTGCGTTAGTCACCTAATTGAGCGACATAATGACGAGAGGCACGGTAGCCATAAATAATGTTTGCCACACCAAGAACAGCAAAGAGTGCACCTACAACAAGGTCAATGACACTACGATTAAAGATGAGAAGGTTTGCACCAAACGCCGCCAAAAAGAACCCTAATGACAAAGAGGATTTTGTTTGATAAATTCGCTTTAATAAAGATTCTTTAGAGCGCCACATTTTAATCTTATTATATAAGAAAAAGACAGCAGAAATAATAACAATAATGGTTAACAGTTTATCCAAGAATTGAACCTCCCTAATATCTAGTTGGGTTAATACATCTCATGTTTTACGTATAACCTCTCGTAGTCATTGTATATCGAGATAAACGAATTTGCTAGTGGAGGAACAGTGAACAAGCTAATAAGGAGGAAAAGATTGATGATAAAGCAGATTCAAGAAAAAATTAATCAATATGAGACGATCATTATACATCGTCATGAACGACCTGATCCCGATGCATTGGGATCACAATTAGGATTAGCTGAAGTGATTAAAGACCGCTTTCCAAATAAGAGGGTGTTCGTTGTCGGAGAGGAGGAGCCGAGTCTAGTTTTTCTAGGAGAGATGGATCACATCTCTGACCAAGAGTATAATCAAGCACTTGTTATTGTATGTGATACAGCTAATACGGAAAGAATTGATGATAAACGTTATGACTTAGGCGCATGCTTGATTAAGATTGATCATCATCCGAACGAGGAGCCCTACGGAGACTTAGTGTGGGTTGATACAACATTTAGTTCCACAAGTGAAATGATCGTTGAATTCATCGAGCAAGGAAAAACGGCAGGTTATAAACTGAATTCAACATCTGCCTTATTATTATATGCAGGAATTGTAGGGGATACAGGCAGGTTTAGATACACCAATACGAGTCCAGAAACATTACAAAGGGCCAGCCTTCTAGTGAAACAACCGTTTGATCAGAATGCGTTCTATTCAAATTTACATAAAAAAGACTTGAAAATCACAAGACTTCAAGGGTATGTCCTCCAACATTTTTCAATATTAGAAGAAACAGTTGGTGTGATGCGCTTAACAAAAGAAGATCTCGAGCGCTTTAACGTTACCTCTACTGAATCATCACAGCTTGTTAATACGTTTTCTGATGTAGAAGGACTCAAAGTTTGGGTATTTTTCGTTGAAGACGGAGAAAAGATCCGAGTAAGACTCCGTTCCAAAGGCCCAGTAATTAATACAATTGCAACTGAACATAGTGGAGGCGGACATCCTATGGCTGCCGGAGCAACCGCATATTCGTGGGACGAAACCGAAGAAATTGTGAAAAAACTAGTAGAGGTTTGTAAATAGGGAAGAGATGGACAAGGTGCGTAGAAATGGTTGTTAAATAAAGAGACGGGATGAAGCTCAAAATCAGTGGCCGGAGTCCATTACGGTAGCCAAAGAGGAAGGGTGGAACCCGAAAAGAGAGCCTGAAAAGGATTACGGTAGCCAAAGAGGAAGGTTGGAGCCCGAAAAGAGAGCCTGAAGAGGATTACGGTAGTCAAAGAGGAAGGTTGGAGCCCGAAAAGAGAGCCTGAAGAGGATTACGGTAGTCAAAGAGAAAGGTTGGAACCCGAAAAGAGAGCTTGAAGAGGATTACGGTAGCCAAAGAGGAAGGGTGGAACCCGAAAAGAGAGCCTGAAAAGGATTACGGTAGCCAAAGGGGAAGATTGGAACCCGAAATTAGAGTCTGAAGAGGATTACGGTAGTCAAAGAGGAAGGTTGCCCCCCGAAGTTAGAGCCTGAAGAGGATTACGGTAGCCAAAGAGGAAG
>NZ_JRJU01000075.1 GCF_000787375.1 Halalkalibacter okhensis | reverse complement strand
GGCTCCTCTCGCCGTGCGCCTTTTGAGAAGACCGCTCAAAAGGCTTAAAAGATTACGGCGGCTCCGCTTTTGCTTCGAACTTCATTCATATAGTTAAGCGCCTTTGATCCTTATTCGTGCGATCATAGGGCGATGGCTCCTCTCGCCGTGCGCCTTTTGAGAAGACCGCTCAAAAGGCTTAAAAGATTACGGCGGCTCCGCTCATCGCTTCGACTTCATTCAAAAAGGAAGAGCGCCTTTTTGAATGAAGTCTATATCACTCTTGCTCTAATTCTTCCTCCGATGAAGTCGACTACGATGACCATTATCATTATTAATACGATATCGAGTGCTACCGCTGTGTAGTAGAAGCTTTGGAAATGGTTAAAGAGTTGCTGTCCGATTCCTCCACCACCGATGAAGCCGAGGATTAAAGACGTCCGAATAGCGACTTCAAAACGATAAAAATATTGAGAGAGTACATTCGGCCAGATTTGAGGCAATATCGAAAATAAATGTCCTACCCATTTTGTTGCCCCTACAGATCGCATGGCTTCTTGCGGTCCTAGGTCTGCTGCTTCAATTAATTCTGAAATTAATTTACCTAAAACACCAATATTATGCAAAATGATTGCTAATACAGCTGCAAACGGACCAAGTCCGAATGCAGAAACAAAAATCAAACCAAAAACAATCTCTGGAACCGACCTTAGAGCACTCAATCCACCTCGAATTGTGCTATACATCCCAATCGAGCCACTTGTGTTTTTCGCCGCCAAAAAGCTAAATGGCAAAGCGACGAGTAGGGCTAAAAATGTACCTAAAAAAGCTACTGCTAATGTCACGAGACTGTGATACGCCATTCTCGGAAAAAGGGACCACTCAATCGGAAAAAAACGAGTGGTCACCATGTGATAAATATTTCCGATTTGCGTAAGCTTTCTCCATTCAAACCCCGTCATATCCATACTCCACCAAAGAGCAACTATAATCAAAATAAGGTAAATGAGGTAGCGCCTACGAAACCAAACCATCATAAACAGACTCCTAATCTAATGAAAGCATTTCGAATTCACGAGCTGCTTCTAACACATCTGCGTATTGGCTATCGTCTGCTTCAACAAAACGTGTCGCTCCACCGAAAATGCGTAAAATTTCTTCATCAGTAATCTCATAAAATGCTTCTTGTACTTGGGCAATTAGCTCATCACTCATATCAGCAGGGACAACCCAAGGGTATTGATACAGTTCTTCAGATTGCCAAATGACCTTAATGTCTTCACGTAATGTTCCACCGTTTTGGTCGTCCTCTTTCATTAATGCTTCTAATATTGCGCTATCTACTGCTCCAGCATCAACCGTTTGATCTTGAACAAGAGTTGTAACAATGTCATGGGATCCTGCAAATTGAATTTGCTGAAATTCATGATCATCTTCACTTTCATACATTCCAAGTTGACGTAAATGAAGGCCAGGAATTAAGTGCCCAGACGTGGAAGAAATACTTGCAAAAGCAAAATCAACATCTGCTCGGTCCTCTAGTAATTCATCAAGATCATCCCATTTTTGATCGTTATGAGTAATAATATATGAAAAGTAAAAAGGACTTCCATCAACTTCCTGCGTAATGATGGCTTGTGCACCACTTTGCTCATGAGCGATTAAATACGTAAGTGGTCCTAAGAAGGCCAAATCAATATGGTTGTAATTAATAGCTTCAACGACAGCATTATAATTCGGGTATTGTTCGACTACGACATCTCGTCCAAGTCGCTCCGTTAGATGCGCTTCTAAATTATCTAGTCCTGTTTGCATTTCTCCCATTGACTGTGATGGGATGACAGCAATTTCAAACACACTATCATCATTTTCTACTGGCATCTCTTCCCCAGCTTCATCTACTGTCGGTGATTCTACTACTTCATCAGGATCGTCCGCTGCTCCACATGCCGTTAACACAAGCGCCATTCCTAATGTCATCATCCATTTCTTCATATTGTCTCCACCTTTTTCTTTTTCTCTGTTGGAATTTACCACTGTTCTGTCTCTCTTGTAAAGAATTAACCCTTACACAGAAGCTTTGGACAGACAATGCTCATACACTCCAAACAGTTGCTCCATCTCTTTTTCCAATGAGTGGTGCTCATTTATATACATTTTTGCTTGTTCCAGCATTCTTTTTTGCTTATCTTTTGAGGCTAGTAATTCTTGTGCTTTTATATAGAATTGCTGAGGTGTATCAAACAATACCCCTGTTGTGCCATCAGAAATCACACTAGCATTTCCTGAATTCATTCTGGCTATCACAGGCTTTTCAAGAGCCATTGCCTCAAGTACAGCTGAAGATTGACCTTCTGAAACCGATGTATTTAAGACAAAATCACAAGATTGATATACAGGTATCATCTGTTCAAGCGGGATTTCCTTTATATAACGAAACCACTCATGTGTTTTTTCGTATTTAAGCACTTGCTGATATACATCCTCATCAAGAACAGGGCCAATGATTGTAAAAGTAAGCTCAGACCAGATATCTCTTAATGTTTTCAATTCATCGACTACATACAAGACATCTTTTACTGGGCGTAATCCCGCCGGCAGCAAAAACCTCGGATACCCACCCTTAGGCTCAACAGTAGAAGGCTGATTCTCACGATTAGGAAAATCAACACTTTGCGGAATCACATAAATCCGATCAGCTAGCTCAGGATATGTTTGAACAATTTTATTTTTTCCGTCCTCACTGAAAACCGTAATACCGCAAGATTCGTCGGCAACAGACATCATTAAATGAACCGCATCAGGGTTCTTTAGATCCTCATTCACATCCGTCCCACCAGAAGTTAATATATAGGGTTTACGTAAAGACAAATGTGGATACCTTTTTAACCATTGAGAAAATCGTTTTAAATGAATAACATGATAGATATCTGCTTCTAAGAAAAACGCATCCCATTCTGAGTTCCACTCTTCTTCCTCGTAAGCAAAGACACGTATGCTTGCATTCCACAACTTTAGCCCTTTTATAAGCCTCCTAGCCGTAGTCGCATTGCCTCGGTTTTGTTTGAAGTATGGAGTGAAAAGAATAATTTTAGGATTTGTTACCGAGCCAATTTTCAACTTCATCCACCCTCCATTTCCGTTCTTGCTCTTGTCTAATCGTTAATCCAAGTTTATCTAGTTTTTCTAAGAAAGGAACTAAATATTTACGTGATAAACCTGTTGAATCTTTGGCTTCTTTTAACGTAAATACTTCCTCCGTCTCCGCTTTAAGCTTTGTAACAGCTTCACGAAAAGGCTCTCTATGTATCGATAATTTTTCATCAATTTGATACAGAAGTTCTTGTTGATACAAATAATGATTTACTTCTTCATGGAGTACAATTGGTAGTTGTTGAGCTGCTAGATGTTGAGCTATTGGTGTCACTTGGAGTCCTTCATTTTTAATACTTGTTAGAACATGTTCCACCCGCTTCTCCCACTGTTTTGGTGCATGAGGGATATGGGAAGGAAGAGCTGCAAATGGCCCACTTATGACAAACCAACCTTGTTTGTGACCTTCCACAAGCAACCACTCTAACAATCGTTTTGGGTACGTATGAGTATAGCTTTGAACCATTTCTGCTTTCTTAATCCCGATTCGGAACGGATAATCCTTATGGTAACGCTCCAGTTCCATTTGAAACGACTCTTTTAATGAACGAACGACCTTTTCACTCGTTATCTCCCCTGTTGGCAATTGATACGTCTGTTCTCCTTCGTTAACCAATTCCTTCATTTCCACTTCTGTCATATTCAATTCTTTGCTAGCATCCTTTAACGATAATGACTTGTGATCTAGTAACAGTTGCTGCAATCTCTCAATTGGCGTTGCATCCATTTTTTGTTCAAGCATCTCGATCGTCTGTTCACCAAATCGATATTTTTCTCCATGTGGATCAATCACGATTCCTCCACCAATTGTCTCCATCGGTGTCGGACGCCGCAAAATAAAGCGGTCCCCTCTTCTTGTAACAATCGGTTCATCTAAACGAATTTGGCAAACAATCCTTTCATTGCCATCTATTAATTCGTTGCGATCAAAGAAAACGATTTTCCCGTATACTTCTGCCGTTCCAATATGTAATTTAATTGCGCTTCTTTGTTTTAAAGGAAACAAAAGGTTTTCCACCGTCATAAGACCAACGTCTATGGTTTGTGTTGTTTCATAATGGCCACTTGCCACTAGGACATCGCCTCGCTTGATCTCCTCCTTTGCTACGCCGCCAACATTGATTGCGACTCGCTGCCCAGCTCGTACATTCATTCGCGATTGGTGATGTACTTGTAATTGTCTAGCTCTTACGGGAATACGTTTTGGCAACAGATCAAGAACGTCCCCTTCATTGACAACCCCTTCATAAACAGTGCCTCTGACAACCGTTCCTTGGCCATGGATCGTAAACACCTGATCAATAGGTAAACGAAATGCTCCGCCAGCATCTCGGCTTGGTCTGCCTTGTAGTTCACTCGCAATACCCTTCTTTAGATCATCTATTCCCATTGAACTAAGGCTATCTACGAAATAGAGCCTGCTTTTTTCTAAAAAGGTCCCTTCTATCGCTTCTCGAATATCTAACTCCACGATCTCTCGCATCTCATCATCGACACGCGTCATTTTCGTTACAACAATGATGCCATTTTCAATCCCTAAGAGTCGTAAAATATCAATATGCTCACGTGTTTGAGGCATAACTCCTTCATCTGCCGCAACAACAAGCATCACCAAATCAATTCCCGCCACTCCTGCTATCATTTGTCTAATAAAGCGTTCATGCCCCGGTACATCAATAAGAGATACTTCCATCTCATCGGTTAATTTCAAAGGGGCATACCCCAACTCAATGGAGATACTCCGCTCTTTTTCTTCCTTTAAACGATCCGTTTCTATATTTGTTAATGCTTTTGTCAGCGTAGTTTTCCCGTGGTCAATATGACCTGCCATTCCAACCGTATAATGATTCATCACACTATAATCCTCTCTCTACTTTGACCATTTTCTTACCTGACTATCATACTATATACGTTTAAGGGAAACAAAGAAAAGTAAACCGATGTATACATGCGAAAGAAAGACACACTCTACAAAAATCCACTGAAAAAGGAGAAAAGTGATGGAGAAAAAGGAGATCCTTAAGAAAATTGAAAACATGACAGCTAAATCTAAAAGGTATGAAATTTTTGTACAACCAAGACCACCTGAGGAATTTGGCGATGGAGTAAAGCTTTCCTTTAATGAAGAAGATCAAACCTATACAGCTGAGGTGTTTGATCCAGATACGAAAGAAGTATTCACGAAAAAAAACTTGTCCCATGCTGAACATGCCTATTCTTTCATTTCAAACATTCTAGAACCACAAGTAGAACATCAAAACGAGCAAAAAGACTACATCGACCTTGATATCACGGAACCTGGAAAATAGACACTCGACCCCTTCGCCATATCAACAAAGATAACAGGGGCTAATCCAAAAAGGTCAGAAACCTTTTTGGAGTTAGCCCCACTCCTTCCTTTATTCCTTCATTCCTTCAAGCCATTCTTTGTAACAATCTTGGCAAAGTGCTTTGTCAACATGCTCGTTTTGGTGGATGAACAATCCGTGACTAAAGCGTTCATTTACTTCATCATGACAATAAAAACAATGATCTTCCATTTCTTTTTTCCTCCTGCTAAGAGATTGCTTATATGTTACGCAATCAGCAGAAAGTCATTTTGCAATATATTTGTCATCTTATCCAACAAAATACAATTACGAGTCATAGTCCAGGCAATATTCGACATACGTATCTTTCGTAGTTGCTTCACGTTCTACTAAGAAAGGAGTGTATGAAGATGGACCATGAAGATTCTCGAAAAAAAGAGCTAAAAATTATGCTCAGAAGGAAGAAAAAGCGTGAACAGCGTGACTGGAGATTAACGATGAAACGCTTAAGAAAATTTCAAAACGATGTACTCAATCAAAAATCAAGTCGAGAATAAAATTCTCACTATATGCACGTATAAAGCACA
>NZ_JRJU01000074.1 GCF_000787375.1 Halalkalibacter okhensis | reverse complement strand
GTAAGAGTCGACCTTTTCAGTGCCCTTTCTAAAGATAATCGGAACTTCTAAAGCAAGAGAGAATTTTTATCTCTTATAAAAGATGTATGATAGCCAAGGCTTAGGTGTTACAGGTTTGGATTGATAAGTTATGGCGGCTTGGATGGGACTCCTTTTATAAAAAAGGGTGACGTCATGACCGGAAGGGACGTTTACGTTCGATCCTATATCATTTGAAGTAGTACTATCTTCAAAATGAGTAGCTGGGTCGAGGATCTGTTTTCTTTCACTTATTCGTACTTTTAAAGATTTAATCCTTCGTATATTAGATTCTTCTGGTGCTTGCTCTTCGATAACCAATAGCAAATCTTCGTAATGATTAATAGCGTCCTCTAATTTCTGAATAGCCTCTCTTAATTTTTGATTAGTTTGTTCCACGACTTCACCTCATTTTATATGTTTTTTTCTAAGTAGACTCGTTATTTTTCTTTGTCCTCCTATACATATGTAGCTTTTCCAATTTTAATCATGTTTTTAATTAAAAAGATGTATCATACTTTTGTCCATTCGTATGTATAGTTAAATAGATGAAAAAAAAAGAGGTGAGCAGCAAGATGGGAAAACATAAGATGCCGTTACTCTACATTTATCAACGAAAAGAGAAAGAGATTGAAATATGTGAGCAAGACTTTGTTTACCAAAAAGCGGGTAATAAAGAAGGACGTCAACCGTTGATAGAGCCGCTAGCGGAATATAGATTAAACCCCAAATTTGAAGAGGTCGTCAAAGAAAGTTGAAGTGGAGAGAGTCAATGAAAAAGGAGGGCTGTAAAGACAGCCCTCCTATATCCCTTTAGTCTTGTCCCCATTCCTCAAGAAATTGAGACAAAAAGTCTTCTAAAAATTGATGACGTTCTAGGGCGCGTGATTTCCCTTCGTCTGTATTCATTAAATCTTTTAATTTAAGCAATTTCTCATAGAAATGACCAATCGCACTTGATCGACCATTTCTATATTCATCAAGTGTTAATGTTTCGCGGATGGAGAGGGTTGGATCGTACATCGGATCGCCTTTGCTTCCGGCATAGACAAAGGTCCTAGCGATCCCAATAGCGCCAAGTGCATCTAGTCGATCAGCATCTTGGACCACTTGAGCCTCTAATGTTGTAACAGGCTTATTCGTACCACCTTTAAATGACATCGTCGTAATAATAGTTAGGATTTGCTTTCGTTGATCTTCTGTCGTCCCTATGGTAACAAGCCAATCTTCAACATTTTTCAACCCTTTTTCTTCGCTTGCTACCACTTTATCGTCAATTAAATCATGAGTCAAAGCAGCGAGTGTAACAATTAAATCATCGGCACCTTCAATCTTGGCAATTTCTTGAGCTTGTTTTGTAACACGGTTAATGTGGTACCAATCATGCCCTGTTTTTTCCTCTGCAAGTTGATTCTTAACCCACTTTCGCGTTTCTTCAATCATTTGTATATGATCCATTGTTCTTCTCCTTCTTTAAGATTTTAGTGTCTGTTTCGGTGAAAGTCGTTGAACTTCTCTAACAAAGCGAGAACGAAATGCTTTTTTTCCTCTTCGCATAATAGGTACCGATAATTTTAAGTTTTCTTCCGCTCTTGTCATAGCAACATACATGAGTCGTCGTTCTTCCTCAAGTGGTTTGTCGTCACCGTCTCTCCAAGCTTCTAGTGCATAATCATGAGGCAAACTTCCTTCGAGACAACTAAGAATATACACATGCTTGTACTCTAACCCTTTTGCTCGATGAATCGTCATTAATTGGGTTGCATTTGTCATGTTTTTTTGAGAACGAATTTCGTCGTATTTGATCGTCATATGATCAATGTAATCAAGAAAGTCTGAAATCGTAGTATGGTGTCTTGCTACTACTTTGAGATCGCGAACATCATCAGAGCCTCGTTCCATTTTGTTACCTTCGTTTCCTTGCTTTTTTACATAGTCATTAAAACCCATTTCCTGTTCAATATATTCAATCGCTTCAACGGGAGTTTTCTTTTGAAGTTGCTTAAATTTCTTCGGTAACTCTGTGAGTTTCTTTAATTGAAATGGTTGCAGTCCTTGCAAATGGGGCAGTGCCTCAATAAATGTGCAATCATGTGCTATACTAGCTGCTTTAATATCACGCACAGCCTGCTGTTTCAAAAACAAAGCACTTACTAATTCTTGCAAGGCCTGAGAGTCATCTTGGTTTCGTGCTAACTGCAGGTAAGCCAATACCTTCCTAACCGCTTTCCGTTTATAAAATGATTCTCCATCAGCTTCTAATTGAAAAGGAATACTAGATGAGATAAACCGTTCAATGAGAGCCCTTGCTGAACTATTGGTCCGGAACAAAATTGCGAAGTCAGCTGGATTTGCTCCATTTTCAATTTGTTTTTTTATATCATTCATAATCATAGTGGCTTCCTCTTCTTCGTCAAACGGATAAAAGATAAGAGGAGCTTTTTCTGAACTGTTTTGAGCATGTAATTGCTTCGCATAACGTGTGCGATTAGTTGATATGACATTATTAGCTGATGAAACAATTTCATGATTCGATCGGTAATTTTCATTTAAAATAACTGTCTTCGTTTCTGGATAGCGTTCTTTAAAATTGAGAATATAGGAAGGATCACTCCCGCGGAAAGCATAAATGGACTGATCATCATCACCCACTACACATAAATTATGTGTACGGTCACAAAGCATCGTTATCAGTTCCACTTGTACTTTGTTAATATCTTGAAATTCATCAACAGAAACATAGGCAAAGCGTTGCTGATATCGTTTTAGAAGGTTTGAATTATTCGTTAAGAGCTCATGTAAGCCAATTAACATATCATCGAAATCAAACAAATTCTTCGTAAGTCTCATCTGTTCATAACGTTTATATAAATAGGAAACACGTTCCTCCCACACATCTTTTGCTTTTACTTGTTTAGGGGAGATGAGGTGGTTTTTCCACCAACTAATTTGGGTTAGTGCTTGATCAAAAGCAAATTCTTTCTCATCAATATCAATTTCTCGGGCCGCTTCCTTAATCATCGCTTGTCGTTGCCAGTCTTGATTTAATAGACGATTGGGAGACCATTGTTCCGGTTCATGATGCATCAGCATCTTATAGAAGATACTGTGAAAAGTCCCAATCACTAGTTGATTGAGAGCAGAAGGAGATATTCCCGGGTATAGACGCATTCGTTCCTTCATTTCTTTTGCTGCTTTGGCCGTAAATGTAACTAAGATCATTTCTTTTGGAGAGTGATTCAGTTCTGTTAGCATATACGCAGTTCTTGTTGTGAGAACACGGGTTTTCCCACTGCCGGCACCAGCGAGAATAAGTAGGGGACCTTCTGTCGTTCGTACGGCTTTCCATTGGTTATCGTCTAGGTAGATTCCGTTTTGAGCTAGTGTTTGTCGGTAGCCTGTTTGGGTCTGTGACGAGTTTGATTGTTTTGCCTCGAAAGTGGGAATAGCTTTAACTAGATCAGGCTCTTTCCAAAGGTCTTTTTTTGCTTCCGTGGAGCTTGTTGTAATTGCTCGTCGCTTGGGTAATTGAATTCCCGAGGTTGGATGAGATTTTTCGGGCTGTTGTTCCTCTTGTTTAGATGTAAGTTTTTTTTCCATGAGTGTCACGGTTTTTATACATTCGTCAGTAACATGTAAGTGTATGAATGATGGAGGAGTGAGGATACTCAAATCCATCTTTAATGGCGAATGACAATGTATACAAGTGACCTCTTGTCGAATACTAGCCATATACAATTGTTGCCATTTTTCACGTTCGCAGCTAGGAAGATGGATTAGCTTGTCTTGGTGATAAGCGACTTGCATAGTAGGTCTCCTCTCACTTTTAGATCTTGTCTTATCGTAGCAAATTTTGTCGTGGATGTGGTCATTTTTATATAAAAAAGAGGAAATAACTTTAAAGGTTGAAATAGAGGAGGGAATCTTATGATATCGTTTTTTATATTAGGGTGTATTGTTACAGTTTGTGCAATCGTTTATTTTCTAAGTGGATTGCTATTTCAAGGAGAATTTCTTTTTGGTCCGTTTATTGCTGCTCTTGTTGGTTTAAACTTTCTTTTCATCAGCTTTGTGCAGGTAAAGCGTGAGCGAGAAGAAAAGCGGGAAGAAAAAATTCTTGAAGTGGGGAGAGAAGGGAACAAGTAACCAAGCGGCTAGGAGGATTTTAGATGAAGAAGATTGGATCATGTCAATTGTGTAATCGTGATAAAGTAGAAATAACCGTTCATCATCTAACCCCTAAAGAGGAAGGTGGGACACACCTTCCTACTGTTGACCTTTGTATTCCTTGTCACAAACAAATTCATGCTGTGTATACAAATAAGGAAATTGCACTTCGCTTAATGACTTTAGAAAGGTTAAAGGATGATGAACGGTTAAAGAAGTTTGTTAAATGGATCCAAAAACAACCCCCTCAAGCATCAGTGAAAATTCGAAAGTCAAAATTACGAAGATGACTTTTGTTGTATCCTTACATACGTAGGTCGTTGGTTAATTGGACCTTGGACATCTTCGAGTTGAGAAGTACAATTTGGGCAACGTGTTGCTTTATAGGCAATTGATTGGCAACAATACGGACATGTTTTGGTCTTCATATTTATTAGGGGATCCTCTTTAGGGCGTCTAATTCGATTAATTTGTCTTACAAACAAAAATAAAACAAAAGCAATGAGAACGAAATGAACAGCATGATTTAAAAAAGTTCCGTAGTTTAATAAAGGAACACCAGCTTCTTTTGCTTCTGCATACGAGTCAAATTGGCGGTTTGATAAGTTAATATACTTATTTGAAAAGTCTACTTGCCCAAAAATGAGGGCAAATGGAGGCATAATAACATCAGCGACTAATGATTCAACAATCTTTGCAAAAGTGGTACCGATAATGACTCCGACACTCATATCAATAACATTTCCTCTTACAGCAAATTCTTTAAACTCATTAAATATTTTCATATTAGCACCTTCTTTAGAAATGACGTTACGAAAGGTAGCTCTGTTGTAACGCCTTGTAGGGTTGTCTATGTAACAACCTATGCAGGATGAAGGGGAAATTATGAATGTAAATAAGGAAGGAATTAAGTTTACTTTACTTAATTCCTTCCTTGCTTATTGGCTGGTACTGGGCTAGCAGGATTCGAACCTACGCATGACGGAGTCAAAGTCCGTTGCCTTACCGCTTGGCTATAGCCCATCGACATTTTTTAGTATAATTCGTTTTAAGATTTTTTATGCAAGTGATTTTTTGAGGATCTATCGTCGCCCCTTACCCGTTCATCATTATCTTTTTCTGTTTTTCCTTTTTTATGCGTGAAAAAAGGAGTTTAGTTATTTTTGTTGAATTCTAAATTAAAAAGCAAGGAGGCTGGTTGTATTGTATGAAATTGAATATTATAGTAAGCATTTATTAGATGAGGCTATTTTGCGTAAAGTGTCGGATCTTCATTTCCTACCTGAGGAAGATCATTATGTCATCACGTATCGTTTTAATGGTTATATGGAGCCTTGGCGAAAGCTTCCTTTAAAAATGGCAGAGAGATTAATTAGCCATTTTAAATATCGATCTGGCATGGATATTGGTGAACGCAGAAAACCACAAAGTGCTTCTATGTTGTATAAGGAACACTCCTCTTTATCATACTCTCTCAGATTATCTACTCTACCTTCGAGAAATAAAGAAAGTTTAGCAATTCGTATCCTTCCGAATTATACCTCACAATCCTTTCATTCTTTAGCTCTCCTTCAAAACCAAGCTAAATCCCTTGAAAAATTACTCTTGTTGACTCATGGATTGTGCTTAGTATCAGGTCCAACTGGTTCTGGTAAGACAACAACGTTATACGCAATTGTAGAAAATATTATAGAAAAGGGAGGGAAAACAGTAATTACGATTGAGGATCCCGTAGAGCGCTATATCAATAAGTCTATTCAAGTTGAAGTTAACCTAAAAACGGGGATAACTTTTGATTATGCCTTAAAGGCAACGTTACGCCATGATCCTGATGTTATCTTAATTGGTGAAATTCGAGATGAAAAAACAGCGCGGCTGGCGATCAGAGCGGCACTGACGGGACATCTTGTATTGGCGACGGTTCATGCGAATGATTGTTATTCTGCTTTAATGCGAATGCGGGACCTCGGTATCTCCCAGTTTGACCTGAATCAGTGTTGTCGATATGTTTTGTCACAGCGCATTGTAACGACCAAATGTCCCTATTGTATTGGAAGATGTCTTCCAACATGTGCGAGGGAGCGAGCGATGTCAAGGGCGGCAGTATTCGAAATATTAGAAGGTGATCGTTTGAAAATGTCGTTAATGTCCGATTTTAGATCGGAGGAGGCTTCATTGATTTATCCGATAAGAAAGGCGTGGGCACTAGGCTACCTTAATGATAAGGAGGTCATGAGGCTTGTTACTAATACTTTCTAAAAGGCGAGGTAAGAAAAAGTATTTACGTGATGTGGCTGATTCATTTGTTCGTATTGGGAGGTTGCTTGAACAAGGTTATCCGATTGAAGTAGCCCTTACATTTATCCAATTACATGTTATGAAGCGAACGAGGGAGCAATTCGAAACTGTAATCGTAAATCTAAAAGAAGGTCACTCTGTTCATGAATCATTTCGATTTTTTGATATGCCTAAAAGCATTAAGTCGTTTCTGTACTTTTATGAACATCAAGGGAAATTAGCTGATGGGTTCAAACATGCGGGGAACTTATTACGTTATAGAGAAAAAACCATTTATGAATTAAGTAAATTACTGCGCTATCCGATTGCTCTTTTATTTTTCTGTTTTGTTGTATTATTGTTAATGTTTCAATTTGTTCTTCCTCATTTTCGTTCTTATTTCACGATGTTGGCAGAATCTCCCCCATTTTTTACTAGTATTTTTCTAACTTTCCTATTTAATCTACCTTATTTATTTTGTGGATTAGTTCTATTTCTCCTACTTATTTCAATTTTAATTTTTTCAAAGGTGAAACGATTTACTCCATATGAAAGAACCGTGAAATTACTTTCGCTCCCTATTGGTCGCCTATATGTTAAAACGGTAATAACGTACTTTTTTTCATTACAGTTAGGACGATTGATTCGAACAGGCATGTCCTTGCAACAAGCGCTAAAACAATTCGAGTATCAAGACTATCTGCCGTTCTTGCAACAGGAATCAGTTCAAATGCTACATGAATTGGATCGAGGTCATAGTTTTGAGGAGATTGTTAAGTCGAAAGATTATCTGAGGAACGAATTGTCATTTGTTATTGATAATGGGGAAAGAACTGGTTTTTTAGGAAGTGATTTAGAACAATACAGCGATATTCTTTATTTGGAATTAGAGGATTCTATTCAGAGAGTAATGAATCTTGTCCAGCCATTGCTTTTCGTTATTGTTGGGGGAGTCGTATTTCTTTTATTTATTATTACCATGCTGCCACTCTTTCAAATGCTTGGTGGCTTGTAGGTTAATAAGGAATAGTATTGGATGGGTGGGGAACAGAAAGCTTTTGCTTTTTTGTGTGCCTTAGATGGTTGGGGTGAAGAAGGCTCATTAGTAAGGGCACTGAAAAAGAGAAGTCTTCTTTTTCGGTGCTTCTATGATATGGTAAGTACCCTTTTGACTATTGAAGGAAAAAGGGGATTAAGATTTCCGGATATTTTTTTGTAAAAAAGCTTGCATTGTTTTGTGAATGCGTGTTATATTATTAAACGTCGCTGATGACGAGGCGAACACAATAATGGAATATCAAAAAAACATTTGACTTGTTACTTTGTCTTGTGTTATGATGTGAAAGTTGTTGTCGTAAAGAGGTTCTTTGAAAACTGAACAAAAGCCAAGCGAAATAGAGATACATGATATCTCGTCAAAGAAATTTGAGTCATTTTCTTGAAAATGACATAGAAAATTTCATCCTTAAATTTATTGCATTGCTAGCGTGATGCAAAATGAGCTAATCAGCTTACCATTTTTATGGAGAGTTTGATCCTGGCTCAGGACGAACGCTGGCGGCGTGCCTAATACATGCAA
>NZ_JRJU01000073.1 GCF_000787375.1 Halalkalibacter okhensis | reverse complement strand
TTTTAAGCCTTTTAAGCGCTCTTCTTAAAAGGCGCACGGCGAGTGGAGCAATTGCCCACTTCTTCGCTCTCAAACAAATAACCGACTGCACACCCATGCAGTCGGCCTCTACATATTTACTTAACCGTAATCTTCTCAACATTCCCCATATACGGACGTAACACTTCTGGAATGACAACAGATCCATCTTCCTCTTGGTAATTTTCCAAGATTGCAGCAACTGTACGGCCGACTGCAAGCCCTGAACCATTTAGTGTATGAACGAATTCCGGCTTAGCTTTTGGCTCTGGACGATACTTTATGTTTGCTCGGCGTGCCTGGAAATCTTCAAAGTTACTGCAAGAAGAGATCTCACGATAAGAGTCATTACTTGGAATCCATACTTCAATGTCATACTTCTTTGCTGCGGTAAAACCTAGGTCAGCTGTACACATGCTTAACACTCGATATGGAAGCTTAAGAAGTTGAAGGACCTTCTCTGCATGTCCTGTTAAAGTTTCAAGCGTCTCATAAGAGTCTTCAGGCTTCACAAATCGTACGAGCTCCACTTTATTAAACTGATGCTGACGAATTAACCCGCGTGTATCACGTCCTGCAGAACCTGCCTCAGAACGAAAATTAGCACTATATGCCGTGTAAGCAATAGGTAACTGTTCAGCCGTTAATATTTCATCACGGTGTAAATTTGTTACTGGCACTTCTGCTGTTGGAATGAGGAAGTAGTCAAGATCCTGGATTTTAAAAGCATCCTCTTCAAACTTTGGCAATTGACCTGTCCCTGTCATACTAGCACGATTCACCATATACGGAGGAAGTACTTCTTCATATCCATGCTCATCTTGATGTAAATCCATCATAAAATTAATTAATGCACGCTCTAGACGTGCCCCTAGTCCCTTGTAAAAGACAAAGCGGCTTCCTGTTACTTTAGAAGCTCGTTCAAAATCAACAATTCCTAGGTCAGCTGCTATATCCCAGTGAGCCTTTGTTTCAAATCCAAACGAACGAACCTCTCCCCATTTACGGACCTCAACATTATCATCTTCTGTATCCCCAACTGGAACACTCTCATGTGGAACATTTGGAATCGTTAAAAGAATTCCTTCTAACTCTTCTTCTGTGTTACGCAATTGTTCATCCAATGACTTGATCTTCTCAGAAACTTCTTTTGTCTCTTTAATTAAATGGTCTGCATCTTGTTTTTCACGCTTTAACTGAGCTACTTCTTGAGACACTTGATTTCTTCTGCTTTTAAGCTCCTCTACTTCGACAATAATGGTACGACGCTTTTCATCTAACTCTTCAAAGCGATCTAACCCTGAAATATCTTCACCTCTAGTTGCAAGCCTCGTTTTTATATCATCAAAATCTTTTCGTAATCGTTTGACGTCTAACATTTTTTGTCCTCCTTCTATCTCATCTTTTCTATTTTACCAAATTACATTGGATAAAAAAAAGCCCTCACCCCTTCTAAAAAAGAAGGGACGAGAGCACCCGCGTTACCACCCTTGTTGCAAAGTAGCAGGTGTTTTTCCTGCTACTTAAAGCCACTTTAGCAATAACGGCTGCCTACCGAGAAGATTTTATACTTCTACTCCAAGGTGGATTCCATATACACACTGACCGGTTCACACCATCCACCGGCTCTCTGCACAGTACGCTATATGTACTAATCCTTATCGACGCATTCTGTTTATTGTTTTGCTTCTTCTACAATGGAAACGAAGAATTGATGAAAACGATGGTCATCTGTAAGCTCTGGATGGAAGGAGCATGCGAGGAAGTTACCTTGCCTTGCAGCGACAATCTCATCTCCATACTTTGAAAGAACTTGCACATTTTCCCCCACTTCTAAAATAAGTGGTGCTCGAATGAAGACAGCACGAATGTCTTCACCTACTCCAGCTACATGAAGATCTGTCTCGAAACTTTCACGTTGACGACCAAAAGCATTACGCTGCACCTTCATATCCATGACAGCTAAATGTCCCTCATCTTGTCCTTCAATTTGTCCAGCCATTAAGATAGCACCTGCACATGTCCCAAACATTGGTTTCCCTGCTGCTGCAAACTCTTTTAACGGCTCATAAAAACCATATAAATCAATCAGACGGCGCATGGTTGTACTTTCTCCACCAGGAAGCACCACCCCATCTAAATCATGTAACTGTTCTACCTTTTTTACGATGACGATCTCTGTATTTGGAGCTTCTAAGCAATTCACATGCTCTCTAACGGCTCCTTGAAGTGCTAATACACCTATTTTAACCATTACAGATCCTTTCCCTTATACCAAGCTCAAATTACCAGCCACGCTCTTGCATGCGCTCTGTTGGATTAAGAGTCGAAATTTCAATACCTTTCATTGCTGTTCCAAGACCTTTAGAAAGTTCAGCAATTAATGCATAATCTTCATAGTGAGTTGTTGCCTCAACAATCGCACGAGCAAACTTCTCAGGGTTATCTGATTTAAAGATACCAGAACCTACGAATACTCCGTCAGCACCTAACTGCATCATTAAGGCAGCATCTGCAGGAGTTGCTACTCCACCTGCTGCAAAGTTAACGACAGGTAGTTTGCCTGTTTCTTTAATTTGTAGTAAAAGATCAAATGAAGCACCAAGGTTTTTCGCTTCTGTCATTAATTCATCTGTAGACATTTGTTTCACTTTATTAATTTGTCCTTGGATCATACGCATATGACGTACAGCCTCGACAATGTTCCCTGTTCCCGGCTCCCCTTTTGTACGGATCATAGATGCACCTTCACCAATACGACGAGATGCTTCTCCTAAATCACGTGCCCCACACACGAAAGGTACAGTGAAATCACGCTTGTACAAATGGAATACTTCATCAGCTGGCGTTAAAACTTCACTCTCATCAATGTAGTCAACACCCATTGCTTCAAGTACACGTGCTTCAACAATATGACCAATACGTGCTTTAGCCATAACTGGAATGGAAACCGCATTTAGTACTTCTTCTACAATTGTTGGATCAGCCATACGTGCTACTCCACCTGCTGCACGGATATCAGCTGGTACACGCTCAAGTGCCATGACTGCAACTGCCCCTGCAGCTTCTGCAATCTTTGCTTGTTCTGCGTTGATAACGTCCATGATGACGCCACCCTTTTGCATTTCTGCCATACCTCTTTTGACTCTGTCTGTTCCTGTTTGACTCATTTGTATATCCTCCTATACCGTTCGTCTAAAGTTGAATGATTATCCTACATTAGTATACCTTAAAACGAGCTATTTCGCATAAATTTTCAGTTTTTATTTTAGCATAAAACGGATCCCTTACAAAATAAGGATCCGTTTATTTTAATTTATTATGAAAACCAACCTTTTACCATATCAGCTACGCTACTCCATATACCTGAGAAAAATCCACCAATTGCACGCATTGTCATGGAGAACCAACCAGCTTTCTCTACAGCAGAGTCAGTTACAACTAATACTTCAGCACGTTGTGTTGGATACAAGAATTCTTCTTCTCCGTCCCCTGTATACACTAATGATAGCGATCCAACTTCCTCACCTGCTTCAAATGGAGCAACAATCTCTCCATCTTCATTCAACACATTATCATCAAGAACAAGCTCAGTTGCGTATAAATCTTCTTCACCATTTCGAATAACCGTTGTTAATGGTTCAACACTAGAAATGGTTACTTCTCTTTCTTTCCCTGCTGCTACCGGAAGAATATTTAAACCGTCAGGAGCGTACCCTGATTCAACGATTTCAGCACTTGAGAAGTTATTAAAGCCATGATCCATTAACTTAGCTGTTTCATTAAAGCGATCATCACGTGTTCCCGTACGCATAACTACGGAAATGAATCTCATCCCATTACGCTCCGCTGTACCGGTAAATGCATTACCAGCTGCAGACGTATAACCCGTTTTCAATCCATCTATTCCTTCATAATCATGTTGTGCCTCAATACCTGGTAACATCCAGTTCCAGTTACGCATTTCAATTCGCTCATCCGGACCGGCTTCAAAAGTTAAAGTTGGAATACTAGCGGTCTCTAGTACTTCGGGATAATCATTAATTAAATGGTATGCAAGCTTTGCTGTTGCACGTGCAGACATCATATTCTCAGCATTTTCACCTGTACCGTCAGGATGATTCCCTAATAAGTCAGAATTATTCAAACCGGTTGAATTCACAAATTCATAATCTTCTAAACCAAGTTCGGCTCCCTTTTCATTCATCATACGAACAAATTCTGTTTCAGAGCCTGCAATTAATTCGGCTAAAGCAATCGTTGAAGCATTAGCTGAATAAATCGCTACAGATTGATAAAGTTGTTCAACTGTGTAAGAATGATCTTGCCTAAGAGGAACATTCGATAAAGCAGTATATAGTGATAAATTTCTTACATAATCACTAATTGGCACTTCTTGGCTCCAAGAAATTGTACCTTCATTAATTGCTTCAAGAATCAAGTACTCACTCATCATCTTTGTCATACTAGCAGTTGGTAAAATGGCATCTAAATTCTTTTGATATAAAATCTTTCCTGTATTTGCATCTACTAGAATTGCAGACTCTGCTTGTAAATCAAAAGCTGCACTTGTCTTCATCGGTTGTATAACAAACGTTAAAACCATAACAATCATCAGCATGATTGAAAGTGGTTTCTTAAACATAAGTTGATTCACTTTTATCCCTCCACCTTTTCACATAGAGGTAATTTTATCATATCTAGTAAAAAAAAATAGATAAAGTAGATGCTATCTATTGACTATTTTTATACAAAATTTACCCAAATCCTACTTTGGAATTTTGATAATAAAAAGATGCTCAAAAAGGGGTTCTCCCTTACGAGCATCTTCTTTTATTATAGTGAATAGTTAGGGGCTTCTTTTGTAATTTGTACATCATGTGGATGACTTTCACGTAAGCCTGCACCAGTTATGCGAATGAATTGACCGTTTTCTCTAAGGTCGTCCAATGTAGCTGTTCCGCAATACCCCATTCCAGCACGAATTCCACCGATTAATTGATGAATGGTATCATTTAAAGGACCTTTGTAAGGAATACGACCTTCAATTCCTTCTGGGACCAACTTTTGAGCATTTTCCTGGAAATAACGATCTTTACTTCCTTTTTCCATTGCTCCTAATGAACCCATTCCACGATATACTTTAAACTGACGACCTTGGTAGATTTCACGCTCTCCAGGGCTTTCGGATACACCTGCAAGTAAGCTTCCAAGCATAACAGCATGTCCGCCGGCTGCAAGTGCTTTAACGATATCTCCAGAGTATTTAATTCCGCCATCAGCAATAATTGGTACACCGTGCTTTTGGGCTTCAGTTGCACAGTCATAGACCGCTGTAATTTGTGGAACACCGATTCCTGCTACAATACGAGTGGTACAGATGGAACCAGGTCCAATACCTACTTTTACAACATCTACTCCTGCTTCAATTAAGTCACGTGTAGCATGAGCAGTCGCAACGTTCCCTGCAATAATCGTTAGTTCTGGATATTGCGAGCGTACATCTCGAACTTTATCTAAAACACCTTTAGAGTGGCCATGTGCTGTGTCAATCACGATGGCGTCTACACCCGCTTCTACTAGGGCTGCAATACGAATATCAGCATCAGCAGATACTCCAATCGCTGCACCTACTACAAGACGTCCTTGAGCGTCTTTAGCTGAGTTAGGGAATTCAATCACTTTTTCTATATCTTTAATCGTAATTAAACCTTTCAACGTGCCTTCTTCGTCAACAAGTGGAAGCTTTTCAATTTTGTATTGTTGAAGGATCTTTTCAGCTTCATTCAATGTTGTCCCAACTGGAGCTGTAACGAGATTCTCTTTAGTCATCACTTCATCAATTTGAATGGAATAATCTTCGATAAAACGTAAATCACGGTTTGTAATAATACCAACAAGTTTTTGGTTCTCATCGACAATTGGAACACCTGAAATACGATATTTTCCCATTAAATGCTCTGCATCATAAACTTGACGATCCTTTGTTAAGTAGAAAGGATTTGTTATAACACCACTTTCAGAGCGTTTAACAATTTCAACTTGCTCAGCTTGTAACTCAATCGACATGTTCTTATGAATAATGCCAAGTCCACCTTCACGCGCCATCGCAATGGCCATTTTTGCTTCTGTGACGGTGTCCATACCTGCACTAATAATTGGGATGTTCAATTGCAAGTTTTTTCCTAATTTTGTTTTTACAGATACATCACGTGGTAAAATTTCTGACTTTCCTGGAACTAGAAGTACATCATCAAAGGTTAATCCTTCTTTTTGAAATTTATTTTCCAACATAATTCTGCCTCCCCAAATCGATTTTTGACGAAAAATATTATTAGTAGCTTATCAATTGGGCAAACTACTGTCAAGAATGGATATAATGTGCAACTTTTTAGAATATACAGAACAAAAGGAGGTTGGATGACATTAAATGAGGAACGACTTATTTATTCCCTTTTATTCTGCTACATACTCAAGAAAATACTTAACAGGCAGCTATGAAGCAAAACAAATATCTCAAGCTAAGACGAAGAGTTACCAAGTTTGTTCTTCGTTTATGTATCACTTGCAACATGGACAATTGTATTTCAATCAAGCGAGTAATGCTCCGATTGAAATTAAGCCTGTCCTTCTTTTTTATGGTGCGGTGCAACTACTTAAAGCATGTATTTTAACAACAGATCCTAATTACCCGGAGAATTCACAAGTTCTAGCCCATGGCGTTACGACCCGAAAAAGAAAAAAATCAACGTACCGATTTTTAGATGACGAAATAAAAATCCAGAAAAACGGCCTCTTTTCTCACTTTTTAGACAAAATGTTTCACATGAAACATTTGGAAGGCGAAAAATATCAAATGCTGACCCTTTTTAGCCATCTTGCTGATATGCACTCTTTATTTGGGCGTCTTTCCAATAAGTCTCTCTCCTTTAAAGGGGAACGAAAGGGGAACACGATCTTCTTTCCACCAAACGTGTTAGATCATTACCATATGACCGTAAATCGCTTTGAACAGTATTTAGAGGCTAATATAAATGATAAAGCAGCGAAAGTAAAAGTTACTGAAACGAAAGAGTACGTTCAAATATCATGCTCATCCCTTCCTCCACTTTGGAATTCAAATCCTTGGTTATTTGATTGTGACAAGAATATTTATTTCTTTCAGGATCGTGAGTATTTAAAAGGTTATTCATTACCAGAGCTAGCAACCCATTTCTTGTTGCTATATAACTTGAGCATGATTTGTAGATATGAAGCAGAATGGTGGGGCGATTTAATCCATACGTTTGATGGGATCGATTTCCCGTACATTTCTCATTACCTTGATGTGGTTGAAGGGAAACTCCCATTGATTATATCAAGCTTTTTGGAAGAGGATTAGTGATGGGATACTCTACATGCTGAATTACATTTTTGTTTAACTAAGTTAATAAGCGGAGCCGTGTTTAGGTTAACAAAAACTTAATTTAATCTAATGAACTTTGTCTCAGTGCAGAGAATGCAGCAATAACTGCATTCTCTGCACTAATTACTGTTATAAGATGAAGCAGTGGGCGTAACACAGTCCTTGAGAGTTTTACGGAGATTTATTTATGAGTGCAACAGCTTACCGCTAAAAAAAAGCATTATTTTGTATAGAATAGATTTGTACTACACAGGATTCCCCTTCTATTATCTTAATAATGAGGTTATAGAAGCCTTTCTGTCCAAATGGAGAGTTGTTCTGTCGGAAGTGAGGGTTTTACTTGGTGGTTTGCTGGCGGGAGTCTGTTGTTTTCTGTCAGAGCTCAATTTTTGATTTCTTTGTTGAGAGAGTCTTACGTTGTAGTAGTCACTGGATTACTCAGAAGATGCTGTTCCTTCGGGTGTTCTTTTACTGGGGGATGATTCTCGTTGTATCTCATCGATGCTAGTACACCTCGTTTTACATTGCCTTTTATATAAACATGGGTTTCATTACGGTTTGCTGTCCAATTTGGATGTTATTCTATCGGAAGTGAGGGATTTGCTGGCCAAACTTGGACACATTCAATCCAAATTGGCTTTTTTTCTGTCTGAACTGATTTTTGCGGATTATTCGTTCGGGTAAGGAGGTCTTTCAAGAAGCTACTCATGATGTTACCATCGCTCATTCGAGAATCATGCTGTTCCTCCTAGCGCTCTTCTGCTATACGTGTATTTGTATTACCTTCTCTCCAATTTCTATGCGGAGCGTGCCCTGCCTGGCAACGTCCTGGCTCGCTATTTTTCTTCTACGGGGATGATTGTCCGTGGTGTTATTTCTTCGACGTTTCTCACGTCGTGTTACGAAGAGAAACAGCTCAGACTCACTTCTTTTCTTCTACGTGCAAGGCATGATGCTTCTCTTAGAAGTATTCGATGACGTTTACGAAAAAAAAGAAGTTCGTCTCACAGGGGGACATGGAGTC
>NZ_JRJU01000072.1 GCF_000787375.1 Halalkalibacter okhensis | reverse complement strand
TGTTGCTTCCTCCATCATATCACAGCAACGGATTAGATGGAGATATGACCAATGACTTCATGGACGGAAGTTACAAGTATCATATCACAGCAACGGATTAGATGGAGATATGACTAAGGTAATCCTTAGTCATTATGATTTATCATATCACAGCAACGGATTAGATGGAGATATGACCGCTGTGAGAAGAGCTTCAGAGATTATTAAATCATATCACAGCAACGGATTAGATGGAGATATGACAACTTCTTTAACATACATTCGATAAACGCCATCATATCACAGCAACGGATTAGATGGAGATATGACTATTATACACAACCTCCTTTTGACCATCATATCACAGCAACGGATTAGATGGAGATATGACGAGCTCACAAGGGCAATGTAATGATTACGAATCATATCACAGCAACGGATTAGATGGAGATATGACATCACACTTTCCACTTTATATGTCAAACCGATCATATCACAGCAACGGATTAGATGGAGATATGACTGATTTGTTGACGCCGAGAAGAAGCATCCGATCATATCACAGCAACGGATTAGATGGAGATATGACCGGTGGATTCATCGAAATCTTTCGCAACCTATCATATCACAGCAACGGATTAGATGGAGATATGACCCTTCACATACGTGAATAATTCCTTTCATATCATATCACAGCAACGGATTAGATGGAGATATGACTACACATTAGAGAACCGTTGATGCTATTGAATCATATCACAGCAACGGATTAGATGGAGATATGACTCCGGCGTGCCTACGGCTATATTGTTTGCGATCATATCACAGCAACGGATTAGATGGAGATATGACGCCTACTGACTCTAATATTCATTGCTAAAATCATATCACAGCAACGGATTAGATGGAGATATGACTGTCCACATTACTATTATAAACAAAAGAATCATATCACAGCAACGGATTAGATGGAGATATGACAATAGGTCATCTCACTGACCAAATATTTCATCATATCACAGCAACGGATTAGATGGAGATATGACCCTTAATCAAGATGCGATTGAAGAGCAATTATCATATCACAGCAACGGATTAGATGGAGATATGACTTCCGATCATAAAAGTAATGATAATGCCTTATCATATCACAGCAACGGATTAGATGGAGATATGACTAAATTGTCACCATCTAGGCTAATAGCTTCATCATATCACAGCAACGGATTAGATGGAGATATGACCCTTGCTTGATCTATAATCATTAGCGTTATATCATATCACAGCAACGGATTAGATGGAGATATGACGCATTGCCGATAATGAATTCCTTGTCCAATATCATATCACAGCAACGGATTAGATGGAGATATGACACTAGTACACGAGGGACAGGTACGTTGACCCACTTACTGACTTTGGAATAGTGTGAAAATCACCTTTTAACATAACTTTTTAAAAAGGTGGATAACTCCCTTTATACAGGGGATTATTCACCTTTTTTGTGTTATACACAACGTCTGCATAGCTGGGACGAGGAACCTAGTATAGAAAATAAGTTAAATAAACAGAAAAAAGGCCATCGTTTTCATTGTAAAATGGAAGTACCTATCACAGAACTTCCAATATTACTACCCTTCCCAAGGAGATGAAAACAATGGCATATAGTTTATTTAAGCATATTCAAGGTAAAAAAGGAAGTCGATGGGCAGAGTTTGTACGAGAGACAGGAACAGAAAATCTAATGCTAGTGGCAATTGATGCAGCGAAGTTTACGCAAAAAGCTTTGATATGTACTTTTTATGGGGATATTCTAGTCAAACCATTTGAGTTTGATGCATCTCTTACGGGTTTTGAGTATCTTAAAAGGATCATTCAATCAGAAAAAGATAAATACAAATTTACAGAAGTCGTTGTGGGGATCGAAACAACAGGGCATTACTACGAGGACTTAGTTCGTCGCTGTCATGCGGATGGCTATCATGTTCGAACCTTAAATGCAGCTACAACTGCCGAGGAAAGAAAAGCACTTTTAAATTGGTCTAAGACAGATAATTTAGATTTAATGGTGATTGTTCAATCCATGATCAACGGCCGTGGGACATCTAACGTGGGTCGGAGGGACAGGTCCCTCGACCCATCTCCAAAAGAAACTATACCTTTTTGATTAGATCTTTAGTATGATAATAACGACATCCATAATTTAGGATGATAATAAGTTTCCTTCCAATTGAGTAGAAGGCATCTGAAGTTATGGTCTAATCGTATGGCGAACATGAAAAGACAGAGGAGGAACAAAAAATGGGTGTTCTTTATATTTATACTAATTTGCGAGATGTTCTGGAGATTTCAACTCCCGTGATAGCCTTGTTTCTATTGATTACATTGGTTACTACAGTGAACATGATCGTTTTTCTAATCAAACCCCGATTTCCTAATCAATTAATAGCGGTACTGCTTGGAGCTTTCAATATCGCAGCTGGCCAAATTTATAAGAATCATAGAAAAAGAGCGATCTTTTTTTATTTGGTCTTTGTTGGAGCTTTTATAGGTTTGGTTGTAATTCCAAATCATTCAGTCGTCGCATCAATTATTATGATTGCTTATATTGGTTCATTTATTGATGTGTGTTTTTCCAACTACCGAAGGAAACGAAAGAAGTTCAGGGGTGCTGCAGGAAGTGTTGGCCTTGGTGATGATCGCGGGTACGATGTGTTGGATCAAGTGATGGATGATATGGACAGGCAGTTTCAAGATGACAGTGCATCTTATTCGGATCAGAATAATTGGTAGAGGGTCATGGAGGGTCATGGGGACAGGTCCCTTGACCCGATAGATGGTTCAAGGAAAGATATTAACGTATAGTCCGGTCCAGGTGGATAACTGCCTCTTTATTATTAGAGTTATCCACCTTTTTTGTGTTATCCACAATAGTTTGCGGAAGACATCGTTTGTTAAAGCAGATATCCACAATGAATTTCTGCTGGGACAGGTCCCTTGTCCCTCTGTCCCTGAATAATTATTGAGCGCTTTCACATACTATAAATTCATTTTCATTACAGGCTTGAGGATAATAATTTATAGAAATGAGGGAGTTATGGTGAAGGATCATACAATCTATATCCGCTTGCACCATCGCGTGAAAATCAGTCCTAAAAAGAAGGTGTCTTTAAATGATATTGCCCAGTGTATTTTTCCTGCTCACGTAGATCAAAGTTTATGTGAAGTGCCATTTTATCAAGTTTCTGAAGAGGATGGACGTCTTGTTATCATTGATATTCTTCAGGTCATTCGATTTATAAAAAAACGACATCCGGATCTTGAAGTAAGTAATCTAGGGGAGAATCATACGATCTTAGAGGTGTCTTATCCTATGAAAACACCTTCTGTCTTCTTAGTTGGTTTTGTTTGGATGCTCCTATTTTTTGGTTCGGGTCTGGCCATTATGCATTTTCATGAAGATGTGAATATGCTCGCGGCACATCAGAAAATATACACGATCCTGACTAATCATGAAAGTGAACATCCGTTTATTTTGCAAATACCCTATTCGATTGGACTTGGGTTAGGGATGATTTTATTTTTTAATCGAGTGTTTAAAAAGAAATTTAATAATGAGCCTAGTCCATTAGAAGTGGAAATGTTTAATTATCAGCAAAACTTAGATTTATTCACGATCCTAGAAGAGCGGGACGGTGAAAGGAAATGAACCTTGCAAAAGGGGCGCTGCTCATCGTTACGGGTTTTGCTGAGGGGCTTGTATTAGGAGCAGGAACAGTCGCTTTTTTAACGGTTTTAGGTGTGATTCAACGTTTAATCAAAATGACAAGAACGTACCAGTACCTTCATACCTATCAATGGGCGGTAATACTCGGATCGTTATGCTGGACGGTCTTTGCGCAGTTGGACCTTCGCTTTTATTTGCCATCTGCGTCGGCGGCCGTATTTGGTGTGTTTTCAGGAATGTTTGTTGGGATGCTTGCGGCTGCGCTGGCAGAAGTCTTAAATGTTCTTCCGTTACTGGCTAAGCGAATTGGTGTAGTCGATAAGGTCATGTGGCTGTTATCGGCAATCATCAGTGGGAAGGTCGTAGCGTCCTTGGTGTATTGGCTTATTTTAAGTCCATGAGGTGGATTTGTGGTGGGACGAGGAACCTGTCCCCATGTCCGAAGAAAGTGGTAAAATGAAGGGAAATGATTGAACAAAGGGGGCGGAGTGATTATGAAAAAGGTAAACACCCGCGAAGTACTGATTCAAACAACTGCACGTTTGCTTCAGACGAATGGGTATGTTGGAACAGGGTTAAATGAGATTATTAAACAAAGTGGGGCGCCAAAAGGATCTATTTATCATCATTTTCCTGATGGGAAGGAACAATTAGCTGTGGAAGCAATAAATTGGACAAAGGGGAATGTCACTAGCTTTATCCAAAAGCAGTTAAACCTTTATGAAGATCCAATTGAGTCCATTCAGCAGTTTATTTTAGATAGTGCGGGCCGTTTTGAAGAAGATACATATTTCAAAGGCGTTCCAATAGCTGCAATTGTATTGGAAACATCTGCGTCTAGTGAAAAACTAAGGGAAGCTTGTAAGGAAGTGTTTGATGCGTGGCATCGTATTTTTGCTGAAAAATTAATAAGCAATGAGTATACAGAAGAACAAGCTCATAAGCTTGCTTTAACTGTAAATTCAATGCTTCAGGGAGCTTTAGTTGTTTCGTTAGCACGTAAAGATGCGGAGTCTCTCCGAACGGTAGCTGAAGCGATTCCTGTACTTTTTAAAAAATAGTTTGTCATATTTTATGTCATTTTGTCCAAAAGACTAACGTTTATGATAGAATGGTTTCATAATCTTCGTATTTGTCCTTTCTTATGTTGATGAAGGCAAATGCTTATCTGTCTCGGCCTTTTCAGTTAAGGTCAAGGTAGACCAAAAATATGTAGACCGGTCTAGTTTTTTTGTTTAGTTTTTAAGATAGGTACCAACATTACTCTTAATAGGGGGATTATCATGCACAAAGTAGAAGAAATCCAAGCAGCGAAGGACTATATTCAATCGAAAACATCCGTTGTTCCTACGATTGGAATGATTTTAGGTTCAGGGTTAGGGAGCCTTGCCGATGAAATTGAAAATCCTATCACAATTCCTTACGAAGACATTCCGTTCTTTTCAAAGTCGGATGCAGAAGGACACGCCAACGAGTTAGTGATCGGTGATTTGGAAGGCAAGAAAGTTGTTGCTATGAAAGGGCGCTATCATTATTACGAGGGCTACACCTTAGACGAAGTAACATTTCCGGTACGGGTTATGAAAGCGTTGGGGGTAGAAAATCTTGTAATTACGAATGCGTGCGGAGCGATTAATACAGGTTTTAATCCAGGAGAGCTCATGCTTATTACAGACCATATCAACTTAGTTGGGACGAATCCGCTTATAGGAAAGAACAACAGTGAACTTGGAACAAGATTTCCTGATGTTTCCCAAGTATACAACCAGGAATTAAGAGAGATTGCGATTAAGGTCGCGAAAGAGAAGGGAATTACGTTGCAGGAAGGTGTGTACTCTTGGTGGAGCGGTCCAGTCTATGAAACACCAGCTGAGATTCGAATGATCCGTGTCCTAGGTGCAGATGCAGTGGGAATGTCAACTGTTCCGGAGGCTACCGTAGCGGTACATTCTAATTTAAACGTACTAGGTATCTCTTGTTTAACGAATATGGCATGCGGTATATTAGATCAGCCATTAAGCCATGATGAAGTGATTGAAGTCGCAGGTCAAGCTAAGAGTAAGTTTGTAACTCTCATTAAAGGGGTTCTCATTGAGATGTAGTTTGCTAATCCAAATGTAGATTAGCTTCTATAATCATTTTTCTGTGTATTTGGAATTCAATAAATTATATGTGAAAAGAGGGTTAAACCCCCGATAGGAGGAATCGGCTTGGTAGGGATTTTATGGGGATTATTCGGCTGTGCAATGATTATACTTGCGTCTATTTTATTGTCGGAGAACAAGAAGGAAATTAATATCCGTACTGTAACGATTGGTTTTATTTTGCAGGTGGTCTTTGGATTCTTAGTGTTGCGCTGGGAGACGGGGAAAAATATTCTGCAATTTGTCTCTGGAGGAATCAATGATTTAATTAACTTTGGGCATGAGGGGATTGCGTTTGTATTTGGTTCTTTGTCTGATCGAGAAGGACCGGTTGGGCATATTTTTGCGATAAATGTTTTAGGGATGATCATCTTTTTAACCGTCTTAATCGCACTTTTGTACCACTTTGGCATTATGCAATACATCGTTAGAATTATTGGTGGATTTATTTCAAAAATGATGATGACCTCATACTCCGAATCTGTTGCAGCAGCTGCTAATATATTCGTTGGTAACACGCAGGCGCCTCTTGTCGTGAAACCGTATATTGCTAACATGTCTAGATCCCAGATTTTCTCTGTAATGGTTGGGGGATTAGCTTCGGTTTCAGGTGCTGTGTTAGTCGGGTTAGCAGCAATGGGAATTCCAATTGAATACCTGCTATCTGCAGCGATTATGTCAGCGCCAGCAGGGTTAATGATTGCCAAGTTTCTGATTCCGGAAACGGAGCCTATTAACAGCAAAGAGTGGCAAATTGTTAATGAAAACATGAACGAAAACAAGGAAGACACCAACGTATTGGATGTCATTTTTGAAAATTCAAAAGAGGGATTGCATTATGCGATTAACATTGGCCTCATGTTAATTACGCTAATTGGGTTAATTGCATTGGTCAATGGTGTACTTGGTTGGGGCGGATCCCTGTTTGGAGCTGGGAATCTGTCACTAGAGTTCATTTTCGGTTATGTGTTCTCACCTATTGCTTTTATCATTGGGATTCCTTGGAATGAGGCTGTGGTGGCAGGGAATCTGTTAGCACAGAAGCTGTTATTGAATGAATTTGTTGCCTTTGCTTCGTTTTCGACGGAACTAGATAACCTATCGGAGCGTACCATTGCCATTTTAACATTTGCTTTAAGTGGATTTGCTAACTTTGGCGCGGCAGGGAGTATCGTCGGCATGCTTTCAAGAATGGTACCAGAGAGGAAGAAAGAGATTCAAAAATTAGCGATGAAAGCTTTAATCGCAGCAACATTAGCGAACCTATTAAACGGTGCAATAGTGATGGTGATGATGTGAGTTAGGTAGGAGTGGGTCGGGGGGACAGGTTCCTTGTCCCACTTACTGCTTGTGGACTAGTGAAAAATTAACTTATATCATAAAGGCTTTAAAAGGTGGAGACCCCTGTATTTGTGCAGAGGGTAATCTGCCTTTTTGTGTTATATACAATGGGCTGCGGATGGGACGAGGGACCTGTCTGCATACCTCGGGTTCGATTAAGCTACTTTTAATACTTTGAAGAAACCAATATTCTCTTTGGTATAATAATTATGTACAAAGTCACTATCTAAAGTTGCTAAATAATCAAAGTGATTTTCTGCTGCTAAGGCTAAATGAAAAGCATCATAAGGGGATAATTGGAATAATTTTATATAAGATGAAGCCGCCAGTTGGGTACTAAATCCGGAATCAGGAGTTAGAACCTTAAATCCAATCCCCTCTACAAATGCATTGTAGCTGTCTACACTTTTATTATAGTAATGGTGTAGTGGATCCCTATCCAGAGGAAAACGGATTTTGTACTGTTTAAGAAGTTCTTCGATTGAATAATGCAACTGGCCTGTTCTTATTAAATCATCAAGTTTTGATTTGGGTATTAGTGAGGTTAAGCGTTTTGCTGTTTCAAAATCATTTAAAACGTCAAGCTCTTCGGCTGTGGGAGTAAAGGATCTTCCTTTTTCACGTTTCAGTATCTTGTGGGTAAGTGCCAAAACATTTCGTATTTCGTTTTTAAATAAATTATGAACAACTTCGCTCATAACTAAGTTACTAATAGCAACGCAATCAATGCCATCTTTGTCCCATTTCTCCATAATGTTAGCGACTTTATCCCCTCTTGCATCCTTTGAGTCTAGATAAGCCAAAATAAAACAAGCATCCATATAGATTGATGCTTGTGTAAAATCAATATCAATCATTTCTTCAAACTCTATAACAATATTACTAGTCATCATTTCCCTTCCTTTGAAAGTTCTACAAGACCTTTTGAAGTAATGGATGTTACAGCAATTTTGTTCCTTAAAGAATGAAACTTAGAGTGGTTATTTTGAATTGATTCTTCTACCTTTTGTCATCCAATGGCGTAATAATTTGATTCACAGTAATCACTCCTTTAATAATTTTAATATTATTAAAGAGTTTATTTCTACAGTTTTCCATTAAATTCCTCCTTTAAAATATAAAATGTTTTTTAGATCAGTATGCCCCTTAAGGCAAAAAATAAAACTCGAGGGGCGGAGGGACAGGTCCCTTGACCCAATAGATGGTTTAAGGAATAAATATGTAATGCTTTGTCCAGGTGGATGTGGATATATTACAATTTACTATTCAGGCGGGTGGATAACTGCCTCTTATACAGTAGGTTATCCACCTTTTTTGTGTTATACATAACAGTCTGCGGGATTGATCGATTTTGTTAGTAGCTATCAGCTGGGACGATGAACCTGTCCCTCCGTCCCCTGAAAGCAATGGGATGGGTTCCATGCTGACGTAACTAATTGATACCAATGTAGATGTATATGTTTAGTTTCAATGAAGCGTTTATCGATGGTTAGGGAAAAGATATTAAAGTTTTGTCCGGGTGGATAACGTCCTCTTTATATAGAGGGTTATCCACCTTTTTTTGTGTTACACAACGGTCTGCCGAATATAACGATTTTAGTGGGACGAGGGACCTGTCCCTACGCCCCGTTGAATAAATTAAATAGTCATAAATAACCAATATATTGTAAAATAGGATTATATTACTTATCGAGCTGGAGGGGATATAGGTGTTTTATACTAAAGAGGTTGTGGTCTCAAAAAAGTTCTTTTCTAGATATAAGACGATTTCCGATGCAATCCTAAATGAAGCCTCAGGTACGAAAATTATAGTAGAGCCAGGAACGTACCATGAAAGTCTTGTCATTGATAAAGACATTGAATTAATCAGCAAAGGGCTAGCTGGTGAAGTAATTCTAACGAGTCAAAACGAAACAACCCTTCTGATAAAGGCAAAGAATGCGAAGGTTCGTGGGCTTACCATACATCAACGAGGATTCGTTAAAGAGAACGTACATTTTTTTGCGGTTGATATAAAAAGTGGTGCGTCGATTTTAGAGGATTGTGATATTAAATCAGACAATGGACATGGAATCCGTATTATAAATAAGGACACTAATCCAGGTATTGAACGATGCAATATTCGTGATTCTTTTGGAGTTGGTTTATTTATCTCAAAGGATGCAAACCCTACAGTACAAGGTTGTAAGATTTATCAAAATAAGCAGAATGGCATTTTAGTGCAAAGTGCAGGTGGTACGATTGAGGATTGTGAAATCTATCAAAATACGTATGACAATGTGCTAGTCAGCCTGGAAGGAAATCCCGTTATAAGGAGGAGTAAGATTTATAAGGGAAGTAAAAGTGGCATTTGGGTAAAAGAGAAGGGTTTGGGAAAAATTGAAAAATGTCAAATTTATGAAAATAGTTATTCGAATATAGTAATTGGGAGTGAGGCGGACCTAGTTATAAGTGAGAGTGAAATTTACGAGAGCCGGGAAAGCGGTATTTGGGTTAAAGAGAACGGACGGGGTAAGGTTGAAAGTTGTAACATTTATCGAAATACGAATGGAAACATTTCTATTGTTAGTGGTGGGAATCCTCTCATAAGAAGGAGCAAAATGTATGAAGGGGAAAAAGAAGGAATACTGGTATCAAAAAAAGGGCTTGGTACGATTGAGGATTGTGAAATCTATCAAAATAAGCATTCTAATATCGCCATTACAGATGAAGGAAATCCTCTTATAAAAAGAAGCAAGATATATAAAGGGGAGACGAATGGTTTAATTGTAAGCGACAAGGGCCGAGGTACAATTGAGAATTGTGAGATTTACGAAATGAAGTATCCAAGCGTTGTCATTAAAAAGCAAGGAAATCCCATGATAAGGGGATGTAAGGTTTACGACAACGAAAGTGTAGGACTTTGGGTAAAAGAGAACGGAGAGGGGACCATTGAGAATTGTGAGATATTCAAAAACAGATCTGAGAATGTAAAGATTGAAAGTGAAGGAAATCCGGTAATTAGGAGGAGTAAGATTTACGAGAG
>NZ_JRJU01000071.1 GCF_000787375.1 Halalkalibacter okhensis | reverse complement strand
TCAAAAACAAAATGTAATGTCAAATTGTTTTTTTATTTGCTTTTCAAATCGTTTTGGCGACAAGAAATAATATACCACACACCTAATTAATAATGCAACAATAAAATAAAAAAAGACAAAAAAAATGAACTGCTTACGTAACAGTCCAATTAAAGGTTGAACTTTTTCCCCCATTAAAGAATAAACTGTTTAATGACAATAAGAAGAACAACACCTGGCACACCTAGTAAACCAGAAACAGCCGCTGTTATTCCATTAATCGGAATATAAAAGTCAACGAAAGACCCAAATGCATTTACAAAAAAAAGCATAAGTGCACCTATTACTACTTTGACAACCACATTCCCCAAAAAACGAACCGGCTTTAACGGAGCTCCAACTACTAGTAGAATGACTACCAACCCCGCAAGTATAGAAATTAAAACGATCGGATCCATTTTTTCACCTCATTTAAGCTTGTCTTATTGATTCTTATGCTGACAAACACAAAAAAAGAACAAACTACTTAGCGCAGTTCGTTCTTACTCACCTTTTGGTTTCTTGCCTCTCTTAACAAGAATGAATAAACAGCCTCTGATACTTTTGCCCTGTTTAACACATCATCAGATGGATCAATGCTTCTTTGAATAAGTTGCTTTTCACTATCGAGCTTTTCTTTCTGTCCTTCAAGATACTTAAATAAATGAGCGTTTTCCTGTTTACGAAGTTTTTGTTTTTTACGAAACAAGATACAATCCACCTTATCCTGTAATCTATTTAATAAAAAAACATTCTAACATACGATATTACAATTCTCGTCGCCCTTCGATAGCCCTTGAAAGTGTAACTTCATCAGCATACTCTAGGTCACCACCGACCGGAAGCCCATGAGCAATTCGAGTTACTTTGATCCCCGTCGGTTTTACAAGTCTCGAAATATACATCGCCGTGGCTTCTCCCTCAATCGTTGGATTGGTTGCGATAATTACTTCTTGTATCGTATCATCCTGAAGTCGTTTCAACAGTTCAGGAATCTTTATATCTTCAGGTCCAATTCCATCCATTGGAGAAATTGCTCCTTGGAGTACGTGGTAATCACCGCGATACTCCTTCATCTTTTCCATCGCTATAACATCTTTTGCTTCTTGGACAACACAAACTAAAGATTTATCTCGATGTTGATCCTCACAAATCCGGCAAGGATCTGTGTCGGTTATATTATGACACACGGAACAATAAGTTAGATTCCGTTTCGCATTAACTAATGCTTTAGCAAAATCAAGAACATCGTCTTCCTTCATATCTAAAACAAAAAAAGCCAGGCGGCTAGCCGTTTTAGGTCCGATACCTGGCAATTTCATAAATCCTTCGATTAACTTAGCTATTGGTTCAGGATACTGCAACTTGTCCCCTCCTAGAACATTCCAGGAATATTCATTCCTTTAGTGAACTTACCCATATCTTGCTCTACTAGCTCATCCACTTTTTTCAGCGCTTCATTAGTAGCAGCTAAAATAAGATCTTGCAACATATCTACATCATCTGGGTCAACCACATCTTCTGAAATAGTCACATCTAAAATACGCTTATCTCCACTAGCAACCACCTTTACCATTCCACCGCCAGCTGTCGCTTCAACCGTTTTCTCTTTCAACTCCTCTTGCGCTTTCGCCATCTGCTTTTGCATTTTTTGCATTTGCTTCATCATATTACCCATGTTTTTCATCAATAAAAACCTCCCGTATTTTACGAATCACTAAATTCAATTAAATCCTCACCAACTAGCTTTACTGCTTCGTCCACTAAAGAATTGCTTCCTTCCTCTTCTTTAGTGGAGCCTTTTTGTTCCGCTACATAATCCTCTTTCACCTGTTCCCAATGCGCTTGAAGAAGAGTAGCAAACGTTGACTGCCCATTCAGAGCTTCTTGAATGATTGCTTCTAAAACTTCTCGAAACTTTGTATCCATCATATCACGATGCATTTCATTTTGGAACGCCAAGACCACTGTAGATGCAGAAGAGGCTACCGGCTTACAATCACTTAACCACGCATGGGCCGGAACGCTCTTTACTTTTATCCGTTCCATTACGTCACCCCATCTAGAAGTGACCAATTGCAATTGACGCTTATCAGCTTCTTTTAACGTTTCTTTTACCCTAGCTGCACCACTCCGAGCTTGTGCAGGAGCCTTCTTTACTCTTCTTTGTTTAGGAGCTTGACCTTCTTCTGTTTGAGTAACGATATTACCAACTTGAACATTTTCTAGTTTCTTTTCAAGTGAAGCGATCTTCGTTTTTAATTCCTCCACTTCAGTTGAAGATGGAGAACTTGATGCTACGACATTACTCTCTTTTTGATTCACTAACTTTAACAAAGCAAGTTCTAAAAAGATTTTCGGATGCGCAGACCACTTCATTTCTTGTTGACTTTCATTCAAAGATTCAATGGCCGCATACAACCAATGAACATCCACCCTGCTAGCTAACCCCTTAAAATGTTCATCTACTTTGGCACGCTCCAACAGATCTTCTGCCTTAGGAGCATTTTTAAAAAGGAGCAAATCCCTAAAGTAGTAAATTAAATCTTCGACAAAACGATTTGGATCTTTTCCGTCCTGCAAGAGTTGCTCTAATTGACTAAGTGCCGCTAATGTATCCCCCTCTTCTATAGAAGAAACGACATTTGTTAGCGCCTGTTGTGACACAGCACCAGTTACAGCGAGCACATCATTTAACTTAAGACTTTCATCAGCAAATGAAATAGCCTGGTCCAATAAACTCAATGCATCTCGCATGCCACCTTCTGCTGCTCTAGCAATCATAAAAAGGGCATCTTCATCAGCGATGATAGAGTCATGCTCAAGAATGAATTGCATTCTAGAAACAATCGCTTGGTTTGTGATCCGTTTAAAATCAAACCGTTGACATCTAGAAATAATCGTTAGTGGTATTTTGTGAGGCTCAGTTGTAGCCAAAATAAATAACACATGCCCAGGCGGCTCTTCAAGTGTTTTTAATAACGCATTAAAAGCACCCGTAGATAACATATGTACTTCATCTATAATATACACCTTATAGCGAACTTCACTCGGTGCAAATTTCACTTTATCACGAATGTCTCGAATTTCATCGACACCGTTATTAGAGGCCGCGTCAATTTCAATCACATCAACAATTGCTCCAGAAGTTATGCCCTTGCATGCTGAACACTCATTACAAGGTTCCGCAACTGGGGCCTTTTCACAATTGATCGCCTTTGCAATAATTTTAGCCGCACTTGTCTTACCTGTACCGCGCGGACCGGAGAACAAATAAGCGTGGGATAATTTTTGTTGTAGTAATGCATTTTGTAACGTTTTCGTTATGTGTTCTTGTCCAACAACATCTTTTAATTGTTGTGGTCTCCATACACGATACAGCGCTTGATAGCCCACTCCCACTTCCTCCTCTTTTTAAACACTCTCTTCTATTATAGCGACTGAAACTCATTTTTTAAAGTAAGATATCAGGTAATTACAGGGCAGACCCAGGAAATAATCACTGATTTCAAAAAAACAAAAAAGCAACTACATTTACGTAGTTGCTTTTTATATAAAATTGATACCGTGCACCCTCTGTTGATAATGCCACCACAGGCGTTACCTAAGCAGTTAGCTCGGCCCAGGCGACTCCACGGCACACGGAAGGGGCCACTTACTGCTGCTTCCTTCCGGACCTGACAGGGTTCATGGGTTTCCGTTGCGTGGAACCCAAGCGTCAACACCACTTACTTAGGGCAGACCCTGCGGTGACAAAACCTAAAGAGGGGATTCAGCCTCGCTACAGCGGATTGCGAGTACAGGGCACCGCTACCTCCCCACCTAGCACGGCAAATTTAATAACATTGTTAGCGCGTCATATCGACGCATTTCCTAGTATAGATGGTTTGTCCTAAAAATGCAACAGTAACAAACTGGAAAATACAATTCCCTATTTAGAGAGCTTCTTTCTTTGGCGCAAAGCACGAAAGAAAACTGTAAGGATCGTACTACACTCATTTTCAAGACAACCAGAAACAACTTCTGTTTGATGGTTAAACCTAGGTTCATCTAAAAGATTCATTAACGTTCCAGCGCAACCAGCTTTTGGGTCAGGAGCTCCAAATACTACTTTTTTTATACGTGATTGAACAATCGCCCCCGCACACATCGGACAAGGTTCTAACGTGACATAAAGTGTACAATCAAGCAAACGCCAACTATCTAAATTTCGACAAGCTTCCTTAATAACAGCGAGTTCAGCATGCGCTAAAGCTTGTTGATCGGTTTCTCTTCGATTGTGAGCAGCCGCAATCAATTCTCCATCCCTAACTAAAACAGCTCCAATAGGAACCTCACCAATCGCTTCAGCTTTCCTAGCTTCCTCTAATGCGACTTTCATCCATTTTTCATCGATACTCACTTGTTTCACTCCACTTTGTACCAAGATAAAAACTTATCAAACAAAAAACACTACCATCTCTGGTAGTGTAACATTTTTATGTATGGCGGAGGAAGAGGGATTCGAACCCCCGCGCGGTTTAACCCGCCTGTCGGTTTTCAAGACCGATCCCTTCAGCCGGACTTGGGTATTCCTCCGCGTTACTGACAAAATTCATTATAAAACAACTTACATGAAAAAGACAAGTGTTTTAAAAAAAAAACGTATTTCTTAGATGAAATACACATGGAAATTTATCCTTTACACTTTCCTAACCTAAAAAAGCAGCTCACTCATTCGAGTAAGCTGCCACTCCCTACTATTGTAGAGTTACATCTTGAAGCATAAGGATTCCAGTTGGATGCTGCCATAGACCTTGTACACTATCACTAACACCTAAAAGGAACTCTTGGTGGTGAATGTATAGCATTGGAGCTTCATCAACGAGAATTTCTTGTGCATCTTTATAAAGAGCTGCACGCTCTTCTGGGTCTGCATTTTGACGAGCTTGATCTAAAAGCTCATCAAGTTCAGGATTACTTAAGAATGTACGGTTACCAGGCTCACCGTGGTTTTCTGAGTGGAATAATGCATACATACCATAGTCAGCATCACCTGTTACAGTAGACCAACCAAGAACGAACATATCATGCTCACCATTAGCAGTATTCTCTAGGTAAGCACCCCACTCTACAACTTCGATACTAACGTCAATACCGATTTTTTCTAACTCAGCTTGAACGAAAGTAGCAGCGTCAATACGCTCACGGTTATCATTTGTCCAAAGAGTAGTTGAGAAACCATCTTCATAACCAGCTTCAGCTAATAAAGCTTGAGCTTCTTCTACGTTATATTCAAGACCTGAAACAGAATCATCATAACCAAATACATCTGGAGCTAAAGGACCGATAGCTGGAATACCAGCACCATCGTAAATTCCTTCGATGATTGCATCTTTATTGATAGCCTTAGAGATCGCTTGACGAACTAATGGGTTATCAAAAGGTTCTTTTTCTACATTGAAACCAATATAAGATAATGAAACACTTGGCTGACGGTTAACAAACATACCATCAGTACCTTCTACACGTGAAACATCAGAAGGACTTAGTGGATCAGAAATGTGAGCTGCACCAGTTTCTAGCTCAGCAATACGAGTTAAATCCTCTGGAACTACTTTGAATGTTACAGAATCAAGCTTAGCATTCTCGCCCCAGTAATCTTCGTTACGTACTAATTTAATTTCAGTACCAGGAGTCCAAGAATCAAACTTGAAGTATCCAGTACCTACAGGGCTTTCACTGATCTTACTTCCTGGATCAGCGCCACCTTCCATTGCTTCATAATCTTCAGCAATTAAATCACCAGAGATCATACCACCACCATTGTGCGCAAGGTGTGCAGGAAGTGGTGCGAAAGGAAACTCAGTTGTAATACGAACTGTGTGTTCATCTACTACTTCTACATCAGTGATCATATTAAAGATAAATTGACGAGGAGAAGCAACATCTGGATCAAGGATACGATCTAAGTTAGCTTTTACAACGTCAGCAGTAAAATCAGAACCATCATGGAATTTAACACCTTCACGAAGGTAGAACTCCCATGTTAAGTCATCAATCATTTCCCAACTTTCTGCCAATCCAGGTTGAAGGTCCATGTTTTCATCTTGCTCTACAAGTGCTTCGTAAATGTTTTGAGCAACATTACTTGATGGAGTGTCATTTGAACCATGTGGATCAAGCGCAACAGCATCAGATAAGTTAGCAATTACTAGATCGCCACCTTCTCCGCCTTCAGTTGTACCTTCAGTACCTTCTGCCTCTTCTTCTCCTTCTGCAGGAGCAGGAGTTGCATCTGGCTCACTAGCACATGCAGCCATGAATACGCTGAACGCTAACAAAAGAGCCAAAAAGAAAAACGAATTTTTTGACATTTTCATCAAAAAATACCCCCTATTTAGTTTATTAGTCTTTGTTTTAAAACCAATATTACTATATCGCAAGAAAATAAAGAATACAAGTCCTTTTTTCTGAAAATTACTTTGCTAGAAAACTTGACAGACTGTTCAACAAAGTGAAATTTTTCTGATAATAGTGGTTTAAGATAACACTGAAAACTCGACAGCGTTTGCAAGATTAGTAGTATCATTATATTCCAATAGTAACATTGTCATTGTAAATACCGCTCAGCATGTTATAATTAGAATTTGTGAAATAGTATTTATCTTGTCGAATAAGGTCGAATTTTCTGACTTTATCACAAGGTGGAGATATAAAAAAATAATAAAAAAGAAAGGGTGTATGTTATGAGCGAACAAAGTATTAATAACGCTGAAACATCAAGTCGGCCTCCTAGCCCAACTGCTCAAAGATGGATGAGTTTTTACAAGAAATTACGTAAAAATAAAGCAGCTATGGTCGGTGGCATTCTCATTATCTTCTTTATATTAGTTGCGACATTAGGACCATCATTTACACCATATGAGCCAAATGTCCAAAACCACGTTAATAAATTAGCTAGTCCATCAGCTGAACATTGGTTTGGAACAGACCATCACGGTCGTGACATTTTTAGTCGTATTATTCATGGGATGTCGATCACTTTATATGTAGGGTTCTTTTCTGTATTAATCGGTGCAACCATTGGTGTATTTCTGGGAATCATTTCTGGATATTACGGTCGAATGGTGGACACTGTCATCATGCGTGTGATGGACATTTTACTTGCTTTCCCTGGTATCTTACTTGCCTTAGCAATTGTTAGTGTGCTAGGCGGAAGCTTAAATAACGTTATAATTGCTGTTGGTATTTTCTCTATCCCTGTTTTCGCACGTATCGTACGTGGATCTACGCTTGCCGTTCGTAAACTAGAGTATATTGATGCGATGAGAGCATTAGGTGCAAGTGATGCGAGAATTATCTTTAAACACATCTTACCTAATGTAACTTCTCCATTAATCGTTCAAGGAACATTAAGTATTGCAACATCCATCTTAACAGCCAGTGGCCTTTCGTTTTTGGGTATGGGTGCTCAACCACCTACGCCAGAATGGGGAGCTATGTTAAGTGGAGGGCGAAACTATATGTGGGATGCACCCCATGTTGCCTTCTTCCCTGGTGTCGCAATTGTAATTGTTGTACTAGCCTTCAATATCTTTGGTGATGGCTTACGAGATGCGTTAGACCCTAAAATGAAAAACTAGAAAAGAGGTGCGAAAACATGTTTACATTTATCATAAGACGTCTAATCCAGACGATTCCGGTCTTAATTGGTGTTACTATCTTAACATTCAGCTTGATGCACCTCATTCCTGGTGATCCAGCTCAAATTATGGCAGGTGAAAGTGCTTCTACAGCTCAAATAGAACAAATGCGTGAAAGGCTTGGATTAAATGAACCAATCCCTGTTCAATATGCAAAATATGTCTCGGGTGCCGTACAAGGTGACCTTGGAAATTCGATCCGTAGTGGTCGTCCAGTTGCTCAAGAAATATCAGGACGTTTTTGGGTAACCGTTGAGCTAGCTATATACAGTACGATATTAAGTGTATTTATCGGATTAATTGCTGGTGTCATTTCAGCGACAAAGCATTATACATTTACTGACGTTGCTATTATGATTGTTGCATTATTTGGTTTATCGATGCCTAACTTCTGGCTTGGACTTATGTTAATTCAATGGTTTGCGATTGGGTTTGATATAGGGCCGATTAACACCGGTTGGTTTGCGGCTTCTGGTTGGGGCTCATGGCAACAAATTGTCTTACCAGTTATCACGTTAGGAACAGCTGGAGCAGCAATTATTGCTCGTATGACACGTTCTAGTATGCTTGAAGTTATTGGACAAGATTATATCCGTACAGCCCGCGCTAAAGGGGTTAAAGAACAAGTTGTTATTTATCGTCATGCTTTAAAAAATGCGATGATTCCAGTTGTAACGGTTGTTGGTCTTCAATTTGGTTCATTGCTTGGTGGCGCCGTTCTAACAGAAATGGTATTTGCCGTTAACGGGATGGGACGTTTAATCATTGATGCTATTCGTGCACGTGACTTCCCTATCGTACAAGGAACAGTCCTTGTATTCTCATTAATATTCGTAGCCGTAAATTTACTTGTAGATATAGCGTATCGCTTCTTAAATAAACGAATTGATTTGAATTAATTGAATATTAAAATGCGAAAGGTGTGAAACCTTATGACGACAAAGATCGATAACAAGACTGAATCGATTCTTGAAGTTCGTGACCTCCGCACGTCGTTTTTCACCGAAAACTTTGAGGTGAAAGCTGTCGATGGTGTCAACTTTTCTGTGCCGAAAGGAAAGACACTAGGAGTTGTTGGTGAGTCTGGTTCTGGTAAGAGTATTACATCACTTTCTATTCTCAGACTTATTCAAAACCCAGGTAAAGTTGTGGGTGGTCAAGTTCTATTTAAAGGAACAGATCTTCTTGAAAAAACAGAAGGACAAATGAGAAAAATTCGTGGAAATGAAATTTCAATGATCTTCCAAGAGCCAATGACCTCGTTAAATCCTGTTTATACTGTTGGTCAACAAATTGGTGAATCATTTCAAATTCATGAGAAATTAAATAAAAAGCAATCAATTGAGCGATCCATTGAAATGTTAAAACTAGTTGGAATCCCTTCTCCTGAAAAACGTGTTCACCAATATCCGCATGAGCTTTCAGGGGGAATGCGTCAACGTGTTATGATTGCGATGGCCTTAGCTTGTAACCCAGAGTTATTAATTGCTGATGAGCCAACAACAGCGTTAGACGTGACGATTCAAGCGCAAATTTTAGAGTTAATGAAGGATCTTCAAAATCGTTTAGGCATGTCTATTATTATGATCACACATGACCTAGGCGTTGTAGCTGAAACATGTGACTATGTCGCTGTTATGTATTGTGGGAAAGTCGTCGAGTACGCATCTGTTGGTGAACTATTCCGTAATCCAAGACATCCTTATACAGTTGGACTACTCAACTCGTTGCCGCGTCATGATGTTGATTTAGTAGATGAAGAGTTATCAGTTATTAAAGGTGCTGTTCCAAGCCCTGCTGATATGCCTATAGGCTGCCGCTTTTCACCACGTTGTCCGTATGCAAGTGACATCTGTGTAAATCGTCTTCCTGAACTTGAAGAAGATGAAAATGGGAACCAAATTCGTTGCTGGATCTACTCAGACGAGTGGGATGGCGATCCGGAGGTGAATGTGTATGAAAAAAGAACTACTGAAAGTTAAAGATTTAAAACAATACTTCCCGATTAAAGGTGGAATGTTAGGTCGTACTGTTAACCATGTTAAAGCCGTGGATGGTGTAACATTTGATGTCTACGAAGGGGAAACAGTAAGTATCGTAGGGGAGTCTGGTTGCGGTAAATCAACAACAGGACGTGCTATTCTTCGTCTTGATGAGCCTACATCTGGTGAAGTTGTTTTTGACGGTGATGACTTGTTGTCATTAAATAAAGCGCAAATGCGTAAAAAGCGTAAAGATCTACAGATCATTTTCCAAGATCCTTATGCATCGATTAATCCACGTCACACAGTACGTCAAATCTTAGATGAAGCGTTAGAGATCCAAAATGTTGTTCCAAAATCACAACGCAACGATAAAATTCGTGAACTAATGGAAACGGTCGGTCTTGGACCTCACCAAATTGATCGCTTCCCGCACGAGTTCAGTGGCGGTCAGCGTCAGCGTATCGGAATTGCTCGTGCATTATCTGTTGATCCGAAACTAATCATCTGTGACGAAGCTGTTTCAGCGCTTGACGTTTCAATTCAAGCACAGGTCATAAACTTATTAAAGAAATTACAACGTGAATTTAAATTAACGTATTTATTTATTTCTCATGACTTAGGGGTTGTCCGTCATATTTCTGATCGAGTTATCGTTATGTACCTTGGACGCATCGTAGAAATCGGTGATAAAACGTCGGTTTTCGATAACCCGCAGCACCCTTATACGAAAGCTCTACTTTCAGCCATTCCTGTACCGGAACCAGGCAAAAAGAAAGAACGAGTAATTTTAAAAGGGGACGTACCTTCACCTATTAATCCTCCAGAAGGCTGTCGTTTCCACACTCGCTGTCCATTTGCTACAGACCTGTGTACAACAGACACACCGGAGCTAAAAGCCGAGGATTACATGAAAGAAGGCCACCTAGCCGCATGTCACTACATGGACGAAATCGAGTCAGGTAAGCATAAACCTAAGTACTAGATCACAAAAAAACAGACCGCCCTTTGGTCT
>NZ_JRJU01000070.1 GCF_000787375.1 Halalkalibacter okhensis | reverse complement strand
AAAAATATTATTAGATCTTAGTCAAATTTGGTGTAATCTTGTTAGAAGCAATAGGAATCTCTTACTTTTTCAGATATTAGCTGAGGTAAGAGGTTTTTTTTATTGAATTCAAAACAAGAAATTCCCCTGCTTCTTGTGGTAATTCAGAGAAAAAGAGTACATACATTACGTGAATATTTTTTAGTTCATCTTGGGTCTGTCCTTAATGACATGAAAGATCTTGTGGAGTAAAGGGGAAAGGAAAGATTAAGTATAGTATTTTGGTATATTTTGTGACGACGAAATTTTTAATACGATTATTGTCTCATAAGACAATGTTATTAAATTTCCTTTGAGATTAAGATTTTAAGTGAGGAGGAGGTCATAATTGGTTATTCACTTAAAAAATGCAACACCTGATGATGTTGGAGAATTAACTATACTAGCGGGAGACCCAGACAGAATACAATTAATAGCCTCATTATTTAAACACCCTAAAGTCATCGTAGAAAATCGAGAGTTTACTTTGATAAGTGGCTTTTGGAATGGAAAGAAGGTATCGGCATGTTCAACCGGCATAGGCGTGGGTTCTACAGAAATTGCTTGTATTGAATTGATTCAATTAGGGGTTAAGTGCATGGTGAGAGTAGGAGGGTGTGGTTCATGGTCTCCTGATATAAGGCAAGGAAGTATTATCATTAATCATGCTATGGCAAGGGAGCCAGGAACTCTGTCAAGTTATGTTTTTGATTCATTTCCTGCAGTCGCTGATCCTATTTTGGTGACTTCAATGAGAAGAGAATTAAAGCAGTCTAACTTCACGATCTACACAGGAGTTGGCTTAACATCCCAATCATACTATTTAGGGCAAGAGAGATCTCCAAATATAAATGGGCCAGAGTTAGAGGACATAAGAAGTTATTGGACCAAAAGAGGGATATTAAATTGTGATATGGAAACAGCAATTGTTTACTTATTGGCTTCAATATATGGAATCCATGCAGCTAATTGTTTAGTAGTTCATGGACATCGAATGACAGATGAATGGGTACCAGATAAACAATATCAGCAAATCCATCTAGAAGTCGCAAAGCAGGTAATTAACTCTTGTTTTAATGCATTAAATGAGATTTATTATTTACAACAGACCGTCATTGATTAGGGTGAAGTTGTAAACAAGGAGGAGTGTTAGATTGAATGGACTTGAGATGGTGAGTACGGATAAACGAAATAATTCTATAAGTATTATTGAAGTTAAACGATTAAATAAAATCTATAAAAATAATAAGGGTAAGGAAACGCATGCCTTGTCAAATATCAATATATCAATTAAACCTTCTGAATTTATTTCCATCATTGGTCCATCGGGGTGTGGGAAATCAACTTTGCTACAAATCGTTGCAGGTCTTGAAGAGAAGACGTCTGGAGAGTTAAATTGGAACTCAGAAGAGGGAGAAATTGGCTATGTTTTTCAAGATGCGACACTTCTACCGTGGAAAAATGTATGGGATAATGCAAAGTTTCCTCTTGAAATGAGAAAAAAGGATACAATAGAGAATTTAGAAAAACTAGAAAGGTTATTGGATTTTTCAGGGCTAGCTGATTTTAAACATGCATTTCCTAAAGAACTATCGGGAGGAATGAAGCAGCGTGTCTCTATTGTTCGTGCCTTATCTTATGATCCTGATATTTTATTGATGGATGAACCTTTTGGTGCTTTAGATGCAATGACAAGAGATAAAATGAACTTAGAGCTCTTACGGGTCTGGCAAGAAACAAATAAGACGGTATTATTTATTACTCATAGTATAAGTGAAGCTGTTTTTCTTTCTGATCGGGTTATTATAATGTCCCCTAGACCTGGAAGGATACAAAAAGTCTTAGATATCAATTTACCAAGACCTAGGCACATTGAGTTAAAGGATACCTCTTTATTTATTGAATATGTTAAAGAATTACGAGGATTATTACAATATGAGTAAGTATGCAAAGTCTAGAGATTTCTTGTTAGCTATTCTTTTTATCTTCGTTGTGTGGTGGGGATATATTACTCTCTTTACTATTCCTGCATTTATGCTGCCTTCTCCATTAGCAGTGGGAACTTCTTTTTGGGGGATGTTAAGTAATGGAGAAATACTGCCTCATTTTTTTATTACTTTCTTTGAGGTAGTTATAGGGTTTGTGATTGGTCTGATTTTGGGATTAATGATAGGCTATGTGATTTCAAAGAATCACTATGTTAAAGAAGCGCTAATGCCTTATATTATCTTTGCACAGACGGCTCCCAAAATTGCACTAGCTCCATTATTTGTTATTTGGTTTGGGTTGGGTCTTACTTCTAAACTGGTTTTGATTATATCTATGGTCTTCTTTCCGATTATGCTAAGTACCATTTATGGATTAAAAGAGGTTAGTTATAATCTTAAATGTTTAATGAGAATAAATAAGCTTAACTGGTGGAAGAGAATGACTACTATTGAATTCCCCTCTTCGCTTCCTCATATCTTTTCAGGAATGAAACTTGGGATTGTTCAAGCGGTTATCGCAGCGATTGTGGCGGAATGGATATCAGGCCAAAGTGGACTAGGGTATTTACTAACATATACTAGTACTACCTATGATACAGCAGGGTTATTCTCAGTGATAATTTATACCGTTATTCTTGGATTTTTGTTTTATCAAATTTTAAATTATCTAGAAAATAAATTATTGTTTTGGCATGAGTCAAAAAATCCATCCATTTAAATTGAGAGGTGACCTTAAATGAAAAATTGGGTAGTTTGTTGCTTAACAATCATTATTTCTTTATATTTAGTAGGTTGTTCGCAAGACAGCAGCGTTTCATCTAGTGGAAGTGGGAAGCTTGAAAAGGTTAGTATTCAAATTGATGGTGCAGCAGTTCCTTATTATGCTCCGTTGTACGTTGCGAAAGAGAAAGGTTATTTTGAAAGTGAAGGATTAGATGTTGAGTTTTTATATGCTGGTGCTGCAGATATAGTGAAAAATGTCGGAGCGGATAATGTAGAATTCGGTTTTCCAAATGCTGACTCAGTTTTAACTGCTAGGGCTCAAGAAATTCCTATTAATGTAGTGCACACCACGTACCAACATGGAATAGGTTCAACTATTTTCAAAAAAGAAAGTGGGATTGAAACACCAGAGGACTTAAAAGGGAAAACTGTTGCTGTAACTTCTTATGGTAGCCCTAATTATATTCAATTACAGCTTTTATTAGAAAAGTATGGAATGGACCTAGATGACATCGAGACTAAAGTGATTGGAAGTGGATCAATAGTCAATGCTTTGGTAGGCGATGAAGTGGATGCTATTGTGTTTTCAATGCTTCGTACTGTTGAACTTCAAAATCAAGGTATTGATGTACAGGAGTTTAGATCAGATGATTATCTTCCCTCTCATGGAAATGTGCTTATCACAAGCGAGAATTATTTACAATCGAACTTAAGCAATGTGAAGGGATTTATTAACGCTTTAAATAAAGGGATTGAATTTATCGTTTCAGAAAATGAAGAGGAAGCGATTGAACTAGCTATAACAAATTACGCTCAATCTTTTGAAGGAAGAGAAGAAGTTATACAAGAGATATTTAGAGAAATATTTATCCCTTACCTTTGGCAGAGTGATGTAACGAATGAACATGGATTAGGCTATGCTGATTTGGATAGATGGCAAGAATCAATAAATATTTTAACAGATTTTGAATTGATAGAAAACGAATTAGTCTCCGAGGAATTTGTTTTAAATATAGAGTAGAGGTGAGGTATGAAAAAGAAAATAGCTGTCATTTTCATTCCTTTCTTGCTTTTTGTTTTAGTCTGGGACTTGTATGTGCGTTTCTTAAGTATCCCAAGTTATATTTTGCCAAGTCCAGGCAGTTTTTTAATTGAACTGTTAACGGTATTTAGACAGGGAGAAATCTATACACACATTTATACAACTTTATACGAAATTGCTATAGGAATGTTGTTAGGAGTATTACTTGGTCTATTCGTTGGTTATTTGGTAGCAAAGAGCAGGTTAATAGAAAGAATTTTGAACCCATACATCATTATAATTCAGATTATTCCGAAAATATCTATTGCACCACTATTTTTATTGTGGTTTGGGTTAGGTGCTAATTCTAAAATAGCAATAATTATTCTCGTTGTATTCTTTCCAATTATGGTTAATTTAATTGTTGGGCTTAGATCTATAGATAGAAATGTTCATGCTTTGTTGAAACTAGTTAAAGTAAACAGGTGGCAGAAATTTAGGTTTGTAGAAGTAATGTATGCTTTGCCAGCTATTATAAGTGGAGTAAAAGTAGCTTGTACGTATGCTATTACAGGTGCCGTAATTGGAGAAATGTTAGGAGCGCAATCAGGGTTAGGTTACTTAGTTATGTTAGGTAGTGAAACAAATGAAATCCAGATCATTTTAACATCTGTTTTTTTGTTATGTATCATTGGGTTGATTTTATATTTGATGATTGACCTTTTTGAAAGAAAGCTTTTAGGATGGCATGAAACACGAGAACTACCATTAAATTAAAAAATTAAATTTATATAAACATCTTTACCTAGGATACAAAGATTAAGGTGGATTAGAAAATCATTTCTTTTCTAGATTACTGGACTCAGAATGAACAAGAGTAGTCATGTTCATTCTAATTTAAAAGACATACCATACCAAGGAGGATTTTATGTCCATTACTTACCTTGATAACGCATCTACTAGTTTCCCAAAACCAATAAAAATAAATAATGCTCTTGCTATTCTAAATTCAATGCCTGCAACTGTGAACCGAAGAGGGTATAGTAGTGAAATTAATCTTGGAAATTTGGTAGAGGAGACAAGAAACCTGTTGAAAGGACTTATTTGTTCTCCAAAACAACATAGTTTGATTTTCACTATGAATGCTACTTACGCAATAAATATGGGAATAAGAGGCTTTCTAGAAGAAGGTGATCATGTTATTACAACAGATTATGAACATTCATCAATCTCTAGGACATTAACTTCTTTAAAGAATAAAGGGTTCATTACATTTTCCAAAATTACTTTAGATAGAGTAAAGACTGTAGATAACTTTGAACAAGAGTTAAGTTCGCTTGTTCAGTCAAATACTCGAGCACTTATTATGACTCATGCCTCAAATGTCAACGGAGACTTTATATATAAGAGGGAATATGGAGAGGCGGCAAAAAGAAAAGGATTAATTACGTTTGTAGATGCATCTCAATCTATTGGCAATACAAACATCCATGTTGAGGATGATTACATTGATATGATGGCGTTCTCCTGTCATAAAAGTTTAATGGGGTTATCAGGTTTAGGAGGGTTATACTTTTCACCCCGTATTAAATTACAGCAGCTCATAACAGGAGGTACAGGTATAAGGAGCGAGAGTGACGAGATAACTCCCGAAAGAGAAACTGATTTTGAGACAGGAACAGTGAATTTACCAGCAATTCTATCTCTACGTAAATCGTTACAATTCATTAACGAAGTGGGCTTAGATGTAATGATAAAGAAGAAGAAAGAATTAAAGAAAAGGTTATTGCATTCGTTGGAAGGGAACGAAGCGATTACGAATTACTCAAGTGTAGAAGGTTTACCAATTGTATCCTTTAATATTAAAGGATTACATCCTGTTCATGAAGTTGGGCCAATTTTGGAAAACAGCTATGAGATTATTACAAGAGCCGGATTGCATTGTTCTCCATGGACCCATAAAAAATTAGGAACCTTTCCGGTTGGAACAGTTCGTGTAAGCCCAGGATATTTTAATTCTAAAGATGATATTGATAAGTTATCTCTAGCACTTAATCAAATAGCGTTAAAAATGCAGATCAGTTAAAAATGTGAATATTGGAGGAGAGTTATATGTTTTTAGATAAGCCTGAGTCTCATATTATGTTAGCTTTAGACACGCCAAATCGAAAAAGAAGTTTTGAAGTATTAGATGAGACTTATGATTTAATTGATGCAGTCAAGTTTAATTATCCACTCATATTAAAAGAAGGTTTAGAGATTATTAGAGAAATTAAAGAGAGGTATAAACTTAAAGTGGTGGCTGATTTTAAGGTTGCAGATGTGCCGGTAACGAATAACCGAATTATTGAATTAGTAAAAGAAGTTGGGGTCGATGTTGTGATGGTTCATGGATTCATTGGTTCGGACGCATTGTTAGAATTAAAAGATATAGCTTCAAATGAGATCGGAATTATCATTGTAACGGAATTAACACATCCAGGAGGATTAGAATTCACTCGAAACTATTCAGAAAAGTTTGCGGAGTTATGTGCCTTTGTTGATGTTTATGGAATTCAGGCACCTGGAACAAGACCAGATCAAGTGAAAAAGTTGAGAGAAATTGTTGGACCAGATAAAGTAATTGTTTCTTGTGGAGTAGGAGCCCAGGGGGGGAGTTTTGCAGATGCAGTTGATGCTGGAGCGGACTTTGCCATAATTGGAAGAGCAATATATGATGCTCCAAGTCCTAGGGAAGCTGTCATTAATTTTAGAAAAGTGAAGGTAGAGCAATGATACTTGCCGTTATTATTGAGAAGTTTTGTGCAGAGACTAATCAATTCACTTTAAAAGTAAAATTAAACGGCTCCTTTACAAAAGGGGAGTGGGGCAGGCTGAAGGAATATAAAAAGTGTTTGGAAATATCTGAGCAATGTTTACTTGTGCGATACCAAAATACGATTGTACATCTTTATCATGAAAAGGACATGTGTTTAGTAGCCAATAGCAAATCCATAAGTGAAGGAATTAAACATGTTGAAAACATTATAGAATTTTTAAAAGAAGGCGCGTTAAATAGATGATTTGAGAGTAGGTTATAAACGTGCTTAAAAATAGAAAATTTATGTCTATATTTTCCGGTCAAACTATTTCGAATTTTGGCGAACAATTTTATTTAATAGCTATTCCTTTCTTAGTATACGAAATGAGCCAATCCACGCTAACAATGGGAACAGTTTCGGCGATAATCGCTTTTCCGCAAATCATCTTTGGTTTATTAATTGGAGTACTAATTGACCGTTTCAGTAAGCGTAAGATTATGATTTATTCTACTTTATTACAGGTTATATTAATGACTTTGTTGCCTGTCCTTTATGTTAGTGGAACTATCCATATTTATCATGTATATATAATCGTCTTTCTATATGCGTTAGGTTCATTAACTTTTTTATCAACATATCGAAGTTCACTCCCTCAATTAGTAGAGCCAGACCATTTAGTAAAAGCCAATGCGTTAATACAGTCATCTTTAACTATTATTCGAGTAGTTGGTCCGTTATTAGCAGGGCTAATCATTGCTTACTTTGGTTTACAAAATGCTTTCTATATAAATTTACTATCGTTTTGTCTGATTCTATTAATTCTAGTACTTGTTAATTTTCCTGAAGAAACGGTTAATAATATGGTGAAAAAGCCAGAAAGTTTTAGTGAACAATTAAAAGAAGGAGTCGCTTTTATTTTTCAGAATAAGACTTTTTTAAAAGTAAATATCTTATTCTTCTTCGTTAATATAGGAATGTCAATGGGATTATCCCTTATGGTTTTTTATTTACATGGTGTCTACTTATTAAGTGAAGATCAAGTAGGTTATGTGTATGCCATTAGTGGGGGGATTGCATTCTTACTGTCTATATTTTCCCCCTTAATAACAAAAAGGGTAAATATTTTGCAATCGATAGTTGCATCATGCGGCTTAGCTGGTGTGTCGTTAGTTTTCATGGCATTTCCATTTCATTGGATCATAATGGGAGCTATTTTGGGGGGAATTATGGGGAGTGCTACAGTTGCTAATATTTTTATCAACTCTTATTTTCAACAAGAAACACCTAAGCACTTAATTGGGAGAGTATTTACTACCTCACAAATGTTTACGAGAATATCTACCCCTCTTGCTGTTTTTGTTGGAGGATGGTTTACCCATTATTTCGTTGATATTAAAGTTTTATTTTTGATTTCTGGTTTATTGATCATTTTAACTACTGTTGCAGTTTCACTGTTTGTAAGTGAAAACAAAAAAGATATTAAGAAGGTGGCATTAAATCATGAAAAATGAAAAACCAGTATTAGATTATTCTGTGAAAATCAGAAAAGTTGATGACATCTTGTATGCAGTGAAAAGAAATAATGCCTGGGAGATTAATGATGTAACAAAAGAAATGATGAGAAGATGTAATGGTGAGAAGACAATAGTAGAAATAGCAGAAGAGATTGCAGAATTTTATAAAACTGACAAAAAGGAGGTACTGATGGATTGCGAGAAAATCTTTGGTTATTTTATTCAAGAAAAGCTATTAATCTTAACATAGGTTAATAGAAAGGTACTATGAAAGGGGGTGAACGCCTATGTATAAGAAGCCAAAAGCAGTAAAAGTTCAGGCACCTAAAGCTTCAACGATATCAGTGCATTACTAAGAGCCTATTTATTGAAGGTAAATGTTGGTCTTAGGATGGTGATTATAGAAAGGAGGTGAAACTGTATGTATAAGAAGCCGAAAGCAGTAAAAGTGAGTACTCCTAAAGGAGCTGTAATCGTAGTACATTAAAATGGGCGAGCTATAAACTTTATTACAGTCTTGCCGATCCATAGAAGATTTCATAGAAAGAGGAGGTTTTCCTCCTCTTTTGAAAGAAGGATGGAAATGCCATTTAAACAAAAGTTAGGAATTTATATAATCTTACTATTGATTATCTTTACATTAGTTATTCAAGAGACCTCACTTTTAATTTTAATTATTGGTATGAGTTTCCCCTTATTAACAATGAGTATAGGATTCAGATTATTTAACATTGTCAAATTCCCGGTCCGTTATAGATATATCCCGTTACTTTTTAGTATGTTGGTACCTATTATTTTATTTCAAATCCCAATTACGTGGGTATCTGTTGATTTTCTATATTATCTTGTCGTTATTAGTGGGGCAGGCCTTTTATTACTCAGTAGAATCAGATCTGTTAAAAAGTCTATAGAAGTATCTTCTGTTCTTGAACCAATTAATTTACAAGTGTATTTCAGTCAGTTACTCAAGATTACAACACTAATAATATGTGAGGAATTATTATTTAGAGCCTTCTATTTTAGCTTTTTTTCAAACCCAGGTATTTTTGAAGTCTTAATCGGAGGTCTACTTTTTACTTACTATCACTACTATAATCGTTTTGCTATTTCTTTATTTCATTTTACCGACTATATCTACCACTTCTTGTTGGGGAGCTTCTTTGGTTTTTGTTTAATTTATTTTGATAATGGAATTATCCCACTTATATTGGCTCATCTTATTTATAATGTCACTGATTATCTAACATTAACCAAAAGAACTATTTCTTATTATAGATGGAAGGGCGTGAAAAGTTTTGATGAGAACGCATGAGTATGATAAACAACTTGATAGATATAATCTAGATGTTTTTTCTATATTAAATAAATTAGTCATAAACTCTGATGATTTAGTAATAATTTGTGGCTCAGTCATTGAAGGATTTTCGAATGCAGGCTCCGATCTAGATATTTATGTTATTTATAGAGAATCACCTAAGTACCCAGAAAAAGAAAATGTAACTATAACATATTTTGGTGATGAATATCATGATTTCATTCATGATATGCCAATAAATGTTGAGATTATAAAATTAGAAAGAGTCAACCAATTGATTGATGATATCAATTCTTCTATAAAACAAAGAAGGTTAGATTTTAATCGTATTAGAGAGATTGAATTGTATCACAGACTAGTAACAGCTTATCCTATCAAAGGTAAGGAAGCCTTTGAATCTATTATTTATTCAAAACTTGATTTAGAAGGTTATCTAAAATCAGCTGCCAAAAATCGATTTAAATTAAGTGAAAATCGACAGGATGATGCTGTAGGAGCTTTAGAATCAGAAGATTACTATACCGCTTATTTAAATGCAAGAAGTTGTTTAGAAAAAGCTATGGAATCCTTACTACATATAAAAGGGCAAACAAATCCAAAAGACAAATGGTTAATAAAAAAGTTATTTAGAGTTTTCGATAAACAAGATCAAAAGGTGAAAAAGTTTCTATCACTTTATATCGGAAATAACTTCAGTGAAATAAACGAGCAATTATTAAAACAGGAAACAATTGATATGATTCGATTCGCCCAAGAACTACGAAATGAAACAGTAGAATTAATATAAAAATATAAGGAGGAAGGAACTGTGGAGGGATTATTAATCGCGTTTTGTGGACTTGATGGTTCTGGAAAAACAACTCAAATATCGATGCTGACAGATTGGTTTAAGCATAAACAAACAAAAGTGTTAAATACAAAACAACCTACTGATTATTATAGAAAAGACCCTCGTGTACGTGATTATTTGGATAATGGCATTTGTCCTGATATGGAAGCATTAGCAATGCTGGCTGCAGCAGATAGAAAGTGGCACTTAAAGGCAGAGATAGAACCAGCATTGAAAAAGGGGATCCATGTGATTACGGACAGATACCTATATAGCTCTATTGCATTCTTTAAAGCACGAGGTATAGAACCTAATCTAATAAAGAAACTGAATTATGGTGTTAGGAGGCCAGATGTAATCTTCTTTTTAGATATTAACCCTGAACTGACACTTCAACGTATTTCAGAACGTGACGGTAGTAGGACAAAATATGAAGAAAGAAGTGTAGATATATTTATAAAAGTCCGTGATGCTTTTTTGCAGGATGCTTTGCCCGAAGAGGCTTTTATCCTTAATGCGGCAGAACCACCATTAAGGATTCATGAGAAAATTGTAAATACTGTAAAACAAAAAATGACAGGAGGGGTTATCAGTGGATTTTAACACATTTATGGACCGAATCTGTAAAATGCAAGCCTTTCAAACAGGGGAAGACGTTGATTATATGTGCGACTTTGTTAGTCAAAATGTAAGCTTAACACAGTTAGACATTTGGTTAAGTGAAATTCTTCAATCTGAAGACGAGAATTTAGCACATTTAGCAAATTTGATGGAAGTTCATCCGTTAGGGTTTCAAAAATATGTTATATCAGATAAGGGAATTCGTGCCCGCTTGCATGTTTGGGGTAATCAAGAAATGAAAGAGAAGGTTCATGATCATCGTTTTCACTTTTGTTCTAAAGTTCTATGTGGAAGTTATATTCATGAAGAGTATGCAGAACCTATTGTGGATGGAGAAAGGATTGAGAAAATTGAATTAATAAACAGTAAAAAGC
>NZ_JRJU01000069.1 GCF_000787375.1 Halalkalibacter okhensis | reverse complement strand
GAGCCACCGCCAAGTGTTCGCACAGTTAATGTGACAGGAAGGCTTTACTTTTTCTCAATTAAACAGTTGAGCGGAACCGCCGTTATGTTTTAAGTCTTTTGTAGCGCTCTTCTCAAAAGGCGCACGGCGAGAGAAGCCACCGCCAAGTGTTCGCATGTTGGGGGAGAAGGGCTACTTTATTTTAATTAAAGGCCGCTAGCAATGTTTTGAGCATAACGGAGCCACCGCTGATCATCGCGCTGTTAAGAAGAAGGCACACCTTAACTCTTCCTAAAATATAGAAGCAACGAAAAAGAATTGTCTCATGAGTATAGATTAAGTGTTTTTTTAAAAGGGCTTTGTTGAAGTGATTGGAGTTCAATCTTTTCTCCGTTAATAAGAGCTTAGAGAATGCGACAGCCTTTTAATGATAGATGGTGGTAGCGAGAAGCGCCTCATGGGAGTTTTTCGTAAAGATTGCTGCTATTAAATAGATTTCTCTTAGTGAAATGGAGCGGAAGTCACTCGGCACCTCCTTGCGGGTGCGAGTGGCTGGAGCGCAATGGAACGAACATGAGAAGAACACGTAACCCATAAAAAAAACCAAGTATTGCGAAAACAACCTTTTTAAATCACCACTCCCTCAATTTCCACCACAAAAAACAGAAAAATAGTACTGAATCAAAGACATGCTTCATAAAATAGAAACGACATCAATGTAACAAAAGTGACACAATTTTTAATTATTTTGATGTTTAAGCAGGACTTTCAATGGGGTAAATAGAAATAAGTACATAGAAAAGGAGGAGTTATTTATGAACTATAATATCCGTGGTGAAAACCTGGAAGTAACGCCAGCTTTACGTGACTATGTACAAAAGAAGGTCAATAAACTGGAGCGTTATTTTGATACTACTCCCGTAGCAGATGTCAATGTTCGTATGCAAGTATTGAACAATCAGCATATCATTGAGATCACAATTCCGATGCCACAGCTCTTACTAAGGGGAGAAGAAGTGCATACGGATATGTATGCAGCGATCGATGGTGTCGTTGAAAAATTAGAGCGTCAAATTCGTAAGCACAAAACGAAAGTAAATCGCAAGTTTCGCCAAGAGGGAAGCTTGAAATATATGTTTAAAAATGATTTAGAACCACTTGAACAAGAGGCTCCAATTACGGATGAGCTAGAGGTGGTAAGGAAAAAACGGTTTAACTTAAAGCCGATGGACGCGGAAGAAGCGATTTTACAGATGGACATGCTTGGTCATAATTTCTTTGTTTTCTCCGATGCGGTAAACGGTTCAACGAATGTTGTTTACAAGCGTCGCGATGGCAAATATGGATTGATTGAGCCAGAAGCTTAATTTATAAGAAAAGGGGGGAGTGCAGCGTGGCTGGGCTTCCCCTTTTTGTTTTTAAGCTAATTCTCGATAAAGGCGGTTTTCCATTAAAACGGTATCAATAGGGCATTCATCTGCATCGCGGCCATATTGCCATGCCCACACGTTTGCTTCACAGTCAGGTCGGCTCGGTGTGAATTGGCGCGGAGCATTTCGTTTGGTTGTCGTTCCAGGCTCTGGTTCTGCACTCCAGATCACAGCTTGCTCACGAACAAGGTTGCTCATATTTGTGGCTTGGCAATACGCCTCGTTAAATGGGCCTTCATCGGGGTCTGCATAAATACCTGGACGGTAAGGACTATTGTAGAAGGCCTCCACCCATGCGACGATCCACTCAGAATCGACCTCAAAAAAACGTTCGACATTGGCAAAAATGAAGGTGCCTTCAGGAATGCCGAGCTGCCTTGATTTGAAAATCGCATTTCTTGCCGCAACAGCACCAGCACGGGATCCAACAGCTGCTTGAAAATTATTATAGATGGGCATTAGTTTTATTCCTTGGTTTTGAATGTAGCGATATTCGTCAGGAGTCAGCCCTTCACTAACATTTGGAATCGTAGATAAGTAACGTCCCCAAAAGTCGGGTCGACCGAAGTTATCGATAACACATTGATGCAACTCTTCAGTTACGGCAGCAGCGGAGTCTACTCCCCAGTTTAAATTTCGCATAAAATCCCTCCTCAGTAGTACTCTATGCGGCAAGTGCGGAGAGAGCGACTTCTGTCTTTTCAAAAAATGAACTTTTTCTACATTCTTTTCGAACATCATCACTAAGGGTGTCCCTTGTAAGACCATGTGTTACCTGATAAAATTAATCTTAGTGAAAATGCGTCATGCTCGTATTTAAATTGGACGAGCTGAAAAAAGAGAGGGCGAATTTGATGTTAGGTCTATTGAAAAAAGTGATCGGTGATCCGAGTCAACGACAATTGAAGAAAAATGAGAAGCTCGTTGACCAAATTGAAGCATTAGCATCAGATATGAAGAAGTTAACTGATGATGGTCTTCGTAATAAAACTAGTGAATTTAAAGAACGTTACCAAAAAGGTGAAAAACTTGATGATCTTTTAGTTGAGGCTTTTGCGGTCGTTCGTGAGGCGTCAACTCGAGTATTAAACATGACTCCATATCCTGTTCAGCTTCTTGGGGCGATTGCGCTTCACCAAGGAAACATTGCTGAAATGAAAACAGGGGAAGGGAAAACACTCGTTGGTACGATTGCCGTTTACTTGAACGCACTAACAGAGAAAGGCGTTCACATTGTAACGGTCAATGAATACCTTGCCCGCCGTGACTGTGAAATCATGGGGGAATTGTTTGAATTTCTTGGCTTAACTGTGGGCCTAAATGCAAATGATCTTTCAAAGGAAGAAAAGCGTGAAGCTTACTTAGCAGACGTCACATATAGCACGAACAATGAATTGGGCTTTGATTACTTACGTGACAACATGGTGTTATACAAAGAGCAAATGGTTCAACGCCCTCTTAATTTTGCCCTCGTCGATGAGGTCGATTCGATCTTAGTCGATGAAGCGCGTACACCATTAATTATTTCTGGTTCGGTTGAGCGTTCAACTCAGCTTTATCAGCAAGCCAACTCGTTTATCCGTATTCTGAAAAAAGAAGAGGATTATACGTTTGATGAAAAAACAAAAAATGTGCAGCTAACTGAAGATGGGGTTAACAAAGCAGAGCGTGCGTTTGGCATCGACAATTTGTATGACTCTAAGCATGTTCAGTTAAACCACCACTTAAACCAATCGCTAAAAGCTCACGTTGTGATGCATCGTGATACAGACTATGTCGTGGAAGAAGGTGAAGTGGTCATCGTCGACCAATTTACCGGTCGTTTAATGAAAGGTCGTCGCTATAGCGATGGGTTGCATCAAGCGATTGAGGCGAAGGAAGGCATGCAGATTCAAAAAGAAAGCATGACGCTTGCTTCTATTACATTCCAAAACTACTTCCGTAAGTATCAAAAGCTTGCTGGGATGACAGGTACAGCAAAAACGGAAGAAGAAGAATTCCGTAACATTTATGGAATGGACGTTATGGTGATCCCGACGAATAAACCAATTGCACGTGAGGATAAGCCTGACTTAATTTTTAAAACGATGGAAGCTAAATTCCGTGCGGTTGTCAATGAAATTGAAGAGCTGTACAAAAAGGAACAGCCTGTTCTTGTCGGTACGGTGAGTGTGGAAACATCAGAGCTTGTCTCGAAAATGTTAACAAAGCGCAAAGTTCCTCATCATGTGTTAAATGCGAAAAACCATGAAAAAGAGGCAGAAATCATTGAAAATGCGGGTCATAAAGGGGCGGTTACGATCGCAACAAACATGGCTGGTCGTGGTACCGACATTAAGCTCGGGCCTGGTGTACTTGAACTTGGTGGCTTGCATGTTCTAGGTACAGAGCGCCATGAATCTCGTCGGATTGATAACCAGCTTCGTGGTCGTTCTGGTCGTCAAGGGGACCCTGGTTCAACTCAATTTTATTTGTCGATGGAAGATGAGCTGATGCGCCGCTTCGGTTCCGATAACATGAGAAACATGATGGAGCGTCTTGGGATGGAGGAAGATCAACCAATCGAGAGTAAGCTTGTATCCCGTGCGGTAGAAACAGCTCAGAAGCGAGTGGAAGGAAACAACTTTGATGCTCGTAAGCAAATCCTTCAGTATGATGATGTTATGCGTGAGCAACGTGAAATCATTTATAAGCAGCGTATGGAAGTACTTGAATCAGAAAACCTTCGTGAAATCGTTGAAAAAATGATCAAGTCTGTCATCGAACGGACCGTACAACTGCACACACCAGAAAGCGAAGTTCCAGAGGATTGGGATCTTTCTGCGATTGTTAATTACATGAAGGCGAATCTTCTAAATGAAGATGACTTAACGGAGAAAGAACTAAAAGGGAAAGACCCTGAAGAAATGATTGAGTTGATCGTTGAAAAAGTGACGACCAACTACAATGAAAAAGAGGAGCAATTCACTCCAGATCATATGCGTGAGTTCGAGAAGGTCATAATGCTTCGTACGGTTGACCGGAAGTGGATGAACCATATCGATCAAATGGATCAGCTTCGCCAAGGAATTCATTTACGTGCATATGGACAAAATGACCCTCTTCGTGAGTACCGCTTTGAAGGCTTCGAAATGTTTGAGGCGATGGTTGATTCCATTGAAGAAGAAGTGGCGATGTATATTATGAAGGCGCAAGTTCAACAAAACTTGCAGCGTGAAGAAGTCGCTCAAGGAAAAGCGATGCAACAAAGTGATAAAGAAGAACCGAAAAAGAAAAAACCAGTCCGCAAAGGCGTTACCGTTGGTCGTAACGATCCTTGTACTTGTGGAAGTGGGAAAAAATACAAAGCCTGCTGTGGCAGATAAAAAAGGAAAGAAGCGGAGGTGCAGAGTCCCTATTGAGACTTTGCACTTCGCTATGAGGTGAGAAGATGGAATTAGTAGAAGTGAAGCAAGAGCTTTCTCAAGTGGCAAAGCGATTAACTGAATTTAGGGGGTCTCTTTGACCTCGATGAGAAGCAAGAGCGTATTGCAGAACTAGACGAAAAGATGACCGATCCAGATTTCTGGAATGATCAAGATGCAGCTCAAGTTGTTATTAATGAAGCGAATGCGCTAAAAGAACAAGTAAACACGTTCCTTGAACTAAATGGTCAATTTGAGGACTTAGAAGTATCATACGATTTGGTGAAAGAAGAGCCAGATGCGGATTTGCAAAAAGAATTAGAAGATGGCGTGAAATCATTGTCTCAAGCAATGAACGACTTTGAGCTTCAACTATTGTTGAGTGAGCCATATGACAAAAACAATGCGATTTTGGAACTTCACCCAGGAGCAGGTGGAACCGAGTCACAAGACTGGGCGTCGATGCTTTTACGTATGTATACACGCTGGGCCGAACGGAAGGATTTCAAAGTCGAAACGATGGATTACTTGCCTGGAGATGAAGCTGGTGTTAAGAGTGTGACGCTTCTTATTAAAGGTCATAATGCGTACGGCTACTTAAAAGCAGAAAAAGGGGTTCACCGTTTAGTGCGGATTTCTCCTTTTGATTCATCTGGCCGCCGCCATACATCGTTTGTATCTTGTGAGATCATGCCTGAGTTAGATGACAGTGTTGAGATTGATATCTCTCCAGAGGATCTAAAAGTCGATACGTACCGTGCAAGCGGAGCAGGTGGTCAGCATATTAACACGACAGATTCTGCTGTTCGTATTACACACTTGCCGACAAATACAGTTGTTACGTGCCAAACCGAGCGTTCGCAAATTAAAAACCGTGAGCGTGCGATGAAAATGATGAACGCAAAGCTCTATCAATTAAAGATTGAAGAGCAGCAAGCAGAGTTAGCGGAAATTCGCGGTGAGCAAAAGGAAATTGGCTGGGGAAGCCAAATCCGCTCCTATGTATTCCACCCATACAGCATGGTTAAAGACCATCGCACCGGACATGAAATTGGAAACACAAACGCCGTGATGGACGGAGATTTAGACGGATTTATTGATGCATATTTGCGTCAGTCGTTAGGGAAGTAGAGGCTATTGTAAAGTAGCGCATATAAAAGGAAAGCGAGCACAAAATCGAAATGGATTTTGTGCTCGCTTTTTTGTATGAGTGGGTGCAGGAGTGGAAGCTGGAGCAGAAGGGGAAAGTAGGTGCTAGAAGAGATGGAGAGAGGAAAAAGTAGAGAGCAAGAGGAGGGAGATGGACCCCGAAAAAACGGAGAGCGGAAAAAGTAGAGAGCAAGAGGAGGGAGATGGACCCCGAAAAAGCGGAGAGAGGAAAAAGTAGGGAGCCAGAAGAGGGAGATGGACCCCGAAAAAGGGGAGAAGGGAAAAAGTAGGGAACCAGAAGAGGGAGGTGGAACCCGAAAAAGGGGAGAAGGGAAAAAGTAGGGAACCAGAAGAGGGAGGTGGACCCCGAAAAAGTGGAGACCGGAAAAGTGGGGAACCAGAAGAGGGAGATGGACCCCGAAAAAGCGGAGAGAGGAAAAAGTAGGGAACCAGAAGCAGGAACCCGAAAAGGAGGAGCCCGTGAAAAGTAGGGAACCAGAAGAGAGAGCAGGAACCCGAAAAGACGAAGACCGGAAAAAGTAGGGAACCAGAAGAGATGGCAGGACCCCAAAAAGATGAGCCTAGAAAAATAGAGAACCAGAAGAGAGAGCTGGAACCAAAACGAATAGACCCATCTCATTTCCCTCCATTCCATCGGCCACACCACTCCCTTTACCACTCTAATGCATTAGCGAGATCTCATTTACTTATTTGGCACCTGGTGCTATACTACGCAAGGATTATTTGGATATTCTAAGGAATGAAGGAGTGAATTATGATGATGCGACCGAAAAGAGGGCAACAGCCGCCGAGTACGAAGGTGCAATTATTGACGGATTATACATATATCTTGGTTGGTGCTGCGTTTGTGGCGATTGCGTTTAACCTTTTTTTACTTCCGAACAAAATAGCGTCAGGTGGTGTGAGCGGGATCAGTACGATCGTCGCTCATATGATTGGAATTGAGCCAGCTTTTACACAATGGGCTTTGAACATTCCATTATTTATTTTAGGAATCTTGCTTTTGGGCGGACTAAAATACGGGATCAAAACGTTAGTAGGTACGCTATTTTTGCCATTTGTCGTTTATTTTACGCGAGATTGGTCGGTTGGTTTTGAAGATGCACTATTAGGGGCGTTGTTTGGTGGGATTGGTGTCGGAATTGGAATTGGTCTTGTATTCCGAGCAAGAGCAAGTACAGGAGGAACGGACCTTGCTGCTCAAATTATTCAGAAGTATACAGGGTTAACGTTAGGAGCAGCTGTCTTTATTATTGATGGCTTAATAGTGATTACGTCTGCATTCACATTTGGAATCGAACTGGCTCTGTATGCACTGATTAGTTTGTATGTTACTGGTAAAACCGTCGACATGGTTCAAGTGGGTGTTGGGTATGCGAAAGTGGCGCTCATTATTTCGAATCACCAGGAGGAAGTTCGCCAAAGTTTATTAAGAGATGTGGATCGTGGTGTAACGAAGCTAAGTGGTTATGGTGGTTATACGGATGAAGAACGTGATGTATTGATGTGTGTGGTGAATCAAACCGAGGTCACAAAATTGAAACAAGTAGTGAAAACCGTTGATCCAAAAGCTTTTGTCGTTGTTACGAATGCAACAGAGGTTCTTGGGGAAGGCTTTAAACGAGCCTAGAGGTAATTCTAGGTATATAATTCCATTGGAGGAAACTCCAAAAAGTTACATAGGGAAAGGGGGTACCTATTATGAAAAAGATATTATTAGCACTTGGTGTCGTTGTTGCGCTTTCTGCCTGTGGTGGAGGAGACGAAGCAGCACCGGCAGACGAAGCTGCGCCAGTGGAAGATCCGGCGGCTACTGATGAAGCGGGTGAAGAAACAGCTGGTGAATATGATGCAGATGCAGCACGTGCATCGTATGAAGCGAACTGCCTTGCTTGTCATGGTGGAAACCTTGAAGGTGGAGGCGGTCCGAGATTAGCTGGAGAAGAGCATGATCCGGAGCACGTTTACGATGTCATTATCAATGGACAAAACACGATGCCAGCGATCAATATTCCAGCTGAAGAGGCGGAAAATTTAGCGCAGTGGATTTCTGCTCAATAAGTAGAAATGAGCCCATTCTCCTAGAAGAATGGGTTTTTTTAGTGGAAATAACAATAACTTTACGCAAAGTGAAATGAAATTGTAACATAAAAGTCCAACCCTTTTTATTTTATAGGTGTTATAATGATGTAGATTACGACAAATGACGCGAAATTTTTTGGAATTTCAACAGGATTATTTGTCGGACAAGCTAGTATCCTGTGTCTTGGTGTTAGCAAAATGAACACGCAGGGGTGTGATTAATTAGTGATAGAAATGAAGGACGTATGGAAGGCCTATCCCAATAACATGAAGGCAATTAATGGGATTTCAATACGCATTGAAAAAGGTGAGTTTGTGTACGTTGTCGGGCCAAGTGGAGCGGGGAAATCAACCTTTATTAAGTTGATGTACCGTGAAGAAAAACCGACAAAAGGTGACATTGTCATAGATAATATAAATTTAGCAAAGCTAAAGGAAAAAGCCATTCCAAAACTAAGACGAAAGATGGGGGTTGTATTCCAAGACTTCAAACTGCTTCCAACTCTAACAGTCTTTGAAAATGTGGCTTTTGCTCTTGAAGTGATAGAAGAAAATCCAAACGTTATAAAGCGAAAAGTGATGGACGTTTTGGAAATTGTTAATTTAAAAAACAAAGCTAGATCTTTACCAGATGAACTTTCAGGTGGGGAGCAGCAGCGCGTTGCGATTGCAAGAGCGGTTGTGAACAGTCCTGAAGTTTTAATTGCTGATGAACCGACAGGAAATTTAGACCCGGATACAGCTTGGGAAATTATGGACATTTTAGATGATATTAATCATCGCGGAACAACCGTCATCATGGCAACACATAACAAAGACATCGTGAACACGATCAAAAAACGAGTGATTGCTATTGAAAGTGGACGAGTGGTCCGAGATGAAGCAAGGGGGAGCTACGGCTATGAGGCTTAGAACCCTTGGACGCCACATTCGCGAAGGGACAAAGAATTTAGGACGTAACGGATGGATGACGTTTGCTTCTATTAGTGCAGTGGCCGTCATGCTGCTTGTTGTCGGAGTCTTTCTTTTGTTAATTATGAATGTCAACAACGTCGCTTCAACGATTGAAGATGATGTAGAGATTAAAGTATATGTCGAATTAACAGCGACAGAAGAACAACAGCAAGAGCTGCTTGAAGAAATGGAGCAGCTGCCTAATATTGATAGCATTACATTTGTTGGTAAGGAAGAAGGATTAAATCAGTTAATCGATAGTTTAGACGAAAGTGGAGAAGTATTTGAATCGATTCGTGAAGAAAATCCACTGAATGATGCGTTTGTTGTACGTGCAATCAATCCACAGTTAACAGAGCAAGTAGCAAGTACGATTGAACCGCTTGCTCATGTTGAGCGTGTAAATTTTGGACAAGGTTTTATTGAACGTTTATTTGCTGTAACGGATTTTGTAAGAATGGTTGGACTGATTCTCGTTGTCGGAATGATGTTCACTGCGATGTTTTTAATTGCCAATACTATTAAATTAACAATTGTAGCGAGAAAACGAGAGATTCAAATTATGAAACTCGTAGGAGCGACAAATGGTTTCATTCGTTGGCCATTTTTTGTTGAAGGAATGCTCCTAGGTGTCGTCGGATCATTGATTCCGATTTTAATAACCGTATTCGGCTACTCGTATTTAGTAACGAACTACGGAGCTCGAATTGAAATTCTCTTCTTCTCACTCGTACCTCCATTTCCATATGTATGGCAAATCGCTGGATTCTTACTATTGATTGGTGCCTTTATCGGAATATGGGGCAGTATGATGTCCGTACGTAAGTTTTTAAAAGTGTAAATAACAGGCTGAACCAGTGAGGCGTGATGTTTCACTGGCTTTCAGACCGTTTCGATTGAAGATATTAAGGGGGAGCGTTTGAATGAAAAGGAAAGTAGGACTAATAACTGTTGCTGTTCTATTAACAGTTGGGTCTTTTGGATGGGGCCCATTTAACGAAACAGCATCGGCAAACTCAGAACTACGTAACAAAATTTCAGATGTGGAACAAGAACGCGCAGAAAATCAAGCAGAGGCTCAAAAGACACAAGCAGAACTAAATAAGCTTGAACAGGAAAAAAAGGAACTGACGGATGAAATTCAACGTATTGATCACGAAGTAGCGGAAACGAACCAAAAGGTGCGAGAAAAACGCGCTGAAATAGATGAAGTTACAGAAGCGATCGAAAAATTAAAAGAAGAAATTGCGATTTTAGAGGAGCGTATCGCTGAGCGTGATGAGTTATTAAAAGAGCGTGCGCGTTCGATGTATCAATCAGGCGGGCAAGTCAATTACATAGAAGTCATTCTTGGTGCCCAAAGCTTCAGTGATTTCTTAGATCGTGTAAGTGCCTTAACGGTAATTGCTCAACAAGACCGAAATATTCTTGATGCTCATATTGCTGACCACTATGCGTTAGAGGAAGCAAAAGAACAAGTAGAGATTGAACTTGAAAAGTTAGAAGGCCACTTGGCAGAGTTAGAAACATTAATGGCTGATTTAGAAGCACAACGCCAGCAAAAAGATCAAGTTATGTCACAGCTAGAACAAAAAGAAGGCGAACTTCATTCAGACCTTGGCGCGTTAGAAGATGAGGCAGGGATTCTTCGTGCGCAAGAACAAGCATTAAAGCAAGAGCTAGCGGAATTTGAAGCAGCTGAAAAGCGTAAACAAGAAGAGGCAGCAGCGGCTCAAGCACAAGCGTCAAGAAGCGGTTCAGGTGGATCATCTGGAGGTAGTTCATCAGGTGGATCGTCAGGCGGATCATCGCAAGTGCATAATGCACCACCGGTTACGAACTCAGGCTTCATGCGCCCAGCAACAGGAACGATTACGTCTACTTATGGTCCACGGGCATCATTTGGAGGACGCATGCACTACGGAATTGATATTGGTAAAAATGGTCGTTCCGGTGATGTACCAGTTGTAGCTGTACAAGATGGAACGGTTGTACGTTCGTACTATTCATCTAGTTATGGAAATACCGTAATTATCGCTCACCAAGTAAATGGACAACTTGTAACCACATTATATGCCCACTTAGAAAACCGTGAAGTTTCCAACGGTCAGCGTGTGTCAAAAGGACAACGCTTAGGGTTAATGGGGAATACAGGGCAATCATTTGGAGCACACCTTCACTTTGAAGTACATGAAGGCGGTTGGAACGGTGCGAAATCAAATGCAGTCGACCCATTACGTTATATACCACGTTAATTCAATATTGAAACATGAAGAGGATGACTTAGTCATCC
>NZ_JRJU01000068.1 GCF_000787375.1 Halalkalibacter okhensis | reverse complement strand
TTTACTCCTAAAGAAATCTCTAAAGGTTAATCATTGGTTAGATACAAAAGTGAATTGACATTTTATCATCCAACAGTTTATTAACAATTGTGAAATTCTGTCGATAATAATAAAAAGCTGGCAGTATAGAGAGAGGTGGGACTGATGAACAAAGACCAACAGGAGCACATGCTGTTCCTCGAAGAACAACTACGATGGGCGAAAGAACAAGATCGGATCTTGGCTAATATAGAAGACAAACTATATGAGATGAAAAAGATAGCAGAATATGCTTCTGAACATAGTTTATCTGCTTTGGAGGTGGAGAAGCTAAATAGTCAATTAAATGGATTAAAAGAGGAAATTCAATGTTTGGAAAAACAGTTACAACCAATGGTTCACTAGTTCATTTGAGTGTAATCAATAATTTGATGTGCCTGTTAAACTGGTCGTAGTTTCGTGTAATATCCTTACCACTAGTGGGGGCCAAAACCACTAAATTCTCTTTAAAATGGTTACAAAAAAAGATAGAGTTTGATACACTATATCAAGGAGAATAATTGGATGGAGGGGATTTTCATGGATATTGCACTTCTTTCCATGTCTTTAAATCAAGGACAAGTTCAGCAACAGGCTAGTATGTCTGTTATGAAAAAGGCGTTAGGTAATGCGGAACAACAAGGGGAATCGTTGCAGAAACTCATTGGTTCGGCTGATGTCCAAGCGATCCAAAAGGCGGCTCAGCCTCACTTGGGGAGTTCGATTGATGTAAAAGTATAATTTATTAGGAGTCCTCCTATTGAGGGCTTTTTTATTTTGCTCTATAAAAATATCGAAAGCATGCCGATATAAAGAAAAATAGGTTATAACCTAGGGGGGCATGTCATGGATATCAAAGGAACTTCTTCACAAGGAATTTCTGAATTGGTTAAGTTGAAATCAAATGGAAGCATTCACGATCAATCACCACGGTCGATTATTGAAAAAGGTGTGGAAGAATTAAAGGAGCATCGTGAAAGTATCTCTCATTCTAAGGATAAATTAGATAAGAAGGTTGAGGGAATGAATGATCTGTTAGAATCAAGCAATACCGCCATTAAATTCAACATCCATGAAGACCTGAACCGATTATATGTTCAAGTTGTAAATAAAGAGACAGATGAAGTCGTGAAGGAAATTCCACCTGAAGAGTTTTTGGATATGGTGGCTTCTATGCTAAAGCATGCAGGATTAATTTTTGATGAAAGAGTGTAAAGGAGCCGATGTTTCAGCTTTTCCATAAAGCAAATTTGTAAGGAGACTTAACTATTACTATGATATTGTCGATATTAATATTAATAGTTAATCCGAGGGGAGTGTGGCAGATGAGAATTACAGGTATGGCAACTGGAATGGATATTAATCAAATCGTAACAGATTTAATGCGAGCGCAACGAATGCCAGTTGATAAAATGATCCAAGATCGGCAAATCATTGAATGGCAAATGGAGGATTACCGTGAGATCAATCGTAAGTTAGACGCCTTTAGAACAAATATATTTGATACAGTGATGCGTCAAAATATTATGCAGTCAAAGTCTGTTACAAGTTCAAACGATAGTTTAGTAACGGCCACTGCTTCTTCAACCGCTGGAAATATGTCAATTCGTGTTTCTAGTGTCCAACAGTTGGCTAAAGCAGCAACGTATAGCAGTCAAACGGCGGCTGGAAGTGGAATTTCTGGTGAGACGAAAATCAGTGCAAGTGGTGCATTAGGCTCTCAAAAGTTTGACGTCGAAGAAGACTTTTGGAAAAGCGGAGTGGTCAATCGTCAAACGATTCGACAATCAGCTAATTCGAATGTTGTAGACTTAAATCGTACGGACATTATTAATACAGGTGATATGGTTGTAAAAGTAAATGGAAAAGTATACGACGTGGTTTCTAGTACAAGTGAGGTTGAATTAGAAGACAATCAAGTGAGATTAAATCCCGATGATGGCAAACTTTACTTTAAATCACGTATTGCGCAAGGAACTTCTTTATCTACTGTGTTTATTACGGAAGCACCTGAAGGTTCTACTGACCCTAAACATCGTTATACGGCTGCTGGGGTAACAACTTTTAATGCGATCGGAATACAAAGGGATAAATTTGTCTTTACTTCGGATCAGACGTTGACGGCTGTTTTTAATGAATTAAATCGTTCAAGCGTGGGGATAAATGGATTTTATGATGAATTTTCTGATAAGATTACGGTGTCTCGTTCGACCACAGGGACCTTTAATGAAGGGGGACAGGAAATTGAGTTTGAAGGAGCTTTTCTCCGTGATGCCCTAAAATTAAATTTTGATCCGGTTGAAGATCCAGATGAGCCTGAAACGATGATCGTTTATGATCATGGTGCGCAAAATGCTAAGTTTAATTTAAATGGTCTTGAAACAGAGCGTCGTTCGAATACGTTTACTGTTTCTGGAATGACGGTTACGTTACGAGACACGTTTGATGGGGAAGTCAATTTAAAAGCGTCAACCGACACAGATAAAGTGTTTGATACGATAAAAAAGTTTGTGGATGATTATAATGAAATTCTTGATTTAGTGAATGGAAAATTAAAAGAAGAACGATACCGTGATTATCGCCCATTAACAGATGAACAAAAAGATGCGATGTCTGAAAAAGAGATAGAAAAATGGGAAGAGCGTGCTCGTAGTGGGTTGTTACGTGGTGATTCAGCGATGCGTAGTGCGGTTGATCGGATGCGAATGGATTTGTATAGTCCTGTAAATGGCCAACTCAGTACGGCTTTCAACCAATTAACGACAATTGGTATAAAAACGACTGCTAATTATATGGATGGCGGAAAGCTTGAAATTGATGAAGATAAATTACGTCAAGCAATTGAGCAAGATGTCGAAGGTGTATTCCAGTTGTTTGCAGCTAATGGAGAGACTGATGGTGAAAAAGGAATTGCACGTCGGCTGCGTAGTACATTAGACGGGGCAATTGGTGCTATTGCCGATCGTGCTGGGGGCATGCGCGGAAAGGTTCAAAACAACCAATTTGCGTTAGGTCGTAATTTAACAAGAATTAACGATCAAATCTCCAATTTCGAACGTCGCCTCCAACAAGTCGAAGAGCGCTACTGGCGCCAATTTAATGCCATGGACGCAGCCGTTAACAGAGCCAATCAACAAGCTGAGGCGTTGTTTGCTCAGCTATTCCCGCAAGGATAATCAAATAAACGTTTAATTAGGAGAGGGTAAAGATGGCAACAAACATGTACAACGCTAACGCCTACAAACAAAACGCAATGAAAACCGCATCACCAGGTGAGCTGACATTAATGCTTTACAACGGATGCTTAAAGTTTATTAACCAGGCAAAGAAAGCCATTGAAGCTGGGAACGTTGAACAGCGCAACACGTCGATCACAAAAGCACAAAACATCATCCGTGAATTAATGGTCACGTTAAAGACGGATTCCGAAGTTGGTCAAAACATGATGCGGATGTATGATTTTATTATGAGTCAACTCGTTGATGCGAATGTGAAAAACGATGTTCAAGCTCTTACGAATGCAGAAGAGTTAGTCACAGAATTCCGGAACACGTGGAAAGAAGTAATCCAACTCGATCGTCAGCAGCGCCACGGTGCGGGTACGGGTGGTCGAGCCTAATGTCTGTAGTAAAAGAGCTCTACCTTCAAACGGAATTGCTATTTCAATTTGTGAAGCAGGGACTGCCGAAGGAGGATGATGAGCGTGATTTGTTTATTGCTGAGGTCGATGAAAGGTTGGCCCAGCGTGATCATTTTATTGTCCGGATCGATTCTAGTAAGCTGTCCGAGCCAGAAAAGAAACTTGGCGAAGAATTGGTCAAGCTAAACAAACGTTTGAATAAACAATTAGAAATGCTCCGTGCGGAAATTCGTGCTAATCTGACAGATATCAAACGAAAAAAAGAAACAGGGCGCAAATACGACAATCCGTATGATGGCCCAATGTCAGATGGAGTGTTTTTTGATAAGCGTGGTGTATAGAAGAAAGTCAGCTCATGAGGGGAGCTGACTTTTTTATTTGCAAATAAACAGGCATTATGTGCTTTTAACGTGTTTGTTTATACGATTAAGAGTGGAAACTTGCTAATAAGTCGGGTTTCGCTGATAAAATGAGTTTTTCGCCGTTATATTTCATTTATCGCAGTTATATTTTGTTTTTCGCCGATATATTGAAATTTTCGCTAAAAAAATAGAATGGAGGAGGTCTTTACATAGTAGAAAGTAGTAATTCAGTTTGTTCGGATGACTGGATTTTAAGGAATGTGGTAGAAAATAGCAAAGAAGTTAAACAAACGTTTGAATAACAACTTGAAATGGTCCGGCTTTAAGGATTTAACGACAGTGAACGAGCTCGCTTAAGCTAAACAAACGTTTGAATAAACAATTAGAAATGATCGGTGCAGAAATTCGAGCCAATCTGATAGTAATTTAGTGAAAAAATAGGAAGCAAATACGATCAGCCGTATGAGGTTCCAATGTTGCTTGGAGTGTTTTTTGATAAGTGTGGCGTATAAAAGAAAGCCGGCTCAAAGAGGAGGTCTGGCTTTTTGCTTTTTAAATAAACGATTACTATTGCTTATAAAGGGGTTGTTTTCTACGATTAAAATGATACAAGCGACAATAAGTAATTTCTGTTCATAGATTTTGGCTGAAAGAGGGATGGAGTTGGTTTGTTCATAAACTAGCCTTGCACTCATCGTTAGACTGGTTGAATATCAAGATAGCGAAGGCAGAAAATAAATACATTTAAAGATAAAAAGTAACCTAGCAGGGAAATGATACGTTGACTCTTGCGGTACCAGTGACACACATGTGAGACCCGCAGGCGACAGCCGAGGAGACTCACCGGGCACCCGATGAAAGCGGAGTGTCATTCCCCTCGGCTGGTTACCCGTTGACTTGGGAGAAAATCCCTGTTTTCTGTGAGGCTAGTGTTGTAGGGTATTTCCATTGAATTTCCCCAAAAACATGACGATCACCACGTCCTTCAAAAAAAATAAAATCAAAATGAACGATCCGCTACTACTGGTCGTCATATAACTGAGCAAACAGAAAGGAGCTCTTTATGGAACATGAGGAGGACGTTCGATTAATTGAAAAAGCACTTGCTGGCGATGATGATGCGTTCGCCCATCTCTTTCAACGTTATTATTCTTTCCTATTTAAATATCTTTTGAAATTGACGCTGGATGAGGAAGTGAGTCGTGATTTGGCGCAGGATACGATGATGAAGTGCTACACGCGTCTTTCCTCGTACAAGGGAGAGGCGAAGTTTTCGACGTGGATGATCTCGATTGCCTCAAGGTTGTATATCGATCTTCTCCGGAAGCAAAAGCGTGAGCGGAAGTGGCTGGATCAAATGAAGCAGACGTTGTCACGGCAGCTTTCTTGGCAGGCAGAGACGAAAGGGATGGAATGGAGCGATGTGTTTGTTGATTTTAATCAACTTGATGCGGATGTAAGGCTACCGATTCTTTTGCACCATTATTACGGGTTTACGTATGGAGAGATTGCTAAGATGATTGGCATTCGTGAAGGCACGGTGAAATCGCGCGTTCACAATGGGATTAAACAGTTACGAAAGGAGTGGGATTATGAAGCGAAGTGAAGATCAAGAGCATATCCGGAAATTACAGCAGGATTGGCAGCAGCTTGATGAACTGGGAGAACGTTCTGTGACGTTTTCTGAGGTGAAGGAGCAGCTTTCAACCTATCGAGTGAAGCAAAAACAATTATTTTACAAGGAACTGATTGTGTTTCTAGTCACAGCGCTCTTCATTCTTAGTGTCACATTGATGAGTCTACTTCAAGCGCCAGTCCTATTTATTATTATCCAAGTAGTGGCTGTTGTCGGTGCGCCGGTTGTTTTGTTCTTCTTGATCAAAAGAAAGAAGCGGGAAGGAACGGTTATATATGACGACATTTGAATTGTATGTGCTCATTCCACTCCTAGTTGTCGTGCTTTTGACGCAAAGTATACTTTTGTTTATTGATGCGAAGAAAAAAGGGAGCTTTGCTTGGTTTTGGGGAATTTGGGGTCTCATTCAGTTTCCGATGCCGACGGTGTTTTATTTATTATTTGTGATCTTGCCTCGAAGAAAAAAGGAAAAACGAAGTGAAATGGAGTGATGAGTTTGGATGTTTTAAGTGAGATCAACTGGGGCTTGCTTGCACCATTTTTAGTGTTACAAGCCATTTTGACATTTGCAGCACTCATAAGCTGTGTCAGACAAGAGGAGACGAATGGACCTAAATGGATGTGGATTTTGATTATCTTATTGGTCAATTTGCTAGGAGCGATCCTTTACTTTGTTTTAGGGCGTAAAAATAGTTAAGGGGGATTTGGATGCTTGTTTCGATTAATGATTTGAGTAAGACGTACAAAGAGCATCAGGCAGTGAAGTCGATTTCTTTTCAGATTGAGAGAGGGCGGTGTATTGCGCTGCTTGGTCCAAATGGAGCGGGAAAAACTACGACGTTGCAAATGTTGGCGGGATTAGTAACGCCAACATCAGGAGCAATTGAGTTTACTAAATATGAGAAAAAGGATTATCGGCCGCTTATTGGCTTTTTACCGCAGCATCCTTCCTTTTTTAATTGGATGACGGCAAAGGAATTTCTTCAGTTTGCTGGGGAGCTTTCCAATGTTCCGAAAAAACAGCTTGATGATCGGATTGAAGAATCGTTGGCATTTGTTCGTTTAGTAGATGTAAGAAATAAGAAGATTGGCGGTTTTTCAGGAGGGATGAAACAGAGGCTTGGCTTAGCGCAAGCATTGCTTCATGAGCCGGAACTACTGATTCTAGATGAACCGGTGTCAGCGCTTGATCCTACAGGAAGACGGGATGTGCTCGAGCTTATTGAACGACTCAAAAGCAAGATGACGATTTTGTTCTCAACTCATATTTTGCATGATGCAGAGCAAGTATGTGAGGAAATTTTAATGTTAAAAGACGGCGAACTCAAATGGAACGGTCCATTGCAAGCGTTAAGAAAGGAATTTGATCAGCTTGCGATAAAGCTTCAAACGGTTGAGCCGCTGGGGAGTTTACTTGAAGAGCTCGATTATATAGAAGATATTCAGTACAACGACATCACGACAGCAACGCTTACTTTGAGTGATATGTCAAAATCCAAGGTGCTGTTGCAAGAAATCGTTCGACAAAATGCGACAGTTGTTCATTATGAAATGCTGCAAGAATCATTAGAAGATGCTTATATGAAGGTGATGGAACGATGAACAATTTTTGGGTGCTAATAAAAAAAGAAATGAAAGAAAGCACGAGAAACGGCAAGTGGATATGGCTCCCGGTTGTGCTGATGATCCTTGGTGTGTCACAGCCGTTGACAACGTATTACATGCCGCAAATTTTGGAAGCGGCTGGAAACCTTCCAGAAGGAACGGTGATTGATTTTCCAACACCATCAGGGGAAGAGGTGTTGATCGGGACGATGTCGCAGTATGGTACGATCGGAACGTTGTTGTTTGTCCTTGCAACGATGGGGATCATTGCTCAAGAGCGGCAAAATGGGTCGTTGACTCTTGTGATGGTGCGACCGGTTCACGCGTGGCAATACATCGGTAGTAAGTGGGTGGCTCAGCTCGTCATTTTGCTTGTGTCACTTATCGCGAGCTACGTCTTGACGTGGTACTATACGAATCTGCTCTTTTCATCCGTATCTTGGAAGATGATGCTTAGCAGCTTAGTTGTTTATAGTCTGTGGATTGTATTTATTGTCGCTGTGACCGTTTTGGCAGGAACCTTGTTGAAAAATAATGGTGGGATTGCTGGGGTTAGTGTACTTTTTTTAGGAGTAATTAGTATTCTGACAACACTTTTACCCAAATACATGGAATGGAGTCCTGGTAATATTCGAGCTCAGGCGTCCATCCTTTTAATAGAAGGAGAGTGGGTTCGCTCGGTGTGGATTGTTGTTGGCAGTACGGTTGGATTGTCAGCTTTATGCTTTTTATTAGCGGTGTTTACGTTTAAAAGGTTTGAGAGTTATGAGGGATGATGAAATAGGGTGGTAAACAAGGTAGTCAGGCTTAGAATTTCTAAGTTTGGCTTTTTTTATTAGTCTAAAAAAGATGGCAATAAATCTGACATGAACGAATGACCGCAGCTCGGGACTTTACTCCTATACACACCTTAAAAACATGACAAAATACGTCTTTCTTTGTATGAGTTGGCTATTTTTTTGTCGAATCGTTGGTTGTTATAACTGATGACGACATAAAAGGTGAAAGGTAAGATATGAATACAGATTAGTAGGAAGGAAGCACCTGTTTGAAATGAAGGAGGACGTTTGGATGTCATTAAGGGTAAGGATTATTAGTATCGTTTGTGTGTTAATCGTATTGTTGGTTGGAAGTTCTGTTCTTTTTCAAATATATGAGACGAATAAATTAAGTGATAAAACGAATGGGCTAGTGTCAGAAATGACGGAAGTGTCTGAGGAGAGTGTAAGGCAAAATTTGAACACTTTAACGAAGGATATTTCAACTCAAGTTCGACTTTTGGAAGAACAGGTGAATCAGACGATGCTCAATGCGGCCTATACTCTTCAACAATTTGATGCGAAACAAGAATTATCAAATGAAAATGTACGAGAGATTGCTGAGTTGATTCGGGTGGAAGACGCGATGTTAACTGATACAACAGGGTTTATTACTCATACAACAGAAGATGAATATGTCGATATGAACTTGTTTTCAATGAATGAGGAGCATCGAGAAGTCATGCGCGATGATATGGAGTTTTATGTGACACCGTTAATCATTAAAAGTCAGACGGGGGAAATTTATAAGTTTTTATCGATCGGTAGAGAAGAGGGACAGGGTGTCGTTGAAGTGGGCCAAGAGGTAGGTGTGTTTGAAAGCCTGCTCGCTGACTACATCGAAAACAATGATTCGCTGGAAGCCTTGTATTTAGTGGATTCAGCAAATACCGTGTTGGCAGAATCATTACAAGACAGTCAAGAGTCGATGTGGAATAAGGGAGAATCAATTGAAAATAGCTACATAGAAAAGGCGCATAGCGAGGGTGAACCCGTTCTTTTAATGGAAGGTCAAGCGGCAGAGATGTTTTATCCTGTCTCAATAGATGGAAGTGTTCCATACGTTTTGTATGCAAAAATTGATACGGAACCATATTTTCTCAATGCGACGATGGCGAACGAGTCCTTACAGGAAGTTCAAAGTGAGTTAATGAGTAATGTGTTCACGACGATTATGGTGACCTCTGTGTTAACCGTGATTCTCCTCCTTGGTTTAGCCCTATATCTTCAAAGAAGGCTGAAACCAATCGCCATAATTTCCGAACACGCAGAAAAAATTGCTTCTGGTGATTTAACGGAAGAGAAGTTAGAAATTAAAAGTAATGATGAAATTGGCAATCTTGCAAATTCGTTTAATAAAATGTCCTCACAGCTACGCGTGATGATTCATCAAGTAGCGGATCATGCCGAAACGGTTGCCGCTTCATCTGAGCAATTATCGACAAGTGCAGAGCAAATGACGGTTGTAACGGAACAGATCGCTCACACAACAGAGGAAGTAGCTGCTGGAAAGGACAAACAATTATCAAGTGTTCAGCAGACGGCAGAGACCGTAGAACAAATGGCAGAAAGTGTGGAGCAAATCGCTGATAGTGCTGAAAGTGTGAAAACTAGTGCTGTTCGAACAACAGCAAAAGCGAAAGAAGGCAGGGGGTCGATCGAGGTGGCAGTAACACAAATGAACTCTATTAATCAAACTGTGAACGATACAAGTACAGTATTGCAAGCCCTTGATAAACATGCTGGCCATATAGGGAAAATAACAAAGGTGATAACGGAGATAGCTGATCAAACCAATTTACTCGCATTAAATGCGGCAATAGAAGCAGCAAGAGCGGGAGAACATGGAAAAGGTTTTGCTGTCGTTGCAGCGGAAGTTCGTAAGCTGGCAGAGCAATCCTCCAATTCGGCTAACCAAATTAGCAACTTATTGTTAACGATACAGTCTGAAACGAAAAATGCGGTCACGTCCATGGAAAAAGTGACAGAAGAAGTCGGTGAAGGGATTGAAATTGTCGATAATACAGGCCACCGATTTGACGAGATTGAGCAAGGGATTGAAGAAGTCTTTACAAAAATTCAAGCAGTGACGTCGTTGGTTACAAGTCTTTCAATAGGAACAGATAAAATGTTTAGTACAATGACAATTGTGAAAGAGGTAGCTATTGAAACAGCAGCAGGCACCGAAAATGTTTCAGCTGCAACAGAGGAGCAAGTTGCATCGATGCAGGATATTACGTCATCTGCTTCATCCTTATCCTCCATGGCCGAAGAGCTTCAAAGACTCATACGTACGTTTAAAGTGTAAAGAAAGAAAGCGCTGATTAGGATAACTTTATCAGTGCTTTTTTTATAGACATATTTACATCTGGACTTGAGTATTTTATAATAGGAACATTAGTTCGTACTTATTGCAAGGGAAAAGCGATGCCTGTGAAGAAGGCACCGCTAATCATTAATAATTAATTGGATCTTCGACATGCTTGAAGTCATTCATGTCAAAGTTATGTAAATCTTCAAACTCTGAGAAGTATTGATTGAACTCTTCAGCATGGTCTAATGCTTCTTGCGGAACAATGATTTCTGAAATTTCATTAAATTGTTCAAGTGACTCAGTTACATGTATTTCTCTTTGAATCGAATCTTCTTCTAAAGTCAAATCGAGCACGAGTGACATCGTCCATTCCGTTTGTAAATAGGTCTCCTTCTCAATGAACAACTTATACTCTAGCTTTTGAATATCAGCCATCGTCATAAATTCTTCTAGCTCAGTAGCCAGTTCATCTAACATAAGGTTGTTTAGTTCTAGTGCAAAAGCAGTGAGAACATCAGGGTTTCCTTTAAATGATAAAATGAAATGTGTATCCGTCTCTTCGAAAGTGAGTTGTTCTGCATACCTTGCTAATAGCTCTAAATGTTGTTCTTGAGGATTCACTTGTGCTTCTTCAATGGCAATGACTTCATACGTTACATCTTCTGGATAAGTAAACCAAGTATCTTCTAATCCGTCCCGAAAATAAATGCCATCCTCCACTACATAAATATCTGTAATGAAGTCACCCATAATAGGAACTTCGGACACTCTTTTTCTATACATCGATATTGGGTCTTGGATCACTTCTGTGTATAAACTTGTTGTCGTGGAAAAGGGATCTTCATTTGGCAATGAGATATGTTGTGTTAATTCCTTTGTGGATGAGAGACTCTCTACATGTTGCAGTTCGCCAAGTGACTTTGATAAGATTTCTTCAACTGTAAGGATGTCTTCCGTTTCACGTTCACTTTCTCTTGCTTCTGGTGTTTCCTTGTCCTCTTGCGTTGGCTCTGCTTGAATAACAGGATCCGTTTTGCTGCAAGCCGTAAGAAAAACAAATGCACTTATTAGTAGGAACCATTTATGTGTCATTTAGTTCCTCCCTCCCCAAATGATAGAACACTTTATTTTAGCAAACATTATCATGAATTTATAGAGACAAAAGACAGAATTAAAAAATGTACACTCCCTCATTTTTGAGTCAGTGTACATCGAAAGCTAAACTGGGCACGTGCGGAAGAAGCAAGTAGGTCTAGTGGCCGCGAGCTTAGCAGGAAGGATTATCTAATTTTTTCAAAAAGTATGTAGTACTTTGTTGGTATTTGTAAAAATCTGTCTCTATTTTACTGTGAATAAAGTATGAATACAATAAAAGTCGTTAGGTAATCATACATAGTAACTGAAATAAATCTGAATTATGTTTATTCAGTTTATTTCTAAAAACGTTTGTAGGTGAAGAAGGCTAGGGAAGAAAAAACAAGTAAGCGATTACATTTTTCGACAAAAACAACCCCTGAATGTTGACATTTGGCGAGTTGTCTGACCTATCAAGCGTTTGACAAAGGCGTGAGAGCGCTGTTATATTAAACGTGTGGAAAAAAACACCACAGTATTTTAGTTACGAAGGGAATGTGAAAGCATGCAAGGTAAAGTAAAATGGTTTAACGCAGAAAAAGGTTTTGGATTTATTGAGCGCGAAGATGGAGACGATGTATTCGTACACTTCTCAGCTATCAACTCTGATGGATTCAAGTCTTTAGACGAAGGTCAAGACGTAGAATTTGAAATCGTTGAAGGTGCTCGTGGTCCACAAGCTGCGAACGTAGTTAAGCTTTAATTCACATTCCTGGGTAGGAAATGAATCATAGCTAAAACCATACAGCCTACCTCAGTTTTCTGAGGTAGGCTTTTAGTTGTCCAGCGAAAAGGTCGTACTTTGCCTTTTCGCTGGACAACTAAGCAATGAGCGGAGCCGCTGCCAATGTTTTAAGCCTAAAGGAGCGAACTTCTCCTTTAGGCGTGCAGCGAGTGGAGCCATTGCCAATGTTTCGCATGCTGAGAAAAAGGAAGCTCTTCCCTTTTTCATATAAACTAAGCGG
>NZ_JRJU01000067.1 GCF_000787375.1 Halalkalibacter okhensis | reverse complement strand
TTTTTAGTGGGGTTTCTCGACAACCTGAGAACCTCTCTTATTAGAGAGGTTCTTTTCTTATTATCACAAATGTTAGAAAGTCCTATTGACCTCAAGTTTCTTGTTATTTACTGTTAGGTTTTCTTGCTGAACTTTTTGCTAAGCTTAGGAAGTAACACCCTGGTTATCACTAATACAGATTCGTCTGGACGAACCATTACTATTGATAAACCTCTTAAACGAGTTGCAATCCTCGATATCATGAATTCATCCCGGAGGACTATATGGGTGTTTGGGTTTATATAGGACAGGAACTCCACGTTACTTTGTTGGTCATTACCCTAGATTTAGAATACATCAAGTTTTTACGATTAGCTAATTCTCAAAACGCGAAAAGACATCCTTAAAATTAGAATGCCTTCTCACAAATATTTCATTTATCATTTACTCCCCTGCAATGCTTTCTCAGGTTCAAACGTCATAATTGCATTTCCACTTCCAGATGATTGAGCATACGTAAGAAAAGATGGTTTATATCTATCTTCCAATGTGCCAAGAAGCATCGCTAAATGACGACCTCCCCCTTCAACACCAGCAACATTTGCATATTGAGGGAGCATTTCTTTCGCTAAATCCCAATTTCGATTCATAATATAATCAATAAACTGTTTATCTAGTGCCTGTTCTGAAACCGTCGGCATATGATGACGTCCTCGTACTAGATTATGAGCAAGCGCACCACTATAAACAAACACGTATTTTTTATCACTATTGTTTAACACTTCACCTATTGCCTGGCCCCACTTATACGTTTCTTCTAAACCTGCTGCCATTGTAATAGACAAATTAACGACAGGAATATCTGCATTTGGGACGAGATAGCGTAAAGGTACAACCGTACCATAATCCCATACATATGTTGGATCATTCACCGCGATAACTGGAAGACGTGCGTGTTTTCCTGCTAAAACAAGCTCCTCTCCTAGTTGCTGATCTCCAGGATAATCGTAGGCAACATCTGATATAATATCCGGACATTCAAACGCAGTTAAAATTCCATTATGTCTTGGCGACACATCTACATAGTGATGAAACGTAGATTGCCAATGACAAGAGATCAGAATCACTGCATCTGGCTTGATCTCTTCAATTTGCTTTGAGATCTCATCCATCTTTGCAACGATATCTTGTTGAAAATCAGGAACATTTTCACGATGACAAATACTAGGAACGTGAGCAGCCAAAATACCTAATTCAATCGTCATTTTTCATTCCCCCTAAAAATTTAATTCTCCCCAAATTGAAAAAAGAGGTTGAGTCAAGTGAATCCATCATCTTTACTTAGAGGCGTTACGTTTTTCTACTGATTCACCAGCAATTCCCCAATGAGATTTCGGTACTTCTGTAACAAGAACTCGAACACTCTCTTTTGGAACTTCCAATGTTGAAGAGATTGTTTCCGTAATTTCAGCAATAACCTTCTCAATTTTCTCCTTTGGTCGGCCCTCCATCATGTTAACGTTTACAATTGGCATGAGACGTTTCCTCCTTTTTAATTGATTGATCAGGCAATCATTTATATATTAATACCCTATCCATTTATGAAAATGCTTTCTTTTTATAGTCTTTCGAGTAATAGAAAAGGGAAGTTCGAAGGCCACTGAAAAAGGTACGATTTTCACCTTTTTCAGTGGTCTTTAAGCAATGAGCGGAACCGTTGCTTTGTTTTAAGCCTGCTATGGTGGTATTTTCATAGAGGCGTGCAACGTGTGGAGCCATTGCTGCTTCCTCGAATCTTCTAAAAGGACCTTTTCAGTGCCTTCGAAAGTTCGCCCTTTTTCCCTTATATTGTGCGAACATGTTGCGATGGCTTCTCTCGCCGTGCGCCTTTTGAGAAAACCGCTCAAAAGGCTTAAAACATTACGGCCGCTCCGCTCATCGCATCGAGTAATAGAAAAAGGGAAGTTCGCCCTTTTTCCCTTATATTGTGCGAACATGTTGCGATGGCTTCTCTCGCCGTGCGCCTTTTGAGAAAACCGCTCAAAAGGCTTAAAACATTACGGCGGCTCCGCTCATCGCATCGAGTAATAGAAAAAGGGAAGTTCGCCCTTTTTCTATTACTCTCCAACCGTGAAGCTTACTTCGCCGAGGCCGTCTAGTTTGCCTGTGACAAAGTCACCGTATGATAGGTGATTAGCTCCTGTAATCCCACCTGTTAGAATGACTTGACCTGCTTTTAGCTTTTCACCTTTACGATGAAGCATGTTTGCTAGCATGGCTACAGAGTTAGCTGGATGACCTAATACAGCTGCTCCAGCACCAAGGTCTTTAATTTCACCATTGATTGATAAAACCGTTCCAATAAGCTCTAAATCAAGTTCTTCTGGTTTACGCACTTTGCTCCCAAATACGACTTGAGACGTGGATGCATTATCTGCAACAACATCTGGAAGTGTAAAGTTAAAGTTTTCATAGCGGCTATCAATAATTTCAAGTGCTGGGCAAACATAATCCGTTGCAGCTAGAACTTGCGCACCGGAGACACCAGGACCTTCAATATCTTTTCCTAAGATAAAAGCTACTTCCGCTTCTACTTTTGGATGAATAAAGTCAGATAATGAAATCTGTCCACCATCCTGGACGATCATATTGTCAAAAACATATCCATAAATCGGCTCTTCTACATTCATTTGTTTCATTTTCGCGCGACTTGTTAAACCCATTTTTGGACCAACGATATTATGACCTTGTTCAAGCTTTAGTTTCACTAGTTCCTCTTGAATAGTATATGCTTCTTCTACCGTTAAGTTAGGAACTTTGTCTGAAGTAATACGCACAACGTCTTTTCTTTGTAATTCTGCATCTAGTAAAAACTTTGCAAGTTCTTTATTCGACATAGTACTCATAATTTCCCCCCACTACACTTTCAAACGGTTTTGTTTATTTGCAATTTCAGCTGCGACATCGATAATCATATCTTCTTGACCACCGACAACTTTTCTCTTTCCTAATTCAATTAAAATATCCCGAGAGTCGACATTAAATTGCTTTGCTGCTCTCTGGGAGTGAAGCAGGAAGCTTGAGTACACCCCAGCATAGCCCATTACAAGACTATCTCTTGTAATCTCTTGTGGTTGAGTTAAAATTGGCGCAACAACATTTTCAGCCAAATCCATCATTTTATATAAATCTACTCCACTATTTAATCCCATTCTCTCAAGTACTGCTACCAATACTTCTGTTTGTGTATTACCAGCACCTGCTCCTAAGCAACGTACACTACCATCAATTCTTGTTGCTCCTTCTTCAATCGCAGCTAATGTATTCGCCATCGCTAGAGACAGATTGTTATGTGCATGAAATCCAATATTAACTGTTAGACTTTGACGTAGTGCTCGAATTCGCTCGCGTACTTCATTTGGAAGAAGAGCCCCTGCTGAGTCTACAACGTAAACGGTATCTGCCCCGTAACTTTCCATTAGTTTCGCTTGTTCAACGAGCTTATCGACAGGAGCCATATGCGACATCATCAAGAAGCCGACCGTTTCCATTCCTAACTCTTTTGCTAGATTAATATGCTGCGGTGAAACGTCTGCTTCAGTAACATGTGTAGCAATTCGTGCCATTTTCGCTCCAAGATCAGCTGCTTGTTTCAGCTCATTCATGGTACCGATTCCTGGAATAAGCAGAACGGCTACTTTTGTTTGGTCACAAACGGATACAGCAGCTTCTATCAATTTCATTTCATCTGTTAAAGAACGCCCGTATTGCTCGGATGATCCAGCTAACCCATCACCATGAGCTACTTCAATATATGGAACACCTGCATCATTTAATGCGCGAGCTACTTCTGTTACTTGTTCAACCGTATATTGATGCCCAATTGCATGACTTCCATCACGTAGGGCAACTTCTGTAAGTATGATATCTCTAATGTCGCTCATTCTATCCATCCCTTTCTATGGCAAATTCAATTTTAGATGATTGCAGAGTTTAGCTTGTTTTTGGCAAGTTCTTCTGCGACCTTCACTGCTGCAGCTGTCATAATGTCTAAGTTTCCAGAATAAGAAGGTAAATAATCGCCAGCCCCTTCTACTTCTAAGAAAATCGTGACACGGTTCCCATCAAAAATTGGTTCTGTTCTTAAGCGATATCCTGGCACATACGCTTGAACGCTGTCAGCCATCTCTTGGATGGAGTTCGTAATTGCGGCTTCATCCATTTTCCCAGGTTCCACAACGGCATATACCGTATCTCTCATTAAAATAGGAGGCTCAGCTGGGTTTAGGATTATGATGGCCTTCCCTTTTTTCGCTCCACCAATTTCTTCTATTCCACGCTTTGTTGTTTGCGTGAACTCATCAATATTTGCTCTTGTACCAGGGCCCGCACTTTTACTTGAAATCGTCGCAACAATCTCTGCATACTCAACCGGTGCTACTCGGTTCACTGCATGAACCATCGGAATCGTCGCCTGGCCACCACACGTAATAAGGTTAATATTTGGAACATCTAAATTTGAATCTAGATTTACAGGAGGTACGACAAATGGTCCTCTTGCTGCAGGAGTTAAATCGAGAACTTGTTTGCCTGCTTCGTTTAACAATCTCGCATGACGAACATGAGCTTTTGCTGATGTCGCATCAAAGAAAATCTCGGCTAATTCACTGCTTGTTTCTAAAAATTCTTCAAGTCCATTTGTGAACGTTTGATAGCCTCTTTCTTTTGCTCGTGCCACCCCATCTGAGTGTGGATCAATCCCAATAAGTGATGTCAATTCTAGAGTCTTGGATCTTTCAATTTTCAACATTAAATCTGTACCGATATTACCTGTTCCTATAATCGCTACTTTAATTTTATCCATTTGAATCTCCTTCCGAACATTATTTATGATGAAAAGCGAACCGAAACCTCACCTAAATGTGCAATCTTTGCAGTGAAAACATCACCTGGCTCAGCATCTACTGCAGCCGATAACGCTCCAGATAAAATGACTTCTCCTGCTTTTAATGTAATATCAAACTCACTTAACTTGTTTGCTAGCCATGCAACGCAGTTAGCTGGATGACCCATAACTGCTGCTCCCACGCCTGTGTTAACAATCTCACCATTCTTTATAAGGACCATTCCGATTTGAGAAAGATCGACTTTATCAATATTTACTGGTCTGCCACCTAATACATAGTGGCTGCTCGATGCATTATCAGCAATTGTGTCTGGCAATTTAATCTTCCAATCTTTTACTCGGCTATCAACTATCTCTAGTGATGGCAAGATGTAATCCGTTGCTTGAATAACATCTAATGCCGTTACATTCGGACCTTTTAAATCTTTCTTTAATACAAAGGCTACTTCCCCTTCTACTTTTGGTTGCATGACTTCGCTATAAGAAAGCTCTGTCCCATTCTCTACAACCATTCCATCTAATAGATGGCCATAGTCTGGTTCATCAACTCCTAATAACTTTTGCATGGCAATAGATGTCAGACCAATTTTTTTCCCAACAATCGTCTGACCTTGTGCGACCTTCTGCTTAATAATTTCTAATTGAACTGCATAAGCATCTTGAACGGTAAACGAAGGGCTTTGGTCTGTTAGAGCAACCGTACCCACACGATCTTTCTCTGCTTGTAAGAGCTGATTTGCAAACGATTCAGTTGTACTCATCGTTTTCCCTCCTTTTATGTGTAAAAAGGGGAAAGAGCTCCGGAACCTACTCCTTCGCTCCTCTCCTTGTAATTAAAGCTTAATACAAATATTTTTTAGTTCACTGTAGAACTCAAAGCTGTGCATTCCACCCTCACGGCCAATTCCACTTTGCTTCATGCCACCAAATGGTGTACGTAAATCACGTAAGAACCAAGTGTTAACCCAGATAATTCCTGCTTCTACTTCATTTGCTACACGGTGAGCACGTCGAAGGTCATTCGTCCAAATCGAAGCACTTAATCCATAGTGAGAATCATTAACTTGTGCAATCACTTCATCCTCAAGATCAAATGGAATAACCGTTACAACCGGTCCGAAGATTTCTTCGCGAACACAACGCGCATTACGATCAAGATCAGTAATGATAGTCGGCTCAATATAGTAGCCTTTTTCAAAGCCTTCTGGTCGGCCTCCACCTGTACGGATTGTGCCTCCTTCTTCTCTAGCCAACTCAAGGTAACCAAGAACACGCTCATAATGTTCTTTCCCAATCATTGCCCCAATTTTCGTGTTCTCATCAAATGGATCTCCGACAACTAATTCTTTCGTTTTGGCGACGAATTTTTCTACGAACTCATCATAAGCTGCACGCTCAACATAAATTCTTGATCCGCACAAGCAAACTTCTCCTTGATTGATAAAGCTTGATTTGATGGTTGTTTCTAATACTTCATCTAAATCAGAATCAGCAAAGATGATATTTGGGTTCTTTCCACCTAACTCATAGGAAAGTTTTTTAAGCGAATTGGCAGCTGCTTTCATAATCGCTGTCCCTGTTGATGTTTCACCTGTGAATGTAATTGCATCGACATCAGGATGCTCTGTTAATGCTGCACCAGCTGAGTCAGGTCCAAACCCGTGTACTACATTTACAACGCCATCTGGCACGCCTGCTTCTTTACAAATTTCTGCAAGCACTGTAGCTGTCATCGGCGTCCATTCAGCAGGCTTCATCACCGCTGTATTTCCAGCCGCTAAGCAAGGAGCTAACTTCCAAGTTAAGAGAAGCATTGGTAGATTCCAAGGGTTGATTAACCCAACAACCCCAACTGGTTTACGCACTGCATAGTTAATTGCTACATCATCATGTTGATACGCTTCTGTTCCCATCGTTGTCATGTAATCAGCAAAGAAGTGGAAGTTGTAGGCAGCTCTTGGGATATCGATTGTGCTTGATAACCAGATCGGCTTTCCTGTATCTAATGATTCTAAACGAGCAAGCTCATCTTTTCTCTCTAAAATTAAATCACCAATTTTACGTAAAATTTTTGAGCGCTCTGTTAGTGGCATCGTCTTCCAGCGTCCGTTAAGAGCTCTTTTGGCAGCTGCTACAGCTAAATCAATTTCTTCCTTTCCACCTTCCGCTACTGAACCAAGTACCTCTTCATTGGCTGGATTCGTATTAATAAATGTTTTATTATTTTCAGAATCCCTATATTGTCCATTAATAAAATGTCTACAATCAATTCCTGTCGCAGTAGTAACCGTTTTCATTATTAATTCCTCCATTCTGAAAATTAAAATTATAATCTGTTCTTACGTATAGAATAATCAATTTTTGTACCTCATAAAAGACCGTTGTTCTTTCATGAGGAACAAATAAAAACTTTTTTAAATAATTTTTTGATTATTCATTTTTCTCATTTATTATGATATAGTGAATTCAAATTCTATAAAAGAACAACGTTCCTCTATACACAACAGAATAGGAGGTTTTTTATGTGCCAATAGAAAAGAAAAAGGATTACACGTTATCATCAGTAAAAAATGCACTCCGAATATTACGGAGGTTTTCCATGGAAGAATCAGAATTAAAGATTACTGATTTAGCAAAAGATCTAGATTTAGGTAAGAGTACGGTAAGCAGGTTAATGTCTACACTGGCGAGTGAAGGTTTTGTAGAAAAGAACCCAGAAAACCAACGGTATCGGCTAGGCTTATCAATTCTTTCTCTTGCAAGTGTGTGCACCTCAAACTTTGAGATTCATAAGGAAGCGATGCCTGTTTTGCATCAGCTTGTTGATAAGACTGGTGAAACCGCACACTTAGCCATCCTTGATGGACTAGATGTCATTTACCTCCACAAGGTAGAGAGCAAACATCATGTTCGAGCATTTACACATATCGGCAAAAGAAACCCGGCTTATGCCACTAGTTCAGGTAAGGTATTGCTCGCTTATAACGAGGATCACTATGTTGATAGAACGATCGCTAAAGGATTTGAACATTTTACAAATAATACCATCACTACCCCAGACCAGTTAACCAAAGCTCTTGCAGAAGTTCGAAGAAAAGGCTATGCCCTAAGTATTGAAGAAATCTTTGAAGGGGTTGTATCGATTGCATCTCCTGTTAGAGATTACACAGGTCAAGTCATTGCTTCTGTAAATATTGTCGGACCAATGCAACGACTTACTGAACGATCCATTCCTATTCATACGAAAAAAGTCATTGAAGCAGGAAAGCAAATTTCAGCAAGGTTAGGGTATCGCGCATATTAGCCGAACTGACCGAACGACAGCAAAATTTATTACCTGTTCACAAAAGTGAAAGCGATTCCACAAACACCTATTAAAAGGAGCGATAGATATGCATGATTTTCATACTCATTTTATTCCAGAAGATGTGATGACTTGGATAAAAGACAATAAAGAAGCCGTAAATGCTAGTTGGATTAAAAAGAATCCTGATAAAGAAGAATTCCTCTCAATCAATAACAAATGGGCTTTTGAGCTAAAAAAAGAATTCATTGATGCCGACTTGTACTTAACTGATAAAAAAAGGGTCGGCGTCACTCATGCAATCGTTTCACCTATTCCTCAACTATTTTTATATGATTTTCCTGCTGAGATTACGAGTGAACTAGCATCGGTTTACAACCAATCTCTCGCTAAGTGGAGTCACTCTAATAGCCAACAACTCTCTGCTTTAGCAACAGTATCTCTTAACCAGCCTGAATTAGCCGCACGTGATTTACAAGACGCAATGACTGCAGGTCTTAAAGGAGCCATTATTGGGCCAGGACTTGATGGCAAGTTACTATCTGATCCGTCTTTCATCCCATTTTGGGAAGAAGCAAACAAACAAAAAGCGATCGTCTTCATTCACCCTTTACTCTGTGAGGACCCTCGTTTAAAACAAAGAATGATGCCAAACTTGATTGGAGTACCTTGGGAAACAACCATCTCAGCTACCGATATTTTATTAAGTGGTTTGCTCGATACGTATAATGATGTTCGTATTTTACTCGCACACGGCGGTGGTTTCCTTCCTTACCAAATTGGGCGTATGAACAAAGGGAATGACATGTGGCCACTAGTTTCAAAGTCGCTACAAAAAGAACCGACAGAATACTTAAAAGACTTTTGGTATGACACGGTATTGTGGAATACAAATACATTAGAGTTCCTAGCTAAATCTGTCGGGGAGGAGCGCATTGTTCCAGGGTCTGATTATCCATTCGACCTTTGTGCCTGGCCTCCTTCTATTGATTTTTCAAAAGGGTCACATTCACTATTACAAGGAAAATAAAAAGTTTATTAGGGCTACCACCCACTGTGGTAGCCCTTACATTTTTAAACTTGTAATGCCTTTGCCCTTTCCCACTCTAAAGGCAACCCAACATAATTTTCAGATAAGCTTGTTAACGCTGCCCGAGAGGAAGTTACATAGTCTAACTCACTAATTTGAATCCCTCTCTCGAACGAGGTGTGACTAAAATCCCGATGAAGCATCGTTGTCATCCACCAAGAGAATCGTTGTGCTTTCCATATCCGACGTAAAGCGATCTCTGAGTAGCTTTCAAGTAGATCATCACTCCCTGATTTAAAGAACATTTCAATGCCCTTACTCAGAACCTGAACATCAGACATTGCTAAATTCAAGCCTTTTGCTCCGGTAGGCGGTACGATATGCGCCGCATCACCTGCAATAAATAAACGACCATGCTGCATAGGCTCACACACAAAGCTTCGCATAGACACGATATTCTTTTGAATAATCGGTCCATCCGGTAACGTCCAGCCATCCGTTTCTACTCTTTCTTTTAATTCAGTCCAAATACGATCATCAGACCAATTGGCAATATCATCATTTGGGTCTACTTGAATATAGTGACGTTGGATTTCAGGTGTTCGCTGACTTATCAGTGCGAATCCTCTTTCATGATTCGAATAAATCAATTCTGGATTGGCAATTGGCGTTTTCGCAAGAATTCCTAACCAACCAAAAGGGTAGATCTTCTGATTTTCCGTACGGTTTGGAATCATTTTACGACTTGGCCCATGGAAACCATCACAGCCAGCAATAAAATCACAGACAAGCTCTTCTTCACCACCGTCGTGTTTAAATCGAATCTTCGGTGAGTCTGTCTCAATGTCATGAAGACTTACATCACTCACACTAAAATAAATCTTGCCACCTGCACCAAGACGTTCAGCCACCAAATCCTTGATTACTTCATGCTGTGGATACACCATAACACTCTTTCCTTCAGTAAGTTCGTACATATTGACTCGATGTCTAATCCCATTATACTGAAGCTCTATTCCGTGATGAATATGACCTTCACGCATCATGCGTTCTCCTACGCCAGTAGCATTCAAAAGATCAACTGTCCCTTGCTCAAGTACTCCTGCACGAATGGTACCTTCTATTTCCTCCCTAGAACGGTTCTCAAGAATAACAGATTCAATTCCTTCAAGATGCAATAAATGCGAAAGCATCAGACCAGCTGGACCAGCACCAATGATACCTACTTGTGTTTTCATTTTTAAATACCCCTTTCAATTTTTACAATTATATATTGAAAACGCTTACTAACCTCATATAAAATAATAATATGAGAATGTTCAGAATAGAAGATCGTATTTCTTTTATATGAAACAATTAACTTTTTTTAGGAGGATTTACTAGATGGAAACGCATGGAGTCTTAAAGTCAGTGTCAAATGGGCTTGCCATTTTGCATTTATTCACAAGCAAAAAGCCAACTTGGGGAGTTACAGACATAGCAAACGAACTCCACTTAAACAAAAGTTCAGTTAGTCGCCTTGTAAAAGAATTAGTTGTGGAAGGATTTTTAGAAAAGGTAGGTTCTAAATATCAACTAGGGATTTCTGTTCTTTGTTTAAGCGGCGTCATTACATCTCATTTAGAAATATACCGCGAAGCAAAAGCTCCTTTACAGGCTTTAGTCACGAAAGTAGAGGAAACTGCTCATGTTTCCATCCTAGAAGAAACTAACATTACTTATCTACATAAAGTAGAGTGTCAACATCCTGTCCAATTATTATCCTATATCGGAAAAAACAACCCAGCAACATGTACTAGTTCTGGCAAACTATTATTAGCTTTCCAACCTGATAGCATATTGAAAAATGTCATAAAGAACGGACTACCCAAATGTGGACCTAACAGCATAGTCGATCAAAACCATTTGTTGAATGATTTACAAAAGATTCGTCAGCAAGGCTATTCAATTTGCGTGAATGAGTTACATGATGGGGTTGTTAGCATCGCCGCTCCTGTTAGGAACTATACCGGTGAAGTCATTGCAGCAGTAAGTATTGTTGGTCCGAGTTCCCGTATGAAAGAAGATTCCTACTCTCAATATGTAAGCGAGGTTATCAAAGCAGGACTACAGGTTTCAGAAAAACTAGGCTTCATTCATTGAAATAATTTTGAGTTCCATTGAAAGGAGAACAAAATGAGATACCCTGCCATAAATAATGAATCTTTTTCGTCCATGCGAAATGCTCTAAGACTACTAAATTTGTTTACAATTGAAGAGCCAGAATTAACATTAAGTGAAATTGCAGATAAATTACAAATTGCTCATAGTACAGCCCATCGTTTAGCAGTAACACTCATCCATTCAGGTCTTATTGTAAAAGAACCTACTATGAAAACATATCGTCCAGCCTCATCAATTTTATCAATGGGGAATACATTTTTAAGCAAGTATAAATTATGCCAAGTATCCGTGCCAATTTTAGAAGAATTAACAAATAAAACAGGAGAAACCGCACACATTTCCATTCTAAAAGGGACAAAAGTTGTTTATCTATATAAGGTCGATAGTTCCCATCCTGTTCACCTTCTATCTCATGCTGGCAGACAAAATCCAATCCATTGCACGAGTTCTGGTCAAGTGATTCTTGCCTATCAATCTAATTCTAAGATTCAAGAAGTAATCCAAGATGGCTTATTAGCACACACACCACATACAATCACTTCATCAAGTGCTTTTATGCAAACGCTAACGAAAATTCGTCAGCAAGGATTTTCTGTTAGCAAAGAAGAAATGCACATAGGCGTCACCTCAATTGCAGCACCTATATTTTATAAAAACCACGCGGTCGCATCAGTTAGTATCGCTGGTCCCACTACACGAATTAATCATGCAAAGATGGATTCTATGATTAAATTAGTAAAAGTAGCAGCAATGAAGATTACGGAAAGTTCGAACAAATTATTATAATAAAATTGTAGTCTTAAGAGAATGTCAGTTCAATAATTAACATATTATGTAATGTTACATGAGCTTCGTTCTCAGAAAGAGGTGTCCATGAGTAAAAAAACTACTCTTACCTTTCAAGGCCTATTATTTCTTATCGGTTTAATGCTTGTAGCATTTAATCTACGTTCTTCTATTACGGCGGTCGGTCCTTTAATAAGCACGATTCGAATAGATACAAATCTCTCGAGTAGTGTAATAGGTTTACTTACAACACTTCCTTTACTTGCCTTTGGTGTCTTTTCTATCCTTGCACCTAAAATCGGGCGTAAGTTAGGAAATGAAACAACGGTCTTTATTGCTTTAGTCATTTTAACAATGGGAATTCTTTTACGATCCACCGGTATGATCTTCTCTCTTTTTTTTGGAACCGCTATGCTGGGATTAGGAATTGCGATTTGTAATGTATTGATTCCAGGAATCGTTAAAGGCAGATTTCCTGAAAAGATGGGGC
>NZ_JRJU01000066.1 GCF_000787375.1 Halalkalibacter okhensis | reverse complement strand
GGGATTTTAGAAAACATTGAATCGCTCACGAAAGCACAACGAAAAAAATAGAAGAGGAAATCGAGATGCTGCACTTGTGTAGAAAACTTGCAACCATTCATTGTGAGGTTGATATTCAATGTACACTTGAAGAGTCTTTCTTTGCCATTAACGAGGAAAAAATGGTGAAAAAATTTGCAGAACTAGAGTTAAAAAACTTAGACAACATTTTGTTGTAGGAAAGCAGCTTGAACGTATTTGTTCAAGCTGCTTTTTATATACTTAATTGTTTTCTTCTATCCATTTATCAGAAGGCAAGAAGAAGGTTAAGATTCCTATTAATGGGAGAGCTACCGTGAATAAGATCGTATTTGTCAGCCCGATTGCATCAGCCAAGAGACCAAGGCCAATAGAACCTACAGCTCCCATTCCAAAGGCTAGACCGACGATCAGGCCTGATACCATTCCGATTCTCCCAGGAACTAGTTCTTGAGCATATACAACAGATACAGAGAAGCTCGATAAAATAATAAATCCAATAATGGCTATTAAGGGATAAATAAAAATGGTTCCAACATGTGGGAGTAATAGCGTAAGTGGAGCTGACCCAAGCATCGATAGCATAATGATGTTTCGTTTACCAAAGCGGTCAGCTAATGGCCCACCTGCAAATGTGCCAATGGCTCCAAAGGCTAAAAAGATAAATAAGTAAACTTGTGCTTGCCCAATCGACATATGATATTTTTCAATCAAATAAAAAGCATAGAAGTTAGTCATACCAGCATGAAACCATGAGCGCGCAAAGACTAAGAAGACGAGCAAGCATATGGCCATTATGATCGTTTTTTTCTTCTGGCTATTGTTCTCTGTTTTGTTTCTGACGTTCTTTTTGGCAGTAAAGATTGTGGTTTGGCTAATTTGAACGGAATACCATTTGGCAATATAAAAAAGAAGACCAATCGCAACGGCTGCTAAAATGGTAAACCATATTGAACCAAACTGTCCAAGTGGGACAAGGATCAGTGCTGTAATTAACGGCGCTAAAGCCTGACCTGCATTTCCTCCAACTTGGTAAATGGATTGAGCTAGACCACGTCGAGGACCGGCTGCCATATAAGCGACTCGCGAACCTTCAGGGTGAAAGGTTGCCGAACCTAGTCCAATAAAGATGACAGAAAGGACGACAAATAAAAAAGAAGGAGCAAAAGCAATTCCTAGCACACCTATAAATGTAAAACAAAGACCAATTGGTAATGCATAAGGAGAGGGCTTTCTGTCTGTAAAGGTCCCGACTAATGGCTGGATAAGGGATGATGTCAAGTTAAGCGAAAAGGCAATAAGACCAAGCTGTGTAAAAGTCAGTCCCATCGATTGCTGCAATATAGGGAACATTGCAGGAACGAGAGATTGGATGGTGTCGTTTAAGAGATGGACAAATCCAATAATAAATAAGATTCGATACGCTGTTTTTTGTTCAGGTAAATGTGTATCGATTTGTTTTTGCTGAGCTTGCATTTTGTTCGTCCTTCTTTCTATACACTAAATATTTACATAAATTATATCATGTTACATGGTCGTTAGAACGCTAATATTGGAAAAAATATAGAAAGGAGTCTTTCGGCAACATTTGGGAGTGTGAGTATGATTCACATAAGCGAGAGGGGAAGGTTTTGGTCATCGATGACATGAGAAAAAGAAGCCCTTCTTAAGCGGTATGAAGATCCGAAATGGTTAAAGAGAATAAGGAAAAGGGGTTGTCTCAAAAGGTCGATTTTGATCTTTTGAGACAACCCCGAAGATGTTAAGAGAAGCTCTTGGCTAGAAAGATGCAAATTCCTTCACCAATGCCTCTAGAAAGTAAAAATTACTGATCCTCTTCGACTTTCTCTTAATTGAGGCGCTTATGTTTCCACATCATGTATCGGTAGCGGATTGTGCATCCAATACAAAATCCAAGTAAAGCAATACCTGCTGCTAATAGGACCATAATGCTGAATAAATAACCAAGAGATATAAACCCTAGATTGAAAAATAGCAGTGATAGACCGAGACAAATAGTAGCAATCCATTGATTAAAAAGTTGCTGATCAGAATCTTCGAGAATGTACTGATCCTTAGGCTTCTTTAGAAAGTTTTTTACTACTTCTATAATCATATTACGTTTTGTCACAAGTGAAATCACACCGTTTGTAAATGGAATAAGCAATAGCCACTTAGAAAACAGTAAGCTTAGAAGCACAGTTATGACGATGAACAATTGATTAGCCTGAACAAGTGGTTTAGGAATGCCCATTAAAACAACCTCCTTACTTATCTCTATTATATAACATAGGTTTGAGCTGTGCATTTATTAGATTAACGAAAAAGGTAAAAAAATAGAAGTTAAGGGAATGTTTTTAAGACGTTCGGCAATAATATACTTGGCTAAGGAGGTGATACGAATGGCAAAGCGTAACAAAAACAATAATAACAACAATAACAACAACAATAATGTTGAAGTGGAAAATGCAAATGTTGAATTTGCAGAAGAGAATGATGCTCAAGATTTAAACAACCGCAATAACAACCGTAAGAATCGTAAAAACAACAAATAATAACATAGCTAATACCATTTTACACATAGTACGACAAAAGACCCTCGGTAATTTCGAGGGTCTTTACTTATAGAGAAAAACATTTCCAGTAAGGAAAATACATAAGTCAGTCAAGATTACACACGATAGGTAGTACCAAGAGCAAAGCGAGGTGATAAGAAATGGCAAACAATAGTAGCAATAAGCTTGTCGTACCAGGAGTAGAGCAAGCGCTAGATCAGATGAAATATGAAATTGCACAAGAGTTTGGTGTTCAACTTGGCTCGGATTCAACGTCTCGTTCAAATGGGTCTGTTGGTGGTGAGATTACTAAGCGTCTTGTTCAACAAGCTGAACAGCAGTTTGGTGGTTTTCAAAAATAAATAAACATGGCATGCAGCTTAAACAAAATGTTTAAGCTGCTTTTTGTAGTGCCCTGCTAAGAAGATAAGGGTGTCTCAAAGGCAAAATTAGACCTTTGAGACACCCCTTTGAACGAATGTGTATCCATCTTTACCGAGTTAAACTGACCAATGCTCTCTAGCTCAGGCTTCCAAGATTTAGCTCTAATTCTTAGCTTAATCCATGATCTTTTTCTGAGATCTCAGAAAGAGCTTCGCCAGCTTCATTTTCATAAATGTTCTGTGTAGCTAAATCGCCAATGGCAACCATACCAACAATTTTCCCGTTTTCTACAACCGGTAATCGGCGAATTTGGTGAGCAGCCATCATGTTGGCTGCTTCGTGAGGGTCAGTGGTTGGAGAAGCTACAGTTAAATTGGTTGACATGCATTCTTCCACGGAAGCATGTGTATCATCTCCATCAGCTGTAGCACGAATTGTAATATCTCTGTCTGTAATAATCCCTGCAAGTTGCCCATTTTTGACAACAGGGATTGAGCCGATATTATGAGACTTCATCATCGCAGCCGCTTCTTGAATAGATTGAGAAGCATCAATTGTGATGACATCTGTTGACATAATTTCAGTTAGATTTTGTGCCATGTTAAACACTCCTTTCAAATGAAAGTATCTGTTAAGAAGACTTATTTATGCATGGTTGACAAAATGGTATGATAAAAATAAATCTTTACACTTTTAAACTAGGGAGAGTTGCTAGAAAATGGAAGATAAATTATATTATAGTGATGCTTATTTACAACAATTTCACGCGGAAATGTTGAAACAAGAACAAGATGAAAATGGCAACTGGTACATTGTACTTAGTGAAACGGCATTTTATCCAACTGGAGGTGGACAGCCAAATGATATAGGGTACCTTGAAAATATGCCTGTTATAGGCGTTGAAGAAATGGACAAAGAAATTCGCCATTATGTAACGGCACCTATAGAAAAAAAAGATTTGATACAGGGGAGAATCAATTGGCAAAGGCGTTTTGATCATATGCAGCAGCATGCTGGTCAACATATTTTATCCGCTGCTTTTGCAAAATTATTTGATTTTCAAACGGTAAGTTTTCATTTAGGGAAAGACATAGCAACCATTGACCTGTCAGTTTCTGAGTTACATGAAGCCAAAGTGAAAGAAGCTGTTCACTTAGCAAACAACATCATCTTGGAAAACCTTCCGATTGAAACGAAATGGGCAACGACAGAAGAACTTAGTCAATATCAACTAAGGAAAGCGCCCTCTGTAACCGAAGACATTCGCCTTGTTCTCATTCCCGGTTATGATGACAATGCCTGCGGTGGAACACACCCAAGAACAACGGGGGAAGTAAGGGCGATCAAAGTTCTAAATTGGGAGAAGCAAAAGAAACATATCCGAGTTCAATTTGTTTGTGGAAATCGAGTTTTACATCAATTTGATGAAAAGCAGTCAACCTTGCTTACCTTAACCGACTTACTCAGTGCACCAGAACAGGAACTTCCACAAACGATAAAGAGAAAAATAGCCAAAGAAAAAGAATTAGAGAAATCAATTGAAAAGCTTAAAGAAAAATTGATTTCTTATGAGGCGGAAGAATTAATTAGCTTAGATGAACGAATAATCGGGCGTACATATGAAGATCGATCGATAAAAGAATTACAGCAGTTAGCACAAAAAATAACAGAGGTAGCCCCTAGGTGTGCAGTTTTCTTCGTTTCAAAAAATAAGGAACGACTACAAGTTGTGGCTGCTAAAGGAAAAGAATCGAACATAAACTGTAAGAAGCCTGTATTGGATGCTTTGCCAAGTATTTCCGGAAAAGGTGGGGGAAGCGAAGTGCTAGTACAAGGTGGTGGAGTCTCAACAATGGAGTCCGATCAATTTTTATCATTAGTTCTTGAACAAGTATGATCCCGTTTGGTGCAATAAGTAAGTCCATTATCAAGTCCAACTAAGAGGAGTGGGAGTGGGAAAATGGCATTGAAAAAACAGTTTGCTGTTATTGGATTAGGTCGATTTGGAGGCAGCATTTGTAAAGAGTTATACAAAATGGGGCACCAAGTATTAGCTATTGATAATCGGGACCATAAAGTGAATGAATTTGCGGCATTTGCTACTCATGCAGTTATTGCAGATTCAACAGATGAGAAAGCTTTGAAATCTTTAGGAATTAGAAATTTCGAATACGTTATTGTTGCTATTGGTGATAATATTCAAACAAGTATTTTAACAACGCTCTTATTAAAAGAAATGAATGTCCCGAATGTTTGGGTGAAAGCCCAGAGTGATTATCATCATAAAGTTTTAGAAAAAATCGGAGCAGATCGCATTATTCATCCTGAGCATGATATGGGAATTAGAATCGCTCAACATTTACATTCGGAGAAAATCGTCGATTATATTGAATTATCAGAGGAATATAGCATTGTCGAATTATTAGCGACCACAAAGATTCATAATAAATCGCTAGTTGATCTGAACATACGGGCAAAGTACGGTTGTACGATTTTAGCGATTAAACGAGCAGAACGCATCAATGTATCCCCATTACCTAATGAAATCATTCAACAAGGCGATATGTTAGTGGTGATTGGACATAAAAATGATCTCGAGCGTTTTGAAGAAGAGGGGATGTAAAACTGGTTTATAAGGTCGCGCGAAAAAAGCTTATTCTCAAAGTGATTTTTATAGCAAGAGAAAACACATGCACTTGTTTTAGAAAAACCTAATCAAAACACCTGGACAGCAGAAATGCTAACCAGGTGTTTTAATTGACATCACAGAAAGAGCAACCCAAAAATAGTTGATAACGTAAGCGCGATAATTACAGGGATGAAGCTCTTTCGAACGAGATCCAAAACCGATATCTTCGCAAAACCTGCAATGGCAATAATAGGTGACCATGCAACCAATGTACCTCCACCTACCCAAATGGCTCCCATCTGACCAATTGCTGCTAATGTGGCAGGTTCAATTCCCACGGACGTAGCAAAAGCATCTGAAAGTGAACCAATTAATGGCAGTCCTGAAAATCCTGAACCATCTAAACCTGATACCATTCCGAGTAAGAGGATACCAAATCCTGTAATAAAAGCGTTATCTGGGATCGCATGTTGACTCGCCTCTACTAAGTCAAATAAAAAAGCAGGCGCTTGATCCGAATCACTTATTCCTAAAATACTCGCAGAAAATTCGCCACTTCCCATAAAAAAGAAACCAGCTATCGGAATAACTAACCCCATAACTTTAAAGGCAAAAACGAATCCTTTTACAAGATGATCACTAACTTCTTTAAGGGATTTACGATAATTTCGAAAAAGGGATATAGCAATTAACATTAAAGTCGCAATACCGCCAATGATTGCTGCTCCTGCCCCATCTGCTATTGCTGGAATAGTATCAGAAAATGTAGCGAGGACAACATAAACAACAATAGCCAAAAAAGAAGATGGAACAAGAAAGGCAAAAACTTTGCTATATGCTCCTTTTCTTACTTCAATTTCTTCAGATTGTAAAGAGACTTCATTTTCATCACTTTTTTCCCAAGCAATTACATTTTTCTTTGCTGGAAGAACAATCGATTTTCTGATCATAAAATAAGCGATCGTTAATGCGATGATACCTGTAATGATAGATAAAATGAAAGCTTTATCGGCAACAACTGCAGCTTCCATTCCAGAAGTTGAGGCTGTTAAACCCGGTGCGACTTGAAGAACAAAGTCAGATGATAAAGCCATCCCATGACCTGCTAATGATATAGCTAGAGCCGCACCAATTGGTGGCAAACCAGCTTTGATTGCAACAGGAATGAGCAATGCTCCAATGAGCGGTACAGCAGGGGCAGGCCAGAAAAATAGTGAAACTGAATACGTGACGAAGACGAGAATCCAAAACGATAGGTGACCATTTTTCATCACCTTTTGAAACGGAATGACCATTTGTTCATCTGCCCCTATCGACTTTAGCGACTGAAGCAATGCGGTCATAATAGCAATGATGAGAAAGATATGAAAGAGCTCTCCGGCTGCAGTTAAACTTGCATTAAAAATAGCTTGAACCCCACTTAAAAAAGAACCGTTGTACACCCAACCGATGACGAAGCTCATTAGTATGGCAGGGACTACCACATTTTGTCTGAACAACATGGTTACAATAATTAAGCAAGTTCCCGCTAAATATAACCAGTGTGCAATTGTTAATTCCATTGTTCTAATCTCCTTTTTACGGATTTTAGAAGAAACGATACCATCGTATGCATTTGCCTAATAAGATGTGAAGAAGGCACTAGAGGACTATAGGACACAACAACGAAACAATGGTATAATTTGAAACGTTATTTATGTTTTAAGTAGAGGAACTAGGTGAGTTATATATGGATTTTACAATTAATTATTTATCTTTTTTTGTCGTTCAAGTCGATGGGCAAGGAGAGCAAGCAGACAAGCAGTTTAAACATTATCAAACATTAGATGAAGCGATGTACATAGATAGTGCGTTAAAAGACTTTCTTGATGGTGAATTAATGAAAGTAGCGAAAAGGAAGGTAGAAAGAAATCCAAAATCGGAATCCGTTCCTACCAAAATCGGTCGGTTCATTGTTGAACCAGGCTATGATCTAGAAACGAATCCTAATTATAATATGATTCATCGCATTCGCTCGGCAGAATCTTTAGAAATGTTCAAAAATAGCAGCGAAGAGTTGGTGCGGGCATATATGGATACAAGTGCTATAAGAGGAGGGGCATTACTTGTACTTCGAGCGAAATTCAATAAATACTTCGATGAGCCATTTGTTTTTGTTTTAAAATGCGACTTTGAACAAAAAGTAGCAACAATAACAGATGAAAAAACGATGATTCGAAACGTTGAGCGAGCCATTACAACGAAAAATATGAAATCAATCCAATACCCCTACATGCCGGAAGAAGGCATGCTTGAGGAGTGGGAGCTGAAGATTCATCAGTCGTCTCATGCAAGGTATTTTGAGGATTTCTTAAAATTTGTTGAGTACCATCAATCCGTTCCTGAAATCGTTAAGAATCAAGTTGTGCAAATGGCTCAACAGCATATTGCTGAAACGTATCAGGAGGAAAGTCCTGAAAGGGTTCAAGAAGAGGAGTACATCGAAGCTTGGTCAAACACACCTGTCAGAGAGATGCAGGAGAAATGGACACCAGAGCAGGTTGTTGAAGCATCTGCCCCAATCATTGAACATCAGCCAGAAATTCCGTTGAAGCTCAAACTAGACCATATTGATGTGAAGGCGATGTTGTCAGACTTTGGGGAATCGCTCCATATTGCGAAGGTAAATGGTAGGTATGTCATTGTGATTGAAGGAGATGCTTTTACGTTTGAGAAAGGTGTTTCTCCAGTAGAGTTTTTGAAGCCGGAGCCTTTGGATGATGTGTTGAAGAAGATTAGAAGATAATGGTTTGAAACGAATAATAGTGTATCGTATGGTTTGACATTTAGTAGGCTAGTGCATACAGTTGAAAGTAAGTTATTTCCTTTTGGAAATGTGAAAGCAGTTGGAAAAGATATAGAGTAGGAGTGTGATTAATTTGACAAAAATCGTTATTATTTCAGGCGGGCCATCAAAAACAACTAGGTTAAAAGGAATTATTGATTATGCCCAAAGTGTGTTAAGTGAGCAAGGAATGGATGTAGAGCAATTGCATGTAATTGATATTCCTGCAGAAGACTTAATATTAGCTAAATTTAACAGTGAAGCCATTTTAGCAGCTAATAAAAAAGTAGAAGAAGCAGATGCAGTTATTGTCGCGAGCCAAGTTTATAAAGCTTCTTTTACAGGGATTTTAAAAACATACTTAGACTTACTCCCACAAAAAGGGCTAGAGAATAAAATTGTATTGCCTCTTATGCTAGGTGGAACAACCTCACATTTATTAGCCATTGATTACAGCTTGAAACCTGTACTCGCTTCTTTAGGAGCAGAAAATATCATAAAAGGTGTCTTTACATTAGATACGTGTGTAACTAGAGGTGAAGATGGAAGTACGGCGATCGAGCAAGAAGCGAAAGAACGATTAGAGGCTTCTTTCAATAAGTTGGTAAAAGAATTGAATAAACAATAATCTTATATCCTTTAAAGAACGAACGTCAGCCTACAGTTCGTTCTTTTTTGTGTTTTGTTTAGAAAGTTCACATAGAAAGACAACGCTCGTGCAAAAACTATAAAAAATAATAAGGGAGTGACAAGGAAATGCCTATGTTTTTTGGACAGTCAGGTATTAGCACAGGGAGTTATCAGCTACCATTAATAGGTCTTATTGACGCAAATTCCGATGGAGAAATAAAAGGTGAGCATGATGCTTATGACATATTTGTTAATGAAGAATTTGTTGGGAAAAAGTTACTTCTAACTCAATCTGAAAACGTAGATGATGTTGTTCATTTTTTAAAACAACAAGGAGTGCAACAGGTTTTTGGTCAATTAGACGGAGATCATTATGTCATTCATTCAGAGGAGTCAGAGCGGGTAAAACAAATTTTAGATACTTACTTACAAAATCGCTAAAGGAAGAAGTTGTACCTAAAAAGGATCTGCTTAAAGGCTGCCTAAAAAGTAAAAATTGGAGGCTTCTGAAAAAGGTGAAAATCGAACCTTTTTTTAGAAGCCTTTCTAATTACTTACTTGGCCAAGCCTCTTCATTTAGTAGGCTCGGAGGTTTTTGCCCAGCTAATGCAGCACATAAATTTTGAGCTGCTAATTTTGACATTCGGTATTCACATTCTGTTGTAGAAGAACCAATATGTGGCAAAGTAACGATGTTTTTTAACGATAATAATGGATTGTTTGGGTCAGTTGGTTCTGTTGTGAACACATCAATACCAGCTGCATAAATTTCTTTATTGATTAGAGCATCATAAAGAGCCTCTTCATCCACATTTTTGCCGCGTGATCCATTAATAAAAATAGCACTATTTTTCATTGCTCTAAACTCATTTTGCCCTATCATTTTTTCTGTTTCTTTTGTTGCTGGGATCATCAAACAGACAAAATCCGATTGGGCCAGAAGATCATTTAGTTCACAATATGTCGCACCAAACGTTCTTTCGGCTTCTAGATTTCTTGAGCGGTTATGATAAAGAATGTTCATTCCGAATCCAAAATGGGCTCTTTGGGCAATGGCTTGACCAATATTTCCTAACCCAATGATGCCTAGTGTTTTGTGATGGACATCTACTCCATATTGATTCGGTTGGAGAGATATATTCCATTGACCGGACTTCACATAATAATCTAATTCAGGTATTCGCCGAGCGGTAGCAATAAGAAGTCCAAAAATCGCATCCGCTGTTGTTTCATTTAAAATACCTGGAGTGTTTGTAGCCATGATTTTTCGTTTCGTAAGCTCTTTGATATCTAAATTATCATAACCAACCGATACATTCGACACAACCTTTAGATTTGGAGCAACATCTAGTATCTCTTTTGTTACTTTCAATGCTAACCCAATAATGCCATCTGCTTCTTTGAGAGCATTGTCAAAGGCTGGGTTTCCTAGATATTCATGATGTTGAAAACAGGTAACATCGAAATGCTTTTCCAACTCTTTGACAACTCGGTCGTCAACCCTCATGTAAACAATTATTTTTGGTTTCATATGTATCTCCTTTCGATCGCAATCAATATAGTAAACATTAACATAAATGCCCTATGGCCACCAATGTTAATGTTCGAAAAACGGGAAAATATGGTATTCTATTATAAGAAGAGACTAATATAGTGGGAGGAAAAAGAATGGGATTATTCGATGGGCTAATGGGAAATGCATCCGAAGTCAGCATTTCAGAAGTTGAGAAAGAGTTTTCAAAAATCCTTACAAATAATGAAAGAATTGAAAAGGCTTATAAACTTATTCGTGACTTGTTTATTTTTACAAACAAACGTCTTATTCTTGTAGACAAACAAGGGGTTACAGGAAAAAAAGTTGAGCTTCACTCTATTCCGTATAAAAACATTACTCACTTTAGTGTTGAAACGGCTGGGAACTTTGATTTGGATGCCGAATTGAAGATTTGGATATCAGGCAGTGCAACACCTCTTGAAAAGCAATTCAATAAGAGCTTAAATATCTATGAAGTTCAAAGTGTACTAGCTGATTATGTTCTTTCGGAGTGAAATAGGTATATAGTTCTAATATTCACTAAAATGTTTTACTTTTTCCACTATTGCTATATACTAGAAATGTAAGATAAAACTTAATAGGATAACTAGGGGAGTCCAATGAGTTGGGCTGAGAAACAAGAACGATAAAGATTGTTGACCCTTTGGACCTGATCTGGCTCATACCAGCGTGGGGAAGTTTAAGAGAATTTTTTGTTGACTATACTTCTATCAATTAGCCGGGTCCAAACCATTTGTTTGGTTCCGGCTTTTTTATGTATCTTCAAGCTTCCTTCCTTTTCATGGTCTAGATTTTGTCCTTTCTATTTCAAAAGGAGAGAGATCAATGTCCACACCTTCATTAAATGAGAAAAACATTTCCATTATGTCTAGCTTTTCTGGCAGTAAAAAAGTATATGTCCAAGGCTCAAGGTCTGACATTCAAGTGCCTATGCGAGAAATTGAATTAAGTCCAACAACTGGGACGGTTGGAGAAGAGGAAAATCCGCCCGTTCGCGTATATGACACCAGTGGTCCATACACAGATCATCATTATAACGTTGATATAACAAAAGGGCTTCCTGCTCTTCGTAGCAAGTGGATTCAAGAACGAAATGATGTGGAAGAGTACGAAGGGCGTAAAATTAAACCAGAGGATAATGGCTACATATCGGCCGATGATCCACGCCTTAATTCTCAAATCTTCCCTCAGTTAAAAAGAAAACCGTTGCGTGCGAAAAACGGTCAAAATGTAACGCAGCTTCATTATGCAAAAAAAGGCATCATCACACCTGAAATGGAGTTTATATCCATAAGAGAAAATCTTGACCCTGAGTTCGTTCGTTTAGAGGTAGCTAGTGGTAGGGCGATTATTCCAGCCAACATTAATCATCCGGAAACGGAGCCGATGATTATTGGACGGAATTTCCACGTTAAAATTAATGCGAATATTGGGAATTCTGCGGTATCTTCTTCGATAGAAGAAGAGGTAGAAAAGATGACTTGGGCGACTCGGTGGGGCGCTGATACGATGATGGATTTATCAACTGGAAAAAACATTCATACAACTCGTGAATGGATCGTTCGGAATTCTGCTGTTCCTGTTGGAACAGTTCCGCTGTACCAAGCGCTTGAAAAAGTAAATGGAATTGCAGAGGATTTAACGTGGGAAGTATATCGCGATACGTTGATCGAGCAAGCTGAGCAAGGAGTGGATTACTTTACCATTCATGCAGGTGTTCTTATGCGATATGTTCCATTAACGGTAAAACGTCTAACGGGGATCGTTTCTCGAGGTGGATCAATTATGGCACAGTGGTGTTTATATCATCATGAAGAGAATTTCTTATATACGCACTTTGAAGAAATTTGCGAGATTATGAAAACATATGATATTGCGTTTTCACTAGGAGATGGATTACGTCCGGGGTCTATTGCTGACGCCAATGATGAGGCACAATTTGCCGAATTAGAAACTCTTGGAGAATTAACAAAGATTGCTTGGGAGCATGATGTTCAAGTGATGGTCGAAGGACCAGGGCATGTTCCAATGCATTTAATTAAAGAAAATATGGATAAACAACTAGAAATGTGTCATGAAGCCCCATTTTATACATTAGGGCCATTAACTACTGATATTGCTCCAGGGTATGACCATATCACATCAGCTATTGGTGCGGCGATGATTGGCTGGTTTGGTACAGCAATGCTATGTTATGTCACTCCAAAAGAACATTTAGGATTGCCAAACCGTGACGATGTTCGTGAGGGTGTCATTACGTATAAAATTGCTGCTCATGCTGCTGATTTAGCGAAAGGCCATCCAGGTGCAAGAGTACGAGATGATGCCTTGTCAAAAGCGCGTTTTGAATTCCGCTGGAGGGACCAATTTAACCTAGCATTAGATCCAGAGCGTGCACTCGAATACCATGATGAAACCTTGCCTGCTGAAGGGGCAAAAACCGCTCATTTTTGCTCCATGTGTGGACCGAAGTTTTGTAGTATGAGGATATCTCACGACATTCGTCAATATGCAAAAGAGAACAAGCTGGAGACGAGCGAAGCGATTGAAAAGGGTTTACAGGAAAAGGCAGAGCAATTCAAAAAATCTGGAGGAACGATTTATCAGTAGCTGTATAGAGGAGGTTTCCAATGAAAGTTGTCGAGATCCAAAGTAAAATTCAAGATTTAAGAGATCAACTTATTTTTTGGGAGAACCATCTAAAGGATGTACAATCAAACTGTGATCATCACTTTGAAGGCGAATCATTGTATCAGAAGTGTACGAAGTGCCAAAAAGTAGTGGCCTTATATTACTAGTTTAGGAGAGTATTAATGTCTATTAGTTTATAGTAAACGACTACATTCGGTATTTGACTAAATATACAGATCTAATAAAGAGGTACAAAAGGATTACTCCCCTTGTACCTCTTTTAACTTGATACGCTCTTTGGAAGTGAAAACTCTAGAACGTGTTAGGAATCGCTTCCCCTCAGGTCCTTCCAAAGAGAACATTCCTCCTCGCCCTTTTACTACATCGATAATAAGCTGAGTATGCTTCCAATATTCATACTGAGCAGAACTAATATAAAAAGGGGAATCACCTATTTCTCCAAGAAGCGTATCGCTATCTCCAACTATAAATTCATTTTGTGCATAGCACATGGGGGAGCTACCATCGCAGCATCCGCCAGATTGGTGGAACATAAGTGGGCCGTGTTTCTTTTTTAAGAAATCAATGAACTCAAGTGCTTCTTTTGTGGCTGTCACTTTCTTTACCATTGGTCCCTCCTTTCACATCGTTTTAATTTGAACGAAAAAGGAAGCGAGTCTTTAATTGGAAATAGTGCGACCATGTTTGCGATGGCTCCCCACGCCGTGCGCCTTTTGAGAAGGTCGCTCAAAAGGTTTAAAAGATTACGGAGGTTACGCTCATCGCTTCAATTGAGCAAGAATTAAGATCGCCATTAGATGGAAATAGTGCGACCATGTTTGCGATGGCTGCACACGCCGTGCGCCTTTT
>NZ_JRJU01000065.1 GCF_000787375.1 Halalkalibacter okhensis | reverse complement strand
AGAGAACCATTTCTTTCAATTCTATAGTCTGGTGGCGATAGCGAAGAGGTCACACCCGTTCCCATGCCGAACACGGTCGTTAAGCTCTTTTGCGCCGATGGTAGTTGGGGGCTTCCCCCTGTGAGAGTAGGACGTTGCCAGGCAAACCGTTCCACAGTAGCTCAGTGGTAGAGCAATCGGCTGTTAACCGATCGGTCGTAGGTTCGAGTCCTACCTGTGGAGCCATTTTTTATGCTTCCATAGCTCAGCCGGTAGAGCACTACCATGGTAAGGTAGGGGTCAGCGGTTCAAGTCCGCTTGGAAGCTCCAGAAGAATACATATATTACGCGCCTCTTAGCTACTGCTGAGAGGCGCTTTTTAGTATAGCCGGCAAGTATTAATTGTTAGTGGGAGAAAGTCCTAATTGAATAAGTGCCAAGTCATTAAATAGCTGCATAACTACTACAGAAATTTTAAAGTGAAGGCCATCATTCATATTTACAGAAAAATATAAATCCCTTAACAGTTAGGTCATTAAATGGAGTGAAGAAAGTAGAACGGTAAAAATTTTTTATTGTGACCATTTGAACGTCATTATCGATAGTCAGCAACAACTTTTTAACCATAACTGAATGTGAATCGTTAATGGATAGGTATAGCTTTACATGGATTGTAGAAAAACAGCCGAAAAAAGGAGATAAAAAGGTTGGTTCCCTTCTTATCTCCTATCCAAGACCGTTCGCTTAAAAACTTATTCCCAAATCTCTTTAGAGAGATCTACAATATATTTCAGTTTTGCCCATTGCTCTTCCTCCGTTATTATATTTCCATGATGGGTAGAAGCAAAGCCGCATTGAGGACTGATACATAGTTGCTCAAGTGGTACATATTTAGTGGCTTCTTTTATACGGGCTTTAATATTTTCCTTATCCTCTAATTTTCCATGTTTCGATGTGAATATACCAAGCACGACTTGTGGACCATCCGGAATGAATTCCAATGGGGTAAAGTCACCGGAACGATCATCATCATATTCTAGGAAAAATCCGTTTACTTTTTCTTTTGCAAATAAGGTTGGGGCGATTTTAGCGTAACTCCCCTCAAATGCCCACTTAGATCGGTAGTTCCCTCGACAAAGATGAGTAGTTACAATCAGGTCTTCTGGTTTATCTTCTAGTACTCCATTTACAACTCGTAATGCTAAATCAATTAATTCTTCACGGGAATAACCACTATCATTAAATGGGATGTCCGCAGCGTTTAGACCTGCAATATATACGTCGTCAAGCTGTAAGTAGCGGCAACCGACATCATAGAAGGCTTTGATGGTTTCTCGGTATGCTTTAATAATATCGTTTGTATATTCTTCAATATCCGGATAAATCTCTTTGTTACGGATACCTGCGTTAAATAATTGGTTTGGACTAGGGATCGTTTGTTTGGCAACAGCACGTTCTCCGACAATTTTTTTAAATTCAATAAACTCTTTAAGATGTGGGTGAGCTGGATTAAATGAAATTTTACCAGTAACACGCACATCATATCTCTCTGTTTCCTCTCCTTTAAAGGCGAACCCATGATCTGGCACGTATCCCTCTACTCCATTTAAATGTTCGAGAAAGTCTGTATGCCAAAATCTACGGCGAAACTCTCCATCTGTTACAGCTTGTAACCCCACTTCGATTTGCTTGTCAACGACCTTTTTAATTTCTTCTGTTTCAATTGCATGTAATTCTTGTGCAGTAATGTGGCCATCTTGGAAATCCTTTCTCGCCTTATGAATTCTTTCTGGTCGTAATAAACTTCCCACATGATCTGCTCTAAATGGAGCTCTTACTTGTGTTTGTGTCGTCATAGATAAATCTCCCTCTTTCTTTTTAAACCTTTTCTTCTGTTGTTGTACGATCAGTTTAGCATAGGGAAACAGCTATAATGTAACACAATAAATCTATCTCGCGTTATAGCTTTAAGCTATAACTAGCGTAATTCTTCTTCAATTGATTCTTTTAAATATTGAATGTAAATATTAGCTAACAAACTGTTTGTAACGGTTTTATGAGTTATATAGCCAACGTTGATCCGTTCTTCCACCTTTAAAGGAACAGCAATAATGTCTCTACTATTTAATTTATGACTAATAACGCCAGTTGAAATCGTATAGCCATTCAGTCCGATAAGTAAATTAAATAATGTGGCCCGATCTGTTACTCGAATATTCTTTGGTCTAGAAAGAGTGCTCAGAATTTCTTCAGAAAAATAAAAGGAATTAAAATCTCCTTGTTCAAAAGATAGATACGGGTATGGAATCAAATCAGCTAACGTTACATATTCCTGCTTCCCAAGTGGATTGTTCGAGCTAATAAAAACATGGGGCTTTGCCTCAAACAGCTCATGAAAAATCAAATTCCCTTCTCTTAGGAACTTTTGAATCACCTTTTTATTAAAATCATTTACATATAAAATACCAACCTCACTTCGCAGGTTTTTCACATCATCAATAATTTCATAAGTCCTTGTTTCTCGTAGAGTAAATTCGTATTCCTCGCGGTCATAATTTTTTAGCAGTCTCACAAAGGCACTTACGGCAAATGCGTAATGTTGCGCAGATACAGAGAAATGTTGCTGCGGTGATTGTGTATGGGTATACCGATTTTCAAGTAGATCAGCTTGTTCTACTACTTGCCTTGCATAACCTAAAAACTCTGACCCTTCAGGTGTAATCAATATTCCTTGATTGGATCGTAAAAAAATGGTAATCCCTACTTCTTCCTCAAGCTCTTTCAGTGCGTTTGAAAGGCTGGGCTGACTTATGAAAAGTCTCTGCGCTGCTTTGTTAATTGAACGACTCCTTGCTACTTCAATTACATATTTTAGTTGTTTTAATGTCATCTTAATCCCTTTTCTCAAATAATTATTACCCTGAATTATACACGCTTATTTAGCTCTTAAGAAGTCTAACATCAATTCACCACATATAATTATAGTACGAATAAACGTTTCTGATTGTCCTAAAGACCCTCACTTTTGGAGACATTATATGCGCTTCTTAAAACGATGATATACTTCAAGTATGAAGTGAACTTTAATAATGGGTAACCTTCTAGTGCGAGCTAGGGGGAGAAGGGGGGTGGTTAAAGCACTAAATCTCTTGCTGATTGTTGGAGGGGTTGCGTGTCCAGAGGAAGTACTTGAGTTAAAAAGTGAAGGGGTGTCTCAAAAAGGGCTGCTTCTTGAATACCCCTTAAGCGAATGTCCTTGGAGGGTGGGGGCGTGGAGCTGGTAATTTAGAATTATCTCTTAATCAATTGTTTTGCAGTTAGCCCTGTAATAGCACCCACTAATCTACTGTCAATTCCGTAGTCAAGCATACACTCTGCTACTTGCATTTTTGTTTCTTCTTTTGCTTTATGCTGAACATAGTCTAATAGGGTAAGGAGTTCTTCACGTGAGTATAAAGGTTTGTGATCAGTCATTTCATCACCTCGAGCTCATTTTCTTCATTATAACGAATGTGTGTTCGCTTTTTCAAGTGGGTTATATAAATAAAAATTTTTTTCGAAAAAGGCTTGTCATCTTCTTTATATTTCGATATAATATTTTTTGTCAGTAAGAAATACATCTGTTGGCCCGTTGGTCAAGCGGTTAAGACACCGCCCTTTCACGGCGGTAACACGGGTTCGAATCCCGTACGGGTCACCAACATCATTGGAGGATTAGCTCAGCTGGGAGAGCACCTGCCTTACAAGCAGGGGGTCGGCGGTTCGATCCCGTCATCCTCCACCATATGCCGGCCTAGCTCAATTGGTAGAGCAACTGACTTGTAATCAGTAGGTTGGGGGTTCAAGTCCTCTGGCCGGCATCGTTTCATTTGAATTGTGGAGGGGTAGCGAAGTGGCTAAACGCGGCGGACTGTAAATCCGCTCCCTCCGGGTTCGGCGGTTCGAATCCGTCCCCCTCCACCATTAATGGGCTATCGCCAAGCGGTAAGGCAACGGATTTTGATTCCGTCATGCGTAGGTTCGAATCCTGCTAGCCCAGCCATTTTCTTCTTTAAGACAATTGCTCTGTTAAAGACTGAAATGATCTTCATTTGAATGTGACGAGCCATTAGCTCAGTTGGTAGAGCATCTGACTTTTAATCAGAGGGTCGAAGGTTCGAGTCCTTCATGGCTCACCATTTTTTATTATTTGCGGAAGTAGTTCAGTGGTAGAACACCACCTTGCCAAGGTGGGGGTCGCGGGTTCGAATCCCGTCTTCCGCTCCAGGAATGTCGGGGCCTTAGCTCAGCTGGGAGAGCGCCTGCCTTGCACGCAGGAGGTCAGCGGTTCGATCCCGCTAGGCTCCACCATATATACTTAAATCAAAGTCATGGATATTAATCTATGGCTTTTTATTTTTTAGTTATTGATTTATAGGGGTATGACACTCTGATTCTAGAGATTGGTATTTGTTTAATAAATCATCTAGTTTGTGACTGAAATCGATCATTTCCTCTGATATAAGCGGAGTGTGCTTCGCTTTTTCATTTAATAACGATCTATATCGTTCAATTTCTTGTAAAAGTAATTCCTTTTCAGTAGTCATATCGATCACATCCTTATCAAGAATTGGCTACAACGGATTTGATAGAATTGGTTTCTTATAAATACCCAATTTTTTGAAGAAGTAAACATAGTAACCGTGTTATGATAGCTATAGAATTGTAATTAGTATTTTTTGAAAAAAATTTAAAGGTTTGAAACTTTAGAGGTATGTAAAACGTATGTAATGTCAGAATGAATGTAGGTAGGGGTAGTTTGATGGATACAATTGTGAAGAGGTTAATCCGGGAAGTGAGGAAAGGCGATCAACAGGCGTTTGCGGAAATTGTAGAACTCTATAAGGATAAAGTGTATCAAGTAGCCTATCGTATGGTGGGCAATGTCCATGAAGCGCAGGATGTAGCACAGGAGGCTTTTTTACGTGCGTATACGAACATTGAGAGATTTGATGTGAATAGAAAGTTTTCTACTTGGTTATTTCGGATTGCAACGAATGTAGCAATTGACCGTTTACGTAAAAAAAAGCCAGACTTCTATCTTCAAGATGAAGTAAAAGGATCTGAAGGGTTAACGTTTGAGTCCCAATTAGCTGCTGACGAGGAACGACCTGAAGATCAAGTCATAACCATTGAAATGCAAGAGTGGGTTCAAGATGAAATTAATCAACTCCCCCCTAAGTATCGTACAGCGATCATTCTTAAATATATGGAAGATCTATCTATTAGTGAAATTAGTGACATTCTTGATATTCCACAATCCACTGTTAAAACGAGAGTTCATAGAGGCAGAGAAGCTCTAAGGAAGAGAATGCGCCATGTTTAGGAAGGGGTGTTAGCATGAAGTGTGAACAAAAATATGATGAATTAATTCAAAAAGTCGTCGATTCCGAAGCAACTGACGAAGAAAGAAAGCAGCTAGACCAACATTTAACATCGTGTGCTTCTTGTAGACAACACCTTCACGAGTTAAAAAAAGTGATCGCCTTTGTCCAAAGTGCCTCTCATATTGAAGCGCCTCCTAATTTTACAGAAGGTGTTATGGCTAGATTGCCAGAACGAAAAAAGACGTCTAAGTGGAAGCAATGGACACGAAAACATCCGTTATTAGTGTCTGCTGCTGTATTCTTTTTGCTCATGTTAGCGAGTGTCTCATCCCTTTGGAATACTGGGAATGAACAAGTGGCAGTAACAGGCTCTGGGAAAGTGCAAATTGATCAAGAAAGTGGAAGAGTGATTGTTCCAGAAGGTGAAGTGATTGAAGGGGATTTAGTAGTAAGAAATGGACTACTCCAAGTCGATGGAGAAGTCCAAGGTAATGTGTTGCTTGTTAATAGCGAATCTTATTACGCCTCAGTTGGGCATGTCTCTGGAGAAATCCAAGAGCTTAATCAAGCGCTAGATTGGGTTTGGTATAACGTGAAGAATTTCTTTAAAGAAGTGGTATCAATTACAAATAACGAGGGTTCAGATGATTAATAAAAGGTAAGAGTTTTTCACCACTGAGTTATGAGGGTACGAAAAAAGGACATCCCTTTTTTCGTACCCTTGAGATACATACGGCTCTTTACGGTTGTAGAATTCAACTTTGAACGTAGACTGTGATATAATGGGACAAGGGAAAGAGGACCTCGCGTAGGTGCCTCTTTCGATGTATGTTAATGGTTTGGAGGAAGAGCCATGTTTTCTTTAGGAGAGTTTCGTTTGCTCAATTATGTAGGGCAAATTATCGATATATTGCTCGTTACCTATGTTGTCTATAAGGCGATTATGATTATCCGTGGTACGAGGGCTGTTCAATTAGTTAAAGGAATTACTGTGATACTTGCCGTTTGGTTCTTAAGCCGTTTTTTAGGTTTACGAACATTAGAATTTCTTATGAATCAGACGTTCACATATGGTTTGCTAGCCATAATTATTATTTTTCAGCCGGAACTGAGAAGAGCGTTAGAACAATTAGGTCGAGGTCGGTTTTTTTCAAGCAGAACGATGCCTCAAGATGATTCTGCCAAAAAATCGATTGATGCTATTGTGAAAGCATCCTCCTATATGGGAAAACGTAGAATTGGTGCATTGATGTCCTTAGAGCGTGAAACAGGTATGACTGATTATGTAGAAACAGGTATTCAAATGAACGCTCATTTAACATCGGAGTTACTCATTAATACGTTTATCCCAAATACCCCATTACATGATGGTGCAGTCATTCTAAAAGGTAATACGATTTTAGCGGCAGCTTGTTATTTGCCATTATCGGAAAACCCATTTATTTCAAAGGAATTAGGAACAAGACACCGGGCGGCTTTAGGGGTAAGTGAAGTAACAGATTCCATTACGATTGTTGTTTCAGAGGAGACAGGGAGTATTTCTTTAACGAAAAATGGTGAGTTACATAGAGAGTTAGATGAGGAAAAACTTCGCACGCTGTTAGAAAAAGAACTACTATTTGAAAGCAAGCAAACGACCGCTTCACGTTGGCAGTGGGGAGGGAAGAAAAATGGATAGATTGTTTAATAGCCATTGGTTTGTTAAGATCATTTCTTTTTTTATCGCCTTAATGTTATTTACAATGGTGAACATTGATAATATGGCATCACAGCCCGGAGTATTGCCATCCATATCTCCAGCTTCCTACACGTTAGAGGATGTAGAATTATCCGTTTACTATGATGAGGAAAATTATGCAATTACGGACAAAACGGAACATGTGCAGGTGAATTTGAAAGGTCCACAGAGCTCTCTTACTTTGTTTCAGTTGACAAGGCCCTCCTATGAAGTGTTTGTCGATGTTAGAGAAAGAGGAGAAGGTGTTCATACGTTGAGCGTGCAACACCGGAATTTTCCAAGTGATTTAGGTGTTTCGATCGTTCCTCAATACGTCAGGGTGGAGCTTCAGGAGAAGCAAACGGTTTCTTTCCCTGTCCAAGTAGATATTATCAATTCAAGTGAAGTTGAGGAAGGATACACGGTAGGGACACCGATTGTTACTCCATTAAACGTTGATGTGACAGCAGCTAGAAGTTTAGTGGCTGAAGTCCATGAAGTAAAAGCATATGTCGACGTTTCGGGTGCAGATAGAGCAATTGAGGAAACCACACCCGTCAGACTTTATGATGAAGATGGGAATGAGTTGTCATTGGCGGTAGATCCGCAAGTGGTTGATGTGAAAATCCCAATTACAAGTCCAAATCGTACGGTTCCAGGAAAGGTTACTCGTACAGGAGAATTACCTGAGGGAGTTAGTATTAATGAAGTAAGGATTGATCCAGAAGAATTGACGGTGTATGGTTCAAGAGAAGTGATCGATCGTATGAACGTCGTTGAAGTAGGAACGTTAGACCTGAGTCAATTAACGGAAAGCCAAACGATAGAAATGGAAGTCCCTATCCCGCCAGGCGTGGAGCGTGTAACACCAGATACGGTGAATGTTTCCGTTTCAATTAGCACAGAAGAAGAACAGGAGTTTACGGATATACCGGTAGAAATCATTGGTGGGCGTGATGGCGAAGAGATTACATTCAATGGGGACGAAACGAGAGAATTAGCAATTACTGCAAGAGGTTCAGAGGAGCTTCTTGAAAGGTTAAGTGAAACCGATATACAAGCATTTGTTGATGTTAGTGATTTGTCGACCGGAGAACACGAGGTAGAGGTGCAAATTAATGGCCCTCCAAATATTCGCTTTGACTCTAGTGAAACGACAATTCCAATTGAAATTATCTCGCATAGTGAGTGATGATTAGTGTTGAAGGAGAGAATAAATAATGGGAAATTATTTTGGTACTGATGGTGTTCGAGGAGTTGCTAATAAGGAACTTACCCCTGAACTAGCTTTTAAATTAGGAAGAGCGGGTGGATATGTATTAACCAAAGATACAGAAAAGCCTCGTGTTGTTGTTGGGCGCGATACACGTATTTCCGGTGAGATGTTAGAAAGTGCTCTAGTTGCAGGGTTATTGTCAATAGGAGCAGAAGTCATGCGACTTGGGGTTATTTCTACTCCAGGTGTTGCCTTTTTAACAAAAGCATTAAGTGCAAATGCGGGTGTCATGATTTCTGCATCTCACAATCCAGTCCCTGATAATGGGATTAAGTTCTTTGGTCCGGATGGCTTTAAATTATTAGACAATCAAGAAGCTGAAATTGAGCGCTTGTTGGATAGTGAAGATGAACTTCCAAGGCCAACAGGAGGCGCGCTAGGAGTTATAACGGACTATTTTGAGGGCGGTCAAAAGTATCTTCAATATCTAAAACAAACGGTCCAAGAAGACTTCTCAGGTATTCATATTGCGTTAGATTGTGCACATGGAGCGGCGTCATCATTGGCTCCTCACTTGTTTGCTGATTTAGAGGCTGATATTTCAACGATGGGTACATCGCCAAACGGGGTTAATATCAATGAAAATTGTGGGTCAACCCATCCAGAAGCTCTTTCAGCCTTTGTCCTTGAAAAAGGAGCACAAATTGGTCTTGCGTTTGACGGAGATGCAGATCGTATCATTGCTATTGATGAGAACGGTGACGTCGTTGACGGCGACAAAATTATGTTCATTTGTGCAAAATACATGAAAGAGCAAGGTTGGTTAAAGCATAATACCGTTGTATCAACCGTAATGAGTAATCTTGGCTTCTACAAAGGATTAGAAGAGTTAGGGATTGAAGCGAAGCAAACATCTGTTGGAGATCGCTATGTAATGGAAGAAATGAGAAAAGGTGGCTATAATATTGGCGGAGAGCAATCTGGCCATATTATCTTCCTAGATCACATTACAACAGGTGATGGCTTATTATCGGCGCTGCAACTTGTGAATATTATGAAGGTGAAGAATATGCCACTATCCAAGCTTGCTTCAGAAATGGAAACTTTCCCGCAAAAGTTAGTGAATGTTCGTGTTACAGATAAGCATGCGGTCACTGAGAACGCAAAAGTGAGTGCGGCGATTGAGGACGTAGAATCTAAGATGGCTGGTGAGGGCCGAGTCCTTGTCCGTCCTTCTGGAACAGAGCCGCTTGTTCGCGTTATGATTGAAGCGAAGACGGAAGAGCTTTGTAATCAATATGTTGATCAAATTGCTGAAGTGGTGAAAGCGGAAATGGGTTTAGACGATTAAAAGGATATATGCATAAGTGGCACAAAACAGGCTGCTTATGCATATTTTTTAATTAGAAGTAGAACTTTGAAAAAGTTTGTTAAATATTTACTTCTGATTGACGATTTATGGCCGGTAAGGTATGATAGAGCAAGTCAAGAATAGAAAGGAGATTGTAGAAAAGTCAATTTAAAAAGCGCCTGGACTATAGTGTATATAGTTGACGAGGAGAGGGAGTATCGAACGGTCGGCGGATGCCCTCCGGTTGTAAGCATGACAACCGTAAGACTTCTGAGTGAAAACAAAGAGGCAACTCTTTGCACAAAGCCAGAAGTAAGCATGCCTTCTAAAAATATGTTAAGAGTGGGGGTAAGATTGCCCTCAAGCTTCTTGCCCCCAACTTCGGGAGGTAATTATTTTATGTGCGGAATTGTTGGATATATTGGATCAGAAGATGCGAAAGAAATTTTACTACGTGGTTTAGAGAAGCTAGAATACCGTGGATATGACTCGGCAGGGATTGCTGTTGCGAACGAGGATGGCGTTCATGTATTTAAGGAAAAAGGTCGTATTGCAGCGCTTAGAAATGTAGTCGATGAAGCGGTTGATGGAACAGTAGGGATTGGTCACACACGCTGGGCGACCCACGGAGTACCAAGTCGTACGAACGCTCACCCGCATCAAAGTGAGACAGCTCGATTTACACTCGTTCATAATGGTGTAATTGAAAACTATGAACAGTTAAAAGCTGAATATTTGAAAGATGTAGACTTACAAAGTGATACGGATACAGAGATTATTGTTCAACTTGTTGATCGTTTGGTAAAAGACGGTCAAACAGTAGAAGCAGCATTCAGTCATACATTATCTTTATTAAAAGGTTCTTATGCGATTGCGCTTCTAGACAAACAAAACTCTGACTTAGTCTATGTTGGGAAGAATAAGAGTCCACTTCTTATTGGTGTTGGCGATGGTGTCAATGTCATTGCTTCTGATGCGATGGCGATGCTCCAAGTAACAAATCAATTTGTTGAAATTATGGATAAAGAAATCGTTCTAGTAACTCGTGATAACATTACAATCAAAACTCTTGATGGTACTGTGATGACACGTTCACCTTATACAGCGGAACTTGATGCGAGCGATATTGAAAAAGGCACGTATCCTCATTTCATGTTAAAGGAAATCGATGAACAGCCTTTTGTTATCCGTAACATTATTCAAAAGTATCAAAATGAGAATGGAACAGTCCGTTTGGATGAAGACATTCGCGAAGCAATGAAATCTTCTGATCGAATTTATATTATTGCTGCAGGAACTAGTTATCATGCTGGTCTTGTTGGAAAGCAGCTGATCGAAAAGATCGCTGAACGTCCAGTAGAAGTTCATATTGCGAGTGAATTCTTGTACAATATGCCACTTCTATCAGAAAACCCACTCTTTATTTTTATTTCACAAAGTGGTGAAACAGCAGACCTTCGAGGTGTGTTAGTTGATGTAAAAGAAAAAGGTTACAAAGCATTAACGATTACGAACGTACCTGGTTCAACACTTTCTCGTGAAGCAGACTTTACGTTACACACGTATGCAGGTCCTGAAATTGCTGTTGCTTCAACGAAAGCATATACAGCTCAAATGGCTGTTCTTACATTGCTGGCTGTTGACACAGCAAATGCGAAAGGGATTGAACTTGATTTTGACCCTATTCAAGAGCTTGGAATTGTTGCAAGTGCTATGGAAGCTCTTTGCGACCAAAAAGAAAAGTTAGAACAAATAGCACGTGACTACTTGGCTGTAACAAGAAACTGCTTCTTCATTGGTCGTGCAGCGGATTACTTTGTTTGCTTAGAGGGTGCTCTTAAATTAAAAGAAATCTCTTACATTCAAGCAGAAGGATTTGCTGGTGGAGAGTTAAAGCACGGAACAATCGCTTTAATTGAAGAAGGTACACCAGTTGTTGCCATTGCTACACAAGAACATGTGAACTTAAGCATTCGTGGAAATGTAAAGGAAGTTGCTGCTCGTGGAGCAAACCCTTGTATTATTAGCATGGAAGGCTTAGCGCATGACGGGGATGCGTTTGTGATACCAAAGGTGCATGAACATCTAACATCATTAGCAACCGTGATTCCGCTGCAATTAATCTCTTATTATGCAGCACTACACCGTGATTGCGATGTCGATAAGCCGCGTAACCTAGCGAAAAGTGTAACGGTTGAGTAAGAATAAGTAAGAAGGTACGGAACTTTTTACTACCCTAAAGCCCTTAAGGTGATCATACCTTAGGGGCTTTTTTCCTTTGCATAATGAATATATATTGGCTAAAGCAATTTGTGTAATAGCTCTTGATCACATTAAACCATTTAGGGGTTTGAGCCCGCTTCCAAACAAGGAGCAATGGACCGAGTAACAATGCTTTTCTAAATGGGGCTTTAAATTTCAATAAGAAAAAAAGCAACGTAGGTATAGAGAGTTTCCAAACAAATTTAGGTTTCGTTGTGAATAAGTAGCCGTATGAAAAGAGAAAGATGTAGATGCTCCATGACCAAAAAATATTCCAGCCATTTTTGAAATAGATCATGTTGAATTTTTCACCGAAGAATTCGACGAGCGCACATTTGAATGACCACTTCAAAATATGTTTCATTTGTAATCGTATGTCTTCTTCAGGAAACTTAGCCATGCATAGTAAAAATATTAAAGGTGTGATGAAAAAGATATGAACCACCCGTAATTGCTTTAGGTTCAAACTATTTGACTGTAGTTCCCATAAAATATGCCGTTTGAAGAAATAGTAATAAGAAGAATTAATGAATGCAATGTAAATTAGCGCTTTCAAGTAACGAGGGAGAATTCGCCAAGTTTGGTGCCTGTAGTTTAGCCAAATTAGGAATGTCGATAGAAAGATGTGCCTCATTTTTTTTATCCCTTTCAAATGTAATATGTCACAAAGATTAGGATACTCAAAGCGTCGATAAAAAATGTAAGGAATTGTAATTTACAAGCAATACCATTTTAGGCGTATTGAGGGATTTGGGAGGGAGTCCTACAATGGCCAAGCCCCATTACAGTAATGAGGCTTGTTGTAATTAGCATTGATTCTTGATCTTCTTGAAATTAGAGTTTAAATTGTCGAACGAGGGTATTCAATTTTTCTGCTAATTCTGCTAGCTGTTCAGAACTATAAGCAACTCCCTCCATCGAGGTGCTCACTTGTTGTGTAGCTGCCGATGTTTGTTCCACTCCTGCTGCAGACTGTTCTGAAACAGAAGCTATTTCTTCGATGGTAGCATTCATGTTTTTGCTATTTAAAGAAATGGAGGCTAAATTATCTGTTACGGTTTGAATGCTAGTAGCCATATCTGTAACAGCTGTATTGATTAAAGCAAAGGTTTCGCCTGTTGTTGTTAGTTGATTTGTTCCTTGCTCTACTTCTTTATAGCCATCTTGTAATGATGCTGTGACTAAGCTTGATTCTGATTGGATTTTGTCGACAATATGTGTGATATCCGTAACGGAGTAAGATACTTGTTCTGCTAATTTACGTACTTCATCGGCAACGACTGCAAAGCCACGTCCATGCTCTCCGGCACGGGCTGCTTCAATAGCTGCATTCAAGGCAAGTAGGTTTGTTTGATCAGCAATTTCTTTAATGACAGAAACTAACTTGGATATTTCCTGAGATTGAAGATCGAGACCTTGAACCTTACGGACAGCATTTTGGACGATGTCGTCGATACGAGTCATTTGTTCGATGGAGGAACCCATAAGACGTTTACCTTCTTGTGTCATCTCCATAACATTAAGCGAAGACGTATTAATGACTTTTCCGTTTTCATTAGCATCAAGGATTTTCGTCGAAAAAGAATCCATTAACTTGGTAAGCTGGTACGTGTTATTTGCTTGAACCTCAGAGCCGGATGCTAGCTCTTGCATCGTTACAGCCGTTTGTTGTGAGCCGGCTTTTACTTCAGAAGCTGAGTGTGACAACTCTTCACTTCGATTTGATACGGACCCAGAAACAACACTAATTTCTGAAATCAAGTTCTTTGTATTTTCCCCCATCTTATTGACGGCAAAAATAAGCTGACCTACTTCATCTTTTAAGTTTGTTTGAAGTGGTTTTTGACTTAAGTCATAATTGGCAATTGCGTTCATCCGTTCCATAACGGCTTTAATTGGAGTCGTGATGATTTGAGAAGTAACTAAAGCAATACCGATACCAAATGCAACAATAAGCAACGTAACGGCAATGCAAGTGTAAAGAAGAATTTGGCCAATACTTAAAATGGCGTTTCCTTGTTCTTCTATTAACAGCTCCCTTGCCGAAGCAATTTCTTCAAATCCCTCCATAATTTCTTGACCAAGAGGTTGAACCGTTTCATTTAAAACGCGAATCGCGCGTTCTTCGTTGCCGTTATGATACGCTGTGATGACGCTACTGTTAACTATTTCGCGCCAACCTAGGCTTCTGTTAATCAAATACTGAACTTCTTCTGAATTATTTATAGCAAGAATGGTATCTTGAAGCCGTTCACTATCTTCTGTATATCGGTAATATTCATCAATAATATCTTGTTCCCCGTGGATCATATAACCACGCAGAGAAGCAATTCGCTGAGACATATTCAGTTGTAATTCTTTTTCTGAGATTAATAATGTTAGTTGTTCGTTAACAATTGCTTCGGTGTTTTGATTAATTTTGTTTATCGAGAAGAAGGTTAGAGTGCCTAATACCGCAACCAATAGAATGACAAAAGAAAAAGAAAGTAATATCTTTGTTTTTATACTTTTTAAGTAAAATACCTTTTTCATTGCTTAACTCCTAACATCTCTTTTAGTTATAAAGCGCTTCCAATAAATAGGCCAATGGGGGGAGGCTCTTTTAAAAGCTGCTTACCCAATAAAGGGTTAGGTTCATATTCTAGTGTATAGATGATGGTAAATAAATGCTAGAACTATTTTCCTGTATAGCGTAGAAATTTAGCATTTAGGGAGAAAAACCATTAATACATAGAAAAATGAAGGCAAAAATTTTTTAAAAAAACTTTGTACGTTCGATAGACAAACTAAGTTTGTGGTGATATAATTCAATTATTGAAAGCGATTTCCAATAATCATAACAATGGGGGATATAAACATGAGCTATTTTAAAAATGTGAATCAAGTAAAATTTGAAGGTTCTCGTTCTGAAAATCCATTCTCGTATAAATATTACAATCCTGAAGAACAAATCAACGGCAAATCAATGGAAGAGTTTCTTCGCTTTGCGGTTTCTTACTGGCATACATTCACAGGAGAAGGAAATGACCCATTTGGTAGCGGTACAGCGGTGCGTCCTTATAACCACCTAACGGGCATGGATTTAGCGAAGGCTCGTGTGGAAGCATCGTTTGAATTTTTTGAGAAGCTAGGGGTTCCATACTTCTGTTTCCATGATATTGATATTGCTCCTGAATCCGATTCATTAAGTGAAACGTTCAAGAACTTAGATGAAATTGTCGACATGATCGAAGAGTATATGAAAACAAGCAAAGTAAAACTTCTATGGAATACAGCGAATATGTTTACACATTCACGCTGGGTACACGGCGCAGCAACGGCTCCAAATGCGGATGTGTTTGCGTATGCAGCGGCAAAAGTAAAGAAAGGTTTAGAAGTAGGGAAGCGTTTAGGCTCTGAAAACTATGTATTCTGGGGCGGACGTGAAGGGTATGACACGCTTCTAAATACAGATATGGGCCTAGAGCTAGATAATCTTGCGCGTTTCTTCCATATGGCGAAGGATTATGCGAAGGAAATTGGATTTGACGCTCAA
>NZ_JRJU01000064.1 GCF_000787375.1 Halalkalibacter okhensis | reverse complement strand
CCATATATGATTTGTCTTCTGTATTTCGGAGCAAAAACGATGTGATACTTACAATTCCATGTTGTGTGTGCTAAACTATTCATGTCCTTCACAGGGCATACCTCCTTCTATGGTGGAATGAAGTGGTCGGGAAACCAACTTTATCCTACCATGAAGTGAGGTTTTTTTAATACCACGCTAGAAGCTCTTTTGAACCCCCGGCATAGCCAGGGGTTTTCTAAACCACAATTAGACTCGAGGATCTTTCAATCCTCGAGTTTCTTCTTGCTATCTCTATGAAATTCCATTGACACTTGTAAGGAATCTGTTTGTTGGTTTTTTTCTCACTATGAACCTAGTTTCATGGATATTACGTAGTTTTTATTTTTACTTTTCATCATAAATCTATCACATTTTTCCGCTATAGTAAGAACGCTTGATTATAAAAGTAGGAGATAAGATGATGAATTATATTTTTGAAAGTTACAGTTACCAAGAGCTATGGAATATAGGGTGGCTTATCCTTATTTTTCTTATTACATTTTTTTATTTCTATGTCACTAAAAAAGTTGCTAATAGGACCAGTAAAGGAAAAGCCGTATCGTTTGTTATAGGAGTATGGGTTTTTTATGTTGCAGTAGGAAGTCCACTTCACTTAATCGGACACAACTATTTGTTTAGTGCTCATATGCTTGAACAGGCAATAGTCTATTTTGTGGCACCACCATTGATTCTTATAGGACTACCTAATCAATTAACTAAGCATCCTTTCATCTCCAGGTTACTAAGCAGGGGATTACTAGGAGTATTGAGCAAACCGATCATCGCATCGTTTTTATTTAATGGATTATTTTCCCTATACCATTATCCAAGTCTATTTGACTATTTACGTTTGAACCATCTATATCAATCTGTTTATCATTTAATTCTCACAATATTAGCTTTTACAATGTGGTTATCCATTCTTCATTCCAAAAGTAATTACGAGTTATCTGAATTGAAAAGTTTAGGCTACATTTTCTTAAATAGTGTATTAATTACACCGGTTTGCGCTTTAATTATCTTTTCTAATAACGTACTTTATACAACCTATATAAATGCTCCTCAATTGATCTCGTTCTTATCAATAAAAGATGATCAACAACTTGGAGGGATTGTAATGAAGCTGGTTCAAGAAGGGGTATTTATTACAATCATTGGAATACTTTTTTTCCGGTGGGCAAAAAAAGAAAGAAAAAAAGAAAAATAGTAGAAATACGAAATGAGGATGCTTCATAAAATTGATTACTATAAAGCGAGGTTTGTAATATGTATGATGTATTTAATTCTATTAGTCGATTATTATATGATCCCTTAATTCAACTAATGTATGGTTTTGATCATATTCCGCTTTTAGCAGCGCTTATTATTGGAATTCTAGCAGCTGCTGCACCGTGTCAATTCACCGGAAATGTAGGTGCCATTACACTCTATGGGAATCGGTCTATCCAAAAAGCTATTCCATGGTCAGAAGTTATATTCTTTCAACTTGGGAAAGTCGTTGTTTTTTCGGGGTTAGGATTACTAGTGTGGATATTAGGTTCTGAATTTCAACAAGAACTAATTGGTTACCTTCCATGGATACGTAAAATACTTGGGCCCATTTTTATCATAATCGGTCTTTATTTAGTTGGACTCATCACATGGAAATGGTCTATCGGTCTAAAACAAAGAGAAGCTGGTGATAAAAACAGAGGAAAATGGGGGGCATTTCTTTTAGGAAGTAGTTTTTCATTAGGATTCTGTCCAACCATGTTCTCAATCTTTTTCTTTTTGCTAATGCCGTTAACCCTTTCTACTTCATACGGATTCATCTTACCAACTGTGTTTTCGTTTGGTACATCGATTCCTTTGTTCATTACAATGTATCTCATCTGGACTTTTGGATTAAACGGGACACTTTTGAAAAAAGGAAGAAACATCGGAAAATGGATACAGAGAGTTGCAGGGGGCTTTCTGATCATACTTGGGATTTTAGATACAATAACTTATTGGGGGATTTAAGGAAGTATGTGTTGCATTAAACCATGATCTAATTCAAAAGGAAATTTATATTTTTTTCTTCAAAATTTCAACACAATTACCTTTTATAATATAAATAGATTTAAAAATTAGGAGGTATTTGACTATGGAAAATTTAGCTTATTATCTTCCACTATTATTATGTCCTTTAATGTTAGTGATGTTATTTTTCTTTATGAAAAGGATGTCTGATGGAAATAACAGTAATAAGAGTGAACCAAACGGAAAAGATTTACAAAAAAATATGAATCACTTAATGGAACAAAATCAAAAGTTGATGAAGGAAATTGATTCTTTAAAAAGGTCACAATAATGGAAGGGAGTACGTTTGGAGAAATTATCAATTTTTGTTCCGATCATACTTTTATTCTTACTAATAATTGCGATGATGATTCACTCTTATGCTACTATCAAAAGAAAACCAGAGGGTTATGAATTTTTGATTAATAAACAGAATGACCCCTTCGATAAACGGGAAAAAAGTAACTAACCTTATTGTAAGTTTATCCCACTTAACAAACTCACAATAGGTCTAAATTATAGTAAAATCAATCGGTGGAGGAGGCTTTTAATTGAGTTGTCTCCATTTTCTTCTTTTCAAGTAGATTTGTGTAAAAAAATATTTTATAAGTAAGATTCTTTATATAGAAAAGAGGGAGAACATGGACACTAAAATTCTAATTGTTGATGACGAATGGAATATGAGAAATCTAATTCGAATTCATTTATCCAAGCAAGGATATAACATAGTGGAAGCTGTGAATGGGAAAGAAGCGCTTAAAGAAATGAAATGTCATTCTTTTCAACTTATTATTTTAGATGTAATGATGCCAGAGATGGATGGTTGGGAAGTATGTGAAGAAATTAGAAAAGAAAATTTGGCTTTGCCTATATTAATGTTAACAGCTAGAACGGAGACAACGGACAAGGTGAAGGGACTCGATATTGGAGCGGATGATTATTTAACTAAACCTTTCAAACCAGAAGAACTTATCGCACGAGTGAATGCACTTTTTAAGAAGAGCTGTTGTAAAATCAAACAACGCAAACAAAACAACTCCATTTCCACGAGCTGAAAATGGATGTGGATGATCATAAAGTTTTTGTTCAAGACAATCCTGTTCATTTAACCCCTAAAGAATTTGAGTTATTAAAATTATTACTCTTGAATCCTAAGCAAGTGTTTAACCGGGACCAGTTACTTTTGAAAATTTGGGGAGTGAATTTTTTCGGAGATGAAAGAACGGTTGATTCTCACATAAAAAGTATTCGTTTGAAATTAAAGAAAGAAGGGCTGAGCTTTACTATCATCGAAACGGTTTGGGGTGTCGGCTATAAGTTAAAGGAAATAGACACATGAGATGGAATCGAATTGATGTAAAATTAGGGCTGACGATGATTACCGTTTTTTTATTAGTTTTCGCACCTTTTGTTTATGTCATTGATCAGGTTTTTTGTAATTATTATTACAATAAGGCAAAAGAGGAAGCTCATCAATTAACGTCAAATTATGCCCAGATGATAGCGAATAATCAAATGTTAATGTCAACGCCAATGGTCGAAATGGCAGGAAATATTACACAAAAAAAAATCTTCTTACTAGACGAAGATGGAGATATGATCACGTTTACAGGTACGGATGATCTGGAAATAAACATTAAAGAGTTCGACTTGCAAAACCTTTTTGAAGGAAGGCCTGTTTTCTATGAATACGTAGAACCGTTCACTGACATTCCTTATCTTTTGTATGGTCATCCAATAAATGCTGATCAATTCAAAGGTAGTCTGTTCATGTTATTTCCACTTAATGATATGTATGATTCGATGTCTACGGTAAGACAGTTGTTTCTTCTTGCTGGTGTTGGAGGTTTCTTTCTAGCTCTTGGGTTTACATTTATTGCTTCACGAAAGCTCTCGTCACCTTTACTTGAAATGCAGGCTGCAACAAAAAAGATTGCCAAAGGGGATTTAAATACAAAAGTGATTGTACGATCAAAAGATGAAATCGGTTCTCTTGCTGTTGGCATTAACAACCTAACTCAGGAACTAAAGAGGCACTATGATACAAGAAGTGAATTCTTTGCTAGTATTTCTCATGAGTTAAAGACACCGGTTTCATATTTAATGGGTTATTCGGAAGTCTTGAAAGAAAAGCTGTATCAGACGGAGGAAGAAAAAGAACAGTATTTATCAATCCTTGAACATGAAGCAACTCGATTAAATTATCTTATATCAGACTTGTTTGATTTGTCGAAGATGGAAGAAGGGAAGTTTGACATAAATAAGGAGTGGATCGATTTAACAGAACTTGCCGATAACCTCGATATGAAATATTCATTAAAAGCAAAAGAAAAAGATCTTCTATTTACGGTTAAAGTGGATGAAAACCTTTCCTTGTTTTATGGAGATGGAAAACGAATAGAACAAGTTTTTACCAACTTATTGGATAATGCGATGAGGCATACGACTAACGGTGAGGTAACCTGTGAGTTCAGGCAAGGTGATAATCAAATTAACATCATTATCAAAGATACCGGATCAGGAATTCCAGCCGACGAACTTCCATTTATTTTTGATCGGTTTTACCGAGTAGAAAAATCTCGCTCAAGAGAATTCGGAGGGACCGGATTGGGATTAGCCATCGTTAAAATGTTAGTAAAGTTACACGGTGGTACAATAGATATAACGAGTAAGGAAAACGAAGGAACCCAATTTACTCTTTCTTTTCCTAATGATATTGGGAACAAGGAGAGGGGAGAAAAGATATGAAATGGATAGACTGGGTCATTGTTAGTCTGCTTTTGCTTATTGGGTTAGTTTGTTTAAGTATGTCCTTAACGTTAACGACGGACGAGAATTTTATCATCTCTCTCCTAAAAATTTGTCTTTGGGTAGGAATTCCATCTCTAACGATTGGACTAATTTTTCTGTTGTTCAAAAAAAGAAAGTAAGCAATTGTATGAGAAAAAATAGGGATGTGTGTATGGAGTGTGGACAAAAAAAGACTTACTAGCCGGTCTTATTCTCTTTCTGACAATATTCATTTCACTGGTAGACGGTACTGCGGTTGAAGCCCATTCAGAAATAAAAGAAATAAGTCCGGGAATGAATGAAATATTGGACCATTCACCAGAACGTATTAGTGTTTTGTTTGCTGAACCTGTAGAAGTCTATTCAGAGTCTATTCGCTTAACCAATTCGATCGGATCAAACGTTCGAATCGGAAAAGCGGTGATTGATCCTACTGACAAACGTTTAGTAACATTACCGGTTGAAACTCTATTATCAGATGGCAGGTATACATTAGAGATTTTCGCAATTGCCATGGATGGACATGAAATTAAAGAGCGTTTCCAATTTGAAATTAAAAAGGAACAAATTTCAGAATTAGATTATTGGAGAAACCTAACCCTCGTTCAATCCGCTCCAGCAGATGGGGAGATCGTACCAACTTCTCCAAACAAAATTGAACTATGGTTCTCTGATGAGATAGAATTAGAGGTTTTTGCGATCTATGATGATAATCAAAGTTTAGTACCGATAGGAGAAACTTATGTAAATCCAGCTGATGCTTCCCACTATATAATAGAGCTAGACAAGAAATTATCAAAAGGGACATATGAAATTAATTGGTACGTACGTAAAGATAACAAAAGTAAAAATGGAATTTTCTACTTCGCAGTGGATGAAGTCACATCTATTACCCCTCCAGAGGGAAAAAGAGTTTCAATGGGGGGATGGCAACATGTCGGATTGATTGAATTTGCTAGTTGGCTGTCCTATCTGGGTGTTTTCATCTTGTTTGGTAGTATGGTTTTTCAATTATTGATTTCAAAAGGTAGTGAAAACACCAACCGGTGGAACAAGATGAAACGGATCTTCTTCATCATGAGTGTTGTAGGGTTTCTACTACTTATTACAATTCGGAAGGATGAAATTACTAATATTTCAGTAGTGGAGTTTATTCAATTTCAATTTGTTTGGGGCATGGTCCTTCAACTTGTCCTTGTACTTATTGCATTTTTTCTTAGGTCGATGATAGGACAGATATTATTGTTAGCTGGAACGATTATGATGTGGGCATTATCAGGTCATGCTGTATCAGATCGGTATGGTGGGCTTATCTCAATAACGTTAGATGCTTTGCATTTATTTTCTATTGCAATTTGGCTTGGTGGATTATTTGCATTAATAGTCATGATACCTAAAGAGGAAGGTTTAAAATGGCTAAAAGAAAATGGTCGAAAGTTCTCCAAGTACGCACTTATAAGTATATTTATTATGAGTTTAACAGGTATAGGAATGCTATTGCGTTATCTTCCTTCTTTTACTATGGACAGTTTAATGATAAGTAGTTGGGGGCAGTTTCTCCTTTTTAAGGTGATTTTATTTCTAGTTATAACTTTTATAGGATTCTATCAAATGAGATTATTGAAAAGCGGTATTGATCATAATCATACATCTCTTACCGCTATCTTAGGAAGAACCGAACTCATTATTGGAATGAGTATTCTTTTCTTTGCAGCATCAATGATCAACACGTCACCCAAGGCTGCTGAACAAGGAATTTATCCCACAGATCTTTATTCTCCTGTTGATGTCTCTGTATCACTGACACCATTTCAGATGGGATATAATGATTTAATTATAAAATTTGATCAATCAGAAGATATAAAGAATGTTGATGTTGAGCTTTTTATGCCACCTTTTATGACCAGAACGATAACCGCGTTTTCGTTAGGGGAAGGGACTTTTCAAGTGACTGGTGGACTATTACATGGTTCTGGTACGACCTATTTAAATATTCATGTCACTAAAACGAGTGGCGAAAACTTAATGATTCCATATGAAATACAAGTGCCCGGCGATATGTAATGCTTCGTTTTTGATTGCCGACACAACTGTATAAAGAATGTCACGCTTCTCACAGAAAGGGTTCTTAGATTTTTCTCTAAGGGCCCTTTACTGGCTATGAATATGCTTCTCTCCACTGTTTACTTTTGTACATAGTCAGATAACTATACTTTTATTGGTAAATAATGTTAAAGTAATTAAAGATTATTTCTCTAGTAGTGTCAAAATGATGATGATTCTACCGCTATTCTCAAGATGTCATACAGCTAAGGTTATGTTTTTTATAAAACTCGGTTAATCCATTTGAGTGTGCGACCCTTAAAGAATTCTTGGGTTGAAAACTAGTTTTAGAAGAGGGGGAGAAGATTGAAGATAAGGGGAAAACATATTATTTTATTTTTTGTCCTGTTCTTGACTGGTTTTATTTTAGTGGTGAATTATGAGTCTACAGATTCAGGTAACTATGATCCTCTGAATAGATTGAATTCGACATGGGCACAGGAAAATGAACTTAGAAACCAAATCATCATGGAACAATCCTTAAACAAAATGCTTCAAGAGGAGTTAAGGTTATATCAATATCAGGTACGGGAACTTGAAGAAAACTTAAGCACCGTTAATGAAAAAAGTGAAGAAAAAGCAGAAAATTTGCTCGAAGACATAGAGAGGTTAAGAAAGATTGTAGGACAAGTGCAAGTAACTGGACCAGGAATTGAAATCTCATTAGAGGATTCAGACTATTTACCTAACGGGGCTAATCCGAATGATTACATTGTTCATGAAGGACATATCCAACAGGTGGTCCAAGAATTATATGTTGCTGGAGCGGAAGCAATTGCCGTAAATGGGTATCGCCTAAGACATTCATCATTTATTCAATGTATAGGGCCTGTAATAAGTGTAGACGGAAATATTTCATCAGCTCCTTTTATTATTACGGCGATTGGGGATGCTGATCATTTAGAAGCAGCTTTAACCCTACATGGCGGAGTTCAGCATCAGTTAATTAATGATGAAGTAACAGTAAGAATACAGAAAAAAACTAATATTCTATTAGACTCTTACCTAACAGAAGGTTGATTACATGTGTATAAAGATAGTAAACATATTAATTTATGTAAATATTGAGACACACGAACCTTGGATTCGCGTTTATACACAGTAGTTCTTTATTTTTTTCAAAACTAGCAAACTGTTTTCTTAGATGTATCAAAGTTTTATCACATTTATATTTTAAAATAAAAGTAACGAAGGATAGTTGAAATAAGAAATATATTATGACCGAATTGAGTAGCAAGGATAATTTGGATTTAATCTAAGGAATCATTTAGTCTAAATAATTGGAGGTGTTTAATCATGATGATGAACTGGGGAATGATGAATCTCGGTATGATTTTGTACATGATCTTAGTAATTCTTATATTAGGTTTAATCATTTATGGTGGATTGGTATTAGTCATGAGACTTTTAAATAAAAAGGATTCTAACAATAATTCTCAAGATTGGGACCAAGATACATCACTTCAAATTTTAAAAGAACGGTTTGCAAAAGGAGATTTAACGCAAAGTGAATTCGAACAAAAATATACGTATTTAAAAGAAAAAAATTAAATTAAATCAGTATTTATCACAGTTTCATCAAAATTAAAGTCTAAACTAAAAATGTAAAATAAATTCAATACATTATTAAGAGGAGTGAATAACATGCGGAAAAAAACGAAAATGTTACTCTTTTCATTTGGATTATCTTCTGTTTTAGTCGTAGGAACAATGGGGTTCTCAGGAATATCTCAAGCTAATGAAAACCATGGCATGATGAATATGATGAATGGTGACATGATGAATATGATGGAAGGTATGAATTCCTTAGAAGGCGAGAATATGATGGAAGCATGCAATAACTTTATGGAATCATATGGAAGCGACGAGACTGAAACAAATTAGGAACTCTAAATAATTTTTTAGTATGAGAGGAAGGAGTACCCTTCCTCTTTATTTGTGCAACGTGCGTTCGCATATAGAAGACCTTTTCGTGACCTTCTTCATAAATTGCTGAATGCTAACAGGCAATAAATCTTTTCAAGGGAACAGAAAGTGTGGTCTAGACCTTCCTTAGTTTTCAAAAACTTCAAAAAGTCTAAATCTTCCATCGTTGTCATGAATGTCGATTGACAATAAAGTCGTTTAAATACAAATAAAGTTGTTACATTTACAATAAAGTTATTTAAAACGTCCAATAGGTTGTTCAACTAAAGGTAACGCTTTAACCAAATATCACATCTGCTATTAAATACACTTCACGCTCTTTATCTCCTTTCCCTCTTACAATCGCTGAACGATTCCCAACATTAATACAATCCTTATCTAATGAAACAATCTCACCAATTCTACATCCCGTCGAAAACATAAACTCAAACAAGGCCTTCTCCATCGGGGTATGGCAACCTTCCCTTAAATGTTCAATTTCACGTTCTGTTAAGAACTTTGGGATTCGTTTTCCTACTTTTGGTTCCGTGATTTTGGCAGCAGGATTAGTGGTTATATGACCTTCCTCGTATAACCAACGAAAAAATGATCGGATAAATCGAACACGATGAGCAAGACTCGATGGTTTTAATCCTTCGCTGGATAAAGCTAAGTAATCTTTAATACCTTGGGTTGTAACGGATTGGGGTTTAATATCTTGGAAGTGACGGACTAAGAGATTTGCTTGCAGTCGGTAGGCATTCAAGGTATGGGGCGAAAATCCTTCAATTCGTTTCTCAGCTTTGCATGCTTCCCAGGCTTTGGTTAGTTGCACAGCTTGTTCCCTCCTATGTATTATGTGTATTTTAAGGGGGGGATTTCCAATTTTATGAAAAACAAGAACGACAATTAGTCCTTTTCTGGTATTATTTATGTGTCAAGGTTGGTTACTTTGTGAAGAATTCACTTAAACTGAACGAAGCAGTTTAGTGCAATAAGAGTTGATGAGTTGTTTAATTATTTATTATGTAAGAGGTGATTTAATGCGAAGAGTTGAGGTTTTACCATATAGTGAGGAATGGTTAGAAATGTTTCGGGAGGAAAGTTAGAAACTTAAAGCTTTGTTTAAAAACGAAATTTTAAATGTGTATCATATTGGAAGTACCCATTCCAAATATTAAAGCTAAACCAGTAATTGATATTATGGTTGAGGTTACTAACATTAGTGAAGTTGATAAGTTCAATAGCGAGATGGAACAATTAGGCTATGAAGTGATGGGTGAATACGGAATTCCTAAAAGGCGTTTTTTTATTAAGGGTGGCGATAATAGAACTCATCATGTTCATTTTTACGAAGAAGGTAATGAAGAAATTGCTCGTCACTTAGCATTTAGGGATTATATGATTGCACATCCAGAGGAAGCTATAAAGTACAGTGAATTGAAACAAACATTGGCAGAGAAATCCCCTACAAATATAACTAAGTATATAGAAGGCAAGAACAATTATATTAAGGCAATTGATGATAAAGCAGAGACGTGGAGAAAAACTAACTTATTCAATTAACGGGTGCTAGAGCGGAACTCAAAGTTGTCAGTTGCAGCACCTAATGTTTATTTTGTTAACGAACTTCTCCAAAACTCAAGACTATAGACAACACTGGGATTGTAATAAGGCTCTCCCGCCACCTTTAAACAAAGACACCTAGTTACGATTATTTGAATCGTAACTAGGTGTCTTGTTTCATTCTTATTGTTATTCAAGTGTACCGACGATTGGTAAGTTTTCCAATACAGAAGAGCCGTGTGGAGATGCTGAAATTTCTTCTGTGTTGTCAGCACCAGCCATTACTCCACCAAAGTGTTCTCCACCTTCCCAAGCTCCAATATCTGAAACATCGTAAACGACTCCGTCAACCGCTACATAAGCGGGGTTTCCATCTTGCCCATTATACTCACTAAGTTCTTCCAGTGTGAATACTTGACCTTCTTCAACTGCTGAAGCTTCTGTTTCTTCTGTAGTATTTTCCTCTGTAGTTTCTTCCGGTGTCGACGTATCTGGTTCTTCAGTTGTTGTGTCCCCACCACAAGCTGCTAAAACAAAAGCCGTCATTGACAGTACTAATAAACCTTTAAATTTTTTCATCTTCTTGCCCCCTACATTTTTAAAAACTTTTTTTATATAGTTATATGTTAAATGTTATCTCCCCTCACTAAAAGAGATTTTGATTACATTTAACGTATTGTTCACTTTCCGTTAAAAATGTGGTCACTTTTTTGTCAAATATACTAATGGCAGAATGAAAAAATGGATATTACGCGAGGAGATTTCAAGTGAAATATAGTGGGATTTGTGAAATACCGTACTTAACTAAAGGGTGCTTATGTTGAAGAAGAAATTACGAAAAACAACAGATCTATTTGCTGCATAGTACAAATATACTGTTCAAAAAAAAGGAATTTCACAATCTGGCTATTATGGAATAAAACTTCAAAAGACTTTATTGTTATTTTTTAGTTCGATGGAAAATATTTTTTATCAAAAATTAAACAACTTTAATTTACCTCCATCCTTAAAGCAGGACGGGGGTATACGTATTTGAGGTTTTAAAATTAAATAACTTTATTTTCACTTCAAATGAAGTGGTCTTTTGTGGAAATGCAGAGAATAAAGAAGTATATATTTTTCAAGGTTATACATTAGTTCACATGTTCCCCCTTGTAAAATTCATTTTTTATGGCAATATTAAGGTAACAAAATGAAAATGGAAAGGGGGAGGAAGGAATGTTAAGTGATCGTGATTTGCACACCCTAGCAATAGAGGAAGAATTGATAACACCATATAATCCGGAGTATTGTGAAGGAGCGACTATCAACTTAACGTTAGATACAGTTGTTAAACGTTATTCTTCCAATGAGCCCATTATACTAGGTAAGGAAGTAACTGAGGATCACTATGAAAAGTTTGATATTTCTGTAGATGAGTTCTGGCTTGAACCAAAAGAATCTGTTTTGATTCAGACACATGAATTCTTAAAGGTTCCCCATAATATGACTGCTCGCATATATGAGCGGTATGGAGTAAAGTCTCTGGGTCTAATGATTAGTCCTGCTCACTATATGAATCCCGGGTATCGCGGACAAATTAGTCTAATTGCAGTAAACAATACACCCGTTCGTTTTAGACTTATTCCTGGTATTAAAATTTGTCAATTGGCGTTATTCGAGTTGAAAACAGAACCGCTAAAACCTTATGAAAAGCAGGATGCGAGATACATGGACGCTACAGAGGTTAGTATTTCTAAATTACATTTAGATGATGAAATCCAAGATTTTCTTAAAGAAAAAGGAGTTAAGAAAGTTTCTGAAGAAATGGCCAGTGACTTAGGTAAACACTTAATGTCTCATATTAAGTTAGCTGCAAAAGAGTTAGCTGATATTGCGAGAAAAGAGTTTAAGAAAGGCAAAAAGGATAAATGAGTAATTTAAGGGAAATAGTCAGAAGGCATGTCATTTCAGAAACTAAACAAGAATTGTCCGCTGAAAATGTTGACCAGGATGCTATGGTTCAATTTCTTATTAAAGAGGGCCATATTGACAAGAAAGTTGATTCTATTTTAGATGCCTTTAGAGATGAGCTTGAAAAAGACTCTCCCAAGTCGATTAAAAGGAAAAGAAATAAGTTTGTATACGCTAGCCTAAGCATATTGTTGACTATCCTTATTGCGTACGGTGTTAATGAGGAGTATTGGGTAGTTGTAGCAATCGTAGCATTAATAAATATTGTCATTCATGCTTTTTTTACGTTTTGGAGTGAATGAAGATCCTAACAGTATTTAACCCCTATCTCCGACACTATGAAATATGTACTTTGTACAAGAAAACCGAAAGTTCATTTGAATTTCAAATGAACTTTCGGTTTTTGCTTTTATACAATTATTAAATTCGAAATGTCTTTCGTTTATCAGATTCATAGGTTTTTCACGCTTGGTGTGATATTAGCAACTTATATCCCTCCAATTAAAAAGCCACTAAAGAATACATTTTTAAAATTTGGGTAAAGTATTTTATACATCAAAGAATTCTGCATAACGAATACTCCCCTGCATGGAAGTGCTTGGGGAGTATGACACATTATTGAAATACACATTTCAAGAAATACTTAGATAAAGAAATAGATTTGTTATTCTTCTAATACAATTGCTGAAATTCACCTTTGAAAAAAAGATTGTAACATCCCATCCCCGCAAGAAAAATATCAATTAGATTAACAAAAAGTTATGGTTCGTAAAATATTGAATTAAACTCAACTACTCATAGTTAATCTAGCAAAGTAACTATCGGCCCCATTAAAATTAACCCAACTTTCTTTTATTTCTCCCTCATTCAAGAATAACTAGGCTTAATTCATCTTCCAAAGTTAATTAGAGAAATGAACTTAATTTAAACATTAAGTAAGCATATGAAATGAAACTGTAATATAAATGCTCAAAAATTTCTCTTCCTAAATGGTAAAATGATTCAAGATACGACAAGAAAAAAGAAATTCTATCAGAATTCAGCAAAATCCACCATGGATAAGTTTTATAAATCAGAGAAACTACTTAGTTGATCTTTAAGCTATGCTCCAATCTTAATCTATGAAGCTACTGTTAAGAATTTCATATGAAATTCTTAACAGTGGTTTTGACTTGAAAATAAACTTGGATTAATATTTGAACTTTTTAATATTAACTAAACGAAATCTTAAAGACTATCAAGGAGAGAATATTGTATGAAAAAGAACGCCAGGGCTATAGTGATAACTCTATTGCTAGTAGGATCTCTTACCGTAGATCCTTTAAACCAGACAGTATTAGCAAACAGTGATATAGAAAGCAAATTATCTAACATTGAAAAAGAACGTGAAGAAAATAAAAAAGAAGCTGGGGAGAAGCAAAAAGAACTCGAACAATTAGAGCGAGAGAAAAAAGAAATCATAAATGAAATTGAACGATTAGACCATGAGTACGCAGAAACGAATCAAAAAATTCGCGAGAAGCGTGCAGAGATTAACCAAGTTAGAGAAAATATAGAAAAGTTACAAGCAGAAATAATTATCATTGAAGAACGTATAACAGAACGTGACAAATTGTTAAAAGATCGAGCTCGCTCTATGTATCAGTCAGGTGGCTCAATTAATTATTTAGAAGTAGTCTTAGGGGCCAAATCTTTTGGTGATTTCTTAGACCGTTTGAGTGCCTTAGCAGTCATAGCCCAGCAAGACCGTAATATTTTAGATGCCCATATTGAAGATCATCTTGAGTTAGAGAAAGCTAAAGAGAAGGTAGAAAAAGAGCTGCAAACATTAGAAGGGCATTTGATAGAATTAGAAAATTTGATGGAAAAGCTTGAGAAGCAGCGTGATGAGAAAGAAAAAATAATGAAATTAGTCGAAAAACAAGAGGACGAGCTACATACAGATCTAGGTGAACTCGAAGGAGCAGACGAAATTTTACGTGCTCAAGAACAGGCACTTAAGAATGAATTAGCTGCACACGAAGAACGTCTACGCCGCGAAGCTGAAGAAGAACAAAAGCGTCAGAATGCCGAAGCTGCTGCAACAACATCTAGGAGTAATTCAGGAAGTGCGAACAACTCAAATTCCAATAATTCGAATGGAAGTACGTCTCAAGTCCATAGTTCACCGTCAGTAACTAGCTCTGGTTTTATGCGACCGGCAACAGGCTCGATCACATCAACATATGGTCCTCGAGCTGTTTTTGGTGGACAAATGCATTATGGAATTGATATTGGTAAAAATGGACGGACTGGTGATGTTCCTATTGTTGCTGTTCAAGAAGGAACAGTTGTCCAGTCTTATTATTCATCAAGCTATGGTAACGTGGTATTAATTGCTCACCAGGTAGATGGACGATTAATTACAACCTTATACGCTCATATGGAGAATCGTGAAGTTTCATCTGGACAACGTGTGTCAAAAGGTCAACGTATAGGACTTATGGGGAATACAGGCCAATCATTTGGTGCACATCTTCATTTTGAAGTGCATGAAGGTGGATGGAATGCGGCAAAGTCAAATGCTGTTGATCCGTTTCGTTATATACCAAGATAAGATATTAAAGGAGGGATGATTATTTTCATTCCTTCTTTTTTTATCCTTTTATATTCTGAAATTCTTAAAGTTAGTATGCATACTTTTTTGATCCCTCCTTCTGTTCAATAAGTGTTCAATTTCAACGAAGTAATTAACTTGATTACCGTAGGGGGGTATGGTAAATTTAGTTTGAAAAGAAAATATCATATCATTCATTTTAGGAGGTTAAAATAATGGAACAAAAAACATTAAAAGTGAACGGAATGTCATGTGGGCATTGCATAAGTACAATAGAAAACAATATAGGAAAGTTAAATGGTGTCAACTCAGTAAAAGTTATGCTGTCTGAAGGGAAAGTAAACCTTAATTATGATTCTGGTGTTATTTCATTAGATCAAATTATTCATGAGATTGAAGAACAAGGATATGATGTAGAATGAAGTAGTTGCATGGGATCATATAAGTGAGGTCGCACGATTTTAGTACGACCTTCTTCACTATTTTCATTAGCTTTATCTAAATGAAGATACTTATAGAACAAAGAAGAATCTGTGATGTATCTCACATATTTTCTTTACATTCTTTTGGTAATCTATAAGGGAAATATGATCACAATAACAGTATTATTCGAATTGTAAAGGAGGGGAATCA
>NZ_JRJU01000063.1 GCF_000787375.1 Halalkalibacter okhensis | reverse complement strand
TTAAAAGGCTTAAACCCTCTACGGCGGCTCCGCTCATCGCGCCGATTCGGTACCAAAAGGGAAGTTCGCCCTTTTGTTTCTTACTTGTGCTCACTCCCTTTGCGATGGCTCCACTCGCCGTGCGCCTTTTAAGAAGACCACTTAAAAGGCTTAAACCCTCTACGGCGGCTCCGCTCATCGCGCCGATTCGGTACCAAAAGGGAAGTTCGCCCTTTTGGTACCGAATCTATACAATAATCCTAAAAAATTTGTATTTGATATTGGGGGTCCAGGCTGTTGAGTCTTCGTATTTCCAGTAGCGCATTCGGCTATTGGTTGTTTGGGCGTTGACTAGTGGTTCACCGTTGGCGTCTTTATCTACAACAATGGTCGAATGCTGCCATCTACCATTGCCGTCAAAATCATAACATATGACGTCACCTGGCTCTAATTCCCTCGCACTTTCCTTTTCTTCCCCTCGTAAGCCTCCATTGGCTCCACTTAAATACCACCTGAACGCATGGGCAACCGTCCAACTATAGCTCCAATTATTCGATCTGAACCACCAACCACTTGACCGGTTGGGGTACCCGTTCATATTGGCCCCGCCAGCATGCAAGCATTGTGAGATATAGTTGGTGCAGTTGTTCGTAAATTTACGATATTGAGGGTTATAGTCATCCCACCACCGTTCAGCATATCGAACGGCCTCGAGACGATTGTAAGAACGATTGTGAGTCATCTTTGTTCCCTCACGAATTTGTTGTTCATTTATTTTCATTTCCTGCTCTTGCTCCTGTGGCTCAAATGCATTGTCTTCTATAAGCTGATTATCTAGAAACGTCGCCCTTCTAGATTCTAGTTGTTCTTCTAGGTAAACTTGGTCTTTTAGTTTAATTAAATATTCACACCGTTGATGGTAATCGATATATAAATGGTCTTCCACACGTGATGTGCGAATAATATCACCTTCAACAAAGGCACGAACAATTTCCGCTCCTCTTTCTTTATTCATATTGATCTTTTTTTCAACGAGCTCATCTACATTTTCCCCTCTTATCTCTTCAACAAATTGATGATTTCTTCCTTCAATCAATTGATGCAATTGGTGTATAACCTTTCTGTTCATTAAACATTCTCCTTTCTTCTATAACCAACCTATGCCTTGTTGCTTGTTCGAAATGAAACAAAATGATCACACCATTTACAAATAAGAAGAAAAATAGCAAAAAAAAAGAATGACTATGTCATCCTCTCTTACGATATTTTTTCGATGGCTCCTTCTAAACTTAAGAGAAGCTCTTTTTTATCTAACCCGCCGCCGTAACCTACCATATTTCCATTGCTGCCAATTACACGATGGCACGGAATGATAATCGGAACGGGGTTTTGATTATTGGCTCCACCAATGGCTCTAACTGCTTTAGGTGCCCCTATTTGTTGGGCAATTTCTTTATAGGACTTCGTTTGTCCGTATTCAATTTCTTGTAGTGTATTCCAAACTTTTTTCTGAAATTCTGTTCCACATAAATCAAGCGGAACGTCAAAACGATCTCTTTTCCCCGCAAAATAATCCTCTAACTGTTCACAAATCGGTTGCAGGGTTTCTTTACAGCGTATCACTTCACCTTTTCTTCCTTGCTTTTTTAGCCAAGCTTTTAATGATACCGAGCATTTGGTTAGCTCGCCAAAATGAATGTGACAAACGCCTTTTTCAGTAGCAACAATTGTAAGAGTACCTAGGGGACTATTCATTTCATCGACATAGTGTATTAATTGCGTTGTCATATAATCCCTTCCTTCCAATGTCCAATCTTTTCCTTATCTTACATTACTAATACAAGACTCGCTTGATAATCAATGCTTATTTTCGATTAAATTTAGCCCTTTTTCGATTTCTCGTACTACATCGTCGTCTTTTTCTGCATTTTTCGCGTTATTGAGTATATTATGCTCCTCTAAGCTACCTATTTCACCAATAGCCCAAGCAGCTGTCCCTCTAATAACGGGCCTTGGATCTTTCTTTAACAAATCAATTAAGACAGGCAATGCTTTCTTGTCTTTAAAATGGGCCAAAGCAATAATCGCATTCCGCTGTATTGGTTTCTTCCCTCTCCACGAACCAGATACATGACCGAACTTTTCTTTAAACTCTCGATTGCTCATTGTAAGCAATGGAATGAGCTTTGGTTTTGCGATTTCTGAATCAGGCTCCATCTCTGGATGGATATGAAAGTCCTTCCCTTTGTTTTCAGGACAGACTTGCTGACACGTATCACAACCGTACAGTCGATTCCCTAATTTTTTCCGATATTGATCAGGCAGAAAGTTCTTCGTTTGTGTTAAAAAAGCAATACACTTATTCGAATCTAATTGCCCTCCCTGTATTAAAGCCCCTGTTGGGCATGCATCAACACATTTATTACACGTACCACATTGTTCTGTAATCGGTGTGTCCGGTTCAAATGGAATCGTTGTTACCACTTCACCTAAGTACACATAGCTACCAAACTCAGGCGTAATGATCGCACAGTTTTTTCCGCTCCACCCAATCCCTGCGCGCTCTGCTACAGCCCGATCTGAAAGCTCCCCTGTGTCAACCATTGATATGGTCCTAGATTCAGGTAGGCGTTCCTCCAGGAATTCCTCGATTTTTTTCAACCTTTCTCTCAACACATCATGATAATCCTTCCCCCAAGATGCTCGACAGAAAATCCCTCTGCGATCTTCACGCGTGCTTTTTGGCGGGTCTTTCATCTTTGAAGGGTAGGCAAGCGCAATAGAAATAATCGTTCTTGCCCCTTCTACTAGCTTTCCTGGTTGAACTCGTTTCTCTATATCAGGTTCTTCGAATCCAGATTGGTAACCTAGCTCCTGTTGAATAAGAAGTCGATCTTTTAATTGTAAAAATGGGTCTGCAGAAGCAAAACCAATTTTGTCAACTCCTATTGTTTTACTATATGCAATTAGCTCATCCTTTAATTGGGCAAGTGACATGGTCGATCACCTTTCTTCATCCTTTTCCTACCATTGTGCTACAATAAAACAAAAAAATGGCAGGAGGAAACTCACTCATGGTTAATATATTCATTGATGAATCCATCTCATCCAAGATCCCCAGCTTCAAAATTGGGACAATCCTTTACAATCATATCGTGATTAGTGATTCACCTCAAATGTTAAAAGGACGTTTACAATTTTTTCAAGAAACATTAAACGTAGAATTAGATTCTAAAGAAGTAACCGATTTTAAAGGGATTGCCGAGTGGCGTCAAGTATTTAAAGACCTGAAGATGAACCCTAGTAGATACCGTCCTTCTCATGAAGCCCTTTACCGTCGAGTAAAAAAAGGACAACCTCTCCCACTTGTTCACTCAGCTGTTGACCTAAATACATTCTTCTCGTTAGAATATGTCATTCCATTAGGGATTTACGACTTAGCTCATATTCATGGAGATGTGCTCATTCGATTAGGTTTAGAGAATGAAGTGTATGAAGGAGTAAATGGACGCGTGAATGACATGAGCGGGAAGCTAGTAAGCGCTGATCAACAAGGAGCTTTTGGCAGTCCCATTGTTGATTCAAAGAGAACAATGGTTACCGAAGATACGACATCCGCTCTTCACCTTTTTTACTTACGACCTTCAATGGATATAGAGGAGGCTACACAGTTGCTCGAAGCTGCTGGAGGGATGTTCACTCAAGTACATGGAGGGGACTTTCAACATAAAGTTGTCACTTTTTGATAGAAAAAATTGGTTTATAATTTGATTGAAATGGGAAATAGTAAAGTGAAGATCAATAAAGGAGGTCATCGTATGAGTCAAGAAAAAGTATCATCAATCTTAAACAAACAAATTGCAAACTGGAGTGTACTATTCATCAAGCTTCACAATTATCATTGGTATGTGAAAGGACCAGCCTTCTTTACCCTACATGATAAATTTGAAGAATTGTACAATGAAGCCTCTACACATATCGACGAACTAGCTGAGCGACTTCTTGCCCTTAAAGGACATCCTGTTGCAACAATGAAAGAGTTTCTAGAAACCGCATCTGTGAAAGAAGCGAGTGGAAACCAAGATGCTGAGTCAATGGTAGGAGAATTAGTTGATGATTTTGATACATTAATTGAGGAGTTAAAAGAAGGCATGGAGGCAGCTGATTCATTAGGCGATGAAACAACAGCAGACATGTTACTGGCCATCCATCAATCACTAGAAAAACACAACTGGATGCTCCGTTCATTCTTGAAATAAACCATAAGTACTCCTTAAAGTGAATCACGGATTCGTTTACCCATCACAAAAATTCAAATTACAAACTGATTATAAAATTGCATAACAAAAAGCACCGTGTTTCGCGGTGTTTTTTGTTACCAAAGGCTAGAGCGTTCCATTACAGAAACGATTAGAAGTTATGTTCAGTTTATGCCTATTTGTTTAGTGAAAAAAGATAAATCATGAATATGTTGAAATCCAACTTTCTTATATAAATTAATAGCATTTTGATTACTAGAATTGACACAAAGAGTTATAGACTGAATGCTCCCGATAGCAAAAAGCCATGTTAACGCAACAGTTAATAATTGATACCCAATCCCTTTTCCTCGCTCACTTTCTTTTACAGCAAAGAATTCAATACTTGCTTCTCCATAGGCTGGTTCTGCCTCTACATAAACATAACCACTCAAATTATCGTTTGCTATTATAAACACTTTATTATTCTCATTTAGTCGCTCAATTATTTGCTGCCCATTATAATAGGTACCAGGAAAAGATTCCTCATGCAACTTTATCATTTCTTCAAAATACTCTTCTCTTATTTCTACAATAGGAACCTCTTCTAATTCGTCTTTTCTATTTCGGCTGAATGTCAATATGGTTTGGTCACTATGTTTACTAAACGAAAGATTAGTAGCTAGCTGGCTTACTTTGCGATTTTTACTATTTGGAAACATACTAATTGAATTTATTTCTGCTGGAAGTAATTCATACATTGCCTCCCACATACTATTCACAATATCCCATTTATTGTCTTTAACAAAAGGTCCCCATATTTCAGCACTATCGCTCATTAGATCAGCATCGAACCCTAAAACACCAATCAACTCTTCTTTTTCATACACCGTCACAAAGCTCTTATCGTAAGGAATATCTGTAAGATCGTCATTTAACGAGTGAGCTATTTCAAAACGATCTTTGCCACAATACCCAATATGTGAATGTTCCATTTTGTTTAACTCTGAAATAAATTCAGCTACCATTTGAATGTCATCTTTTTTCATTAGATTTATTTTGGCCATATCATGATCTCCACGTCTCTTATGTCTTTGTCAAAAAATTTAGTCCCTTCATAAAGGTTTTATATAAATTTCTATTTTTATGATAAATTACCTTCCTCTTCTTAAACTAAAAGAGCGTACCTGATGCTGTTGCAGAAACGCAGTTACTTTAAGTGTAATCATTCACAATATAAAATTGAACTATATTGTTATTCTAGTGGATTTTTCTTTTCAGTTGGATAATCAATTGAATTAGCTATTTTAACTAATGCTTCAGGAGTAACCTTTTCAGAAACTCCTTTAGGAATACTAAGCATGTATTGCCAATTATCTCTTTCAAAGACAAGGGCTTCGATTGATTCCGAAACGTTAATAAATTTTGCTTTATTTCCATTCTTTAGTTTAAATATTTTAACAATACGTTTATCTTTGATTTGAATTCTATGCTCAATAGGTCGAACAAAGATAAAATAATGATTTTCCGATGATATATCACTAATAAACTCCAATTCAAGAGAATCGTTTATTTCACCATCTGCATCATTAAACCTGCCGAAATGATGTGTAAAGGTTAAAGGAGGGAGTCTAAGAGGGAGTTTTAAGTCTTGTTTAAAATGCTGCTCAAATTCTTTTACAGCTTCTTCAACCGTTTTATATCCAATTTCAGGATATATTTCCTCAAAAGGTCGAGTCTCATTGTTTGTAGTTGCCGATGCTGTTTCACTGTTTGCATCAAAGATTAAGATACTAAAAACGAGCATTACAAGAAGAATGCTTTTCTTCAATTTACATCACCCTAAACTTGTATTTAGGTATACTTTTACCCTCCAACAAGCAATTATTCATTAACCTGCCCATTCGTGACATAAGCAAGTTAATAACCACTTTACATTTCTTATCCATACAAGAAATAGATGGCAAACATAATTAGAAGAGAAATTAATATACTTCTAAATCTGTTCTTTCTCCACGTATCAACTACTGATACCATACCACCGATTGCAAGTATTATTATTCCAATCGTATTTACTATTTCTGTTCTTAGAATACTACCAATCTGAGCTATAAAGATACCAACAATCGTAAACCCTATTGTGAAAATAAAACGAGGTGTTTTAAAATCACTTTTTGCAGATTTTCTATCATCGACATTCATCTTTAAATAGGTTCTAATCACCATAAAGATAGGGATTCCCCACATAATAAAAAATGGAACCAAGCTGTCAAAATCTATACTCAAATAACCCCTCCAAGTGAAACAATATTTGATATTGATAAATTTTTTTGAGCTCTCTTGCTCCTTTACTTTAACATTAATTTCCCTTTTTTTTACATATGAAAAAGCATCCCTTGTTGAAGGAATGCACTCGTTTAAGAAGAAATTAAACACCTATCTCAAAAGCATGTAAGATACATAATGCTAATTTAATATCTAAATCTTCCCTTAGAACCTTTATATAGTTTGTTTTCGGACCTAACGCCCGGTCATGTTCCACCCAAATTATTTCCTCGTCACCTTTTGAAAGTGTTGTTCTTTTATCAAATGAATCCTTTGAGATAAGATAAGTTTGACCATCAGTTTCAAACTCTAATTTTTTATTTAATAATTTAATATTATTCACTTCTGTTGCAACCATTTTTTCTTGAGTCTTATCAGTATATGTATTATGAAACTTCCTACGGAGCGACCAGGCATCTATTGCTTGTACCATTTTTTATTATTTCTATCCATTAGTGCAATATTTACAGATGTTTTGGGATTGCGGAGCAATAGGAGAAAATCTATTATATTTTGATTAAACCTCTGTAATACAAACTCAATTTCTTTTTTATTATTCATTACATCAACTTCTATTTTTGAAGCTATATTAAATGGTACTTCATAGAAATGACAATCTTAATAATAGAAAAAGCCTTCCCCTTTTCTATTTTAGATTCCACTTCTTTCACCCCCGAACCCTTTTATTCTGCTTATAGTGGTCATATATATTTTTATATGTTATCTAAATCAGCTCCTAACTAAAAACAGTAAGTATACCCATAATTTCTAAGAATTTTTGACTTAACACTATGAAAAATACACCACTTAGTATAAATGTGATAAATAATCTTCTATTTTCACCTAACCTAAGTTCCCATGTCCCTAATGTTATTAAAAACATTCCGACTAAAATTAAAATCAACTCAACGAAAATCGGTAAAAAAATTATAAACACCTATATCCCCCCATTTATTATTTAATAAAACTACAAGCGATCTAAATACTTGGTTGATCGAATAACCCTCTTTGCTGATACCAAAAAAACCCAATAAACTTCTCCGATAAAATTGCCTCGTTAGCGGAATAAGGAAAGCGATGCCTTGTTACAGCATCGCACCCGTTTGTTTAAGTACAACCCTTCACAAACTTAGAGGTCTTCGATAATTACTGGTTTTATGTCATCATCATAAAATTGAATGAAATAAATGAAATTTTCAAATGGGAGGTACCCAGCATGTAACAGATCTTCATTAACAGTTAGTGGATATTCTCTTTCTTTTGGAAATATTCCATTTAAATAATATAATTCATCTTCTGGTTCCATTCTGTATGACCAAATGACCTCTTCTTCTTCTATTTCCTCCAATTTGTAAATAGAACCCGAAAATACCGTTCCGTTCACTGAGACATAAGCATGAATGTTATTGGCAGACTTAAGTAGAAATACAGTTCTTTCTCCATCAGAGTAAGTTACCAAATCCTCTACATTTACTTCCTTATTTTCATAAGAGGAAATCCGTTCAATGACCTCTTCTTGCTCTTGTGAAACATTATCCGTTGAGCACCCTATCATTAACAAACATATAAAAACTAAATAGATATAAAGTATATTTTTGAACATTTCATCCCCCCTAACTTATTAATATTAATCGTAACATCTATATCAATGCGGTAAAAAAGTTAACTCCTTCTTCCGTTTTCCTGCTTCTATAATGCAACAGGAGCTGCCTCATTCAACAGCCCCTTGTTTAGCTATTGCTACCCATTCCTTGAATATGATAAGTGACAACAACTTTGAACTAACTTTATTTATTTTATAAAAATATAGAATATAACAGGATAGATAGATACCAAGGTATTAAAAAAATAAGTGGAACAAGATACGCTTAGAGTGATTAAGGTATATACGTTTCATTAATGCTTCAAAACCATACACAATTGTAACAATTATAAAGACAGACAACCAACTATTAAAATAGTCCGACCACCAATTTAATATAATGAAAAAGTAAGCAATTACAAGTATTGCAATGGTCCAATTACCATACACGTAAATCTCATAACCTCTATTGGTTTCTGAAATCTTATCGTCCTCCATTTGAAACTTTCTCTTTATAATTTTCTCAAATAGGAACCATATTCCTAAAACTGCAAGTAATAATGTAAAATTGAACATCAGGCACTCCACCCCCGTACAGACTATTCAAGTATTCTACCCTTTACTTCAAAAAGAAAGAGCGATTACCCTTTATTAAGCAATCGCTCCGGTTACTTCAAGTAGGATTTCAAGCAAAAACTACTTATTCCCACCCATTCGATGAATATTCAATAAGTTCCATACTTATCTTTTCATCAATAGTTACAGAGAATTTTAATGAATCCCTCATTTCCGTTTTCAACTTACTTTCGTTGCTATCTTGATAAAACCCTTCTACATCGACTAAAACATGATAACCGGCAAAATCTGATTCTACAAATTCTGCAATCTTAATGTTTTCCACACCGTACCCAATCGAACTATCTTCTTCTAGATCATATTGCTGTTTTATGGCTTTAATAATTTCTGGGTTAAACAAATACATTACTAAGTCAACTTCTTTAACTTCTCCGCTATTCGCAATTGCTGCTTCATCTAAATTAATAAAAAGGTAAGTGACCCCTATGATAGTTAAGGTTACCATGAATGCGATTGAAATCAATTTGCTCTTTAACAAACTAAATCATCCCCCTAATTGAATGGTCTAGTTAATATGTATTCTTAACGTACTCAGATAACCACAACTTGTCAGTATTAAAGTAACAAGCGTTCCTGCTCTATTGCAAAAACCCTTCCGTTAGCTTAATTACTCTTTTATAGTATCTACCTCTTTTATTCCATTTGTTACATTTATCGAGTTTTTATTCAATGTATGACCCTCTACAATTGAGATAAAGTATTCTTCGTTGGACAACTCGATGAAGTTTGGTTTTTCATTAGTCTTTTCGAAAAAGATAGTATATTCGTTACCATCCATTGTGATTAGTTCCCAGGCAGCACCTATCTCCATATGAACACTTGCAGATATTTTGAAAGCATAAAATCCATCATCATCCGCCTTTAATTCACCGACGAAATAAATATTCTCTCTCCACTGTGTAACTAATAGGAGTTCGTTCTTTGTTGTTGTAACCAAGTCAATGTTCCCTCTTATATTTTCATTTTCAATAAAATGTTCTAACGTTTCTTCTTGAGTTGAAAAATGGGTGATTTCATCTTTAATATTTGAGGAACTTTCAGAACAACCAACTATTAGCAAAAGCGTTATCACAAACAGCAAACTTAACTTAAATTCTTTAATGGAAAACCGCCTCCTTTACCATACATTTAACCATAAAAAACCAAATACCTTGTTGAAGTAATCTGCTCCCGTTAGTTGAGGAAACTTTTTCTCTTTAACTACTTTCATTCTTTTTTTATTTTTAATTTTGAAGTTACTAAATATACTGCAATGAATGTTAATATAAAATCAGTATAGGGACTACTAGACCCACCTAGAAGAGTTGCACCAATCATAAAAACTATACATGTCAAAACAATTAAAGCTAATACATACATACCAAAATTCCCCATCATAACCCCCATTCAGTTCTAAACATAGTCTCGGTTTTCATTAATGACCCCGTTAGAACAAGAAAGAGTTTAATTATTACTAATTGCATTTTTCTTTCTAAAGTAGCGAAACATTGCTAGAACTACTGCTGAAGTGAATAATAAAAACGAAATCATTATAGAAAGCAATGTAAAGGCCTGTGCCATAAAACTCACAATTAACATGACTATGCTTAAAACAAATAAAATAATAACCATATAAATTCCCCCTTTGTATTAGAAAGAAGCGTCCCTGCTGCTGTTGCAGAAACACTACCCATTATTTTATAAAGGTGATTGTGATTGTTGTTCTTTTTTCCTTCTACCGACTATAGCGCCAACTAATAAAAATCCAAACCCACCAATTTTCAGGATTATATTTCCTATCTCGCCAATACTATTGATTGATAATGAGAACAGAAATGCTCCAAAAAGAATTAATGGAATAGAAAATATCCACCTCAATTATTCAACCCTCCAATATCCTGTGTATCATACTTTTTAAATGAACCTTCTCCTTTTGTTTAACATTAATATCATTGACTCAATTCAACTTTAACATTATTTTCCTTTTGCTTGTGCATAAAATAAAGAAATAGCTTTCCGGCTTCTATTGCAGGAATGCTGCGCTTTAATTCAATAAGAAAAAGAGCTGCTGATCTATCGTTATCTAAAAGAAGTTCTCTTAGATTTAAAAGATAGACTCATCTCCCACCTCCATTAACTAAGAAGGCTTGTCAAAGAAAACTTATCCAATTTCAGATCTTCTGAGTCAATAGGTGGAATATCTCCGTCTATTTTAACTTATTTTTAGTGCTAATTACTAAATAAGGGAAATTTGTCCGCTTATTATCAGATCGGGTACTCCAATACACCAGGAAAATGAATATTTTCAGTTTTCACCCCCTCACGATAAACATTCCTTAAACGAACCATTTATAAAGAGCTTTCTCAAAGTCCCTACTTCTGGTATTAATTTGATATCCCATTTACTTTCTGGAATCTCTGTTGCTGCAGCGTATATAATCCCACTGGTATCCATATTTAACTCCCCCTTTTCATTATGTAAGTACTTCTTCCACAATCCTCCCCGTTAGCGCAATAAGACAAGCGATACCCTCTTAAAGTTCGCTCGCGTTACTTTAAGTACACTTTTTCACAATATAGAAAAGAAATATAAAAAAGTGCAGGAAATAAGATTTCCATACACTTTTTTGTCTTAACTATTTGTTTAATAAAATATCCGTTTCAGAAATAAGTTCTTCAAGTATTTCTAGCCCTTGTCTTGTGCTATCTATGCTTGGAGAAAGTAATGTGATAATTTTATCTATTCTTTTCTTGTAGCTCAGTGGCTTTGTATCAAACCCGTCAATCATTCGAACTGCTTTTTTCTCATTGATACAATATTCTTCATTCATAGCAAATAAAACTTGATTTAGACATGAGATGGTTCGATAACAATGACCTGTAACATACGAAATATCATCTTTATCAACATTGTCTTTAGCAAACATTAAAGAAAAGGATGCTTCGAACATAAAGTAGCCAATTATTGCATCTTTTAAAGGTTTTGGATATGGCATGGTTTTGGATTTTAGTTTGGCAATTCGATTCGATTTATCATCCAGTATTTTGCAGAGGGAGACTTCACCCAAATACATAACATTCAAATATGCATGTGGATGTCCAGTATGGTAATGAGTTGAAACGTTACCTAACAAGCATTCATCAATGACTTGTTCTACTCTATTGACATCACGAAATATTAAATCAACATGATAACCTTGAACAACAATCCATCCACCACCGTTTATCCAAGAACCCCATTTGCCTAAAGATGTAACTAGACTCTCTCTATGTTCATCATCCATCTTGGTAGCAACCCCGCTAACATCGTTGACATTAAAACCTGCCGATTCATCATAGTATATTCCAATGTCAATATCAGAAGTTGCATGATTAGTGCCTCTTGCTCTTGAGCCTCCTAAAACTACCCCTACAATGCCAGGTAACCCGTTTAGTTCCTTAATTATGTCATTTAAAATATTTTTTACAGGCATAAATTTTTCAACTCCCATATATTAGATTAATATTATCTATCCCTTACTTATCCATTTCTTCGCCCTCCATTCATTCAACCTGGCACTGTCGATTATCTTATATATAATTATAAAATCTAAATTCTCATTTTCAAAATAATGAAGGTATACATTGGCTTGAAGGTTCTTCAACTCTTCTGCTCCTTTAGTAGAACAAGGAAAGCGATGCATTTTGCACCGCTCTTTCTCATTTTTGCTTTAATTCCTCGTTTTCTTTCTCTAATTTAGCGACTTTCGCTTGTAGGTCTTCAATTTTTCTTTTATTAGGTCCTACTCGATTTTTAAAGAACACAATAAAAGCCAAAATCAAAACAAAGTAAAACATAATAAACATAATAATAATTTCCATTATATCGTCTCCTTAATATTTATAATTGTAAGGAGTCATTCCTGCCTACACATTAACATAAATTTAAGTATATTTCACAGATATTTACCATTTTTACTATTGTGCTATTCTGCTCCGTTAGCGCAATAAGCCAAAGGAGCTGCCGTTACAACAGCTCCTACTCTTTCGCTCAAGCACCAGTTACTTCAATTAAAGATTATAATTTCTTTTCAAAAAGGGTTATGGATAATTGTTCTTTCACCATGATTTCTTTAATATTTATAAATCCATTCTTTTTATAAAAACTAATAGCTGGTGCATTTTTAGAACCTGTTGATACTTTTATCGTTTCAACCTTGAACGTACTTTCAATGAAATTTAATAGCATCTGTGCAATTCCTTTTCTAAAATGGTTTGGATGCACGATTAACCTATGAATATCAACTTCTTCGTCAACTACTTTAATAGAAATCGCTCCGCATAATTGTTCATTTTCATAATACCCAATGAAAGTTTCTTCGCAATGTTGCATAGTATAAACTGTATCCTTTAATGGAGGTATTTCATAGGAACCAATTATTTCTGCCTCTACCTTATATGACGGTAGTTGAACATTTAAAACATCCTCAGCGTGTTTTCTATTACTAATATCAATTATTTTTATCATAGGAATCCTCACATCCACTTATTATCTTCTTCCACAAACCTGCTTCGTTAGCACCACAGTAAACAATTCGTTAGTAACGTTTTGACAATATAACAAATGAACTGAATACTGTTATCATCGTTAATGCTGTTAACAAACTAACTGTCTGATATCCATTTAAGTTGATGATTTCAAATTGTAAAAGTGGCATGAGAATAATCATATAACCCAAAATAAAAAAATAACTAAAAAACATGCCTCTTTCTCTAATTTTTTTTGAACGTTCATCTCCTTCCTTAAACTGCGGGTATAGATATGATAGACAAAAAGCCATAACTGTTGAACCCAAGAAAACAAGTTCATGTCCTACAAAGAAATCCCCAGTGTATATAGTGGAGAAACCTATTAACAGGCTATAAAATAACATTAGAAAGCCACATATTAAGAAAAAGCTTCTTCCTACTTTATCACTCATCATAAAAAAACCTCCAACTTAGTTTTGGTAAGTTACTCTTCATCTTCTAAAAGAAACACTTCTTCTACAATCGTGTTAAAACAACGAGCAATTTGAATAGCAAGTGGTAATGAAGGATTGTAACGTCCTTTTTCAATTGAAATAATTGTTTGCCGAGACACCCCTAACATTTCTGCCATTCGCTCCTGTGATATTCCATTATCTTGCCTTAATTGTTTCATTCGGTTTTTCATATATAAACAATCCTCTCTATACGCAATTATAATGTAAAGGGGACTTTACTGTAAAGGGAACTTGACACAAAGAACAGCACATTCTAATTATAGAATGTGCTGTTTACAAACCATTTGTTTTTTCGCTCATATTAAATTAACCTCCTCCGTTAGTGCGACAACAGCAATCGCCCTGTTACACTATTGCTTCCGTTAGTGGAATATTTCATCCTTTATTTTACTCCGCAATAAAGACAACTTCCCCCTTTTGGTTAACGAACTGTTCTTTCCCCTCATTAAAGACCCTTGCAAGACCGCCATTAAAGCTATCAGCAAATTCATAGTACTCCTCAATAACTATATTTCCGTTTCTATCAATCGCGCCCCATTTTTCATCGACACTCACCCATGCTAGTCCTTCCGAAAAGCTACTTGCCATTTCATAGCGTGGTTCTATGACCATTTCTCCATCCATATTGATAAAACCCAATAAGCTGTTTAGTTTAACAGGGGCTAAACCTTGAGAGAATTCCCCCACTCTCTCAAACTGGTGATCAATAACGATTTCACCCGAAAGGTTGATAAATCCCCATCTTTCATTTTCATCCTTTTCACATGCAATTCCCTCAGAATAAAGACACATCCTATCCCTTGGTCCTTCATTAATGATCGTACCTTGTTTGTCAATTAAAAACCCCTTCTCACCATCAGACACAAGAGATAACCCTGCGGAAAAATCGGCAGCACTTCGAAATTGGGGTTCGATAACAACATCACCATCCCGATTGATAAAACCTTTACTCATATACCAATCATCTTCACTACCCCATTTACCTACCATCGCCATACCTTCTGAAAATGGGAAAACACGATCAAATTGATCAATGTTAAAGCTAAGTACTATCTCCCCCTGCTTGTTAATGTAGCCTATCATTTGGTCTGTACTTACTGCTGCTAACCCTTCTGAAAATTCACTAGCCTCTACAAAGCGCGGTCCTATGATATACTCCCCTTTTTCATCAATAAAGCCACTACTAATCATTCCATCAATCACCACAGTAACTAGACCGAAACCTTCTACAAAATCAAAGGCTTGATCAAATTGAGGGGGAATGATTACTTCACCATCAAGGTTAATATATCCATACAAACCACTATTAGAATCTCTATAACTAAAAAGAGGAACATCTGCTATTTCGAAGTAAGATTGGTCAATCTCATCAGATAGATTATCTTCAGTTTGATTTACACGTTCTTCTTCTTGACCGGTTTTATCACCTTGTTCGGCTTGATTACAAGCCACAAAGAGCGTACTCATGACGCTTAGTACTAAGGTTCTCAGAAGAATTTCAGAATATCTTTTGTACACGGTTTTCACATCCTAGCTACACTATTATCTATCAACATACTTTCGTCTACTATACTCTTTTCTTTAAAAACCAAATGATTACATCTATCATGTGTTTAAAGGGCTGATTAATGAAAAGGTGGTTACTGTGCTAAATCTCCCGTTACTTGAACAAGGAAACCAATTTAATGTGCCTGTAATCGAAGGATAGAAGCTGTAATTCCAATTAAACTTAAAAGAATACCTATTGGTAAAATAATAAAAAGTATTACAGTAGGTACCTCTACAAAGGTTGACGTTATGCACAACGGAAAACCGATTAACAATGATAGTAGTATTAACAAATCTAATTTTTTAGTATTCATAATAAATAAGCTCCTTTCCCAATTAACTAATCAACTAAACAAAGGTCCATCATAGTAACCTCCTCCGTTAGTCGAACAAGGAAACATGTGTTGGTTAAGTATCGCTCCTTTTTGTTGAATAAGCGAGCTTAATAATTTACGCTTTATTAGCTCTCAAACTTTGTCTTTTTTCCATACACAGAACTAATAATGCTATAAAACCCTGTAATGATGAGAGAGATAATAATTGGATATCCAACATAAACTGTTGGATTCATATGTTCAACTAAACTAAACTCCCCCCATTCAAGCCATAAACGCCAAGCCATTCCAAGGCTACATAATAATAAGCAAATCATAAGAACAAACCATAAACGTTCTTTAAATTGGATAGTCAACACTA
>NZ_JRJU01000062.1 GCF_000787375.1 Halalkalibacter okhensis | reverse complement strand
TTTGTTATTATTTTCATTTAACCAGTATTCATACAAGGAAATCTCCTTAAAAACTTTTATGATACTAAGTGTTTTATTGACTAACCATCCTGGTTCATTAATTCGTACATCCACTTGTCATAGGGCATTCAGGAGCAGTGGCACAGTCAGAAACCCCGCGTTCCATTTTTTGTGCACACATAGCTACATGTTGTCCCTTCGACATTTGCGCACATTCCGCAACTCCGTTTCCACTAGCAAAAGCAGGAGTACTAATTGTCATGGTTGCAGCTAATACAAATAAAGCCAACTTCATTTTCATTCCATTTCCTCCTCATAAGTGTATGTTCATTACAAGAAAAGAATATAAAAAAATTGTGATGAAAATATGATGGAATGGAAAAGGTTATTCTTGAAAATAACGAAGCAGTATCGAGACCAGGAAGTCTTCGTTAGTTTTTTATCTTATCATACTGAGAAATTAAATAGCTGCCCGTTTGGAACTCGTAAAACCCTGAAAATTAGACTAATGCCTAAAGCATAGGTAATCAACTAGACATACGATGAACTTGTGATATAAGTTTTTTTAATTTAAGGAATTAAATTGAATCATACTATGTCTTATCATATGGAAAACCACATGTCACAACACAGAGCACTTGAAACGGTTCAACATTGTGAAGCTATTTGTGAATTTACCGAGTATTCTATTTTGCAAATGGACAGCTCAAGTCACAGAAAAGAGCAATTGCGATTACTTAGAGACTGCGCTGATATTTGTACGTTAACTGCTAAATATATGGCCCGTTGCAGCGTCTTCGCTAAATCTCTTGCTTCGTTATGTGCCCATATTTGTGAAGTTTGCGGGAACCACTGTTTACATCACCCAGACGAAGTTTCGCAACGATGTGGTCAAATGTGCTTACATTGTGCTCAAGGGTGTCGCGCCTTTGCTATGGGTGCATAATTATAGTAAAGCTAAAGATAAGAAGTGAATACCAATGGCTAGGTAAAAACAAGTGCGCTACGTAATAAGTAGCGCAACCTTAGCTGAACCTATTTCTTCCTAAATCCTGTCAACAGTTTATTACTTTCAGTAGATTGAATTTTTGATTATCATTTATCTTTTTTTTAGAACTTGCTGCTGTAAATTTTCAAAGCCGAATCGATTAATAAACTTGAAAAACGGTTCTCTTTTTTTTCCAAATTCGTGATAAAGATCTAGTATATCATCCACCATCGCATATAATTGTTCAGGTACTAGTTGTTTCTTGAACAATGTACCTACCTTAGCATCTGCTCCCTTGCTTGTGCCACCGATGTATAAATCGAACTCATTTGTACCTACTTTAATAATCCCAATGTCATTGATTAATGGTTCACCACAACCAACTCGACATCCCGTATATGCTGGTTTGAGGGTAAAAGGCACTTCCCTTCCCGCAATTCGTTTATTTAACTCGATAGCTACCGGCATCCCTTCTTCCTCCGATCCTTTACAAAAATTACAGGTACGAAGGCTTTTAACAAAACTTCCAACCGGATAACAGATTAAACCAGCTTCTGTAAATTTTCCTTTTACTAACTCCAGTTTATTTTCAGACACATCAATATAGAGCTGTTGAAACGTTGTTAATTCCAATTCTTGATCATCATTCATATATTCAGCTAGAACTCGTAATTGTTTTGCATTTAACTTTGCCCCAAAGGATATCCCAGCATTCACAGCAAGTTTAACAAGTTTCTCTGTTTGACTCATCTATTCTTCCCACCTTGTTTGTTTTAACAATGTATTCTAACTAAAGTTACATTACCCTAGTAAGGTATGTCAATAACACAATAAGAGCCAGAATTTAATTCTGGCTAAGGAAAAATCACATTTCTGATTTACATTTTTAACAGAGGTTGAAAAATAAATAACAAGAGATAAACAACAACCCCTACTATTATTGTAAGATTCATTCCAAACGTTAAAGATAACATGGCTGCTACTATTGAACCGGCAACCGTCATTAAACCGTTGATCCCCCAACTAATTGAAATTTGATGTTTTTTAAGCCTACTCATCCCATATGGAAATGGCATTCCTATAAAAAAACCTACTGGGATAAGCATAGTAATGACAAGCAAGGTTCTTTGAAATGTGGAGAGTGCCAGCTCAGACTGATAGTAAAAATGAATTAATAGATACACGACAGATGTTAGAAATGCCACAAGTAATATTGGGACAAATCTTCTATCCTCTTCTCTTTTCCATTTAGTCGAATAGGCACTTCCAATTCCACCGGAAATAAGAAGTGTTGTTAATACGATAACAAATGCCCAAGTAGGATGCCCTAGAGGCAATGTCAGGCGTTGTATCAGCGTTACTTGAATAAGCATAAAACCGATTCCAATCCCACTGAAATAAACCATGCTTCCAACTGGAACTTGCTTTCGATAAATTAAACTCATTACAGAAGCGCCAAGACTTATAAGAATCAAACCAAACCATAAAAAAGAAGGAATCCCATCATTCTTATGAAAAAAGAAAGGCTGAGCATCTCGGTTTGCTTTAAAAGGGATGGCCGTATCATGAAGCCTGTTTGCTAAATCTTTGTAGTGATCAAATCTATATGGAACATGTAAGGGGAGCTGTGCGATATTCGCGGCAGAGTCGAAAAGTTTCGTCGCTTCCTTTTCTGTAAATGGATGCTTTTTCAAAATAAGCAGTGGCCGTTCGATGCTTCCCGGCTCGGCTACTACATGACCAAAAATGTGTTGACTACCGACAACGGCTATGTGATTTTTAATTTCATTAGATGGAATTCCCCTTTCTTGATAATAGCTTTCTGCACTATGGATGACTTTAGCTAGCTCCTTTTCGTCGTGAAGTAGAAATGAAAGTTGGCCATTTTCTTTGAGTTTATTAAAATAGTCACGTAACGCTTCATTCGTATAAATGAAATTTTCCGTTAAGGCTAACCCTAGTCCACTATCAGATTGCTTTGTTACCAGTGAAAGGAATATCAAATCATAAGTATTTGTTGTCTCACGAATATAATTTCGACCATCAGCTACAATCGTTTCGACACCATCTCGTTCAAATACATCCCCAGCAAATGATCGAAGTGAATGAACGGCGTTAAAGCTACCTTTATTTATGTCTAGAGCTTCAATCTTGGAATAGCCTGCCATTTCAGCAGATAAGACTTCTTGTCCACCACCACTTCCAATAATCAATGCCCTCTCTTTTTCTTTTGGATTCTGAAAAGCTAAATCACTTGTATTCATTTGCAAATAGTCTACTGTATTTAGGTCTCCGTCAAAACGAGAAATCGAAGAAACAGCACCTCCGTCTATCGTCATATACAAAAAATCTCCGTCTTTTGCATCGTAAACATCAGTGCGTGAAAATGAATCCCATTCAGAATAGATAATGTTTCCCTCTTGTTCAGAAAACGTTGTATATGGACTTGTTTGATAAGACAAAAAACGGTCCGTTGTTAAGAAAGGAGAAAATATATTTAACATCAATAAGGCTAGTATCATGATTAACATAACTTTTGCAGCTTTTTTTAAATGAGTAAATACGAGAATACTCCCAACTAAAAATAAAGCAAGTGATATCATAGATATCATTGGAATAGGGGATAAATGATTCATCAAGAGAATGGCAAAACTCGCCCCAAAACTTGCTCCGACTAAATCGATGAAATAAACAACATGAACTTTAGTATGTAATTTTTGAAAAATACTAGCTAAAATATAACCAGTAAACAAAAATGGTACTGTTGAGAGAATGGAGTAAAAGGTGATGCCTTGAAATGGCGTAAGATAAATTAATGACGTTACACCTATTAGCAAAACACCTTGCCCACATAGTGCAAGTGGATATAGACTACGGAAAAGAATAGGAAACTGATAAGCAAAATATCCTCCAATTCCAATTCCTAATGTAGCTAACGAGATGACAAGAAATACATAATTGTAATCAAAAATAACTGCAAACAAACGTGTTAAAAAAATTTCAAACATGATCATCGAAAATGCAAAGAAAAAAGTCAGGGATAGATCTTTTATTAATTCTGGTTGTAATTTTACGAAGACTGATTTTTTCTTAATATTTAAAATTAGTTCTTGCATAAATCAATCACTTCCTATGCGAGAGTTTCACAAATAATTCTTGCCTCAAATCTAATTCTTTAACCCTTGAAACTCCATAGGATGTAATAAGCATTAAATTGGTTAGGAGTAAAAAAAAGGACGAACAAAGAAAAGCCTGGGGTACCACCAACAGTTTCCGATTATCCTAACTTCGATGTGAGAACTATTGGAATATCAATGGTTCTCACATCATTTACATGTATTCAATGTAAATATTGGTTTACAAAGGTATGATCATTTTTTGATGACTTGTTCAAGTAATGCACCTTTAGTTTAATAGGAATTTCTTAACGAATGAACGCTGACTCTCTATTAGATAAAGCATCCATTAACCATCGAGGGTGCATTTTCAATAAGTCTTGAGGTAAGTTATGCTGTTCAAAAAACTTAATTTCTAGTGACTCATCTGAATTACATTTAAGTTCCCCACCAGTAATCTCAGCAAGAAAACAAGTTGTAATAAAATGTACTACTTTACCATTGGGGTATTCAAATACTTGTGAATTAGGGTCAGAGTACACACCAATCAACTTTTTTATGCTTATATCTAAATTTGTTTCTTCTTTTACCTCTCTAATAGCAGCTTCCGAAACTGTTTCTCCTATTTCTATATGCCCTGAAGGAATACCCCAAAGTCCTACATCTGACCTTTTTTGCAACAAAACTTGGTTCTCTTTAGACAAAATAATGACTGCAACACCAGCTTTTAAATCATCAATTCTTTTCATATAAGCCTCCTTGAATAATAAAAAAGTCCGAAGAGAAAGATTTCAACGCATAACAAATACGCTGAACCTTTCCCCTCGGACCTTTTATGTCAATAGGTGCCTTTTACATATTGTAAAAGAAATAGCCCTCGGTCACAAACCTACCTAGATAGCGGAACCCTAGCTACAATTTTCCAGTTCATTTTTATTTTACTATTATTAATTAGAAAATGAAAGATACTCTTTCATTAACCTGCACCATTAGTGCAATAGGCAAAACTAAAACCATTCATATATATCATCAATGAAATTGGGTAAATCTTTGTTTATAACAATAAAAAGCTTCAAAATTTATCGTAGATCATACCACGTAATTTCAATAATTCATCTTTCAAGCGCTTGTTTTCCTCTTCGAGCTTTTTTATTCGGTTATTTTTAGCAGCGATAAGAGAATCCTTACTGGCATCCGTCATATTCCTTTTTACGGTTTGTGGAGAATTTAACCCTTCTTGTTGCTTTCTTAATCCCTCAATTCGGTTTCGTATTTCTTGATTGTTATAGAGAAATGCCTTAGATACACCTGATTCCATTGCAACCTGGTTAAAGTTAATTTTCACTTTCGTTTTTATAAGACGTTGTATAGCATGGTCCACTTTTTGAGATGCCTCTTGGCTTTTCATTAGTGCATGTTTTTTAACACCTTCGGTATTTCTAATATGTTTACTTCTCATGAGTGCGTTCCTCTCCAATATATTCGCGTCCTTTTTTCCCAGCTAAATGATGCGTTGTACCATCCTTCAAAGTTTCTAGAATGGGCTCTAGACGATCTAGAGTGGTTTGATTCTTATCTATCCAAACTTGACGCCCTAAAGCCACACCTCGCTCAATTACACTTCTAACTTCTTTAATTTCCATTTCAAATTTGGGTATGAACTCTGGTGTAGTACAGAAATTACGGCAGGATAGACATGGGTTCGCTTGAGTAGGACATGGCTGCTTAATAGGTTTCATACAATAGCCAAGCTCCATCTTTACAGCGTCTAAATTATGGCGTATATATTCCCATTCAATTATATCTTCATTTTCAATATCCGTAAGTTCAACTTTAACTGGTCGTTTATTTTCAATGTCAATTCGAAAAATACCTTGTTTTGTAGCTTCTTCCCAAGATTTACGCATGGTAGTATCAAGGATTTTTGCATATTGTAATGTCATTTCAGGAGAAGCGTGCGCCATCCATTTTTGAACATGCAGTATGTTCATTCCGTTATTAAGAAGCTCTACACCCTTGGTATGCCGAAAGGCATGATTTTTAATGAAAAAGGGATTTCCTGAATCGTCAACTATGTTTTGTTCTTCAGTAAAGCGCTTCATACTTCTGCGAATGTCATAATAATTAAAAGGCCTACCTCTGCGAACACCTTCGATCTGTACAAATAAATAATGTTTAGGGTTATTAATAGTATCGCTTTGATCTTTAGTCACTTTAATTACAGCTTCAACTATCGCTGCTACTTCATCTGTAATTGGTACACGATGATTCATTACTTGTGTTTTTTTGATATCTCCGCATAAGTACCATCCCTGAGATGTTTGTTCTAAACAATTATCATAACGCAGATTAAGAATGTCTGATATTCTCCAACCAGTAGCCCGAAGTAATACAATAACCGGTATGTATTTTGAAGGTTTTAAGAACTCTATTTTTTCTTCGATTTGTTGAAGGACCCCTTCAGGAATGTACTTGATATCATTTTCAGTTTTTGTTATCGGTCTAGGAAAATCTTCTTTAAACAACAATAGATTCACAGGCAACGCAGGCGCTTCATCGAATTGCAGTTTTTCAATTGTTTCTAAGAATACATTTAGAACAATTAAGTAACTTCTCTTTGATGGTATTTTGTTATGAAACTTCTTGTTATGAAATATAAGATAATCTTCAATATCTTTTCGTGTTAAGGCATTTAAATCCTTCCAAGAGGGATATTTATCATGTATAAATATCAAAAATAGCTTTAATATTCTAACGTCAAGAGTACATTGGCCAAGAGATAAATGACTGATTCTAAATTTTAAATATCTTTTGGCTAAAGGGCGAAAGGGAATAGGGATATCCTCGAAATTCAGGATATGTCTTGATTCATGATCAGGAAATCTTGCACCAGGAATATTTCTAACATCCCAGATATCTTTTTCAAATTCATCTCTTGTATCATAGAAGCCTTTATAAAACAAAAATAAACGATTAAGTAGATTTTCGTAATTAGAAAGCTTCCTTCTTCCATAGATTCGTATGCTCAAACCTAATTCACTTAAATGTGATCTCAATTGCATCAATGCTTTATTTATGTCTAAATCTGCAAAGCTATTAATATTAGGATAAAATTTTTTAAGAAATTTAGAAAGTTGTTTAAAGGATCTGGCATAATTATGTACAGCTGAATACAATTGCAGGTCATCTTTTTGAATACGAGTAAGGATAAAAAACTTAACTTCATTTTTAAGCCTAGTTGGAAATACCGAAAAATTCATTGTGCGATGGGTTTTCCCCCATTCTGATTTTCTAAAATCATTAAAGGCTGCATCGTCTGCGTCCCAAATGTCATTTTCAAAGTAACCAGTGACTTTTTGGGTTATTTCACTAACTTTAATTTCTGGTAATAGGTGTCCAACAGATAAATTCATTCGTTATTCTCCTTATTTTCTTTGTTGATTTTCATTCGATCTTGAGCGTTTTCCCAGTCTTTTCGAATGTCCTCATCCGAAGGATGGATATACATCTGCATTGTTGTTTGAATATGAGCGTGACCGGCCCGATTCATTAAATGTTCATCTCTCCAACCAGCCTTTCTCAGTTCCGTTAATGATGTATGACGTAACATATGCGGAGTGAAATAAATGCCTGTTTTTTTACGAAGACGTTGAACCAGTGCTACGACATCGGTATATTCTAACGGCTGGCCTTTATTTTCTCCGGTCAACTTAATAAAAACGTGATTTGTATCAACTTCATCGGTATGAAATTGAGCAATATAATCAAAGTACATATTTATTAGATCCTCAGATACATCAATACTTCGGGGACTACATACCGTTTTAATCTCAGCTAGATTAGACAATTCACCCCGATCACGTATATGAATTTTTCTCGCATCAACCTCGAAATCTTCAAGCCATAAAGTAAGGGCTTCGCCAATACGCATAGAGCTTTCCCATAGAAGCTGTATTAAAAATAGATCCCGCATATTTACACAGGCATTCATAATTAATGCAATTTGATCTTTTGAGAGTGTTTTTGGCTGCTGCTTAGGCACTTTTAATTTCAGAATATGAGAGGTAAAGGATTTATTTTTGTTTATATGGTGCAGAAAACTTTTAAACCCCTTACGGGACCCAGGTACTTGTTTCTTTAAACGTTCTGTCAATTGAATACTATAGTCCTCATGTCTCATTAGGTAGTCATAAAATCCAAGAACAGTATTGATGATGATATTTACTGTCTTTGCTTTTCTAATTGGCTGTTTAGGGAAGATAGGGGACACCTTTACATCCTGGTGCGGGTTTTGTAACCATCGTATAAAATCCGCCATTTCATCTATTCCAATATCACGATAATCCTTGTTTATTTGTTCTAAGAATTCAAAGAAAAGCTTTAAATGATATGAGAATGACCGTAAGGTATTACGCGAGGCTCCACTGTTGTCCTTAAACTTTAAATAATGTAAAACTGGTTGGACCGGCTCATTGTTATGATCTAGTAACATGTACCGAGTCTTTCCTTCTTTTGTTAGAAGGGTAATTACTTTCATAAGTATCACTCCTATTGAAATTTATTCTTTTATTCAATTTGGAAAGCTTTCAATCTCTTAATCTTAGATAATCTTCCTCCTTTCTTTATTTACTATAAATACTATAAAAATCAGTTTAGTTAAATAGTCTTTAAAGATACAAAAAAATGGATGACTTTACATTGAATACTGTAAAGTCATCCATTATGACTGGTTAAGATAATTGACATAAAACCCACGCTAAGCAAATTTCGACATAAAATAAGCCTATGATTCCTACGCTAAGAAATCATAGGCTTATTAGTAACTATTATAGTAGTTTTATTATCTGTATAATTCCAGACATATTTCCATTTGGTTATTCATGCAATCAATCCAAACATGCTGGTACTTACCATTTTTAGGGTTCCTTTGTGGTAACTCCTCAGTTTTTTCTATTTCACCTGTGTTGCAAATTAATCTAATAGGGCTTCATAAGCTGCACTCTGTATTAGTAACAGGATATGATATGACCAATGCTATATTTACTTTAGTGATCCACTAGCAAACACAAAGAATAGAAAGGCCAAAATAGCAGACTTTGAAGCTGCATGGGTGCAACTGGGTAGACAAGCAATTACTTATATCCAATAGTTAGTTGGTTAAGGTAGGTTCCGTTATTTGTAAATAAGAAAAACAAAAGTCCCAACTGTTAACTAGAGGGACTTTTGAAGATTATTTTTTAATAATTTATTAAACTCAAAAGGGCACTGAAAGTTTCGTTCTCCACCATGATATAGATTCCTAAACCAATAAAGACAATGGGTATAATCCATCTACCGTAATTCTCTAAGGTTTCAGAGACATGTTTAAAAGCTGCCAAACGATATCCAATAAAACACCAAATCGCAACCATAATAAAGAAAGTAATAACCGTTACTGCTAGTTGGTTCATGGTTAAAGTAGAGAAGAAAGGAACATATATTCCAATGTTATCTCCGCCATTAGCAAATGTTATAAATGCTACACTTAAAAAGACACTATTATACTTTCCAGAATTTAAACTTGAAAGAATTGCATTTTCATCCTCATCTTCTCCCTTTATAAACAACATAATCCCTAAATAGATTGGGATTAGTCCAAGTAATCCTACCCATTTCTCTGGAATTAACATAACTCCAAAAGTTCCTAAGAGACTAACTACTACTAACAAGGTAAAACCTAGATATTGTCCAATAATTATATCCTTAGGGGATATATGCTTATTCTCTGTCTGGTTACCTTTTAAACCTTCACTCGTTTTCACCTGTGCTTTTGCCTGTGAAAATAGCAGCATCAAAACAAAAATATCATCAATATTGGTAACTATAAATGCCCCTATTGCAGAAATAACGTTCAAAATTAAAGTCAATTACATCAACTCACTAACTGATTTTTTATTATATTTAGAAGTTATACTAATAATGAGTCCTTTTTAAAAAAGGAATTTCCATCTGTCTGGAAGAGCCCTTTTTAGCACTTTTTCCTTTATTCTTTCACTCTCATTAGTCGCAAACCATTTAGAGCTACTAGAAGGGTTGCGCCCATATCGGAAAGAATGGCAATCCAGAGCGTTAACCAACCTGGGATAACCAATAGTAAGGCAATAAATTTAATAGCAATTGCAAAAGTAATGTTAGCTTTGATGATATTAAGAGTTTTCCGGCTAAGTTTTACAGTGAATGGAAGTTTTCTTAAATCGTCTCCCATTAGAGCGACGTCTGCAGTTTCTAAGGCTGTGTCTGTACCAGCTCCACCCATTGCAATCCCAACTGTTGAGGCCGCCAATGCAGGTGCATCATTGACCCCATCTCCTACCATTGCTACGTTGCCATACTCGGATCTCAACTGTTTAATAAAGTCTAATTTGTCCTGTGGCATTAATTCTGCCTCTATATCAGATACTCCAACCTGCCCTCCGATAGCATTCGCAGTACCTTTGTTATCACCAGTAAGCATAATTGTTTTTTTGATTCCAAGTTGATGTAACTTTTGAAGAATTTCCTTACTTGACTCACGAACTTCATCAGCAACTGCAATAACTGCAAGTATTTCTTTTTCGGTTCCAATAATCATGGCTGTCTTACCTTGATTTTGAAGAGTAGTAACATTTTGCTCTAAGTCTTTATCGAAATCATTAGTCAATAATTCCTTAAAGAGTTTCGGGCTACCGATGTAATAAGTCGTCCCGTTTACGATACCCTTTATACCCTTTCCTGTGATAGAAGAGAAATCCTCTACCTGTACGTCAGAATAAGTAATGTTTTCTTCTTCTGCTTTTTTCATGATGGCTGAAGCAAGAGGATGCTGAGAACGATACTCCAATGCAGTAATAATGGATAGTAATTCTTTTTCATTTATCTGTTTGTTCAACACATTATAATCAGTTACAGCTGGGACCCCTTTTGTTAATGTTCCTGTTTTATCGAATGCAATAGCCTTTAAGGCGCCCATTTCTTCTAAATACACTCCGCCTTTTACAAGGACCCCTTTTTTCGCAGCATTTCCAATCGCTGAAACAATAGAAATAGGAGTCGATATAACCAACGCACAAGGACAACCAACAACAAGAACAGCTAATCCTTGATAAATCCATGTTTCCCAACTGCCATCAAAGAATAATGGAGGGACTATAGCAACTAATGCTGCAATGATCATAATAATCGGTGTGTAATATTTTGCGAATTTATCAACAAATGCTTGCGAAGGAGCACGTTCCCCTTGTGCTTCCTCTACAAGATGAATAATTTTAGAAATTGTTGTATCTTCTACAAGTTTCGTTATTTCTACTTCAAGTAATCCTTCTTCATTTAAGGTACCTGCAAATACTTCATTATCAACCGTTTTCTCGACAGGGACTGATTCACCTGTAATAGCTGCTTGGTTAACGGCAGAGTACCCACTTACAACTACACCATCCATCGCAATCTTTTGACCAGGTTTTACAATCATGATATCCCCAACAGCAATATCATCAACATGAATCATTATTTCTTGTCCATTACGTCTAACAAGTGCCTCTTTAGGAGCGATATCCATTAATGAACGAATCGATTGTCTTGCTCTATCCATAGAGAATCGCTCAAGTGCTTCACTGATTGCAAAGAGAATAACAACAATGGCAACTTCTGCCCATTCTCCAATAATAGCACCACCTATAACAGCCACTGTCATAAGGGTTTTCATATCAAATTCAAAACGTAGTAAGTTTTGCAAACCAACTTTAAAAAGTGATAATCCTCCGATAAACATGGATGCTAAAAACAATAAGGTAGTAACAATGTTCTCTTCTCCATTCACATACGAGGAAAGATAACCAAAGGCAATCAATAAGGAAGCATAAAGTAGAGTACTATGCTTTTTATAAAACGGCACTTTATCTTCTTTCGTATCTTCTTTTACCTCTTGTGATGCTTGGCGAGCAGATTTTTCAGGTGTCACTTTGAGATTCTCAAATGCACCTGCTTTTTCTAGTTCTTCTATCGTTGCATTACCATAAACAGCAATTTTAGATGCACCAAAATTTACTTTTGCATCCTCAACTCCAGATAGCTGTTTTACATTTTTTTCGAATTTACCCGCGCAGTTTGCGCAAGTAAAACCTTGTACACGATAGGCCTTCATTTCTTGTTCAGATGTTATTGCCTTTTGATCAGACATTGACATTCACTTCTTTCTTATGTTCTAGTACAATCATCATTATTTGTCTAATATGTTCATCGTCTAACGAATAAAACGCTAGTTTTCCTTCTTTTCTATATCTTACAATCCCCTGCTTATGAAGGGTCCTTAAATGATGAGAAGCATTTGCCACCGTAATACCAATAATATTTGCTATATCACACACACATAACTCTTCATCTTGACACAAAGCATAGGTAATCTTTGCCCTATTTTCATCCGCAATTGCTTTTAACATTTGGGCAACACTAACAATATCGATTGTTTTTAAATCACCTTGTATTCGATTGACCTTTTCCTCGTCATAACAAAAAATTTCACAAGTATCTTTCTTATTCACATTATCACCCCATTGATATTCAAGTGTTCACTTGAATATAGTATATACCTTTCCTTGGTTAATATTCAAGTGAATATTTGAATGAAAAACATAAAATGATTTTTCTAATAGTAATTCCCATTAACGAACGTTTAAGGGAAAAACTTTACCTATCTATAGTACACATGATTTTTGGCGTTTTCTAATCCCTAAACCCTTCCCGTATTCATCTTCCCTAAAATTGACTTATAATCCGAATTAGGGAACAATTATTCTTGGGGAGGGAATTTAATGGGAAAAGTTTTTGGATATGCTCGTGTTTCTACTCAAGATCAAATTTTAGATCTTCAAATTGATGTTTTAGAAAAAGCAGGCGCAGCTGTTATTTACAAAGAGAAAATAACTGGAACGAGAAAAGAACGTCCAGAATTAGAACAACTCCTAAAGGCTATAAGTAAAGGTGATTCTGTGGTCGTTTATAAGTTGGATCGTATCTCAAGGTCTACAAAACATCTAATTGAATTGGTTGAAACCTTTGAAGAAAAAGAGGTCAATTTTATTTCCATACAGGATAATATTGATACATCAACAGCTATGGGACGTTTTTTCTTCCGAACAATGGCGAGTATTGCTGAACTAGAACGAGATATTATCAGTGAGCGTACAAAATCAGGATTACAATCTGCAAGAATGAGAGGCCGAAATGGGGGGAGACCTTCCAAAGACCCCAAGTTGGTGGAACGTGCTTTAAAACTACATTCATCTAAACAATATAGCATCAAAGAAATTACGGATATGACGGGTGTTAGTAAATCAGTGTTGTATCGAGCTTTAGAAAAAAATTAAACCTTCGGGTTGGATTAGGGGGATTTTCCTGTGTATCTAAGAGCAAGAGAACTACTTACACCTGATCAAAGAAAGGATTTTTTGTTAATCCCGTCTACTTTAAGTAATTGGGAATTAGCGTATTACTATACCCTTACACAAGATGATATTGAGGTAATAAGACGTAGAAGAAGAGATCATAATCGATTGGGATTCGCTATTCAAATTTGTCTTTTTCGTTACCCTGGTTGGTCTCTTTCAGATATCAAGAATGTTCCTGATAAGGTGATAAACTATGTTGCTAATCAGTTACAAGTAGATGCAAGTGAATTTAAGCTATATTCTGAACGAGAGCAAACGAAACATGAACATATGGAGGAAATACGAAAGTATTATGGTTTTTCTAATTTTTCAGCACAGTCATATCGGATTATTTCACAGGCATTACTCCCCCATGCAATTGAAAATTCAAATGCACTGTTCCTAATAGGGATGACTTTAGAAGAAATGCGAAAGCGAAAAATCATTCTGCCTGCTATGACAACGATTGAAAGATTAGTATGGGAAACAAGGCGAAGGGCAGAGGAGAAAGTATATAATTCACTCTATAAACCGTTATCTCCATGGCAAAAACAACAATTGGAGAAATTAATTGATACCCCTTCCGATAAATCCAAAACTAAGCTTGGATGGCTAAGGGAAATACCAGGTCAGTCATCACCAGATGCTTTTTTAAAAGTAATTGAGAGATTAGAATATGTTCGTTTATTAAATCTTTCAACAGAGTCCGAAAATATTCACTCGAATAGGCTGCTTCAGCTTGCTAGGCTAGGCGCCCGATATGAACCTCATTCCTTTCGGAGGTTTAATGAGAATAAAAGGTACGCTATTCTTGTAGCTCACCTTTTAACTCTTAGTCAAGATCTAATCGATCAAGCTATCGAAATTCATGACCGCCAAATTATGATCTTACAGTCAAAGGGTAGAAAAGCACAAGAAGAACTGCAAAAGCAAAATGGAAAATCTATCAATGAAAAAGTACTGCACTTTGCGGATATTGGTGAAGCTTTAGTAAAAGCACGAAATGAAGAGCTAGATCCATTTGAAGTATTAGAGAAAATAATGCCTTGGGAAAGGATTGTTGATTCTATAGAAGAAGCAACACGTTTAGCTCGTCCTATGGACTACGATTACTTAGATTTGTTGGTCACCCGGTTTAGTTACCTTAGAAAGTATACACCGGTACTTCTCAGTAAATTGGAGTTCCGTACGACTCAGGCTTCTGAGCCTTTATTGCGCGCTCTAAATGTCTTGCGTGAAATTAACAATAATAAGAAACGCCATATTCCCGAAGGCGCGCCATTGGATTTTGTGCCAAAGAGATGGCAGAAACATGTCTATGATGAAGATGGAAATATTAATCGAAAGTATTATGAATTAGCAGCATTAACCGAATTAAAAAACCATATCCGTTCAGGAGATATATGGGTTGCTGGAAGCAGGTTACATAAGGATTTTGAAGAATACTTAGTCACTAAAGATAATTGGGATGAAACTAAGAATACAGGCAATAGATTAGCTGTTGGTATGTCAGCTCAAGAATATATAATTGAGAGAAATACTGCTTTAAATGAAAGATTAGATTATATATTGGAAAACATAGATTCTCTTGAGGGAATAAGTATTGACAAGTCAAGGATACGACTTGACCGTTTAGAGAAAGATACACCGGAAGATGCCAAATCTCTTAGCCAAACTTTATATAACATGTTACCACGGGTAAAACTTACTGATTTATTGATTGAAGTTTCAAATTGGACAGGATTCGATGAACACCTTGCTCATGCGTCTAGTAATCGTCCACCTAAGGGAGAAGAAAAGTCTATTGTAATGGCTACGATTATGGCTATGGGAACCAATATCGGTCTTACCAAAATGGCTGAAGCAACACCAGGAATCACCTATCATCAGTTAGCTAATGCAGCCCAATGGCGATTACATGAGGATTCTTTGAGTAAAGCTCAAGCTACTTTAGTAAATTTTCAACATCATCTTTCTTTATCAAAATATTGGGGAAATGGGAGTACCTCATCTTCGGATGGCATGCGTGTACAAGTTGGCGTCTCTTCTCTTCATGCTGATGCTAACCCACACTACGGAACAGGGAAAGGAACTACTATCTATAGATTCACCAGCGATCAATTTTCTTCTTTTTATACAAAGGTTATTAACACAAACGCTAGGGATGCTGTACATGTCATCGATGGATTGCTTCATCATGAATCAGAATTATCCATTGAAGAGCATTATACGGATACGGCTGGTTATCAATACCTTTTTATAAAAAAATTAGAATTATAATGTGATCTTTCATTGTAGACATGTATTTAAAGAATGATTTAAAAATGACTAACGATTCAAAGTCGTTAGCCATCATCTTCTGCAATCGCGCCCGATTGCGGAAGACTCGATTTCGAGATAACTTATATATGTTCTTCGATTAAAACTCCGAGATTGTTTAAGGCGTGATCTGGAGATATCAAATAGTCTAGTCCCTTTAAAATCAATTTATTACTCTGATTAATACCACTCTCTCCTATGTTCACGAATGAATTCTATATCCTTTTCATAATGCTCAAGGTGTCCTTCGGCTATCATTTTTTGAAATGCAGTGTCTCCTTCGTTGGATTTTCTCTTTATGTATTTACATAACCCTTCTAACCGTAACAATACCATCTCTAAATAGTCTTCATCTATACCTTCAATATCGTAAGAGTTAAAGAACAACTTGATTCTTGTTTTGATCCTTTCTGCATCATATAAAGTATTATAATTGACTGTCTCACCTTTTTCATTATGATAAAGTCTGCTTAAAGGAACGCATATATAGAGGGTGTAAGCTATGTCCCAAAGTCTTGGGCCGGGAGCTGCAACATCAAAGTCAATAATGCCTACTGGCTGTTCATGATTAAAAATAATATTGTACACAGCAAAATCATTATGACAAAGGACCTCTCTATTTATAGGAGTATTGTCAATTGGAATCCATTCATCAAACAAAGGAAAGTCACTAACTGCGTCATGGTAAAGACGAAGCATATGTGCTATTTCTTTTAACACATCATTTGACCACATATATTTTTTCAAAGGGTAATTTCCAGCCTATCCTTCAATGAAGGATAATATCTCCCTGTATTTTTCATCAATACCCAAAAACTTCGGAGCATAATTAAAACCTTTGCTCTCTAAGTGCTGCAATAATTTATGTATTTTCAAACTATTAGGTTTTATTTCTCGTCGAACAGTATCTTCAAATCGATATACATTTGAGACATTCCCTCCAGCTAACTTTTCTTCTTCCTTAAAGTTTGACATTGTATTCATCTCCCTTACTAACAATTAAGGCACTCTATATTACCTCCTATCATTCGTTGTTAGAAGAAAAAACGATTGCCTATATTGAACAATCGCTCCATTTAAACGGAATAAAGAAAAAGGTGTAGATTTTACATGCTCTCCAGAGGGATATCTAAACCACAAAAAAACCGGGATGATATATCACCCCGGTTGGATTATAATAACTTTTCTTTATGGTTTTAGTGGTACATAAAACCTACCCCTCGTTTCCAAGATCCATCTTTACCTGTTAATATAAATCTGTAACTTGATAAAATCTGCACACCAAAAGTAGCCTCTGTAGTTGCTAGCTTAGGGTATGTCCTACTACCCATGAAGGCACCGTCG
>NZ_JRJU01000061.1 GCF_000787375.1 Halalkalibacter okhensis | reverse complement strand
TTTGCAAGCAAAAACAGCCAGAGTGATTAGAGATGGAAATGAACTCGAAATTTCTGTTGATGAAGTAAAGATTGATGATGAGATCATTGTAAGGCCAGGTGAACGTATTCCGGTCGATGGAGTCGTCACGAAAGGTAGATCTACGATAGATGAATCCATGTTAACCGGTGAGTCTATCCCAGTAGAAAAAGTATCTGGAGATGAGGTTATCGGTGCGACTATTAACAAATCTGGAAGTTTCCGTTTTCGTGCAACAAAAGTAGGGAAAGAAACGGCACTCGCACAAATTATTCGAATGGTTAATGAAGCTCAAGGTTCGAAAGCTCCCATTCAACGTGTCGTTGATTTAATTTCTGCTTACTTTGTACCGGCAGTCTTACTAATAGCGGTAGTCTCATTTATTGTTTGGTATTTTGTCGGTCCGGACCCAAGTCTGATTTTCGCATTAACTACCTTTATTGCGATTCTTATTATTGCTTGTCCTTGCGCGTTAGGTTTGGCAACACCAACAGCAATCATGGTTGGTACAGAAAAAGGAGCTGAAAATGGCATCCTAATTAAAAATGCTACAAGTTTAGAACGTGCCCATAAAATTAAGACTGTTGTTTTAGATAAGACCGGTACCATAACGGAAGGCAAGCCAAAACTAACAGATATCATTACAACTGATATAGTAAGTGAACAGGAACTATTGCAAGTAGCTGCATCAGTTGAAACTGCATCAGAGCATCCATTAGGTGAAGCCATTGTGGAAGCTGCCAAAGAAAAAGACCTTCCTATAAATGACCCTGAATCTTTCGAAGCGATTGTTGGTCACGGATTACTTGCCACATTAAATAACAAAGAAGTCTTAATTGGCAACATCAAACTGATGAGTAAATACAATATTGATTTGGGGTTATACGAAGAAAAAGCAATTACATTAGCTGATCAAGGGAAAACACCCATGTATGTTGGGATTGACGGGGAATTTGCAGGGATCATAGCAGTAGCTGATACATTGAAAAAAGGAACCATCCCAGCAATCAAAGCCTTAAAATCGATGGGTATTGAAGTGATTATGTTAACAGGCGATCATAAACGAACGGCCAAAGCGATTGCAATGGAAGCCGGAATCGATAACTATATTGCTGAGGTGTTACCTGAACATAAGGCAGAAGAAGTAAAAAAACTACAAGGAGAAGGAAAAATGGTGGCTATGGTCGGTGATGGTATCAATGATGCTCCTGCACTCGCTCAAGCCGATGTAGGAATTGCCATTGGAACGGGGACGGATGTTGCGATGGAAACCGCAGATATCACTTTGATGCGTGGTGATATTAAAAGCGTTGTAACGGCCCTCAGACTATCTAAATCAACGATGAAGATGATCTGGCAGAACCTTGGGTGGGCATTTGGTTATAACATTGTCTTGATTCCAGTAGCAGCGGGTTTACTATATCCCCAATTTGGAATTCTGCTGAATCCTATGATAGCCGGAGCAGCAATGGCATTTAGTTCTGTTTCGGTTGTGTTAAACACTTTAAGACTTAAAAAATTCAAATCAACGATTGAGTAGAGTTAATTTGGATAAGATAAAGGCAGGAGAGATAAATGGAGTTATTTATTAGAAAGGAATGGATAAATTGAAAAAATCAAAAGCTACTAAGTTGATGTTAGTTGTCTCCTTCTTACTTTTAAGTATGCTCCTTGCCGCTTGTACCCAAGCCGAAGAAGATCATGCAGGGCATCAGGATATCGAAAAAAGCGAAGAAATGGATCATATGGACGAAGAGATGGATCATGAAGGGCACCAGGGTGACTCAGTTAACGTAGATAGATCGAATTTAGAACAGGAAGCGGCAAAAGCTCCGGAGAACCTCAATAATTTAGCAACTGATGAATTAAAGGTCGTAAATACTAAGAACATTACTCGAATAAATGAGGATGATCCTATCCAATTATCCATTCACGTATCTCAAACTGTTTGGCCAGCAACCCATGAGGAAAATCAACCTGGGACAGTTATATTGGCTCCATTAAATCAATGGCAATATTCCTTAGCCGCTCTAACACTGGTTCACCATCCTAATGATGGTCCTATGTTGTATTTGGACGGAGAAATTTCTGAAGATGTCTTAAATGAACTTAATCGACTACAACCAAAAGGCAATAGTGAAGACACTCAAGTCCTCGTGGTTGGCGATCTTCCAGAAGCAGAATTAAATAAATTAAACGCCTACAATGTTGAACAAGTACAGGGTGCAAATGTAGCAGATTTTGCTAGGAACATTGAAGAAAAATTTACAGAAACCATTAATGAAGTTCATCCAAATGTAATAATTGGTTCTTCAGAGGAAGACGCAAAAGAATATACAATTTCTGTTGGAAATTGGATTGCTCACATGAATGAATCTGTACTTTATGTTGATAATGATGGGATTCCACAAGAAACAATTGATGCTCTTAATGCAAGAGAGAATGGGGTAACGATCTATCTTGTAGGACCAGAAGATATTATATCTGATGAGATTGCTCAAGAGTTAGAAACGTATGGAACGGTTCACCGAATTGAAGGGGATAATCCAGTAGCTCAATCCATTGAATTCGCCTCATATAAAGATGCTGAAACAGGATTTGGTTGGGGAATTACTAGTCCTGGGCACGGTTTTGTGTTTTCATCAACTAATACACCTGAACTTGCCATTGCGGCTGCTCCTTTTGCTCATTTAGGAAAGCATGCTCCAATGATGTTGTTAGATGAAGGTGAAATCACAGATGAACTTTATCAGTATCTTGCCAAAGTTAAACCCGCATTTCAGGAAGAACCAACAGAAGGACCATATAACCATGGCTTTATAATTGGTACATTTACTGATATTCCATTTATAACTCAAGGTATATTAGATGAAAAACTGGAAATTGTCTCATTAGGTGGAGATGACCACGGAGGACATTAATAAATGGAGGAGAGGTTCCTATGTCAACCTCTCCTCTTAAAGTTCGGATTTCAATCTTATGTAAATTAGAGACTAGCAAAAGTTTAAAAATAATTTTATTAAATTAGTTAGCGTGTTACACGTTGAAATATAATTATAATGTTTTTTTGTGGGAAAGTAATTTGTTGGTAATGAATAAGGATTTATAATCGATTCCTATATTCCATGTTTTATGAAAAAAATGAGCTTGTCTCTACAAATTCAATGTGATTGTAAAAACAAGCTCTTCATATATAGCCACACTACAATGTATAATTTCAGAATTAACTTACGGATACCTCATTAAGGTGAACTAAATTCAATATCATCGGGAATTTCAAACACCGCATCGGGAATGATTTCTCCTACATTATGAATGGAGACTTGTAATTCTCCACTAGAAAATGGAATTTTGTGTTCTCCTGCTCCGTACTGTTCTGCCCATCCCCCTGTTTCTATGGCAACTTCTAAAATTCCAATATCTTCTGGTCTCACATTCTCTATTTTAGACCAAACAAGCTCCATGTCAGCATCTAGTTCTTCCATATATAAAGTCTGATCGTCGTAACGGTATATCTGGTTCAGAATCTTCTCCCCTGATATTTCGGTCATTTGGCGAAAGTATGGTGCACTGTCAAGATTTTTTGCCCAAATGTAAATATTCTGGTTTTCTTCATGGATAACCATTTCAAAATTTTGTGCATAATTTTCTACGTCCTGTGTTAACTCTGGTGGTTCTTTTATCGTTCGATTGTCAAAATACGCAATCGTTCCCGTCATTAGCACCAAAGGCATTGCAAACATTATGGCTATACCAATTACTGCAGCTATCTGGATAATACCATTCTTTTGTTTGCGTCCTCTCCGATGGAGTACAGTCTTAGTAAAGGCGCACGCCTGAAGTAAAACGACAAAAATAGCCATCCCAAGAAAAACATATAAGAACCAAATTGGAGGATACGCCCGCCAGTTAGGAGGCGAATATTGAAAGAAATAAAAAAGATACAATACACCGCGAATCATAACAATATAGAAAATAACATGTACTAATGTGGTGTGAAGCCACTTCCACGCAGATGCTCCGAGTAACTTTACTGCTCCGTCAAAAGAAGTAACGACAAGTAAGATGATCATAGGAGCTATTATAAGTCCCATCATGTTCATTATGCCAACTTCTGGTCTAAAGAGAATATATCCACCTACGTCTTCCATATATTCAAATCCAAATAATCTTGCCACATCCCAGCGCGCCCAACGGTCCCATATAGCGTAACCATGTCCGAAAGATAACACAGCAAACCATATACCCAATTCACGCCTCCAAGAATACAATCGTTTAATAGGGGGCCATAGTGTGGCAGCTGGTGAAATGATCAGGGTAAGGAAAAGAAGAACAAATGCCGCATGTGCCCATGCCCTCCAAAATGGATGATCAGCTCCCCAATCTGGGAATAAAGCAGGAACAACCCCCCATGCTGAATAAGATAGATAAAACAAATAAACCAATATAGCGGAAAATACCGCTACGCCTAGATGTCGAATAAAAATTAACCTTCTGCTTTCTATTCCATATATCATAATACATCTCCTATACTTTTTGAGGCTATAAAAGTCTGACAAATCAGCTATACACATATTTTGAAAACGCAATTTTTGTAAGGATCTTAAATATCAAGATGCGGATATTAGCTAGTATTCGTTCTTGTTTGCTTTATATCTTTTTAGCTATTCCTCTCCCTAAGGTAGTCATCACAAAAATCTAAGTTTCCTTGATTTCGCCTCTAGATTTTATATTCTAACCACATATTATAAATAAATTTTGTAGAAAGTTTGTAGAACGACACGTTTGTGTCTCCTTGATGAAAAATTATTAAGTGTTTTGTTAGTGGAATTGGAAAAAGGATATAACATATGAAAGAGAAGAATTCGATAAACCATCTGTTCTTTGATAGCTAAAAAGAGAAAATCTATTCATCGAATGTTCATAAAAAATTGTTATACTTAACTGTAGATTATAATTTGGAGGTTACCTAAATGAAAAAGTTTTCATCAGACACTAAAATTGATAAGGATATGGAAAATTCCGGCTCTGATTCTAACCATAGAACACCAACCTGGGTTAAGGTAATAGGAATCATTGTGATCCTCATAGCTGTACTAGTTATCATAATGATCTTCACAGGCGATCATGGACCAGGTCGCCATTTAGCGTCCGGAGGTAGTTATTAATGATTATGGTACCATGGTTTCGCAAATTAACACTCACGATACATATTACATCTACAGTTGGCTGGTTGGGAGCGGTATTTGGATACATAGCTCTCGTAATAGCTGCATTGACAACGCAAGATGTTCAAACGGGGCGAGTTGCGTGGAGTGCTATGGAGATTATTGGATGGTATGTCATTGTCCCATTAGCACTCGTTTCTTTTCTAACTGGGCTTGTCATGTCACTCGGGACCGCCTGGGGCTTATTTAGGCATTATTGGATTCTCTTTAAACTTCTTCTTACCATAGTTGCAACTGTTGTTTTGCTTTTAAATATGCCGACAGTTAGTTATCTAGCGAATATCACCCATCAGACTGGTGCTTTTAACTTTGATGGTCTGTGGGGCCAACTTCTTCATGCTGGGGGTGGATTAGTGGTGTTGTTTTTAACTATTATCTTGTCAGTATATAAGCCACAAGGAATGACGCGATATGGGAAAAGTAGGCAAAGTAAATTACGTAAAAACTATTAACAGTAAATGTCAGCTTATTTAGAGTACCTTATTTAGACATAAACTAACCGAAGAAAGTTTCCGGATTAGTAGGGATAACACAGATACAATTGAAGGTGTTTGATTAAGTTTTGTTTTTTCATAAAGAGTTTATTATTTTTTATATCTTTCATAGTTTCAACACATTTTAATCCTATGATAAATATGAACAATTAAAATATTAATTCTAAGGAGGAGTTTCATAGTGGATTTAAATCGTCCGAAGATAGCTAAAAACATCACAGAGTTAATCGGTAGAACACCCTTAGTTAGACTCAACGAAATTAGTGACAGCACATGTACTGAAGTTTTAGCAAAGCTGGAGTACTTTAATCCATTGTCTAGTGTCAAGGACCGGATCGGATTTGCGATGATAAGTGTTGCCGAAGAACAAGGTTTCATTAATAAAGAGACAGTCATAATTGAGCCAACCAGTGGGAATACGGGAATTGCACTAGCATATGTATGTGCAGCCAAAGGTTATCAGTGTACCCTCGTTATGCCTGAAACGATGAGTATTGAACGTCGTAATATTCTTAAAGCCCTAGGGGCAGAGTTAGTTTTAACAGAGGGAGCAAAAGGAATGAAAGGTGCAATTGAAAAAGCTAACGAACTAGTTGAAAGTACACCAAATGCGTATATGCCACAACAGTTTGATAATCCGGCTAATCCAGAAATCCATAGAAAAACCACGGCCGAAGAAATTTGGGCTGATACTGAAGGAGAGGTTGATATCCTAATTAGCGGGATTGGTACCGGTGGGACGATCACTGGTGTCTCAGAAGTACTAAAAAAACGAAAATCATCTTTCCTTTCTGTAGCCGTTGAACCACTTGCATCTCCTGTCTTATCTGGAGGAAATCCGGGGCCTCATAAAATACAAGGAATAGGTGCTGGTTTTGTTCCAAAGGTGTTAAATGTTGATAGCTATGATGAAGTTATTCAGATTAGTAATGAGGAGGCTTTTGAAGCTGCGCGTAAGCTTGCGAGGGAAGAAGGTATCTTAGTTGGAATTTCCTCCGGTGCAGCTCTTCATGCAGCTTCTGTACTAGGTAAACGCCCTGAAAACAAGGGCAAAACTATGGTTGTTATTTTACCTGATACGGGAGAAAGATATTTATCTACTGCATTATTTCAGGAAAAAGAGTAAAATTCATTACGAATATATACGTTCAAGTCGACTCTGGTTCCAAAAAGGACTAGGGTTGTCTTTTTTATAATTCATATCGTGTTATTTATCATAATGGTTTTTATAAGAAACAATGAGTATTATTGCTAAAAATGAAGAACACGATTTAACCACAAGAAAATAATAAAAAGGATTTTAAAAGATGAGTTAATGAAATCAGCAATTTAACAGAAACACTATATTAAAAAGAAAATAAGTATTCCCTAATAAATTTAAATTCACGTTTTCTTCAAATTTATTGTCTACAATTAAGATAAAGACCAATTCGTACAAAGCAGTAATAATAATCTGAAATGCAAAATACCGACCTTTTTATTTGTTTAATCTCTGAACTAGTGATAGGAATGATAGGATTTTCCTAAATTTCCTGAAGTCCAATAAAAATGGTAAATTAATATATAAAAGTTTGCCGGAAATGTTAGAACTCCTTTATTTCTCTATTTAGCAAATCAACTCGACAAATTATTGTGTGCCCTAATTGTCATTATAAGTAGTTCAATAGATAGTGGAGTCCAGAAATCAGCTAACAGTTGAAAGTTGAAAGTTGAAAACTCCTCAAAAAGAAAAAGCAGGAGGTAAATAGTGTTAAACCGTCTTGTGCATTTATTATTTATATTTATTGGAGGAACGTTAGGTTATTTATTCATTCCAGAAATTAGTAATGTTTTAAGAGAAATACCTTTATGGTTGATAAATCCTTATGTAGGTACAGCTTTTGGAGTAATTATTTTCTATTATACGACATTTGGGCTGACTCATTATATTGTCAATTTAATGAAGCTAATGGAGGAATCCATAATTAAAGCACCAGTAACGGATGTGATATTTGGTACGATGGGATTGATTCTCGGACTTATCGTTGCGTATTTAATTGGAATTCCTATTAGTGCCATTCAAATTCCTGTTGTAAGTACAATTTCACCAATTTTTGTAACGATTTTTATTGGCTACTTAGGTTATCAGATTGGATTTAAGAAACGTCATGAGTTAAATAATTTATTTTCTATAACAAGACACTTCAGTAAAGACAAGAAGAAAGCGGAAGAAGGAGCACATAAGAAAAACAGAATAGAAATGAAAATTCTCGATACGAGCGTGATTATTGACGGTAGAATTGCAGATATTTGTGAGGCGGGTTTTATAGAAGGGACATTAGTTATTCCAGATTTTGTGTTAGGAGAACTACAACATATTGCAGACTCGTCTGATAAATTAAAACGAATTCGTGGTCAGCGCGGTTTAGATATTCTTAATAAAATACGAAACAATTTACATGCTAATGTTGAAATTGAAATCTATGAAGGCAAATTTCCAGATATACAAGAGGTGGATAGTAAGCTAGTAAAGTTAGCAAAAGTTTTACCAGGTGTCGTCATTACAAATGATTTTAATTTAAATAAAGTATGCGAACTCCAAGGTATTAAGGTTCTGAACATTAATGATTTGGCAAATGCAATGAAACCTATTGTCCTACCCGGTGAAAAACTTAAGGTACAAATTATAAAGCACGGAAAAGAATATCATCAAGGTATTGCCTATCTTAATGATGGGACAATGATCGTAGTTGATGATGGCCAAGAACATATAGGGCAGAATGTAATTGTTGTTGTTTCGAAGGCATTACAAACAAGTACAGGGCGATTGATTTTTGCAAAGCCTATTTGCAGTTAAATTAAACAGGTCCAAACAGGTGCAAACACCTATTTTCAACTCAGTCATTTTGTAGATATGAAATAAAGACGTAATGTTTTAAAAAAAGTTCTAGCGCTTATAAAATACTTCTAGTGGTTTACTAGTGCAATGGTAGAATAATGACCATCCTTTGAGGATATCTCATAGGCTTTTAGATTGTGAAATGTTACACTTAAATTAAATGAGCAGGACAGTGGTGCGTGTTTCTACCATAAATGGAGAATGATCGCATTACTCTGAGATACAAAAGCTTATATACAAACATAAAAATAAACATTGAAAAAGCTTAAAGTCTGAATGAATATAAATGTAAAAGGATATAAAAATCTGTACAAGATATCAAGTATCAAATGCTAACGAAAAATGTACATACGTTTTTTGTCTCTAAATTAAAACAAATAACGTATGTACATTGTAATTCTAAGACATAAAATTTTGTACTAGTAGAACAGTTTATGGAGGGAGAAGGAACCGTTTTGATTGGTAATTACAATTAAAGATTTTGGTACATAAATTCATGTCTTTACTGTACGTACTTTTTGGCTTTGAACATATAACAACAAATCTAAATTCTATATGTAGCTATCACCTTCAATTTATTACGTAAAATGTTGTTTTTACGTAATGAAATTTAAAGGATTTAAAACTTATTTATAGAATTACTTAAAATGAGGTGATTATATGGCAATAAATTCACAGCAACAAAATCATTATATAAAAATGCAGCAGTTACTTAAGGATTTGCCATGGTACGTAGGAGAGTTTATTGATCACAGGAGAAGAAAACTTTCTTCGAGTTCTCTGATGAATTACTGTCATGATTTTAAGATCTTCTTTAATTGGATTATATCTGAATCTATTTATCAAGGTAATATCAAAGAGGTCCCATTAGAAGTAATGGAGAAATTAACTGTACAACAAATGGAAAGTTTTCTAGGCTTCTTAGAATATGTATTGGAAAACAAAGAAATTACAGTCAACCGTAAACTTTCAGCCTTAAAATCATTATTCAATTATCTACAAAATATAGCTGAAACGCCTGATTTAAAGCCATATATTAGCAGGAATGTTATGGCCAAAATAGATTTTAATGTAATGAAAGACAGCATAGAAACTACTGCAAATAAAATGGAAGGGAAAATACTCATGGGAGATGAATATGAAGCCTTTAGGCAGTTCATCTCCCACGATTACGGTCAAATAAATAAAAACAACAAAAAAATATTTAACTTTCATATTTTAAATAAGGAACGAGATACAGCCATCATATCATTAATTCTAGGTTCAGGCCTTAGACTATCCGAAGTTGTAAACCTAGATTTGGCTGACATCGATTTTAACAAATTTACAGCACGCGCAATTCGTAAAGGGAACAAAGAGCAATTCGTTTATTTTAGTAAATTAGCGATGGACGATTTACAGGAATACCTAACAGTAAGAACCGAACGGTATAAAGTCGAGAAAGGTGTAAAAGCGCTTTTTGTATCTGCTCCAATGGGACCAAAGGGAACATCTCGAAGGTTAAGTGCCAGAGCCATTGAAAAAATGGTTGAAAAGTATGCACTTGCATATGGTAAACCTTCTCTTTCAGTTCATAAACTGCGACATTCTTTTGCAACAAGATACCATAGGGAAATAAATGATGTACCTAAACTAAGAAGGCAACTTGGTCATTCTTCTATTCAAACAACTATGATATATACACACATTAAGAATGATGATTTGAAAAATGCTGTTGATAATATGGATATACCTAAGACTGAAATTTAATTATGTTATAAATTGTCCTCGAAACTATTATAGAACCATTTCAAATTTGTAGATTTTTGAGCTAGTTGATCATTAACATATCTTAAATCATTTGTTCTTTTATACAAATTAATCGCGAAAGAATACCTTAGTCTTTGTGCAGTAAGTCCAACCATTCCAAAAGCTTCAGCATACTTGTCGATTATATTTTGAACTGCTCTAACACTAAGTGACTTCGCACTTTGAGAATACCTGGTTATGAATACATCAACTACATTTTCATTGGGATTATAACGCACCTTTCGAACCTTAAGATAGTTTTCTAAATCTACCTTTGCTTGTTCAGGTAAGACGGCAGTGCTTCGAGTGCAGTCATTAGTAATTATTTTATTTTTTTCTAAATCTAAATTCTCTAATTGCAGATTAGTGAGCTCCTTTACACGTAATCCACTTTCCAATAGTAAAGATATAATGGCAATATCGCGTTCTTTATTACGCTGATATAAAAGCAACTGTCTATTGTTCTTAATCATTAATTCATAATCTTTCACTATAAAAGTCCTGAATTTGTTATATTCTTCTTCAGTAAGAAATAGTGAGTCATCGAGCTTTTTAATACTATTGATATTTTCATTTTTAACTTTGGTTATTCTAATGTGAGAGACAGCATTGTAATTCAGATAAGGTTCACCATCATCAAACTCTGCTTTATAAGCTAGATAATTAAAAAGTGAACTCAATGCAGATAGCTTGCGTGAAACTGCAGAATCGCTCAGACCAGATTTATTATTTCTAGGATTGAAGATATTTGTCTCTAAGTATTTTTTAAATTGCACTATATCACGAGCCTTAAGATTTTGGAGATCTTTAAGAGAAACTTCCGAAATTAAACAGTTATTTAGCTTTGAATTCGATAGCCAATTAAAAAATGTTAGAAGATCAATAATATAACCTTCTTTGGTTTGTGTTACTAGATTACTGTTATCAAAATATTCTTTTACAAACCAAGGAAAACTATTTAATGTTTTATCTTTATTTTCTGAGCTAAGGGCCATGGTAATCAACCAACCTTTTTATTTAGTAAGACCTTTACACTAATATTAAATAAAATAGCTGATTGAATAAATAAAAAAGATTTACCAATTACTATTCTTAAAAAGGACACACGAGAATGCATATGAGTTTGCGTCATCGCTTTCGGTATGTATATAACTTTGATTCCCAACAGATAGAGAATAATGATGCTATTTAAGTGAAATTTCTCTTATGTATATAACTTCGGTTCCCATATGTATATGACTTTGCTTCAACGTACAGCTAATTAGGTGGTAGGAGATAACATAGTTCAGGAAAAAAATGAATTCCAAAGTCTTTAATATTATTACGTAAAATATAAATTTGACGTAATAAACAAGATGTAATAAAATTAGTCTATAAAATAACCAGCTCGAGGTGTTAATATGGCCAATCAGCAACAGCATTATCAAAAGCTTAATAGCTTACTTGAATATTTACCGTGGTATGTCGACGAATACATAAATCAAAAACAACGGAAATTATCAGCTGCTTCTTTATTGAATTATGCTCATGATTATAAAATCTTTTTTAATTGGATTATAAATGAAGGTCTGTACTCTGGTGAAATGAAAGATGTGCCTCTAGAATTGTTAGAGTCTTTAACTACACAACAAGTTGAAGGTTTCTTAAGCTTTTTGCAATACCAACTAGATAATAAGGAGATTACTGTAAACCGGAAATTATCAGCGTTAAAATCTCTTTTTAATTACTTACAGAACATCGCAGAGACACGTGAACTAAAGCCTTACTTACAAAGAAACGTAATGGCTAAAATAGAATTTAACGAGATAAAAGAAAGTATGGAAACGATCGCTAATAAAATGGAAGGAAAAATCTTAATGGGTGATGAATATGAAAAGTTTAGGCAGTTTATTGCATCTGACTACGGACTAATAAATAAAGATAATAAGAAACTTTATAATTTTCATCTTTTAAATCGTGAACGTGATACAGCAATAGTCTCTCTTATCTTAGGTTCTGGACTTCGCCTCTCAGAAGTTGTAAATCTGAATATAGGTGACATTGATTATAGTAAATTCACTGCGCGCGTCGTTCGTAAAGGGAACAAAGAACAGTTTGTTTTTTTTAGTAAATTAGCAATGGATGACTTAAAAGATTACTTACAAATTCGAGAAGAACGTTATAACGTTGATAAGTCAAACAAGGCACTTTTTATTGCAGCGCCAATGGGTCCAAAAGGAACACCGAGACGTTTAACCGCACGATCAATCGAGAAATTAATTGAAAAATATGCTGTAGCATTTGGAAAGCCTTCGTTATCCGTACATAAACTAAGACATTCATTTGCAACTAGATACCACACTGAAATAAATGATGTACCCAAATTACGAAGACAACTAGGTCATTCATCTATTCAGACGACAATGATTTATACTCATATTAACAACGACGATTTGAAACATGCTGTTGATAAGATGGATATACCTAAAGGTGATAGTTAGTCCCCTTTAGGTATATTTGGTTTTTCAAATTTTATTAGTTAACATAACATTTATTATCGGAAGTCGTTTGGGAAATTCACTTTATATCTCATATCCAAAGTTTACTCATAATTTTGAGACGGAAAAATAAATTTTATCCAATACTGAAAAGATTTAATCTTGTCCTAATTCCTATATAGTTATCATACCTTGTATCATGGCTACTCTCCTTTTTAGATTGGATGGTGATTCACATTCCTTACTCAATTCGTCGATGGGTTGGCCTTTATCTTGGTCCAGCCGTAGCAATGATTTTGTATTTTATTCCGAAACTAACTGGGTTAGCAAATGAACCTAGAGCGGTCTTATCGATAACCGTTTTGGTCACAATTTGGTGGATGACGGAACCACTACCAATAGTTGCTACATCCCTCCTCCCTCTCATACTTCTTCCATTAAGTGGTGTCAATTATGAAATAGCGTTTTCGGCTTATTTTAGCCCAATCATTTTTATGTTTTTGGGCGGTTTTACTATTGCGCTAGCCATAGAAAAGTGGCAACTACATAAGCGCATAGCTATGACGATATTACTTATAATTGGGACTAGTACGAAGCGAATACTATTAGGGATTTTACTTGCAACAGCTTCCCTTTCGATGTGGATTTCAAACGCAGCAGCAGCATTGATGATGTTTCCTGTCGCATTGGCATTAATATCAGAAGTGAAAAATAAGAAATTATTTGATCAAGTGTCAACTGAGTCCTTCACAAAAGGCTTACTCCTAACCGTTGCTTATTCAGCTTCTATAGGTGGACTTGCCACACTTATAGGCTCTATCCCTAACGCTATATTTGCAGGGATATCTCATTCAATTCTGCATCAAACAATTTCATTTGCAGAATGGTTTATGTTTGCTTTTCCAATAACCATTATTTTATTGTTTCTCCTCTACGTTTTAATTTTATCTCGTTTTCCAGTCCCACCTGGTTCACAAATACCAATTGGTTTTGTAGAGAATCAGCTAAAAGATTTAGGGAAGATGTCATTTGAAGAGAAGTCCATTTTGTTGATTTTTATAAGCGCGGTTACGTTATGGATAATGGGCGATGGTTTAATTATTCAATTAACTGATACAACCATAGCGCTACTTGGAGCTTTAGCCCTCTTTTTCGTACCGTGTCGATCTCGAAATGGGATGCTTATGAACTTGAATGATCTAAAACAACTGCCTTGGGGGATTTTGCTTCTTTTTGGTAGCGGCTTAAGTCTTGCAGCTGCATTTGTCGAAACGAACTTAACAGGTTGGATTGGAATGCACTTAACAAATATAACTTCATTTCCTTATGTATTGCTGTTGTTTGTCTTTGCTACTTCCTTGTTATTTATGACTGAATTTTTTATCTAATACAGCAGTTGCCAATATATTCATGCCGCTTTCGATTGGCATCGCTTCTGGAGTAGGAATGGACCCTTATGCATTAATGGCTATTGTAGCCCTATCTTCTACTTGTGCATTTATGCTGCCTGTTTCAACCCCTCCAAATGCAGTTGTCTTTGGATCTAGTTTTATCTCCATGCAAGACATGATTAAAACTGGATTTCGACTAAATATCATCGCTATTATTGTTATTGTAGGTGCAGTTTATTTTTGGCTTCCATTTTTCTTTTAAATCTAAGATCGAAAGCAGAGTGAAAAACAATGAGTGGAGCATTTTGTTGTTTTTCTTCTGCTATGTAGGTTTCATAGCAGGTCATGTAAAGTCATTGCTGTGAATCCCTTCATACGTTTTTTATTGTTATGGATAATCTCTTCTCTCTTGTTGATTGTATTGTTTATCCTTCAAATACTGATAAACCCAAATAGTTAAAAAGAGCCAAAACCCACTTAACAAATAAGCTCCTAAGACATCACTTGGGAAATGTACTCTAAGGTAGATTCTACTTAAGCCAATGGATAGAATCATGATGATACTGAAAATGATTAATACGTTTCTTCCGATAGAACTTTGGATATGTCGCCAAAACAAGAATGTAATAATTCCATACAAAGATAGTGCGGCCATTGAATGTCCACTTGGGTAACTATAGCCAGACTCGTGTATGAGAGGATCCAATAAAGGTCTTTCCCTCTTAAATGCATACTTTAATACTTGGTTTATTCCTGTTGAACCAAGGGATACGATTATAAATAACAGCACTTCATCTCTTTTACGGTAAATTTTATATATAACAAAGAGCAAAATGATCGAAATAAAAACAACTGGCCAAGTGTTTCCAATAAAACTTAGGGCTTTCATTCCTTTTGTTACTTGTGGATGTTCAATATTTTTAATAAAAGTAATAATTCGATGGTCTATTTGAAGGGTTTGTTCTGTCATGACATAATATGTGAGCACACTGAAGCTAATAAGTGGCACAACACCTAACAAAAGTACCTTCACCAATAACTTGCTGTTCAATTCATACGCACCTGCCTGTAAAAGAGTATCTATGTATTGTTCGTGTGCTATATGAGATTTATACATGCTCTCTTCTTACGACAACATTTCATTAATAGAAATTGAATTAGTAAGTAATTTCCTAGGCAAGCGCATAATATTACAAAAAAGTCATGTTTCCCGCGAAAATCCTCAATTCTGGTCGTATGCTTATCACTTATCTCATCTGTATTAATCAAACGTTTGTTTAATACAGATGAGAGATCTCAAAATAATGGATTACCGCATGTCAGCTAAGTTCTAAACTTTTACGAGTCCTCTCAATCTTATTTCGTATTGGCTAAACTTCTTATTCCAGCTAAATACGTATCTATTAGTAGTTCCAGACTAATATTAATGTCAAAGGGTAAGCCAAATCCCCCCTTTTGCTCTAAAGATGCAAATCCATGTATAACACTTCTCAAGCCCCTAACGATATGCAATGCTTGACCATGTTCAAAATGATATGAAGATAGGCATTCAAGGGTTAATTCAACTATTTTATTCGCCTCTGTCTGCAACTCAATATTTGATAAGTCAGGAGCAGCAAGTGTTGCTTCATATAGTCCAGGATGATTTCTTGCAAAGTTTATATAGGATATGGCTAATTTTTTTATCGCCTTTTCTCCATGCGCAATTCCTTCTGTTGCAAGATTTAACTCTTTATATAACTGTTGCATCCCGTATAGTGCTAATTTATTTTTCAAGTCTTGAAGCCCCTTGACATGGTTATATAATGACGGAGGCTTAATAGTAAGTTTATTTGCAAGTGTCGTAATTGTTAATGATTCAAGTCCATCTTCATCAGCTACTTCAGTTGCTGCTTGGAGAATCGTGTATAAATTCAAACCAATTCTTGGGCACATATTAAATTACCTTCTTTTTATCATAGATTAGTTTCCGCTCAGCTTTTTCAATCGCTAATGAAATATGTGGTAACGGGGACTCTACCATGTTCCCGTGACCAACCGCAAGGAAAGATGGTTTTAAATCACGAACTTTATAAGCGCTATGGAGAGCCATCAATGGGTCCCACGTTGCTAATGCAGGGAAAGGAAATCTCCATTGCAATTGGCCTGCTACCGCAATTCCTCCACGAGTTTGAAAGGCATCACCTGCGATTAATGTTCCATTTCGAGTATCGAGAAATGACATTAGTCCAGGTGTATGACCAGGGGTTAAGACAGCTAATAATGATCCTATTCGATCGCCATCCTCTAACAATATATCAGGAATGGTTTTAATTTTCTTTGGAATACCCCCCCGTATTGGTAAAGTAGGTTCATGCGGGAGTAACGTTTTATCTCCTTGTAATAAGCGCGCTTCTCTTTTTGATATATATACTTTTGCATCCGGTAGTGATTGTTTAAGTACGTCCAACGATCCAACGTGATCATCATGAGCATGTGTAATAATAATTTTTGTGATTGGTTTACCGATCTTGGCTGCCATTGCCTTTATTTTTTTAGCACTATAAGGTAATCCTGCATCAATTAACGTTAATTCAAATTCCTCTTCAATAAAATAACAATTCACAGGAAACAAACGCGGGAGAAACGTTATTTGCCATAGGCTTTTTTCGATACTCATAACCATAAACACTCCATTCCAAATTAAATTAACTAATAAGGTTAGTTCAAACTATAAACTAACCTTATTAGTTTTTCAAGCCTAATTTTCTTTTATGATTCTAACATAAACCCCTTTCTCTGCTTTTATGTTTGCTGCTTCAGTCATTTCCTTAATCTTAGGAGAAAGTGTAGATGATTTTACGATATGTTGATTCTTTAGGATACACGGATCAATGAGTCGAACTTTATTTTTGCGGTGAAGGTCGAATTGGGTCTCATCTTCCACAACACAAACTTGGTCATGTAATTGATTTAGTAAATCCACTACTTCTTTATCGTTTGAACTCCTTAATTTACGTAATACTTCTTCATCCGTACATAATAAATCATTAAATGTAAGAAATTCTTGCTTTAAAGCGCGTTTAATCGCTTTGGCTAGCAGATCATACCCGTAGATATTGAGTGGATCCATAAAGAAATCAATTACTTCACGATAGTATGTTTGTACAAACCATTCGGCAATTTCAGGAGAAGAAAGACACATCTTTCCTTCAACAATGATTATGTCATCTAAAAAAGCCGATATATCTTTTGTCGTAATGTAGCCATATGTAAACATATCACGAAGAGTATACTCCACTCTATCGGCACATAAAGCGGGAGCTGATTGCTCAAGAATTGTCCACTTATCGTTGTTATCTAGGATATCTTCAGCTTTATAGCCATAGCTTTTCAATATATGGGGGATACTTGAAGAACCAATAATATCGTTATAAATTTTTTCGTGGTAATCTTCATCCTGATTCTCTAACGCAAAGTCAATCACATGCGAAAAGGCTGTATGAGAAACGTCATGGAGCAACCCAGCAATTTGCTCCTCTTCACTGCCCCCGAGCCTTTTTATTAATAACATAACTCCGA
>NZ_JRJU01000060.1 GCF_000787375.1 Halalkalibacter okhensis | reverse complement strand
TCGACCATTTTAGTCGATTTCTCTCTTTTTTTGGAGCATCTATACTTCCTTTTGGCTTGGGTATTTATTAATTTTTGTATTTACGGTATCTGTTGGGATATTGAAGTGTTCTTTAAGACGACAAAATCGCTTCTTCGCTTACAGAAAGAGTTTCAAGGACGCTCGTATGACTTACTTATCAGTCATACAACCATTGTTTTTACTAGATACATCGCCCTTTCGTGGCAAAATCGCTGCCACACGGATGAACGTACATTAGGTGGTTTATTTTACGACCTGTGTGCCGAAGTAAATGAACTCGATTGGGCTGTCGCATTACAGCAATTAATCGAGCTTCTTCAAGATGTCTTGAAAAAGACGAACAAACAAACACAACAATTACTTAAAAATCAACTATTACAATGGATTGCAGGTTTACCAAGCTACATCAGGGCTTACCTGCCTAATTTGGTTTGCGAAAGTTGAGTAAGTTTAATTACTGTATTCAATACTTAAAACGCATATTGAAAGATATAAAATGATTTAGACAACCGGGTTTACGGTTTACAAAAAAAATCCACCGTGGTATATTAAAAGTGTTAATTTTATTAAGAAAAAATTTAACGAAGTTAACGATAGAGATAATCTTCCTCACAAGGTAATGGGTTTAGGATAGTTTCGAAAAAACGAGGGATATTACCCGTTTTTTGTGCAGGGCAATGAGGTAGATATAACAGTCTGGCAATGGAAGAATGTTTGGCAAGTTTGGATTGGAAGAGTACATAGAAACGAAATATTTATCGGAATCTCAAGCCTATGCGCCAATATTTGGCTTATATGAATAAAAAAATAGCAAACAATTAAAATGGTTTGAATGATTGAAGGAGGATGTTTAATGAGTGCTTTTTATTTGAATATAATCAATGAATACAATTTTTACATCCAAGGAGGTTGGGAAGATGAAAGAAACATATGATATTGTTATTGTAGGTGGCGGTAGTGCGGGTTCTGTACTTGGCGACCGTTTAAGTGCAGATGGGACACGTAGCGTTTTAGTTTTAGAGGCAGGACGTAAGGATTTCGCATGGGACCTATTGATCCAAATGCCAGCAGCTTTGCCGTTTCCCTCAGGGAACCCATTGTATGACTGGAGATATGAATCAGACCCTGAACCTTATATGAACGGACGACGTATTAAGCATGCCAGGGGAAAGGTGCTCGGAGGTTCAGGTTCAATCAACGGTATGATTTACCAACGAGGCAATCCAATGGACTATGAACGTTGGGGAGCAGACCCAGGTATGGAAACGTGGGATTTTGCGCACTGTCTCCCGTATTTCAAACGCTTGGAAAATGCTTTAGCTTCGGATCCAGAAGATGAATATCGTGGCCACGATGGTCCTCTTAAATTGGAACGTGGGCCAGCTACTGGTCCTCTATTTCAAGCCTTCTTTGAATCAGCGGTCGAGGCTGGCTACGCGCGAATTCCTGATGTGAACGGTTTTAGACAAGAGGGATTCGCTCCGTTTGATAAACATGTGTACAAAGGACAACGTTTTTCACCTTCACGTGCCTATCTGCATCCAGCTATGGGGCGTGAGAACCTTACTGTGAAAACTCGTGCTTTTGTAACAAGTATTGACTTCGAGGGTACCCGTGCAAAGGGTTTAACCTATCAAAAAGATGGGAAGACTCATCAGGTTACTGCTGGTGAAGTGGTACTCGCAGGTGGTGCTATCAATACACCGCAATTACTTCAATTGTCAGGTGTGGGAAATGCTAAATACTTGCGCTCACTTGGTATTGAACCGGTAATTGACCTTCCAGGTGTAGGTGAAAATCTTCAGGATCATCTCGAAACCTACATTCAATACTCTTGTCCGCAGCCTGTTTCTGAGCAGCCTAACTTAAATAAAATGAGGATGCCTTGGATCGGTTTGCAATGGTTGATTGGACGTAAAGGTCCAGCAGCAACGAACCATTTCGAAGGTGGAGGTTTCGTTCGTTCAAACGAGGACGTTGATTATCCAAATTTAATGTTCCACTTCCTACCTGTAGCAGTTCGGTATGACGGACAGAAAGCGGACACTGCTCACGGTTTTCAGGTACACGTCGGACCTATGTATTCTGATGCTAGGGGATCTTTAAAGATACGTTCGAAAGATCCTAAGGAGCATCCGAGTATGGTCTACAACTATCTTTCGACTGAACAGGACCGTCGTGAGTGGATTGAAGCGGTAAGGATTTCACGTGAAATCCTAAATCAACCAGCAATGGCACCTTATAATTCGGGTGAAATTTCACCAGGTCCTTCTGTTAGTACAGATGAGGAGATTTTGGAATGGGTGAAGAACGATGCTGAGACTGCGCTTCATCCGAGTTGCACGGCGAAGATGGGACCTGCTTCAGATCCAATGGCTGTAGTAGATCCGCTAACAATGAAGGTTCATGGACTCGAAAATGTCCGAGTTGTAGATGCGTCTGCTATGCCGTATGTCACTAATGGTAATATTCATGCACCAGTGTTGATGTTGGCGGAGAAGGCAGCTGACTTAATCCTTGGCTGTGAACCTCTGGAGCCTCTTCATCTTGACTTTTACCGTCATGGAGTACATCCGGCTGACGCAGGGACAATAAAAGCTAAAGTTACACAATGATTTTGTAAGAAGGCCTCTTTTATAATGTATTTGCTAATCGAAGCATACATTTTATGAAAGAGTGCCTTCTTTTTTTGTTAAGAAATAACCGTAGTTATCCATTTTACGCATATACTTTGATCTGAAACCATCAATTAACCCATTAGTTGATTGGGTATGACCGCTTAATAGAATGATACAGTTTTTGTTGAATAAGTAAGTAATGCTCTATATAAAAGTGATGAAGGACAAAACAAAGAGGAAAAGCTAGAGAAAAGTCCTTCATAAAGCCGATGAAGGACAAACTGGAACAGAAAAGCAGTGGAAAAGTCCTTCATCAGGCTTGTTGCTATATTTGGTGTGTTTGAGATGAAAGGATATTAAATACTTCAGGTGGACTTTTAGGTTAGGTTTAGTTTACTGAGATATAGGGGGACGGGGTCAACCGAAAAGAAGTTTTCAAATTAAATTTTGATATAATTTTCATACAAAAAAGCTAGTCTCTCCAAAAATCAGAGACTAACTTCTTTGTTTCTTACCTAGGCCTTTATTTTACCCATTGATCAACCAATTCTTGATTCTCTTCAATCCATTTTTTAGCTCCACTAAGAGGATCTTCAGCACTTTCTACATAGTTTATAAGCTCACCAATTTGTTGGTCGTCCATCTTCCAATTATTAAACCATTCACTCACTTCTGGGTAATCTTCTTTAAAACCATGTCTTGTAGCATGGTGAATTTTTTCTACACCACCGAATGTGTTTTGTGGATCTTCTAGAAATTTCAATTCAAATTGTGAGAATGCTGAGTGTGGGCTCCAAAGTGGTGCTACGATTGGTTCTTCATTTTCTATTGCTTTTTCAATCGACGATAACATTGCAGGTTCAGAACTTGGTAGTAGTTCAAACTCAAGATTATAATCTTCAATTAGTTGTTCTGTAACTTCCATTGTACCTGCGCCAGGATCAAATCCGACAATGGCTTTATTAAACAGTTCTTTATGTATATTTAAATCTTCTACACTGTTAACATCTGTTAAATAAGTTGGAACAACAAGCCCTACTTTTGCATTATCAAACCAAGTAGACTCTGAGAAATTAACAGTATCTTGATATTCTTCAAGATAATTTGCATCTTGGACCGGTAACCATACTTCTAAATTAGCATCTAGATTACCAGTTTCTAAAGACTTCATCATAACACCCATGTCCAACACAGTTAACTTCACGTTATACCCTTTATCTTCTAGAATTGCTTTCCACATATTTGTTACTGCAATATTTTCAGCCCAGTTAATTTGACCAATCGTTAATTCTTGACTACTTACCTCTGTTTCTGCACCTGCTTGTTCACTGCTTGTTGTCTCACTAGTGCTTCCACACGCTGTCAGTACAGCAACCAAAAGCAGAACTAAAATTAAATTAAGTTCTTTTTTCCATTTGCTCATGTAGAAAAACTCCTCTCTATTATTTGATTTCAATTATATAAAAATATCTTAATACATTAAATGCGTTAAGAATATTTTTAATCATAGAACAAGACTAACCTATCCCTTGTTTGGAAGGGATAGTACAACAATCAAATACTGAAATCTATAGTCATTTTTCTATAAAGTTCTTTTTAAATTAATCTTGGTTATCTTTAGGTAAATATTCAAATATTTTACCACTTTTTATGCTTGCAACTAAATCTTGCAACCAGTAATAGTAAGTTTTAGATTCTTCTAATTGGTCATAGTATTTTTTGGCCTCTGCAACAATTTCTGTTGTGCTTGTGGAATCTTTAATAACATTTATAAAATCTTCTTGTGCTTCCTCAATTGCTTCCATATTCATCTTTACTTCTCGTTCCCACATCTGACAATAAAACACCATAAAGGAACGGAAGAAATTCTTCTCGGCTACGTAGGTATGTTTTCTAGAACCACGTGTAAATGTTTTTTTAACCATTTCTATTTCTTGGAGTTTACGGACACTAGTACTCATACTCGGTTTACTCATTCCGAGCTCCGAACGCATTTCATCAAGTGTCATCTGACCTTTAAAGTACATCGTCGCATATAAATTTGCAGCGGCTGGTGTTACACCATATAAGTCCATTGTCTCTGCAATGGCGCCAATGACTTTATCCTTGGCTTCTTCTATTTTAACTCTGGATCTTTCAGTAGAATTACTCATAAAGTTGCTCCTTCAATATAAAGTAAAGCGCGTTAAATATTTTGTAAATATTCTTCATAAACTTTATGATACCTTGTTTAGATTTAATGTCAAATGGAAAACGTAATTTTAACCAATTGAAAATGCCGAAAAACTTAGTAATTTCGGTTATTCTAGTTAAATTTAATTTTGTGCTTTATATTGATTTTTGACAGCCTTAAAAAGACATGTTACTATTTTCATTAAATTAAATAAATTTTTAACAAACTTAATATATTGGAAAATTGGAGTTGATAGATTTGAGTCTTAAACAACAACAATACATTAATGGTAAATGGGTGGGAGCGATTTCAGGTAATACGCGTGACATTATTAACCCATATAATGCGGAAGTTATTGCTACTGTTCCAGAAAGTGATGAAACAGATGCTAAAGTAGCAATCGCTGCAGCAAGAGCAGCATTTGATATGGGAGAGTGGTCTTCTACTCCCGGATCTGAGCGAGGGGCTATTGTAAGGAAAATTGCTGAATTAATAGAAAGAGATAAAGAAGAACTTGCTAGATTGGAATCTTTAGATACTGGTAAAACAGTAGTGGAAAGCCGTGGAGACATGGATGATATTGCTGGAGTATTTCGTTATTATGCAGAGCTTGCAGATAAAGATGGTGGGGAACTAATTGATTCCCCAGTGCCAAACTCGATCAGCAAGGTAGTTCGTGAACCCGTTGGAGTTTGCGGTCAAATTACCCCCTGGAATTACCCCTTACTACAAGCATCTTGGAAATTGGCTCCATCATTAGCTACAGGTAACACACTAATTATGAAGCCAAGTGAAATTACCCCCCTTACTACGATTAAAGTATTCGAATTAATGGAAGAGGCAGGGGTGCCTGCTGGTGTTGTTAATCTTGTACTTGGTGCTGGCAATACAGTTGGTGCAGAGCTATCTAGTAACATAGATGTCGATCTTATCTCTTTTACAGGTGGAATCGTTACTGGGAAGAAAATCATGCAAGCGGCAAGCATTAATGTTAAGAAGCTTGCACTTGAACTTGGTGGGAAAAATCCTAACATCATCTTTGCTGATGCGGATTTTGAGACAGCAGTGGACCAAGCATTAAACGGGGTATTCTTCCACGCAGGGCAAATTTGTTCAGCCGGTACCAGACTGATTGTTGAAGAAAGTATTCACGATGAGTTCGTTCACGCACTTGTTGAGAGAGTGAAAAAGTTTAAGCTAGGAAGTGGGTTTGACGAAGATACACAAATGGGCCCACTTATTTCAGCTGAACACCTTGGGAAAGTCGAAAAGTATGTAGAAACAGGTATTAAAGAAGGGGCTACATTAGCAGTTGGTGGTGGGCGTCCAGAAGAGCCAGAACTTCAAAAAGGCTTTTTCTTCTTACCAACTATTTTTACAGACTGCACAACAGACATGAGCATTGTTCAAGATGAGGCTTTTGGTCCTGTTATCACCGTTGAGAAATTCCGTACAGAAGAGGAAGCAGTGAAGCTTGCTAATGACTCTATTTACGGACTCGCTGGTGGTGTTTGGACAAACGATATTGTAAAAGCTGAACGTTGTGTAGCGAAGATGCGCATGGGTACTGTATGGATTAATGACTTCAACCTTTACTTCCCACATGCACCCTGGGGAGGATTTAAGCAGTCTGGTATTGGACGCGAACTAGGGAGACTAGGTATAGAAGAATATACAGAAACCAAGCATATATTTCAAAACATTAAACCAGAACCGATCAACTGGTTCTAAGCTATCGAACTAAACAAATTTATCGATGTATGAAGGTAGTGTACTAGATATGAAACAGCTGAAGGTAAGGAGCTATTAGCTTACACTAGTGCTCTTATTATCGAGGTACATCTATCTGATTATGAATTAATGTCAAAGACTTATATTCCTTTAAAAAGATAACATTCGCGAACAGAATGCAGTAAAAAACGGTAAATTTCCTCTAAAGACAGTATAGTAAAAATTCAACACAAAATTCTTGATATACCGCAATTCCTGCACAACCGTAAAAGATATTATACACTCTCATCTTACGGGAGCATGGTGAAATAATGACGTAGAAATCCTAAAAAGGTCTTGCGATGTTTAAGGACATGAGCAAGACCTTTATTAGCTAGATAAACTAACTGATCATGGAGTGTTCTTATACCAAAGTTTTGTATAATCCACCCACCCTAATGCGTTCAGTTGGATATTCTCTAAGCGTTCTTCATGGATGGCAAATTGTTGCAATCGGTAAAGGTAGATTAGATGATGTGACATACTTAATTGTTTCTCAATTCGCTGTAAAATTTCAAGGCAGTCATGTTGATCAAGAAACGCGTCATCCAATTGTTTCATTACTTCATCTGTCAAGTGATGAGAAGCAAGACTGTGGCTCCCCTTTAAGGAAGAGAGATAGGTATAGATCATGCTTTCATCTGCTAGTTGTTCACCGAGAAGTAAATCAGATTGTTCACGAAGGGGTCGTTCATGTAATTCTTCGTATGGATAGACATGTAGGCTACAACGAATCCCTATATCGGCCAGTCTTTTTTGTATCCATTTTCCGTCTAATTCATTACCAGCTCCTGTGTAGCTATACAAAGTTAGCGTTTCCCCGTTGTATGAACTCATCTTTAAATAGTCTGTGGCCTCATCGGTATTTCTTTCCTTATTGACTTGCTTCTCCAAATGCAAATCCATTCTTGAAGCCGGAATGAACCGATTTCCTTTTAAGTCGTCAATTAATTTGTTTGGATCTAATGCAAGATAAATCGCTTTTCGTAAGTAGGGGTCGTTCGTTCGTTCGCTATTCATATTGATTGTTAACAGTTTACTTCCTTTATCAATCACTGTATCTTGACTAAGTCCGTCTGTTTTTGGACCTGAATATGGATAATGATAGAAATTTACTGATTCGGAAAAATGATTGTTATGTTGATTATCGTAAAGAGTAGGAAAAAAATACATCGTTACCTCGTCAAGTAAGGGACGAAGATGAAAATAACTTTGGAAATTGACTAACGTCAGCTTATAACTTGTTTGTTCTTTCACTTGAAAAGGGCCGGTTCCAACAGGTTGGTTCATATACCCCTTTGGTACAATACTTCCACCTAATGATGCGATGAAATGGAGAAAGAAAGGGACTGGTTTTTTTAAGGTGAATCTTACAGTATATTGATCTAGGCTAGTGATTTGTTCGATCCAATGAGTGATCCAATAATACGCTGATTGTGGTTGGAGATGTCTTTTGAAACTGTAAATGACATCAGGTGCTATCAGTTCTTTTCCGTTATGAAAAAGAACACCTTTTCGTAAATGAAACGTCCACTCACTAAAGTGACTATGAGTCCAGTAGTGAGCCAAGTGCGGTATGTGAGTTTTCCTATCTTCATCATAGGTTACTAACTGACTGTATATGTGCCGCATCACATGGTTTTCAGAACGACGATTTACATAATATGGATCAAGAACGACTAATGGTCGATAAGAGGGGAAAAGAAGACGATCTCCTTTTTCTCTGTTTTTTTCTTTCTCTCCTTGCTGTAATTCAGAAAATAAAGTATAGATATAGGTTCGTTGCACATCGTCTTGTAGTTGGTATTGTTGAATAAAAGCAATAGATTCATCAATGGAAGTGTGTTTTTTCGCTTCTTCTAAAACGAGTGATTCAAATTCTACTTCTAAGGAAATCGTTGAATAATTTCCACGGCCTCTTCCTGGCGTCCAAGTAATCCAGCCTAGTGATTGCATTTTAGCTAAAATGAATTTTGTATTTCGAATCGAACAATGAAGGATTGTTGAGAGCTGTTCGATTGTCGTTTGAATCGGATGATTGGTTTCTTTTAGATATTGGATTAATACATGATAATGGTCAATCACTTTCATTTGTATCACCTGCTTTAAAAGGGGAAAAGTTGTTTTGTTAATTGTACCCTTTTTTTCCTCCTTTAGAAAACTACAATATAGAAGTAGAGGGGGTGTTTGGATGGAGGTAGTGATCGCGACATGGAACAAATCGAAACTTGAATGGATGGCAAGAGGATTGCAACAGACTGGTTTACTCATCAAAGTCCTATCAAATCATATTGAGGATGTAGAGGAAACAGAAGCGACATTTAGTGGGAATGCTCATTTAAAGGTTGAGGCAGTTCGGCAGGTTGATTCCGTATCCATTATTGTTGGGGAAGATTCTGGACTATCTGTTGAAGCGTTAGGTGGGTTTCCTGGTGTTAAGACGGCTCGATTTATGGAAGGGACCGATGATGACCGGGCGAGAAAAGTAATGGAGCTATTGCAGGGAGTCCCTCTTAGTCAACGGAAGGCTGTATTTCATAGTGCGATTGTTGTTTCATTTCCTGATGGAGAACAGGTAGTTTGTGAGGGGTGTATGAATGGATGGATTTCAACTGAAGTGGTTGAAGGGAAAGGGTATGGAGGTATTTTTTTACTCAGTAATAACCTTGTACTAGCTGAGCAACCAAGTAACGATATGATGTTTGATCACCATAGACAGGCGTTGTTTCAAGCAATAGTAGCTATCAGAGATTGGTTGAATTTTCGATGAGAATCTCGTCAAAAAAACGGGTAATAGGTATTGCATTACTGACAGCAGTAGCGGTGATGGGAGATGCGATGCTCTTCATTGTTCTTCCTTTATACTGGGAAGATTTTGGGCTTACAGCCTTATGGCAGATCGGCGTACTTCTTTCAGTGAATCGCTTTGTCCGTCTTCCGTTAAACCCACTTGTTGGATTGTTTTATAAGCATTTTCAGGTACGGACAGGGGTTTTCATTGCCGTAGGATTAGCTTGTTTGACAACCATGTCATATGGAATTCTCCAAGATTTTTGGCTTTTGCTTCTCGTGCGTGCGTTATGGGGAGTTGCATGGTCGCTACTTCGTCTTGGCGGCTATTTAACGGTTATTGAAGCTGCGGATGATAGCAATAGAGGAAGGTTTGTCGGTTTATATAATGGACTGTGGGGAATCGGTGGCTTAATTGGTATGTTAGCAGGGGGAATACTTGTCGATTATACTTCTGTTTCGTTCGTGACAGTCTTGTTTGCTTTGTTCGCGTTAGTGGCCTTTCCGCTTGTATGGTTATTAGTGCCTGTGAAGGCTCCTGAGAAAAAGGAGCAGCAACAAAGCCAACAGTATACAAGCTGGTTTACATCACGTGTGGCTCTTGTACTGTTAACAAGTCTTGGTATGGGGTTCATTGTATTCGGCTTGTTTGCCTCTACGTTAAGTCCGCTGATAGAGAGAAGTTATAAAGCAGATTGGACAGGTGCCCAAATAACAATAGGTGCGGCTACATTAGCTGGTGTCATCCAAGCTGTTCGTTGGGGATGGGATCCTTTTGTGGCACCGTGGATTGGTAAGTGCCTAGATCGTTCAACGTCTAAAATAAGACTTTTACTTATTCCTCTATTTTCAGGTAGTATCTTGCTGTTTTTACTTGGCTATATTCAATCTCTATTCCTATTATTCCTTCTTTTGCTTGTGTTTCAATTTACATCAACGTTTTTTGTCACAACAACCGATACATTTGCAACTGAGGTGGCATCGCAATCAAACCGAGTGAAGGTTATTACTGCTCATACAATTGCTGTTGATCTTGGAGCAGCGCTTGGACCGTTAGTAGCCTTTTATTTGCTAGAGTTTTATTCAATATCAATAGTATATTTCCTCGCAGCTAGTTTTCTCATGTTACTAGGTTTCATGTGGTTATATCAGCTATGTAGAAATGCTCAAAAAGATGTAACCCTGCACCGAGAAACCCGAGTAAAATAGGATGTTGCTACATTGAATGTTGAGTTGGGTAGTTGACCGCATATAAAGTAAGTTTAGAAAAAAGCTTCTGATAGGTTCACTGAACTTTTTAGAAGCTTTTTAATATATAAATGATGTAGGTAAGATAGAGGACCCTCTCTGTTGTGATTGCGTAAGCTTTTGATGTGTTAAAATCCAATTATGATAAGATCAAACTTACACAGATAGTGTTTTATTAGGAGGACAGCATGAGTCGAACCATTTTATATATAATATTGCTTTTTGGATTCGTAACAGCTTCGGGCTTCTCGGTTTACTATTACAAGCAATCACAGGTAGATGATGAGAAAATTACGGAAGCATTTACGTCTGAACCTGATCTTCCACTTTATCATTTTGCTTTAATTGGGGAAGAAATGAATCATGAGTATTGGCGTTTAGTCGGAGAAGGTGCTAAGAAAGCAGAGGAAAACCATGAAGTTTTTGTTGAATATGGAGGGCCTAAGCGTTCGAATCCGGATGAGCAGCTTAAGCTATTCGATATCGCCATTAAATCGAAGGTAGATGGAATTATTGTGCAAGCCCTTAATGATCAATTTACTCCGCTTATTGATCAGGCAGTGAAACAAGGGATTCCTGTTGTTACGATTGATACGGATTCTCCAGAAAGTATGCGTGACGTCTATATTGGAACGGATAATTACTTAGCGGGTCAGTTAGCAGGAAAAGCCTTGGTTGAGGATACGAAAGGGGAAGCAACCATTGGAGTCATTTCCGGCAGTTTTGATCATGTCCTCCATCAGTTACGTGTAAAAGGGTTTACTGATATTGTAGAACAGGTTGATGGAATTGAGATTGTCGCGATTGAACAATCAGATATTTCTAGAGTAGATGTGGAAGAAACCGCATTTAACATGTTAACCGAGCATGAACACATTACGGCTTTTTATGGGACGAGTTCTTATAACGGGGTTGGGATCGTAGCGGCAGCGAAATCTTTAAAAAGGGAAAATGAGATGTATGTGATTACTTTTGATGCGATTGATGAGAATATACAATTGTTAGAAAACGGGGACATCGATGCAATTGTTGAACAACAACCATTTGAGATGGGGTATCGAAGCGTTGAGAAGATGTTAGCGATGATTGAGGATAAACCTGTCCAAGATGTGTATCATACCGATTTAACGATTATTCGTAAGCTTGACTTACCGAATCGAAATCGTCAAAAGGATGGGTCCTCATGATGAAAATTCGCACAAAGTTACTTGTTTATTTTGCTAGTATTCTGCTGCTGCTTATTCTGTTATTTTTTGTTCGTGAACAAAGCAACGATAAAGTGATGGAGCTCTATCATGAGCATATTGAATATTTCTTTCTTTTAAATGAAATGACAAAAACAACGAACCAGACATTTCAGGCACTGCAAATTTACGTTCATGAACCATTGGGAGAAAACTTACAGCATTATCAAGAAGGGAAAGAGCGGCTGCTTCAATTGCAACATGGATTTCAGGAACAAGAAAAAGAAGGAATCTCCAAGAAAAATGTATTAAATATGATGACGAGTTTTCTAGAACAAACAGAACAGACCGTGGAAGGTGTAACGAACCTAGATATCCAAGAGTATTCTCTGTATTTACAAGAAGCGGAGAGAACATCAAGTTATATTCATGAGAAAACCCTTGATATGATTAATACGGAGCTTACAAATTATCAAGAGCTTTCCGTCCTTATCGATGAAAAGGTGACGAATACAAAGAAAATGGGGATGGCGATTATTATGGCTATCATCATTCTGAGTATTTTATTTGCTCTCTGGTTTTCAAATGGGATCACAAGAACGATTGAACGTTTGACAAAAGCGGCACAAGACATATCAACAGGGCGTTATACGGGGAAGGATGTCGTTGTTTCACAGAAGGATGAGCTTTACTTTTTGACGAAGACCTTTAATGAAATGAAAAGAAACATTCTAGAGTCGGTTAGTGAAATAGAAGAAAAGGCAAGGCTTGCCCAATTATTAAAAGAGATGGAATTGAAAAGTTTGCAAAATCAAATCAACCCGCACTTCCTGTTTAACACGTTAAACACCATTTCAAAAACGTCGTATATAGAAGGAGCGGAACGAACGAGTGACTTGATTTCCGCTGTTTCCACCTTGCTTCGGTATAATATCGGAAATTTAGATCGACAAACGACATTGAAAGATGAAGTTAAAATTATAAAGGAGTATTTTTTCATCCAAAAAGCTCGCTTTCGTGATCGAGTAGAATTTAGTGAAAATGTAGATCCTGCTTGTCTATCAACACCAATTCCATGTTTGACGCTTCAGCCGATCATTGAGAACGCTTTTATACACGGAATTGAAGGCATGGCTGAGGGAGCAAAAATTGAAATTCATATTTACCATAAGGCTAGAATGGTATGTATAGATGTGATTGACAACGGGGTAGGGATGGACCAAGAAACGATTGATCGGTTGTTGAGTAAAGAGGAAGAATCTGAGTTTTCTTTATCGAAGAAAGGTTCAGGCCATTCCACGGGAATCGGAATGAAAAATGTGATGGATCGGCTCAAGCTATTTGATAAAGAAAGTACGTTTACTATTTCTTCACGGATTGGGGAAGGCACAAAGGTAAGCATAAGATTACGTTCCATTCAGGATAGGGGGGACACGTTGTGATAAAAGTAATGCTTGTTGATGATGAACCGATTGAAAGAGAAGGGATTAGCTTAATATTAAGTAAGAATCGCTCCAATTTTGAAGTTGTGGCGGAGGCTCGAAATGGTAAAGAAGCAGTAGAGCGTGCCCTAACATCTAAGCCGGATTTAGTCTTTATGGATATAAAGATGCCTGAATTTGATGGCATTGAGGCAATAAGAAGAATCGTGCCTAGTCTTCCTAATACAAAATTTATCATGGTATCGGCCTTTGATACGTTTGATTATGCACGTGAGGCAATGAAGTTTGGGATTAAAGAGTATTTATTAAAACCAAGTAAAGTGAGCGAGGTAGTAGAAGCCTTTGACCGCATGGTTGAAGAGATCGCGAGTGAAAAACAACAAGTGACAGAAACTAATCAGATCAATCGTCGTCTTGAAAGAGTCCATTCCTTCATAGAGAGAGATTTTATAGTTTCTCTTATTATGGATCATGTCCATGAGTTTGATCAGGGCGAGTGGGATGAATGGTTAGGATTAGAACTCAAACATAAGAAAGGGTTTGCAGCCGTTTTTTCGTTTGAGTCAGACCGTCTTCACCCAGATCGTGAGGAAAAAAGCCGTTGGTATCGCATGCTCAAACAAGTATTACACGAGCACAGCGCTTCTTGTTTTATCGGTCCGTTAACCGGTTTTCAGGTGCCTGTCCTCGTGTTATTTACAGATCTTGAAAAAGAAGATGATGAAATAAGACATGATTTTGCACGTTCCATTCTTCATCAAGTGCAAAAAAAGGTAGAGCAATGCCGATTGTATGCTGGTATTGGGATGGTCGTATCAAATGTAAATCACTTTTCGAACTCTTATAAAGAAGCCATTTACGCGTTGGAGTTAGTTCATAATCACCGAAGTGCAACTTACTTGGTTTATAACGAACGATTGAAACAAAAACGAAAAGAATTGATTCCTTTTGAAATCGAAAAAGAATTAGTAGGGGCTATTAAAAAAGGGGATATGCAAAAAGGGTTGCAAATGTTTGAATCTTATTTTCAATCAATTCAGCAAGCTACTGACTTTCAAGTAAAACTCGTTCAAAAGGCAATGGATGACTTCTTTATTGTATTAACTCGCTCTGTGAAAGAGCTTGGATTTGATGGACCTATTCAAGTTGGTTTAGGTCAATTAGAAACAACGATGCAAATTAAAGAAGTGGCAAAGTCACAACTAATCGATATTACCGAGCAATTGGGAGAGTGGCGAGCAAATGGGATGCGTGCTTTGCTTGTACAAGCTAAGGAATATATTGATAGTAATTATCATAAAGCGATCTCTCTTGAACAAGTTGCAGAAGAAATTGGGATTAGCTCTTATTATTTAAGCAAGTTGTTTAAAGATAGATTTCAAGTTACCTTTATCGAGTATTTGAAAAATACTCGAATACAAAAAGCGATCGAACTACTTTTGGATGGAAACATGCCGTTAAAGGAAATAGCATTAAATGTCGGATATAAAGACCCGAATTATTTTAGTACGGCTTTTAAAAAGGAAGTCGGGCTGAGTCCGCGTGACTATCGAAATAAGTATCATCAATAAACCAGCAATCACGGATTGCTGGTTTATTATTATATAAAATATAAAGCGTTTGCAATAATTTATAGGTATTAACAAGAAAGTGAAGACGAAAGCGCTATCTAGTATGCGTTTTCATGATAATTTAAATGTATTGAAAGGTTTTTATCAAATAATGAAAACGAAATCATATGGAAAATCAATCCTACAGGAGCGGATTTCGTTTTGATAAGTGTCACACAAGATAGATTTTTGTAAGGGTTATCAAGCAACTACTTGTTTAAGAGAGGGGAGGAAGAAAGAGAAATTATTTTCTCTTTTGTCATCTATGATGAAGAAAAATAGTACGTTATACATTGTATTGATCACACTGGTTGCTACACTTGGGGGACTTTTATTTGGATATGACACAGCTGTTATTTCAGGTGCAGAAGGGTCACTTCAAACGTATTTTGCAGATAGTCTAGGTCTTAGTTCCCTTGTACATGGGATTACCGTTTCGAGTGCATTGATTGGTTGTATTATCGGGGGACTGATTTCAGGTTATTTCGCAACGCGATTTGGAAGAAAAAATACGCTTATCCTCGCTGCATTATTATTCTTAGTGTCTGCATTAGGGTCTGCGTTTCCTGAATTTTTATTTTTTACAAAAGGAGAGCCTTCCATTGCTCTATTAATTACCTTTAATATTTACCGCATTATTGGGGGGATTGGTGTTGGGTTAGCATCGGCAGTATCACCAATGTATATTGGGGAAATAGCTCCAGCGCGTATAAGGGGTACACTAGTGTCTTTAAACCAATTTGCAATCATCTTTGGGATGTTAGTTGTTTATTTTGTAAACTGGGGAATTGGTAGAGGACAATCAATGGAATGGATCAATGACGTTGGTTGGCGCTATATGTTCTTATCAGAGGCCATTCCTGCTTTGCTTTTCTTGCTCTTGTTGTTTACCGTGCCAGAGACACCGCGCTATTTAGTTTCTAAAAATCAGGATGAGAAGGCAATGGCGGTCCTTTCTAAAATTTACGATCAAACAATGGCAAAAGCTACCATGTTTGAGATTAAGAAATCCTTTGATGCGAAAAAAGCAAAATTATTCTCATATGGTAAAGCGATTATCGTGGTGGGGATCTTATTATCTGTATTTCAGCAATTTGTAGGGATTAATGTTGCGCTTTATTATGCACCAAGAATCTTTGAAAGCATGGGAGCCGCAAGAGATGCATCGATGTTCCAAACGATCGTTATGGGCTTAGTTAATGTGTTGTTTACGTTGATTGCTATTTTTACAGTCGATAAATTTGGTAGAAAGCCACTGTTGATTATTGGTTCGATTGGAATGACTATTGGAATGTTTGGGGTGGCCGGTATGGCATTCTCAAACACAATTGGAATCTGGACGTTAATATTCATTATTATCTACACAGCATCGTTTATGATGTCTTGGGGCCCGGTTGTTTGGGTACTTATCTCCGAAATCTTCCCTAATAAAATTAGAGGGCAAGCTGTGGCGATTGCTGTAGCAGCACAATGGGCAGCTAACTATTTCATTTCATCTACGTATCCAGCAATGATGGAATTTAGTGGAGGTTTAACGTATTCATTCTATGGAATTATGAGTTTAATCTCAGCGATCTTTATTTGGAAGTTTGTACCTGAAACGAAAGGGAGATCGTTGGAAGAGTTAGAGACGATTTTGGTTAATAAGAAAAGTGCGTAGGTTGTTTTAATACGCTAGAAAAGGATCTCACATAATGTGAGGTCTTTTTGCGTCTTGCATTATATGATTTCTTTCTTGTCCCTGAGTGAAAATTGGAATATAAATAAGCTGATTATAATAATTGTTTCTATAGTATACTCTAAAATCTTCATTATTCACCTATACTTAGGAGGGTTCTTCATGAGAGGAAATAATGGATATTCCCAGCAATATTCTGAGATGGTGAGAACATGTAGAAATTCAGATTGTCGGTGTGGGGATCAATATCGATCTATACCAGGTTGGAAAAGCAGGGATGAAACAATGGGTTCATTTCAATCGATTTGTGAACAGTTTGCACAAACACTTGGTGGGAAAGCTGAAATAAAGCAAAATGTTTGTTCTGTATCGCTGAAAAGAAGGTTCAATGCTAGTGTACAAGGGAAGCCGAGTAAGAACGTTACTCCTGTTGGGATTGAATTTGAATCATTGGACCAGTTTGGAAATGCCTTGAATATCTTGGAGATTGCTATTTTGCAAGAAGAGATACCATCTTTCATGTGGGCGGTCACACAGCAAGGCCTGATTGTCAGTGCGTTACACAATCACTGGATCTTCATAGAGCCTATGATATTATATATGCACGTTCAGTCTGTTGAACCACCACTTCATTTTGCGAAAAAGGTTGCAAGAGCGTTCTCCTATTTAAATAGCCGACCGATTCCATAAATCTCAAGCCCTGTTTGATCTATAAGATTATAGTTTGAAAGTATGTAAATGCTACAGGAAGTACTCCTTGAGTCTGTTTGAGATGTTTTTTCTACTGGATGTAGGAGATACTTCTTTTTTTATTTTATTAATATTGGCACACAAGTTGTAATAATAATGTAGCTTTATTTGAGAAAAGCACTTGTTGTAATTAGAAGACTATGATATATTTTTACTTCTGAATAGTTTTGGCGTACAAGCACCATCCATTTACTATATAACGACGCGGGGTGGAGCATGCAGCAAACCATCGTCGAGTATCTTCGACATGTCTTGACGCATAAGCTACAAAGCGAAGCTAGAAGAGGAAAAGACGACTTCTTCGAAAAAAAATTATCCGAATACTATAAAACGACGCGGGGTGGAGCAGTCTGGTAGCTCGTCGGGCTCATAACCCGAAGGTCGGCGGTTCAAATCCGTCCCCCGCAATACCAAAAATGGTCCGGTAGTTCAGTTGGTTAGAATGCCTGCCTGTCACGCAGGAGGTCGCGGGTTCGAGTCCCGTCCGGACCGCCACTTATTATTAAAACTTGGCTCAGTAGCTCAGTCGGTAGAGCAATGGACTGAAAATCCATGTGTCGGCGGTTCGATTCCGTCCTGAGCCACCACTTTCTATAGAGATAGCAGCAGAGTTGGTAGACTATCTCATTTTTATCTTAGGTTCGAAGTCTTGAATCTTCATGGCAAATCATAGATGCAAGATTAAGCTTGTTCACCGATATCGAGACTTTTTTATTGGTACTTGCGCGGAATTTATTTTTGTGGTAAGATGTTCAATGTCTTAATAATTGATTGAATGTCTACGATGTTTTGAAGTTTTTTAAAAAACATCTTGCACAGAACGATTTGTTATGTTAAGATAATAAATGTCGCTGGAGGACAGCGATTAATGAGTTCTTTGAAAACTGAACAAAAGCCAAGCGAAATAGAGATACATGATATCTCGTCAAAGGAATTTGAGTCATTTTCTTGAAAATGACATAGGCAAATTTCATCGTT
>NZ_JRJU01000059.1 GCF_000787375.1 Halalkalibacter okhensis | reverse complement strand
TTGTCTGTGGGGCAGAATCCCTTGTTAAAGATATTTATCATTACCGCGAAATAAATGGAGCTACGATGGACCCAATGGCAGCCTATCTCATTCTGAGAGGGATGAAGACCTTAAGACTTCGCGTGGAAAAGCAGCAAGAAAATGCGATGAAAGTAGCCCAATTTTTAGAAATGCATGAAAAGGTAGAGCACGTATATTACCCAGGACTCACCACACACACAAACCATGACATAGCCAAAAAGCAAATGAAGGGATTCGGTGGCATGCTTAGTTTCGCATTAAAAGGTGAGCTTGAAGCCGTCCGGCAGTTTTTGCCGAAACTAGAATATGCCCATCGTGCAGCTAATCTAGGTGCAGTTGAAACAACCGTTGGTCCTGCTAGAACAACGAGCCATGTAGAAAATACACCAGAGGAACGGGCTGCACTAGGGATACCTGAGGGGTTAGTTCGTTACTCTGCCGGCATAGAAGATATTGATGATTTACTACATGACTTAAAGCAAGCACTTGATGAAATTAAGCTCTAATGTAAGGGTGATGGCATGTGGCAAAAGACAAGTGGGAGAAGCGATTAATTAAGTGGAGAAGACATCTACATCGGTATCCAGAATTGAGTTTTGAAGAAAAACAAACAACGGCCTATATTATTGAGCAAATTAAGGGGCTGCCAGGTGTATCGATCCAATGGGGGAGAGATCAAATTGGATTAGATACGGGAGTCATAGTAACTATTGGTGGTGGAGAAAGTCCGATTATAGGGCTCCGAGCCGATATTGATGCTCTTCCGATAAGAGAGGAGACAAAAGCCACGTATCAATCATGTCATACTGGAGTAATGCATGCATGTGGACATGATGGACACACGGCTATGCTTCTAGGAGCGGTTCATTTTCTATCTAGTTTATTTGAAGCAAATCTCTTGAATGGAACAGTTAAATGCTTATTCCAACCAGCTGAGGAAACAGAAGATCAATTTGGAAAAACAGGTGCACAATATGTTTTAAATAGTGGAGCATTTGATGAAGTAGAAGCATGCCTTGCCCTACATTTAGATCCTGATATTCCAATAGGTGAAGTCAAGCTAAAGGCGGGTGTTGCGATGGCTAATGTTGATACTTTTACGGTTGTGATCAATGGAACAGGAGGACACGGAGCATATCCTGAACAATCAATTGATCCAGTCTATTTAAGTTCCTTGATATTGCCATATTTATATAGTTTGCCTTCAAGGCAAATTTCAGCACTTGAACCAGCAGTCTTAAGTGTTTGTCAAATCACTGGAGGTGCATCTTCAAATGTGATCCCGTCTGAGGTGACGATTCGTGGAACGATGAGAACGTATTCTGAGAAAGCGAGGAGCCGTCTTTCATCTGAACTTGAAAAGGGATTAAGGCAAATTCAAACGCTAGGTGGCTCTTATCAATTACAGCTACATCACGGAGAGCCAGCTCTTATAAATGATCCTGGGATAGTAGAAGTTTTTTCAAAAGCAATTAGATTAGTAGATCCCAATGTGGTAATCCATTCTGAGGCATATGGACTTGGTGGAGAGGACTTTAGTCATTTTACGAAAAAAATTCCTGGAGCGATGATGTTTCTTGGAGCCGCTGATTGGAGTAAACAAAAAACAAGTCTTCACCAGCCTTCGTTTTGTTTTGATGAAAGAGCGTTGGAAATGGGTACACACACACTTGTGAAAGCCGTCTTACTTTTGATGAAAAAGGGAGGGATTGAAGGTGGAACATAAAATAGATTTAATTGGGTTTGGCGGAGTTGGCCAGGGGTTTGTTGATATTATAAGAGAAAAAGGGCTGAAGTTGAAAAACGACCATGAAGTTGAATTTAAAGTGGTCTCCATATCTGATTTATATAAGGGATCCCTTCACCATCCAGATGGGCTTTGTTTAGATAAGGTGATGAATTCAATATGTGAGTCAGGAAGTTTAGATGGATATCCTGATCAACCAGGTCTTATCAGAGGCTGGTCAACTCAGGAGACGATCGAGAAATCCAATGCAGATTCGGTTGTTGAAATGACTTTTACGGACGTGGTTACAGGTCAGCCAGCTATTGACCATTGTACTTGGGCTTTTTCAAACAAGAAAAATGTTGTAATGACAAATAAAGGACCTGTTGCCTTGGCATATGAGAAGCTATCAAAGCTTGCTGAGGCAAATGAAGTTCAGTGGTTATTTGAAGGTGCTGTTATGAGTGGTTCTCCTGCATTACGTCTACCAAAAGAAACTCTAACTGGAAATGAGATCCACGAAATACGTGGTATTTTAAATGGTACAACGAATTATATGTTGATGCGAATGGAAGATGGACTTAGTTATCAAGATGCACTTCAAGAGGCAAAGCAACTAGGTTATGCAGAAGCTGATCCAACTGCGGATATCGAAGGGTACGACGTCTTATATAAGGTGTTAATTCTAGCAAATGTTGTCCTTGGATTCCCTTTGAAACGAGAAGATGTCTTATGTAAAGGTATAACAGATGTTACACAAAGTGCCATAGATGATGCAAAAAAAGCAGGAAAACGCTGGAAATTAATTGGGTCGTTGAAAAGAACAGAGAGCGGAGTTAAAGGTATTGTTGCACCGGAGATGGTAGCATTGGACGATCCGTTAGCTGGTGTATCAGGTGCGATGAATGCAATAACCTATCAATGTGACTTGTCTGGAGCGATTACGCTTGTTGGAGCAGGAGCAGGGATTAAAGAAACGGGATTTGCCGTTCTTATCGATTTGATTCACATAAAACGCGGTCGAGAACAAGAGGGGGGATAAAATGAAAAACCAAATCGTTCAAGAACGAATGTTAATTGGTGGTGAATGGATCAAAGCCAAGGAAGAAATGGATGTTGTAGACCCAGGTACAGGTGAATTAATTGCAACAGTCCCTAGAGCAAGTGTTGAAGACGTAAAGGAGGCCATAAAAAAGGCAAGAAATGGCGCAAGAAAAAGTGCCAATTTATCAGTGCATGAGAGAATGAACATTCTTCATAAGGCAGCCACCTATATAGAGCAAAATAAAACTAGCTTTGTAAATACGATTGTATCAGAAAGCAGCAAAACGATTCGTGAAGCGAGAAAAGAGGTTATCCGCTGTATTGAAACACTCCGTTTAAGTGCGGAGGAAGCAAGAAGAATTGATGGGGAAACGATCCCTTTTTCCCAGATGCCTGGGCATGAAACGAGAGTTGGATATGTATATCGTTTTCCGGTAGGGATTGTTGCAGCAATTACCCCATTTAATGATCCTCTTAATCTTGTTGCTCACAAAGTAGGCCCAGCTATTGCAGCAGGTAATGCCGTCATCGTTAAACCGGCATCATTAACTCCATTAAGTGCTCTAAGATTAGCAGAAGCTTTCTTACATGCGGGGCTACCAGCAAATATTCTTTCAGTAATTACAGGACGTGGTTCTACTATATGCGATCCGCTGATCGAACATGACGATGTCAGGTTTGTTTCTTTCACAGGGGGTTATGAAACTGGGAAAGAAATTACACAAAAAGCTGGGGTTAAGAAATTAGGGATGGAGTTAGGATCTAATTCACCAACAATTATTCTTAATGATGCGAATGTAGAAGAAGCGATTTCTTCCACAGTATCGGGTGCATTTGGAGTTGCTGGTCAAAATTGCATTGGTGTTCAGCGAATATATGTGGAATCACCCTTATACAAAACATTTTTAACGCAATTTGTTGAAGAAACAAAAAAATTAAAAGTTGGCTTAAAAGAGGAAGAAACAACAGATATAGGGCCGATGATTTCTGAAAAAGAAGCAAAGCGAGTTGAGAGCTGGATCGCTGAAGCAAGGAATTTAGGCGCTTCCATTTGTTGTGGAGGGAACAGAAAGAGAGCTTATGTAGAACCGACTGTTTTAACGAATGTTCCAACAAGTGCAACGATTGCAACAGAGGAAGTCTTTGGGCCGGTCGTACTCATTGAACCTGTTAACTCTCTTCAAGAGGCGATCGATCAATCAAATGACAGTGGATATGGCTTGCAAGCCGGTATATTTACAGAGAAGCTAGAAACAGCTTTTCAAGCGATTCATGAGCTCCATTTTGGCGGTGTCATGATTAACGATAGTAGCGATGTGAGAATTGATGGGATGCCTTTTGGAGGGATAAAGGGTTCAGGAATTGGTCGTGAAGGAGTTCGGTATGCAATTGAAGCGATGACGGAACAAAAAGTCGTGGCATTTAAGTTACAAAAATAGCCACTCTCTCAACAATGAGGGGGCTTAGAAAGAGGGTGAAATCTTTGTTTGCATTAGAAGAGTACACAAGAAGGTTAGAGGCGGTCAAAAAGCGGATGGTTGACGAAGGGGTTGATGTACTTCTGATTTCAAATCCGTCCAACATGTATTATTTAACCAACTATTCGGCTTGGAGTTTCTATGTCCATCAAATGATGGTAGTAACACTTGAAGACGCTCAGCCTTTATGGATTGGACGCCAAATGGATGCAAATGGTGTGGCGAAAACGACGTGGCTTGATGAACACCATATTATAGCCTACCCTGACTTTTACGTCCAGTCAACAGAACGCCATCCAATCGATTTTGTTGCGAATATATTAACAGAAATTGGTCAAAGCAGAAGAACGATTGGTATAGAAATGGATGTTCATTATTTTACGGCTCTTTGTTATGAACGGTTAAAGCATGGATTACCGAATGCAACATTTAAAGACACGTCTAGCTTGGTGAATATAATTCGGCTTATAAAATCACAGAATGAAATAACCTATATGAAACGAGCGGGAAAGATTGTGGAAAATGCCATGACTGCAGCATACGAATGTGTTCAGGTCGGTGTTCGAGAATCAGATGTGGCAGCGGCGATCTATTATGCCCAAATAAAGGGAACGAAAGAATTTGGGGGAGACTATACATCGATTGTACCAATGATGCCAACAAATGAGAATACGTCTTGCCCCCATCTTACATGGACGGATCGCCCTTATCAGAAAGGAGATTTTTTAACGCTGGAAATAGCCGGTGCTTACAAACGATATCATGCACCGATGGCTAGAACGATGGCAATTGGTACTGCACCGAATGAAGTGAAAGAGCTTGCAAAAGTCGTTGAAGAAGGAATTGAAGCGACACTTGATTTTATTCGACCTGGCATTCGGGCAGAGGAAGTTGAACGAGTCTGGAGCAAAACAATTGGAAAATATGGGCATAGAAAAAGCTCTAGACTTGGCTACTCGGTTGGTTTAAGCTTTCCTCCAGATTGGGGGGAGCATACCGTTAGCTTCCGACCAGGAGATGAAACCATTTTAAAGCCGAATATGACCTTTCATTTAATGCCTGGTATTTGGTATAACGATTATGGAGTGGAGATAACGGAAACAATTCATATAACTGACCAAGGTGTAGAATTATTAACAAACTTTCCGCGTGATTTATATGAAAAGCCGGTGTTATCGGTCATATCAGATGAACATACGTCGTAACGAATAAGGTGACTCAAGAGGTAAAGCAAACCTTCTTGAGTCATCTATTTTTCATATGCATAAGCCTTCTTTGTAGCTGTAAGTGTTTACATATAAAAATAAATTATGTATTACGAAAAACCTCGTGACCGTATACAAAGGTGGTGGTAAGATACAACTACGGAATGTAGAGAGGACGGTTTGTATGAAAGAAAAATCTCTGCTCTTCACATATGGCATTGTTTTTTTTGTGATGATTATTTGGGGACTAAATGTAGTCATGTTAAAAGTGTTAGTTAGTTCATTCCCACCAATAACGATGACCGTATTTCGTATCATGGCAGCAGGATTAGCAACAGCAGCTTTTATTCTTGGAAGTCGAACAATAAGAAAGCTTACGAAAAAAGAATGGAAATACACACTTTTAGGAGCGCTCTTTGGTGTGGTTGCTCATCATTATTTTTTAGCAATGGGCTTAACGCTTACCAATGCTTCGAATGCAGTCTTAATATTAGCTTTGCTACCGTTGTCGACGTCGTTGTTAGCTGTCATCTTTCTTGGTGACCGTTTAACGAAGTGGAGAATGGTTGGAATTGGGTTAGGTTTTATTGGTGTGCTTTTTATTCAAGGTGGGGAAGGTGAAGGCGCGCTCTCTCTAGGGGAATTGTATATTTTTATCGCAATGTTCGCTCAAGCGATCAGTTTCATCTATATTAAAAAAGCGACGGTAACCCTAGACTCAAGACAAATGACAAGCATGATGCTCTTGATTGGCTCTGTTGGCCTTCTTTTCATAAGCTTTTTGTTAGAGCCAGGAAGTTTACGAGAAATGATTGGCGCACCATTTGGCGTCTATGTCATCTTTTTTGTTTCAGCGATTGTTGCTACTGCGGTAGGGCATTTTTTGTTTAATGCAGCTATCCAAAAAATTGGAGCGGGACAAACGGCTATTTTTAATAACTTTGTGCCTTTTTTTGGTTTAATCAGCTCAACTATTTTCTTAAACGAACAAGTTTATTGGTATCAAACATTCGGATTTATATTTATTGCAGTTGGTGTTTTGTTTGGAACGGGTTATATTGAACATCTATGGACAAAACAGAAAGCAATCCCTGAAGAGTTACATAAAAAAAGTGTGTAATCTTTTCCTGAATGAATTAAAAAAACCGATCAGAAACTTCGAAGGCACTGAAAAAGTCCTTTTAGAAGATTTGAGGAAGCAGCAATGGATCCACATGTTACGCGCCTGCTACTAAAATAAAGAAATGGTTCCGTTCATTGCTTAAAGGCCACTGAAAAAGGTAAAATCGTACCTTTTTCAGTGGCCTTAGAAACTTCTGAGCGTTTTTTACTACTACTTTAATGAATTAGCTAACAAAAAAGTTCATCGTTGGTTGTACAACTGATTGAAGTTCTTGCTGTTGTTCAGCAGTTAAAGGAATAAGAGGCAAGCGAACAGGACCTGCTTTGATCCCTTTCATTTCCATGGCAGCTTTTACAGCGGTCGGGTTCGGTGCCATAAATAGGGACTTCATCACAGGGAGAAGTTGACGATGCTGCATAGCGGCAGCAGTCACTTGACCTGCTTGATAATTACGAACCATTTGCTGCATTTCATTACCAACAATGTGGGAAGCAACAGATACAACTCCAGCACCGCCAATTGATAACATAGGCAATGCTAAACTATCATCTCCGCTATATACGGTAAAGCCTTCAGGTGCGTGTTCAATGATTGTTGCAATGGCATCTAAATCGCCACTAGCCTCTTTGATTGTGACAATATTAGGGACTTGTGCTAAACGTAGTGTTGTTTCTACGTTCATATTAACCGCACTTCTTCCTGGAATATTATAAAGCATAACAGGTAATTTTGTTGCATTTGCAATGGTAGCAAAATGCGCATAAATCCCTTCTTGAGAAGGTTTGTTGTAATAAGGTACAACGAGCATAATTCCATCTACACCGATTTCTTCGGCCTGTTTTGTTAGTTCTATTGAGGCTTGTGTATTATTTGAGCCTGTTCCAGCAATAACTGGAATTTGGCCATTAGCTGTTTCAACAACAGTTTTAAAAAGCAATAATTTTTCCTCTGTAGAAAGAGTTGGAGATTCGCCTGTCGTACCGGCTACGACGACTGCATCCGATCCATTTGCAATAAGATGATTAACAAGTTCTTGTGTTGCAGGAATATCAAGTTGTCCATGTTGATTAAATGGTGTGACCATTGCCGTGATAATACGTCCAAAATTCATCCAATTCACCCTCAATTCATAATATTTTCCATATACGTAGGGGAAGATGGGCTACTGGGAGGCACAAAAAAACAACAATGAGGCCTCTACTCATTGTTGTTAGGTTTAGCAATTGTAGCAAAACCAATTCAATGTGTGAGATAGCCCTCCATATAGCGATTCTGCTATATGACAGTACTGCCCTTGTTCAGAACAGTCCCAGCTAATGAGACATGAGATCTCAACTAACTTCGGCAAGTATCCCTTTCCACTTAGCATCTACAGATCTCATTCTCCTCCGCTAAAGTACTTATGATCCTTGCACCTCTACCCTCACTTCAATGTATGAAGTAAGATATAACGTAATTTGTGTCTACCTTACCAAATGTTTTCAATGATTGCAATGGTTTAATGAGAATTTCTTTGTAATAAATTTAAAAGCTTATCAAGTTCTTGACTACACTCCACGGTTACTTTTGCCGTCATCCCATACTTTTTAGCAAGATTTAGCATTTGTAATCGTTTTTGCTCTATTTCTACACATAACATATTGCACTCCACCTCAAAAAGAATGAACAAACAGACGACTTGATTAGGCTGGAATGGAAGTTATAGCGCTGTTGCATCTAAGCAAATGTCTATTTATAAAAATTATTATACCCAATAGAAATATGTTGAAAAGTGTTTCTTCTAAAGTAGTCACAAATAGATGAAATTAGTAAAAATCCGACAAAAATTGCAAGTGGATTTCTAGATATTTTCAGATTGAGATATGAAAATACTACGCACAATAGTGGTAGGAGGGATTCCAATGAAATGTGTAAGTTGTATGGTCATCGCGGCCGTATTATTAACAGGATGTACCATACCTCAAGAAGCGGAGATGGGGGCGAGTCCAGACAGGAATGAAGGTTTCAACGGCTATGGTGTACAACATGTCCGTGCATTTGAAGGTCCACTTAGTGATTTGATGGTCCCAGATCATTCACCAAAGGGATTAACTGATCCAGTTCATCACTTAACAGATAGAGGATCATATACAACAAGGCACCGAAATTTAAGTATGAAGCATGAGGGCCTTAATCAACAAGGTGCTCGGATATTAAGTAATCGACCTGGTGTTTTACGTGATAAATACTCATATAGCAACGACCCTCATGTTGCGAGAAAGAATAAAGGGATAAGAAATCAGCAAGCAACATCAGAGATCACAAAAGAAATTGAGACGCGTGTCGAATCATTAGAGAATATTAGGGATGCCCATGTAATGACGGATGGTAGTCATATCGTCATTGGTATTGAGTCAAGTGAACAAGATCGGGTCAAGCTAAGAAGGATTGTGGAAGAGGAAGTTAAACAAGTTACAGATCTGAGAAATGTTTATATTACAACAGATCGAAAAACGATTAATCGTATGAATGCGGTAGAACATCATATTGGTTTAGATCAACCATTTGAATCCATTGGTGGAACAGCGGGCGATCTAGCTGATTTAGTTGATGATGCGATTCGCGGTCGAAGATAAAAGCAGGGAGGAATCCCCTGCTTTTTTGTCTAAATAGCTTAATGAATTCCGAAGTCTTCGGTTACTGAGAGATATTCTCTCTCCATTAATTTATGCGATAAAATCGCATTTTCATAATAGACACGGGCATTAGTGATTTGAAGCTGGTGTACAGGATCTTTCATGTCTTTTAAGATCCTCTCCAACGCATCTAATTCCATTAATGTTGATACATGCACATGATGCATATTGTCAAATGGTTCAGGCCGGTTTAAATCAATGAAGTTAGAGCTATTATCGCGGATATTTTGTATTTTACTTAAAGTATGATCCACATCAGCTACGCGTACATTGGCTCGGTCAAAGAATGGAGCAATACTTTCTAACATGGTAGCTGTTTCACTAATATAATGTCCTGCTTCGTCTGCATATGATTGAAGAGCAGTGTTACGAAGAATTCTTTGTTTGTTTTGATCTCTAATACTAGGAGGTGCGGGAACGACATTTTGCTGATTAGCTTTAAATTGCTGGGCTTCTATATCATCTACAATTTCTGCTTCTGAATCGGCTTGGCAACTTGCAAGAATCAAACAAGTTCCAAACAAAATTGAGACATGTTGCTTTTTCAAGGTGCATCTACCTCCGATATACAAACGTTTCCCCTAGTATGAATCATGTAGGAAAAAGTATGCATTAACGTGAAACTCTCACCGTATGATGTAGCAAAGGGATGAGGGGGAACGCAAATGTATACAGCGTTATTAATTATTTCAATCTCATTTTTATTTTTGCTGTTTTTTGGGGTGATGATGCTTGGAAACAGAATTGCGCACACACTTGAATATTTGCAAGCAAAGGAAGCAGATCAAGAACTTGCTCAAATTGAGGAAATGATGAAGTCGTATACAAAAAAATAGATAAATAAATGGATGAATAAGTAGATGCTGTTTCTTATTGCTTAGGGGTGTCGCAAAAGGATTTTGACCTTTTGTGTCACCCCTTTTGTATGGTCGAATCCTTTTGTTATATTATCATTTCCAACTATGATATAGTTAGAAGATTAAAAATAACAATATTTAAATAAGTTAAAGAAAAAAAGAAAACTTAGGAGTGGAAAGACTTTGATGAAATTAATTGCAATTGATATGGACGGTACTTTGCTTGGTGGTTCTCATGAAGTAACAGAAGAAAATGCACAGGCAGTTAAAGAGGCACAACAACTAGGAGTTGAAGTTGTTGTTGCGACAGGTAGAGATGAAAAAGAAGCGCGGTATCCGTTAAAAGAAGCGCAAATTACTTGTCCAGTTATTAGTGTGAACGGAGCACAGTTTCGAGATAAGAATGAAACGTTATTATCGACAATTTCAATTTCGAAGGAAACGAGTAAACGAGTATTTGATTTGTTCGCTACTCATGATATTTATTTTGAGTTATATACAAACAAAGGGACATTTACTGATAACTATGGAAAAGCTATACAAGCTGTTATTGATTTTTTTATTTCAGCAGGTTCCGATGAGGATTCCAAATCACTGCAGGCTATGGCGAAAGAGCGGTTTGATATGGGGATATTATCATTAACGGAAAGTTATGAATTGTTACTAAAACAAGAAGATACAGTGATTCTAAAAATACTAGCATTTGAAAAAGATAAGCAAAAACTTAATGATGTAAGAGAGAAACTCCAAGAAATTTCCGATATCGCAATTAGTGCTTCTGCACCAGATAATATTGAAATTACAAATATAGGAGCTCAAAAAGGAATAGCTGTACAAGCCTATGCTGATAAGCTAGGAATTACCATGAATGAAGTCATGGTAATAGGAGATAGTTTTAATGATGTATCTATGTTTAAGATAGCGGGATACAAAGTGGCAATGGGAAATGCAGAAAAAGCAATTAAAGATCTTGCTGACTTTGTAACGAAACGAAACGATGAAGATGGGGTCGCATTTGCCATTCGAAAGCAACTTGACGAAAATGAATAGTTAAAGAGGTGAAGGTGTGCGGACGTTTGCTAAGCCGAAAGTGGTTGTCAGTAAATGTATGGAGTTTGCAGCTTGTAGGTACAATGGAGATCAAATAAATGAACCTACCGTTGCAAAGCTTGCACAATATGTTGAATTTATCCCTGTATGTCCAGAAGTCGAAATCGGGTTAGGAACCCCGAGAGAAGTTGTGCGTCTTGTTTCGGATGGAGAAGATAATAAATTAATTCAACCAAAAACGAATGAAGATTTAACAGGTCAAATGAATGAATTTGCTAATGAGTTTTTGGGAAGTATCGATGAAGTAGATGGATTTTTATTAAAAAATCGTTCTCCAACATGTGGAATTTCTGATGCAAAGGTGTACAGTGGGATAGAAAAGTCTCCTGTTATTAGAACAGGTAGCGGAGTGTTTTCTAATCGTATTGACTACTTCTTTCCCTTGAAACCTCGTGAAGACGAAGGCCGTCTAAGGAATTTTATCCTTAGAGAACATTTTTTTTACTCATTTATTTACCATTTCTGAATTCCGTTCGGTCAAGCAAACGAAGAAAAGATCAGAATTGATTTTTTTCCATGCAAAGAATAAATATTTATTTATGGCCTATAATCAAAATAAGGTGAGACAGCTCGGGGACATTCTAGCCAATCATGAACGTCTGTCAATAAACATAGTAATTGAGAAGTACGAAAGGGCGTTACACGAATTATTTAGTACACCGGCTAAATCAACCTCACATATTAACGTTTGTCAGCACGTTTTTGGTTATTTTTCTAAAGATCTGACAAAAGCTGAAAAAGTCCATTTCTTTGAGTTATTAAATCAATATCGTCATCAAAAAATTCCTTTAAGCAGTGTCCTTGGGATTCTTCATTCGTGGTGCCATCGTTTTGAGAATGACTATTTATTAAATCAAACATATTTTGAGCCTTATCCAGTTGGGTTGATCGCCATTAGTGACTCTGGAAAAGGGCGTGCTTTATCCTAGGCTGACTTTGTGTCAGCCTATTTTTTTGTCGTTTGTGTCGGTTTTACTCTTTTTTACATACTTATGTATTAATACAACAACAAAAAATGTATTGACTATTATAGAACAGATAATTTATAATGAAACCAAGATAAAGAGAAGGAAAATTCAAACTAATTAGAGAAGGGTGAGAGGAAAATGAAAAAAGGAAAAACAAATTCAACACAAAAACCAGTGGAAATCAAGGAAGATCAATCAATTCTTAAGTCTATCAACGATTATTATAGCCGTAATTAAAAAAATATGTAACACTGTTCAGAGCTTCTGCTAATGAGGCTCTGTTTTTATTTGTGTTTCTGTTATGAGACAGAAGAGAGGGGAAAAGATCTAAACTTGACTTCCAATTTCAGGACATTATTTAACAAAAGAATGGAAAGTTACTTGCAATTTGCAAATAGATAAGCTATAGTTAAGTCAACGGTCGTCAACTTCAGTTAAAGATAGCGCTTTTCATTCAGCTGGCGCGGTCAAGGAGCCGCAAGGATGAACGAGAGGCAGGGCTTTCATCGTCTGGAGATTGATTGATGGATCCTTATATTTACCCATTAGAAACAAATTGCATCAATTAGCAGCACATAAAAGAGTTCAGTATTCACATGTTATAAGGGATATTCACTCGATTTCGTGGTTGATGTTCCTTATAATATGTGAATTTTTATTTACCTCGGATTGTAAATACGATTGCATATTAAGTAAATAATTTTAAGATTGGGGTTTTTTAGTATGGCACAAACTGGTACAGTTAAATGGTTCAACGCAGAAAAAGGATTCGGTTTCATTGAAGTAGAAGGCGGAAACGACGTATTCGTACACTTCAGCGCTATCACTGGCGAAGGTTTCAAATCACTTGACGAAGGTCAATCTGTTGAATTTGAAATCGTTGAAGGCGACCGTGGTCCACAAGCAGCTAACGTTGTAAAACTATAAATTGCTTTTTGAAGACAATGTCTCAATTTGGGACATTGTCTTTTTTGGTTTTAATTAAGCAACTACAAAGGTTTTAGACTATTTGAATAAATGTGGCATGATTTTTAAATCTTGAATATAATATTATTGTAAGGGCTTACAATCAATTGGCTAAATGTAAACGAAGGCACTGAATAGTCTATTGTTTCAATAAATTGTATACACATTGAGTAATAGCTGATTCGTACAATAAATGTGAGGGGTGTTCAAATGGAAGCAGCGTATTATAATGATTTATCCATTTATGTTCCTAAGAATCAATTAGATAAGCTAATTACTGGGGTACTCCAAGATAAGTATCGAATCTTTTGGGGATTCAATAAGGGAAGAATGATCTTAAATATTTACAATAGCGAAGTAAATAATAAATTAACCTTTATTAGACACAAAGGGTTTTTAGAGTTAGTAGAAGCGAAAGTTAAAAGCCCCAATGTATTAAAAGTATTAGATAATGATATTGATTTTACAGTGAAAGCAGCTTCTCAAAATAATTTGGATGTAAGAAGAAACAAGGAAACGGTTTATAATGAGATCGATCATTTTTTAATTGAATTGTTATATTTCAAAAAAATTGGTGATGTTCAATCAATGCATAACATTAAAGATAAGTTAGCTGAGCTAACCCATGAATGGAACAGGTTAACATTATCCAGATAAGAACGATTATTAGATAAAATGACCCGTGTCACTATACTGGCCGTACGGGTCATTTTGTATTTATCGAAAGAAAATAGGTATTTTTTGAAAAGAAAGGGTTTACAGATTTTAAAAACGTGTTTATAATTTGATTTGCATACGTATTCAAAATTAAATATTTTAAATATTCAAGATGTAATTGTTGAAAGATTTCTATTTGCTTATTTTTGAATACGTATGCAAAATCAAGAGGAGAGTGAACAAGATGGCTACTTTTTTAAAAACAGGTAAGAGTGAAGTGGAAATTAAAGAATCAAATACTAAGGTACAAGAAATAGTAAGCGGAATCATTAAAGATGTTGAAGAAAATGGGGATAAAGCTGTTCAAGCATTAGCAGAAAAGTTTGATAACTGGAAAGCAAGCAGCTTTCGTCTAACGGATAATCAAATTGCTGAAATTGTCAAATCAGTTCCAGAACAAACTATTGAAGATATTAAGTTTGCTCAAGCGCAAGTTCGTAATTTCGCAGAAAAACAAAGAGAATGTATTAAAGATCTAGAAGTAGAAACATTGCCAGGTGTGACACTTGGACATAAAAACATTGCGGTAAATAGTGTTGGTTGCTACATTCCAGGTGGGAGATATCCAATGGTTGCATCAGCCCATATGAGTATTCTTACTGCTAAAGTTGCTGGAGTAAAGCGAGTGATTGGGTGTACTCCCCCTATTAAAGGAGAAATTCCAGCTGCAACGGTAACGGCAATGTATTTAGCTGGGGCGGATGAAATTTACATTTTAGGTGGCGTTCAAGCTATGACAGCAATGGCTGTTGGAACAGAAACGATCGAGCCAGTAGATATGATTGTAGGACCTGGTAATGCATTTGTTGCTGAAGCGAAGCGTCAATTATTCGGAAGAGTGGGAATTGATTTATTCGCAGGACCAACAGAAACACTTGTTATTGCAGATGAAACATCAGATGCAGAAATCGTTGCTACAGATTTACTTGGTCAAGCAGAGCACGGTCCAACTTCTCCGTCAGCGCTTATTACGACGTCTAAAACGTTAGCTGAAGACACAATTAAAGAAATTGAACGTCAGCTTGAAACACTGCCGACAGCAGATGTAGCAAGCGTTGCTTGGAGTGATTATGGTTCTATTATTTTAGTAGATAGTCTAGAAGAAGCTGTTGTTGAAGCCGATAAATTAGCATATGAGCATGTGGAAATCTTAACTGAGAACCCAGATTACTTCTTAGAGAACATGACAAACTATGGAGCATTATTCTTAGGACCTGAAACAAACGTGGCTTATGGAGATAAAGTGATTGGAACAAACCATACACTCCCAACAAAAGGCGCTGCTAGGTTCACTGGTGGTTTATGGGTTGGAAAATACTTGAAGACTTGCACATACCAAAAAGCGACTCCTGAGGCAAGTGTTGTTATTGGTGAATATGGGTCTCGTCTATGTGAACTAGAAGGGTTCATGGGACATAAGGCACAAGCAGATCTACGTGTAAGACGATACAAAAAAGAAAAAGTAACCAACTAAATGTGATATAATTTCCCTGACTCAAGGGGGGATTCATATGTCCAAAAAGAAAGTAACGTCTATGGATGTTGCAAAATTAGCGGGTGTTTCGCAATCGACGGTTTCAAGGGTGTTTGGATCGGGTGCCAATGTATCAGAAAAAAAGCGCATTCAAATCTTAGATGCAGCTGAACGATTAGGCTATCAGCCGAATGCCATAGCAAGAGGGTTGATTACCAATCAAACAAAAATGATTGGGATTGTCATGCGAAACATTCAAAACCCGTTTTATCCAGAAGTACTTGAAAAATTTTATGTAAAATTAGCCGAAAAAGGCTACCATTTAATTTTTATGAATTCAGAGCATAATCTTGTTCAAGAAGATGATATTAGTCATTTGATCGAATATCATGTTGATGGCGTCATCATCACAGATGCGTTGCTATCTTCTTCTGCTGTAAAGCGTTTTTTGAAAAATGATATTGCGGTGATTCTTTTTAACCGGTATATAGAAAATGCGGATTATAGTGCTGTATTTTGTGATAATTATTTAGCTGGTCAAAAAATTGCCGATTATTTAGTAGAAACAGGACATAAGCATTTTGCCTTTATTTCTGGACCATTAGAGACATCAACAACCATGGACCGAAAAAAAGGTTTTGAAGAATCGTTAGCGAAACATGGCTTTTTTGATATAGAAGTAGAGATAGGAAACTATTCTTATGAAAGTGGATTTGCTGCAGCAAAGAAGATATTACAATCTAACAATCAAATAGATAGTATATTTTGTAGTAACGATATTACTGCGCTTGGGGCTATTGATGCAGCGAAGTCATTAGGAATACAAGTACCTGAAGACCTTTCAGTTATCGGTTTTGATGATATTAGTATGGCTAGTTGGCCATCTTACTCTTTAACCACATGGCAACAACCGGTTGATGAGATGGTGCATTCGACGATTGCATTGTTATTGAATGAGATGAATGTGGAAGAGAAAAAAGTTGCTAAACATGCAATTCCGGGAGAATTAATTATTAGAGGTTCTGTAAAAAAAAGATTGTAAAAAAATGGGCAAAGGAATGAATAGAAGTAGTTCTCCTTTGGCCCATCTCATTCTAATCATTTTAAAACTAGCACGCAAAAAAGAAAGCGCTTTACCTTTGTGTTAGATGAACTGCTAGTTTAAGAGCTTAGCAGGATAAAGGAGAGAGAAAAATGCTGAGTTTTATAGGATTAATTGGTGGACTGGCGCTACTAATTATTTTGACCGTTCGGGGAATGAATTTGTTAGTTGCTGCTCCATTTGCAGCATTAGTTTGTGCAATCTTCAGTGGGTTGCCAATTTTTCCACAGTTAGCTGAACAAGGTGCAGCTGATTTTTTAACGAGTTATATGAACACATTTTCTGGGTTTGTAGCATCATGGTTTATTATGTTTTTAGTTGGTGCTATTTTTGGTAAATTAATGGAAGATAGTGGAGCGGCAGATAGTGTTGCTCGTTGGATTGTTGCAAAAATTGGGATGAAACAAGCAGCTCTGGCTATTGTAATTGCATGTGCTGTTTTGACCTATGGTGGTGTCAGCTTGTTTGTTGTAGCTTTTGCTGTGTACCCGATGGCAGTTAGCTTGTTTAAGAAAGCGGATTTGCCGAGGCGATTTATCCCTGCTGCTTTAGGATTTGGATCTGTTACGTTCACAATGACTTCAGCTGGATCCCCAGAAATTCAAAATTGGATCCCAATTGAGTTTCTAGGTACAACTCCCTATGCCGCGTGGGAAGTTAGTTTAATCGTTGCTGTCTTTATGATTATTTTTGGTTATTGGTGGTTAAAGAAAATGATCCAGAAAGCTGTAAACAATGGAGAAAGGTTTGAAGCAAGAGATAATGATCCAGAAGATAGTCGAGACGATTTGCCGAATCCGTATATTAGTTTAATTCCACTCATTGTTGTACTTGTTGTAACTTTCTTTACGCATGGTTTTCTTGAAAAATCAGCATTGATTATAGCTTTATTATCAGGCGTTCTTGCAACTTATTTATTAAATTACAAGCATTTCAGGAATTTTTCAAATGCTATACAAGAAGGAACGACAGGCGCTCTAATTGCAATTGGTAATACAGCAGCTGTTGTAGGTTTTGGTGGTGTAGCTAGAGAGACTCCTGCCTTCGCTGATTCAGTTGCGTTCATGACCAATTTACCAGGTGATCCACTAATTGGGAGTGCTATAGCTATCTGTTTAATTGCAGGGGTAACCGGCTCTTCTTCAGGTGGTCAAGCAATAGCCTTGCCACTTCTTGCACCACATTACTTAGAAATGGGAGTGAATGCTGATGCGATGCATAGAACAGCGGCCCTTGCATCAGGTGCTCTTGATTCACTTCCACATGGTGGATATGCTGTAACGACCATTCGTGCTATTGCAGGAGAAACTCATAAAGATGCTTATCCAGCTTTTGGCGCTCTGACGGTTGTTGTACCGCTTCTTGGAGTTGTATTAGCAATTGCATTATTTGCCATTGGACTGTAAGTGAAAAACAAAATCCAGTATGAAAGTAAACTGAAAAAAGGAAAAAGTCCACCTTATTCAGTTTGACATTCGTGCTGGATTTTTTGTTATGAAAAAACTTGAACGCCTGTTAGGTGAATGCATAGCATAGGTATTGTAACTAAGTATGGAAGGGAGCAATCGGAGATGAATCATTATTCTCATCATCAATGGCAACAACCTGCAAATCAATCAACTTGTCCTGGTTGGGAAATGCAAAAACCAACGGAAGCGAATAAAGGATGTAAATGCGGTGCCAAAAAGAATATGTCAGAAGCCGGAATGCCACAAGACCCAGGAGGTCAGTGGGGAGCAGGTCATATGCCAGGTCCGGGTTATCCAGGAGGAATGCCACAAGCCCCAGAAGGTCAATGGGGAGCAGGTCACATGCC
>NZ_JRJU01000058.1 GCF_000787375.1 Halalkalibacter okhensis | reverse complement strand
AATTGCTTCCAACATCACGCCTGGTCTTTCAGATCGAATTCTTACGGATACAGGAATGAATCAAGAAGTGGTTACCTATCCGGATATCATTCTTCAAGTTGGAGCCAATGAAAATCAGACATTTGCGATTGAATTGTTTGATGCTAGAGTTGAAAATTTAGGGATCGATGATGTCGATGTATCGGATAGAGCTGGAGCTCAACTAGCGATTAGCAAGCTTGACCATGCCATTTCAATGGTGTCGTCTGAACGAGCGAAGTTTGGTGCGTATCAAAATGCTTTGGAACATATTGCAGCAAACGTTTCGAATTCAAAACTGAATTTGACAGCTGCCGAATCTCAAATTCGCGATGCCGATATGGCGCTGCTTATGACAGATTTTACGAAGAAGAATATTTTAAATCAATCAGCAACCGCCATGCTCGCGCAGGCGAATCAATGGCCACAGGGGATTTTGCAGTTGTTGAGTTAGTGGGTTAGAGTGTGGGTGGGTTTAACCAGATCAAGATCCATTAATGTTGGTAATAGGGGTAGAGAAGGATGGGAAATGCTTATGGGTTGGGAGAATTGGATTGCACTAGGTGGCGTAATTGTTACCCTTATTTTGGGGATATATAATTTATTAGTGAATAAGGAAATTAAGAATAGTACTAGATTTATTGATACAATTACCGCAGAGCGTATTAAATGGCTCGAAAAGTTAAGGGTGGATATTTCTAGATTTTTGGTTTGACGAATTATTGGGTTAAGAATATACGCACAATAGATAATGAAGATTCTAAAGAAGTTCTTAAAGAAATTGATATACTTAGAGTAATGGTTAAGCTTCGACTTAACCCCGAAGGTAAACATGATAAGATCATCATGGATTTACTTGATAATATTCTTCAACTAACAAATCAGACAGACCTACTAGAGCTGAATGAGAAGTTAGAGCAACTTACAATTTATTCGCAGAAGCTATTAAAAGAGGAATGGGAGCGAGTAAAGAAGGAATCCAGAAAAGGGAAGGAGATTAAAATTACTTAAAGTGATGACTGGTGCGGAGATTACAGAGCCGGGACGAGGAACCTGTCCCTTTGTACTTCTTTGTACTTTACAAATCATTGCTGCTCTAGTATGATTAATAATGTAAAATATATACATTTAACTTTTAGTTTTTTTATACATCGATTTATATACTTATATACAGCTATCTCTTTCTTTTTATAGAGATAAAGAAAAAATATACGATTATACACAAGGTTTTTATGAAAAATTGCCTTCTTACAGGAGGTTTATTACGTGTGTGTATTGGTATGTTTTAATCTTTATTTTTCTATGAAAAGGAGGAGATTTTTTTTGTTGGCTGAAATGCGGAATTTAAATGAAAATAGGTAAGGTTTAACACAAAGTGAGAAAGGGATGGTGATCATATGATAGTGTTTTTTAGCGTGAAGATGGGGATGATATTTTTGATCATTGGTTGGATTGGTAGTTTTTTTCTGAAAGATAAATGGAAGTTGTCTATTGTTTTGGATGTAATCTCTGTAGGTGCAGGACGCATGCAAAGTGGAGAAAGAATCAATGGAATTTTGGCGCTGCTAGCTGGAGCGGCTTTGGTTTTTCTTATGCAATTTTTTGCTGGTCTTTATAACATGGGTATCTATGGCTCTATTGTCAGTATGATTGTTTTTTTGATCTTTACGTTTCAAGTCGCGTTAAGGTATGAACAACGTCAAAGGGTGGTTGAAGTTGAGACCGATGTATCGCCTACTTCGAATCCATCAATATATGTTTTTGATGAAAGTAAATATGAGCTCTACAAACAACAGCGCAAACACCAACACGAAAAACTTAAAAATATGAGTATTGAAGAGGTACTTGAAAATAGAAGGAAGCAAGCAAAGGCAGATTGGTTTATGGAACCGAGAACACAAGAAGAAGTAGAAGAGGTTTTCAACAAGAAGGAATTTGAGAGGGTAGAAGACGAACGAATGGAAAGGGATAGGATTCATGAAGAACAAGAGAAAATGGAAAGACAGAATGAGGAAGAGGAATGGCGATCGTTAGAAGAGGAGTCCAATAGGCTATTTAATGAACAGCAGGAGGAATATGACCGGGAGCGGTATTACTAAGGGACAGTGGGGACAGGTACATTGTCCCGTTATGATAGCATGGGGATGGATTCTGTGATGCTATGATTAATTGATACCATTGTAGTTACGGCTACATTTATAGATGGTTTAGGGAAAAATTTTGAAGTTTTGCCGGGTGGATAACTGCCTCTTTATCCAAGAGGGTTATCCACCTTTTTTATGTTATGCACACCTGGCTGCAGGATTGGTCTAATATGAAAGTGGAATATCCACAACAAATTCTTAACGTGAATGGGAGAAAGTGGTGGGACGAGGAACTTGTCCCTTGTACACCCCTGATCAGTTACAGGGCGGGCATGATAAAACTAAATAATGCAAAAAAACATGTAATATAATCTCCAACATTTCAGGCATAACCAAATGGCATGTTATAGACTATAGATATGTACTAAGGCTATAGAGGGGGGATAACGTGGATATTCGTCAATTAGAGTACTTTTCGGAAGTGGCAAAAAATTTGAGTTTTACAAAAGCATCTGCTACGTTGCATGTTTCACAACCCTCGATAAGTAAGGCAATCAAGAATCTTGAACAAGAATTAAATGTCCCTCTATTCTATCGAACTCCCAAAAAGTTGGAATTAACGGATGCAGGCAAAGCAGTTTTAGTTAATGCAAAACTTGTATTGGAATCTTTTTATAATCTTACGACTGAACTTACTGATACGATGAATCTCCAAAATGGGGAGGTACGAATTGGAATCCCACCGATTATTGGAGCGGCATTTTTCTCGAGGTTTATTACCCATTTTAAAGCAACCTACCCGAAAATAAATATTGTTTTAACTGAAGTTGGGACATTGAAAATAAAGAAAGGCATTGAGGAGGGGTTATTAGATATAGGATTTATCTGTAATTCTACAAATCAAGCTAATGATATTGAAATAACGAAGATGCTAAAAGACCCATTAATGTTAGTGGTTGACAGAAGTCATCAATTAGCTTCGAAAAAAGCTGTACACTTTTCAGAACTTAAAGATGAGGACTTTATTTTATATAGAAATGATTTCTCTCTTCATGAGAAAATTATTCAAGAATGTTTTAGGCATGATTTCAACCCTAATATTGTTTGTGAAAGTTCACAGAGAGACTTTATGTTGGAGATGGTTGAAGCGACGTTGGGAATTGCCTTACTTCCGAGTAAAATTTGCAATGAAATTAATAATAGAAAAATAGTTGCAATACCTTTAGAACAATCAAATCTGAACTTAGAGTTAGGTATCGCATGGAAAAGAAACAAATATCTCTCATTTGCTGTTAGAGAATTTCTATCAATGTCAAAACAACATAAGCTGCTTCAATAGTGTAAAAGAAAAACCAGACCAATAAAGGATATCCTAAAAGCTGATTGGATAACAAGTTCCCAAAGTGAATTTGTTTTCTAAACAACTTAGCTAGGAATTATCTTTTAGTCTGGTTTTCATTATTTTAAATGTGAGTAATGTATTATTTAGCAACCATTTTTTTATCTTTAATCTGAATTCGTCGACGGTGTAAAATAGGTTCGGTATAACCGTTCGGCTGTTCATGCCCTTTGAAAATTAACTCGCAAGCTGTTTGAAAGGCTATCGAATTTTCCAAATCAACTGACATGGGGGTATATTCAAGGTCTGCTGCATTTTGTTCGTCAACGACCTTGGCCATACGTGTTAATGTATCCATTACTTGTTTTTCTGAGCAGACATTATGATAAAGCCAATTTGCTATATACTGACTAGAAATGCGCAATGTGGCTCGATCTTCCATTAAACCAATTCCATTAATATCAGGAACTTTAGAACATCCGACTCCTTGATTTATCCAACGGACGACATAGCCTAGGATCCCTTGGATGTTATTGTCTAATTCGTTTTTAATGTCTATGGAATTCAATCTATCATTTTGAGTTAATGGAATTTCTAGCATTTTCTTTCTTAACTTAGTAGGGTGGTTTTTAAGGGATCTTTGTACCAATCTCACATCAACTTTATGGTAATGAAGAGCATGTAATACAGCTGCAGTTGGTGATGGAACCCAAGCAGTATTTGCACCTGCAGTCACTTGTGAAATCTTCTGCTCCAGCATATCGTTCATCAAGTCTGGCATTGCCCACATTCCTTTACCAATGTATGCCTTGCCTTGGAAGCCTGTAGATAAACCAGTGCTTACATTGGATTGTTCATAAGCATTTAACCAAGTAGCTGTTTTCATTAGGCTTTTGGGAATCATAGGCCCTAGTTCCATTGAGGTATGAATTTCATCACCGGTTCGATCTAAAAAACCTGTATTAATAAAGACGATACGATCTTTAACCTCGCTCAGACAATTTTTTAAGTTTAATGACGTTCTTCTTTCTTCATCCATTACACCAATCTTAATAGTGGACGTCTTGAGTTCAAGCATTTGTTCGACACGACTAAAAAGTAAGTTGGAAAAGGCTACTTCTTTAGAACCATGCATTTTAGGTTTTACAATATAAATAGAATTTTCTCTGGAATTTTGAAACTTTCCGTTTTTTAATAGGTCATGTTTTGCAATTAAGCTGGTTACCACGCAATCTAATATTCCTTCTGGAATTGCTTGATTATCCTGATTTAACACAGCATCACACATCATTAAATGACCCACATTACGAACGAATAGAAGTGAACGACCAGATAACTCGAATTGGTCATTAGAAAGAGAGTTGTAGATCCGATTTCGATTAAGAGTTCTTTGGATTGTTTGGTTGTCTTTTTTGAAAGTTGACGTTAGGGTTCCTTTGATCAATCCTAACCAATTTCGATATAACAAAACCTTATCTTCTGCATCCACAGCTGCAACGGAATCTTCGCAATCCATAATTGTCGTTATCGCAGATTCTAGAATGATATCTTTAATCCCTGCATCATCTGTTTTTCCTATTGCATCAGATCTATCAATTTGAACTTCTATATGAAGGTTATTATTTTTAAAAAGAATAGATGTTGGATAACTTGGCTCGCCTTGATAGCCTTTTATCATATTAGAATCAAGTAAAGTTGTAATGTCTCCATCTCTAATCGTGGCAATGAGTTTTCCCTCTATAATTGAATAGGAAGTAATGTCCCTATGGCTTGAATTAGCTAAAGGGATTATTTGATCAAGGAAATCTTTTGCGAATGTTATTACTTTCATTCCACGAATGGGGTTATATGCTTCTCTTTTTTTTGCGTCGTCCTCTTCATTTATTACATCTGTACCGTAAAGAGCATCATAAAGACTGCCCCATCTTGCGTTGGCTGCATTAATTGCATATCGGCTATTGCTCAATGGGACAACTAATTGGGGTCCAGATTGTAAAGAAATTTCACTATCTATATTTTCTGTAGTTATGACAAAGTCGCTACATTCTTTTTCTAAGTAGCCAATTTGCTTTAGAAATTGTTCGTATTCATCTGAATTAAATTGCTCTTTTTTCTCTTTAAACCAGCCATTAATTTTTGTTTGTAAATCTTCTCTCGTCTTTAATAATTCTAGATTTATTGGAGTTAAATCATGAATGAGTTTGTCAAACTCTAGCCAAAAGTATTCTTTTGATAAAGCACTATCTGGAAGGGCCTCCTTATTAATAAATTCATAAAGAATAGATGCAACCTTGAGATTTCTGACATTAACATAGTTTTTCATATATAATCCTCCTCTAAAGATTATTGAAAATTAAATCTTTAAACTTGTAATACATTATATGATCAAGAGTTTTCATAAATAAAATACACAAAAAGAATAGTAGGTATGCATTTTCGTTATATATAGATAATACAAGCCAATGATTTATTAGCTCTAATAACATAGCTAAAATGCATAGACAGGATTCCTAATAAGTATTATTCATATTTTTGAGTCTGATATAGAATAGTTAGTGAGATCAGATCAAATGCACTATAAAAACGAAAGGGAGATTATAGGAAGGTAGTTCAGAATATTCGTTTTATTTTATTTATTTATTGTTTTCTGTTAATTTATGTTACAGAAATTAAGACATGTCGTGATAGGAAGTGTAACATTAGCCCAAACAATATATTAGTTGAAAATTAATAAAAGGAGGGGACATATGGAGCCAATAGCGATAAAAAGTAAGGAGGGGAGTAATTGTGGCGAATGCGATAGTGAAAAACAAAGAAAATAAAACTAAGGATATACTTTTAACTTTACTAACCTTTATTGTGATCTTAATTGTTTGGGAGGGTAGTGTTCGTTATTTTGATGTTTCAAGTGCTATTTTCCCATCAGCGATAGACACATTCACTAGTTTCGTAAGATTTTTTTTTGAAACAGAAAACCTAAGACACTTATGGATAACTTTTAATCAAACGATAGCTGGTTTTTTACTAGGGAGTATTGCTGGTGCTATTTTGGGAATTCTTATTTCTGAGGTTCCTTGGGTTCGAAAACAAATCTTTCCCTACATAATAGCATTAAATTCAGTACCGAAAATAGCTATTGCTCCTCTATTTGTCGTCTGGTTTGGATTTGGTGCCTCTTCAAAAATAGCTATTATCATGGTTACAACCTTTTTCCCAGTACTAATCAATATGGTGGTGGGACTTAGTAGCGCAAGTGAAGCTCAAATTAGGTTGCTTCGATCATACTCAGCCAATTCATGGCAGATTTTTAGGAGGGTAAAACTACCAAGTTCTCTCCCATACCTATTTTCAGGATTGGAGATTGCCATAATGCTAAGTGTTATTGGGGCAATCATTTCAGAATTTGTTGGGTCAAGCCAAGGTCTAGGGTATTTAATGTTATTCTATAAGGCTCAATTTAGAATTCCAGAAATGTTTGCTGTTTTAGCTGTTATTTCCATCATGGGCTATTTATTAATGTTAAGCATTCAAATCTGTACAAAGAAGGTGGTTTTTTGGCAAGGATCTTCAAAAAAGAATGAGAGTTAAAATCTATTCACAAAGTAGGTTACTTTCATTGTATATAATACAAAAAAGGAGCGAGATTATGTCTAAACGTCTATTGAGCATTTTTATTTTAATACTTTTCTTACTGTTACTGTCAGCATGTAATTCAAGTACTTCAGGTGGTGAAAGTCAAGAAGAACCACAAGATAATACATCTGTAGAAGAGGTCAAAGAGGGAGAAGAAAAAGCGGTTGAAGAAATGACAAGTGTAAAATTAGTTATTGGAACAGCTGATATTAATCAAGGATACCCTTGGGCTACACTTCCATTGGCTATGGGATGGTTTGAAGAAGAAGGATTAGATGTAACGTTAATTCCTGGTGAATCCTCAGGGGCGGCTGTTCAAATTTTGCTTGCTGGGCAGGCTGATATAGGGGCATTTTCTTCAAATACAGCAATGTTAGCAACTGTAAATGAAGATGCACCCCTAAAGTCTGTATATCCAATTGCTAGAAGAAATGGGAATGTATTTGCCGTGCTTGATGATTCACCTATTCAAGATATATCAGACTTAAAAGGGACAAAAGTAGGGTTTCCTGATTTAGGAACTTCGCAAGTCCCATTTGCTCATGCTAGATTTCAAGAATCGGATGTACCCATTGATTCAGTTGAGGAAATTGGGGTTGGTTATGGAGTACAGGCGTTTGAAGCTCTAAATAATGGAACAGTAGATAGTTACGTAACGTTTTCAAGCTTGTATGCGTTGGGTAATGCTAATGGTTATGATATACGAGCATTACCAAGGGCGGACTGGCAAAATGATATGTTTGATTATAGTTTGTATGTTACAGAAGATAACCTAGATAGTGACATCATTGCAAAGGTTGGTCGTGCGTTCGCTAAGGCAACTGTATTCCTTGCTACTAATCCCGAAGCAGCAGTTAAGATTTTCTGGGAGCAATACCCTGAAAGAGCACCAATTGATCCAAATGATGAAGCTGCCTTTAATAGTGACTTTGAAATTTTAACTGGGCAAGTTGGGGATATGAGAGCTGATGAACTTCCAATTGATTTCCCTTGGGGGTCACAAGATATGGAAACCTGGGAATTTATGCAAGACTTTTTATATGAAACAGGAATGATTGATGAAAAATTAGATCCAAGTATCTATTTTGATAATAGCAACGAAGCAGAATTCTTAGATTTTGAGGTAGCTGAAATTGTAAAGTTGGCGGAAGATTGGGAATAAAACTTTTTAAATAATTAAGGAGGAGCACAATGTTAAGTAATGATACCTCAGATATTGTATTGAATAATGTGAACAAAATTTATAAAACTCGTGAGGGAAAAGACTTGCATGCAATAAAAGATGTTTCTCTTTCTGTCGAAAAAGGTGAGTTTGTTTCCATTCTTGGCCCTAGCGGTTGTGGAAAGAGTACCCTACTAAATATTCTGTGCGGTTTACTTGATCCTTCAGATGGCGAAGTGTTAATTGGGGGCGAACCAATTAAAGGGCCACGGAAAGACTTAGGAGTTGTGTTCCAACAGCCTTTACTACTGCCTTGGTTAAAAGTGATCGATAATGTACTAATTCCAGTGGATGTTCAAGATAGAAAGCGTTCAGAATACATGGGACGAGCTATGCATCTTCTTGAAATTGTAGGGTTAAAGGGGTTTGAAAAAAAATATCCAAGTGAACTGTCAGGTGGTATGCAACAAAGAGTGGGAATCGTACGTTCCCTTGTCCATGATCCATCATTACTTCTAATGGATGAACCTTTTAGTGCGCTCGATGCAATGACGAGGGAGTCTATGAGTGTAGAATTACAGCGTATTTGGAAAGAAACAGGGAAAACAATCCTTTTTATTACACATTCAATATCTGAAGCTGTTTTTTTAAGTGACCGAGTTGCTGTAATGAGTTCAAGACCGGGGAGAATAGCTCGTATTATAAATGTTGGACTCCCTAGACCACGTTCTATTGAGATTATGAATACTGATCAATTTGGTGTATATACAAAACAAATTAGAAGAGAAATTGAAGGTGATGGTCAGGGGATTTCCCCTAAGTTGATAAGTGCTCAGCAAGCGTGACGAAATTTAGGAAAGAATATTACAGAGGCTCTCTAGTCTCTGTAATGTTTCTACTATATAAAAACGAACAATAGAATTATAAGGAGTGAAAAGATGCTTAAAATAATCAGCCAAAATAGACCTTGGGACCTAAAGGATTTAAGCATCAGGATACTTATTTTTATTGCGATTATAACTTTATGGGAAGGGATAGTTGTTTTATTTGGTGTATCCGAAAGAATTTTTCCGGCGCCTAGTAGTGTATGGACAATTTTATTAGCAAATTTAACAAATGGAACATTTCTTAATCACTTTTATATAACATTTATCCAATCACTAATTGGGTTCATCATTGGCAGCCTTGCAGGGGTCATTTTAGCGGTATTTGTGTCAGAATTTTCGTTGATTAGAAAATTAATCTATCCATATATTCTGGGACTTCAAGCTGTTCCGATTGTAGCATTGGCTCCTTTGTTTATTATTTGGTTTGGATTTGGTATGTCATCAAAAATTGCACTAACTGTAACTATCGTATTTTTTCCAGTTTTAATTAATACTGTTACTGGTTTGGAGAATACCAATCAATCACAAGTGAAACTTCTAAAAGTCTATTCTGCCTCTGCATGGCAAATTTTTAGGCGTGTAAAGTTACCGAATGCTCTTCCCTATATTTTTGCTGGCCTTGAAATAGCAATTGTATTAAGCGTCGTTGGAGCCGTTATCTCAGAGTTTGTAGGTTCAGAAGCAGGACTCGGGTACTTAATTATTATTTATAATAATCAACTTAACATGGCTGCGCAATTTGCGGTATTAATTGTCTTGGGCGTATTAGGTATTTTACTTAGTTTTATGATCAAGTGGCTTTCGAAGAAAATGATATTTTGGCAACAACCTATTCAAAATACAAAGGGTCTTTAGTTCAATCCGAGCATAGTAAATAACTAAAAAACAGGAGTGTTTTATATGTATGGAGAGAAAATCAATACTCGTTGGCCAGATCTAGGGATAATAGATTGTGATATTCATAACCATATGCCTTTAATAGAGGAGTTGTCGCCGTATTTGTCTAGTGATTGGCGTGATTACTTTATAGAACGTCAGATACCAGGGTTTGACCCGAACTTTTACCCTAAAAACAGCCCGTTATCAACTAGACCAGGAGTAACTCCTTTTTCAGGTGCGGCAACAGCTTCCCAAGTTGAACAGATAAAAGAACATTTAGATTTATGGAATGTGCGCTATTCGGTTCTTAACTGTATCACCGTGGTCCAATCATTACAAAATGAATATTTAGCCGTGGAACTAGCAAGAGCTATTAACGATTGGCAAGAAGCGGAATGGTTACAGAATGATAGTAGATTAAAAGCTTCCATTATAATAGCAGACCAAAGTCCAATGGACGCTGTTAGAGAGATTGAGCGTCTAGGTGATCATCCAGGTTTCGTTCAAGTTCTTTTACTTGTTCGTTCAAGAATGCCTTATGGAAAACGGTATTTCTGGCCAATTTATAAAGCCGCAGAAGCTCATGGCTTACCGATATGCATTCATGCTGGTGGCTCGGCAGGGAATCCCACAACACCTGTTGGCTGGCCTTCTTATTATGCAGAAGAGTACATTAATAACTCGGCTGCATTTCAGGAGCAAGTGATTAGCATGGTAAGTGAGGGGGTATTTATGAAATTCCCAAACTTAAAAGTAGTCCTGGCTGAAGGTGGATTTACATGGATGCCACCTTTAATGTGGAGATTCGATAAGAATTGGAAGGGATTAAGAAGAGACGTTCCTTGGGTCGATCGGTATCCATCAGAAATCATTAAAGAACACTTTAAGTTAACGATTCAACCATTAGATGAACCAGAAAATCCAAAGTATTTAGCAGAAGTAATTGAACATTTGGGTTCAGAAGATATGTTGTTGTTTTCTACAGATTTTCCTCATTGGCAGTATGATCAATCAATTGATTCTATGCCAAAAGGTATCTCTGAATCATTAGAAGAGAAAATATTGCAAGGGAATGCTAGAAGCATATACACGAAACTGGGGGTGCATTATGCTAAACCAAGCAGTTAGTCATTTGAATAAAGAATTATCTAAAAAGAAACAACAACACTATATTATAGATTGTGATATCCATCATGACTTTCCATCACCAGATGTTATTTTACCTTACCTTTCAGACAGATGGCGGGAGCACCACCTCACATATGGATTCAAGGAACATCATGGATTTGTTCATAGTTTCGGGCTATATCCACCAGTAAGTCCATTTGCCTCTCGACAAGATGGATGGCCTCATAATGGAGCTAGGCCAGGTACAGATCTTGAATTTATGAAAGCCCAACACCTTGAAAGCAATAATGTAAAGTATGGAATTTTAAATACTCTATTTCCTGTACAAACGCAATTAAATGATGAATATGCAAGAGCGTTAGCCAGAGCAGTAAATGATTGGCAAATCAAAGAATGGTTAGAAAAAGACTCTCGTCTTCGTGCATCTATTATTGTTCCTTATGAAAACCCGGAATTTGCCGTAGAAGAAATAGAGCGGGTTGGAAAGCATCCAGGTTTTGTCCAAATCATGCTTCTTTGTAGAAGTAAGGAGCCACTTGGAAGAAGAAAGTATTGGCCAATTTATGAAGCTGCAGAAGCGTATGGACTACCCATAGGTATGCATATTATTAACGGGGGGATGCACGGCAATACGTCTTCTGGTTGGCACTCTTATTATTCGGAAGTACACACGTCACTCTCGCCAGGTGCACAAGTGCAGGTTGTTAGTCTTGTTTGTGAAGGAGTCTTTAAGCGTTTTCCTAAGTTACGAGTTGTTCTAATTGAAGCAGGATTTGCATGGGTTCCATCTTTAATGTGGAGGCTAGATAAACAATACGTTAAACTTAAAAGCGAATTGCCTCATTTAAAACGTCTTCCTTCCGAATATATTAGAGAACATTTCCGTTTTACTACGCAGCCAATGGAGGAACCGACTGTACCGAAACATTTCTATCATATTTTAGAGCATTTAGGATCAGACGATTTGCTGTTATTTGCAACAGATTACCCTCATTGGGATTTTGATGATCCACTCAAATCATTTCCTGTAAAAATCGAGCAAGAGCTAAAACAAAAAATATATTATAAAAATGCTGAATCTATTTATGATTTTAAGAAGGGAGAAATCAGGTAATGGCTCAGTATATTGTAGCGAATGTTGATGAAATTCCTCCGGGTGAGAGAAAAGTAATTGATATAAAAGGACGATCAATAGGTGTGTTTAATATAAATGGGGATTTTTTTGCAATCCGTAATAATTGTCCACACCAAGGAGCTCCTTTATGTGAGGGTGGCATCTCAGGAATTATTACTTCTCAAGAGCCAGGTGAATACAATTATAGTCGCGAAGGCGAATTTGTAAGGTGTCCGTGGCATTCTTGGGAATTCGATATTAAAACGGGTCAGTCTTATTTTGATCCAAGAAAAACGCTTGTTAAAAGTTACAAAACTAACACGGAATCAGGATGTACCGTCCAGCTAGGAGAAACCCAAGGAACTGAAAATAGATTAGAAAAAGGGCCGTTTGTGGTAGAAAGTTATCCAGTGTCTTTAGAAAAGGAGTATGTTGTTATAACAGTTTGAATAGGCTAGGTGCATAGTCACTCCGGCTGGATGTGGATTTATTATAATCTACTATTCAGGTGGGTGGATAACTTCCTCTTTATACAGAGGGTTATCCACCTTTTTTGTTATACATAACAGATCTGCAGAATTTATCGATATTCTAGGTAGATTTGCCCTGGCGAATTCTTTTATGTGGAATAAGAAACTGGTGGGACGAGTAACCTGTCCCTTGTGTCCCTTGGTGGGACGAGGAACCTGTCCCCGACGTCCCTAAATATTTTTCTGAAAATTCTATACAGGTAAACGTCTAATGTGCTATATTTAAAATAGGTAAAAAGTCGTTCTTTTTTTTGAGCGTTTACCTAATGAACATTAGTTAGGTAGGAGAAATGAGATGTCTACAAAAGAAAGCATTATCGAGGCAGCAACAGTAATCTTTGCAAATAAGGGCTATAAAGGAATGACTATGAAGGAAATTGCAAGTGAAGTAGGGATAAAGGCTCCTTCTGTGTATGCATTTTTTAGAAGTAAAGAGGATGTTTTCTTGCATATTTATCAAGAGGTTCTAAAAGGTCATTTAGAACTAACTATGAAAAATAACAAACAGTCTCATCATAAGTCCGTGAAAGAGCAGTTAGATCATTTGCTATATCATGTCCTTGATTTTCAGTTTAAGGAATCACTGAAAATGAAAGTCTACCTGCGCTTAATGCTATTTCCGCCAGAATTTATGAAAGATACAATCAAAGAAGGTCTATTGCAAGTGGACCGGCAGGAGCATGCGATGTTTTGTAGCATGTTTGAAAAGGGGATGGAATCGGGTGAAATAAAACAAGCGGATAGCAGCAAATTAGCGACTTCTTTGATTTGTATGATGGATGGACTATTCTGGGAGATGCAACGTTATGAGAAAGAAACACTTTATAACCGTTTTGAGGTAATCTGGGAACAGTTTTGGCTGGGTATAAAAAGTTAGCATTACTATTGGGTATTTAGATGATAGACTCTTTATTTCTAATGATTAAAATGCAAGAAAAGGCAAACTAAACGAAAGCTTAGGACGCAAAGCCACAGGTCTAAGGTCGAGTGACTATGACAGCTGGGTTGCCTCATACATGGAGGGATTAGCGATGCAAGGTCAATCAAATGAGCAATCAAGTGAGTTAGATAAGGAGTGGATGAAACTTATCGAAAGTGCTCGTAATATAGGGATGACGATAGAAGAAATTCGAGAATTTTTAGCAAAGGGCAAGGAGTGAAGATGCGGTGTGTTACTCCTTGAGATGAAGGGTTTTTGCTGGGAGTGTTTAAACGCTCAGGTGAACGGGAACTAAAGAGGTGTTCAGATACATAAAGCTAGGGTGTCGGTTCGATATAATACTAGCTTTTATGATAAGCGGAAAATGTCGAATAATAACAGTAGGATATCTAATAATAGAGTGATAAAATTAATTTAAAATTCAAGTGAATGTCTAGTTAATATCAGATTTGTATTTTTGTGGGAATTTTTTTGACGTGAGATATGGAGAGAAGAAAATGAGTGAAAGCAAAGCAATGGAAGTTTTAACCGAGCAGCATTTAAAGAAAATCCTAGAGGATGCATATAAAAAAGGATCTGAATCTACCAGTGTGACAACAAAACAACTAGTAGAGGAAATTTCCAACGTGTTAAAGCCTTTTGTGCCATTGAATAAGAACAATTCTATTGAACGCTAAGCAACCGTACTTGTACGCAGGTCTTGTTGCTTAGCGTTTTTTTTGTTGGTGGACCAGGGGGACAGGTACGTTGTCCCAGCGATGAGATGATTTCATGCTGATTTGATACGAGATTAAAGATAAAGTTAAAGAAGGGGACGAGGAACCTGTCCCCTGTGTCCCCTTGACAATGGTAAATAATTCAATTATTATAGTTATATCGTATCACAGCAACGGACATGATGTTGATATGATAAGACTGCTTTTTAAGCAGTTGTGGCGTTGGGGATCGCCTGTTCATCTATAAAGATGAACTTCTCCCCACTTTATATATTACTATACACCTCAGTTACTACGAAGATCGTACGTATAACTGAGGTTTTTTATTTTATAAATCAATGGGGGGAAAAGAGTGACCGATACAAGAGATTATAGAATTGGCTTAGATATAGGTACGAATTCAATAGGTTGGGCCATCATTGAGTTAGAATACAATGGTGAACAGTATGATAAGAAGGGTCTTATTGATGCTGGGGTTCGGATGTTTGATAAGGCTGAAATACCGAAAACGGGTGCATCATTGGCCGAACCTCGTCGTCTTGCCCGTTCAACACGTAGACGTTTAAATCGCCGTGCCGATCGAAAGAAATCAATTCGCCGATTGATAGTGGAACAAGACATTCTAAATGAAGCAGAATTACAAGTGCTTTATCAAGAAAAGGAACTTTTAGATATTTGGACAATTAGGGTAGAGGCACTTGATCGAAGACTTAGCCGTACCGAATGGGCTAGATTGCTCATACAGTTGGCGCAACGTCGAGGCTATAGATCAGCCCGAAAATCGGAAGAAAATGATAAGGAAACAGGCGTTGTTTTACAAAATATACGAGAAAATAAGAAATTGATTGACGGGTACCGAACAGTTGGAGAAATGTGGGTGAAGGACCCTCGTTTTCAAGGCCGCCGTCATAATTCACGATCTGAATACGTATTTAATGTCACAAGGGAAATGCTTGAAGAGGAAATTCGAACATTATTTCATACTCAAAGGGAGTTGGGTTTATCGTTTGCTTCAAAAGAGATGGAAGAATCTTATCTATCGATTTGGGGAAAGCAGCTACCATTTGCAAGTGGGAAAGATATTTTAAAACGGGTGGGTTTTTGTACTCTTGAGGAACAAGAGCGCCGTTTTCCAAAAGCGACGTTTACTTTTCAATATTTTATGGTATTAGATAAACTGAACCGATTAAGGATCAAACCAAGCATGCGTCCTTTAACAGAAGAAGAACGTAAAAGTACATTACATTATTTATTTGATCGAGATGACTTGTCTAAAAAGAAAACGCCACCCAAAGTAATGTATAAAGAAATCCGTAAACAATTGAATCTAGCAGCAACTGAAACGTTTAATGAGCTGACATATGATCCTAATGAATCGATGACGAAAAACGAGAATGTTCTCTTTGTGAACTTAGACGCCTATTATCGCATTAAACAACAATGTGATTTACATAATGAAAGATATGGTCCGCGTGACTATGATGCGCTAGGTTATGCTTTGACTGTTTACAAAACAGACAAAGATATTCGTCAATATTTACGTAATAAAACGAATCTAGCTAATAGGATTTACTCGGAGGAACTTATATCTAATCTTTTATCGCAATCATACGCTACTTTTGGACATATCTCGAAAAAAGCGTTATTAGCTATTCTTCCATCTATGGAAAAAGGAGATACGTTTAAGGTAGCAGCTGATAAAATGGGCTATGATACGACCGGGTTACAACTAGTAAAAAAAGAGTTATTATTGCCAGTTATTCCTAATGATATAACAAACCCGGTTGTTATGAGGGCATTGACTCAAGCTAGAAAAGTGGTAAATGCAATTATTAAACGTTTGGGAGAACAACCGCTTTCTATTCATATTGAGTTAGCGCGAGACCTTTTAAAAGGGCATGATGAACGCCGGAAAATCTCAAATGAATATAAACAAAATCATAAGCGTAATGCGGGGGCATATACCATTCTTAATGAAAATGGGATTATCAACCCGCGTGGTTATGATATTGTCAGATATAAACTTTGGCAGGAGCAGAAGCAAAAGTGTGCTTATTCAGGGAAAGTCATTCCGTCAGAAACTTTTTTTGGTGAACTTAAAAAAGAGAGAGGGCAAGGGGCACCCACTTTGGATGTTGACCACATTATTCCTTACTCGAAATGCTTTAATGATTCTTATTCTAATAAAGTACTAGTTTATAGCGATGAAAATCGTAAAAAAGGAAATCATTTGCCTTTTGACTATTTGAAAGAAAGCCCTAGTCGATGGGAAGAGTTTGAAACTTATGTACTGACTAATGAATTTCCAAGAGCAAAGCGAGAACGATTGTTAAAAAAACAATTTTCAGAGGATGAAGAGAGTGTGATGAAAGAGCGTCATTTGAATGACACTCGCTATGCAAGTCGATACTTTAAACAATTTGTAGAGAAGTCTTTACAATTTAAGAAATCAAAGAATCAATTTCATAAAAAGAGGGTTGAAACAGTTGCTGGAAGAGTTACAGCTCACTTTCGTCAACGTTGGGGGTTTGAAAAGCATCGTGAAGGCACGCATCTTCATCATGCCCTTGATGCCATTGTCGTCGCCTGCACCGATGCAGCAATGATACAGGCCCTTTCGTTGTATCATAAACAGAAGGAAGAAGGGAAAAAAGGGTATATTAAAAGGTTTCCGCTCCCTTGGATAACGTTTCGCGATGATGTTTTGAATAAGCTGTCAGAATCAGCCATCCCTGAACAAATTTATTCTGCGTTAGTTTCTGGAACAACATTGCCATCGTATATGCTTGTTTCTCGCATGCCTAGACGATCAGTAACAGGTCCAGTCCATAAAGAGACCATTTCTAAAGATGGCGGGGTGGATGAAAAAGGGAAAACGCTTATTGTTAAAAAAGTCCAGCTTCAGGACATCAAATTTAACAAAAATGGTGATTTTTTAATGTATATGGAAGAGACCGATCCAGCAACATATAAAGCTATTAAAGAGCGATATCTTTCTTTTAATAAAGATGCTAAAAAGGCGTTTCAAGACCCACTTTACAAGCCAAGTAAAAAGGGGAAGCCCAATCAAATAAAAAGTGTGAAAGTCATTGTTGAGAAGAAAGCACATGTACGAAAAGTGAATGGTGGTGTCGCTGAAAATGGTGACCTTATTCGAATCGATTTTTTTCAAAAAGAGGGTAAGTTTTTCATGGTTCCTCTTTATACTTATGATACGATTCAATCTGACCTACCGAATCGTTATGTTGTAAGTGGGAAAGGTTATCAATTATGGCCTCAATTAACAAATGAACACAAATTTATCCAAAGTGTTCATCCATATGAATTATTAAGAGTTGTTAAGCGTTCGGGTGACGATCGGTTTCTATACTTAGCTTCTATTAATATTTCAAATAATGTATTGAAATTTATTGAGCCTAATTTCCCTCATAACGATTATATTGAAATCTCATTAGGGACGATTAAACATATGGAGAAATATGATGTGAATGTACTAGGACAAGTTTCTCTAAAAGCAACGGGACCAAGATTAGGCTTCAATAATATGAAAGCTCAAAAAAATAAAGTTAAAGGCTAGTAGAATTTTACTAGCTTTTTTGTCTAGTTTTCTACTTATTTGGTCATACTGTTTACTAGAAAGGGGTGTATGATATATGAGTTGGAGGCATGTAATGATTACGAAGCCTGGAAAACTATCAATCAGACATAATCAATTGGTTGTCAAACAGGAGGTGGAGGTGACCATTCCACTTCAAGATATTTCAACAATGACGATTGAATCTCAAGCTATTGTACTCACTCAAAACGTCTTAAGTGCTTGTGCGGAATACCGTATCGCTGTCATCATTTGTAACGACAAGCAATTGCCAAATGGGATATTTACTTCTTATCATCAACATTCGAGACAGTTAACGGTGCTAGAGACACAATTAAATTTATCCAAACCACTAAAAAAACGAATCTGGCAAAAAATTGTTAAGCAAAAAATTGAAAATCAAGCAAGGTGTCTCGAATTCCTAAAGGTAGAAGGGGAAGCAAAATTAAGAGGGCTGGCAAGGCAAGTGGACTCTGGGGATACAACGAATCGTGAAGGATACGCTGCTAAATTATATTTCCCACTAATATTTGGATCTGATTTTACGAGACGTTCGAATCATCCAATAAATCGAATCTTAAATTATGGCTATGCCATCATGCGAGGGAATGTTGTCAGGGCGTTAGTCAGTTATGGTTTTACTCCTTGTTTAGGGATTCACCATGATAGTCAGACCAACTCGTTCAACTTAGCTGATGATTTTATGGAAGTGTTACGCCCACTTGTTGACCTTCATGCGGCCAACCTTGACCCCGAAGTTTGGAATGTTAACACTCGCGCTAGTCTTGTTAACTTAGCAAACATGGAGTTGAAAATGGATCAAGCGACATACTCAGCGTCAGCAGCTGTGGATGAAATGATCAAAAGCTTTGTGGCCGTCTGTCGTCAAAATGATCTCTCTTACTTGAAATTACCACAAATATTACCTTTAACATTACATGAAGCAGTATGAGGCAGTTTATGAGAATTGTTTTATTTTTTGACCTTCCTACCAAAACAGCTAAAAATAAACGAGATTACATTCGTTTTCGAAAGTATCTTTTAAATGAAGGATTTGAAATGATGCAATGGTCCGTCTATACAAGAATCTGCAACAACCATGAATCAATGGAAAAGCGAATGAATCTAGTTCAAAAAAACTTGCCCCCTAAAGGATCAGTCCGTGCCTTGCCTGTTACCGAAAAACAATATACTAATATGCGACTTATGCTAGGTGAAAAGACTTCTAACGAGGAACATTTAAAAATTAATCAAATGACGTTATTTTGAATAAAACTGACAAACATTGGAGAAAATGATGATTTTGTGTATATGCAAAAGGTTTTAGGTGAATACTATAAATAATTAGTACAACCGAACGGGCTTTTTTGAACAAAAGATAAAATATATCCTTAATGACAATGTAATCCTTTGTTTTTAAAAGTCAAAAAAGCCCCATACACTTGATGTAACGGGGTTTTTTGACGGTGTATCATATCACAGCAACGGATTAGATGGAGATATGACAAACAATCCATTTGATATATGCGATTCAATATCATATCACAGCAACGGATTAGATGGAGATATGACCCTATACCCGATAAGAAAGTAAAAATTTCTATCATATCACAGCAACGGATTAGATGGAGATATGACCATGATAAAGAGTTACAGAAGGATTAGTGATCATATCACAGCAACGGATTAGATGGAGATATGACCTATATATTAGTGCAGAAACAGGGAGAGAAATCATATCACAGCAACGGATTAGATGGAGATATGACAGACCAGGACAGAACCGTGAAACGATTTATATCATATCACAGCAACGGATTAGATGGAGATATGACTAACTTATGAAGATCTATACCAGAGTAATAATCATATCACAGCAACGGATTAGATGGAGATATGACAACCTAGAC
>NZ_JRJU01000057.1 GCF_000787375.1 Halalkalibacter okhensis | reverse complement strand
CTTGCAAGCAAAAACAGCTAGAGTGATTAGAGATGGAAATGAACTCGAAATTTCTGTTGATGAAGTAAAGATTGATGATGAGATCATTGTAAGGCCAGGCGAACGTATTCCTGTCGATGGAGTCGTCACAAAAGGTAGATCTACGATAGATGAATCCATGTTAACCGGTGAGTCTATTCCAGTAGAAAAAGTAGCTGGAGATGAGGTTATCGGTGCGACTATTAACAAATCTGGAAGTTTCCGTTTTCGTGCAACAAAAGTAGGGAAAGAAACGGCACTCGCACAAATTATTCGAATGGTTAATGAAGCTCAAGGTTCGAAAGCTCCCATTCAACGTGTCGTTGATTTAATTTCTGCTTACTTTGTACCGGCAGTCTTACTAATAGCGGTAGTCTCATTTATTGTTTGGTATTTTGTCGGTCCGGACCCAAGTCTGATTTTCGCATTAACTACCTTTATTGCGATTCTTATTATTGCTTGTCCTTGCGCGTTAGGTTTGGCAACACCAACAGCCATCATGGTTGGTACAGAAAAAGGAGCTGAAAATGGCATCCTAATTAAAAATGCTACAAGTTTAGAACGTGCCCATAAAATTAAGACGGTTGTTTTAGATAAGACAGGTACCATAACGGAAGGCAAGCCAAAACTAACAGATATCATTACAACTGATATAGTAAGTGAACAGGAACTATTGCAAGTTGCTGCCTCAGTTGAAACTGCATCAGAGCATCCATTAGGTGAAGCAATTGTGGAAGCTGCAAAAGAAAAGGACCTTCCTATAAATGCCCCTGAATCTTTCGAAGCTATTGTTGGTCACGGATTACTTGCAACATTAAATAACAAAGAAGTCTTAATTGGCAACATCAAACTGATGAGCAAATACCATATTGATTTGGGGTTATACGAAGAAAAAGCAATTGCTTTAGCTGATCAAGGGAAAACACCAATGTATGTTGGGATTGACGGGGAATTTGCAGGGATCATAGCAGTAGCTGATACATTGAAAAAAGGAACAATCCCAGCTATCAAAGCTTTAAAATCAATGGGCATTGAAGTGATCATGTTAACAGGCGATCATAAACGAACGGCCAAAGCGATTGCAAAGGAAGCCGGAATAGGTAACTATATTGCTGAGGTGTTACCTGAACATAAGGCAGAAGAAGTAAAAAAACTACAAGGAGAAGGAAAACTGGTGGCCATGGTCGGTGACGGCATTAATGATGCTCCTGCACTCGCTCAAGCCGATGTAGGAATTGCGATTGGAACAGGTACGGATGTTGCAATGGAAACCGCAGATATCACTTTGATGCGTGGTGATATTAAAAGCGTTGTAACGGCCCTCAGACTATCTAAATCAACGATGAAGATGATCTGGCAGAACCTTGGGTGGGCGTTTGGATACAACATTGTCTTAATTCCAGTAGCGGCGGGTTTACTATATCCTCTATTTGGAATTTTGCTAAATCCGATGTTAGCTGGAGCGGCAATGGCATTTAGTTCTGTTTCAGTTGTGTTAAACACTTTAAGACTTAAAAAATTCAAGTCAACGATTGAGTAGAGTTGATTTGGATAAGATAAAAACAGGAGATATAAAAGAAGTTAATGATTAGAAGGGAATGGATAAATTGAAAAAAGCAAAAGCTACTAAGTTGATGTTAATTGTATCTTTCTTACTTTTAAGTATGCTCCTTGCCGCTTGTACCCAAGCCGAAGAAGAACATGCAGGGCATGGAAACGATCAGGATATCGATCACGGCGAAGAAATGGACCATGAAGGACACCACGGAGATTCAGATTCAGATGATGTAGATAGGTCCAATATAGAACAGGAAGCGGCAAAAGCTCCAGAAAACCTTAACGAGTTAGCAACCGAAGAATTAAAAGTCGTAAATACTAAAAACATTACTCGAATAAATGAAGATGATCCTATCCAATTATCCATTCACGTATCACAAACTGTTTGGCCAGCAACCCATGAGGAAAACCAACCTGGAACAGTTATTTTGGCTCCGTTAAAGCAATGGCAATATTCCTTAGCCGCCCTAACATTGGTTCATCATCCTAACGATGGTCCTATGTTGTATTGGGACGGAGAAATTTCTAACGATGTATTAAATGAACTCAATCGACTACAACCAAAAGGCAATAGTGAAGACATTCAAGTCCTTGTGGTTGGGGATCTTCCAGAAGCGGAATTGAATAAATTAAACTCATATAATGTTGAACAAGTACAAGGTGAAAATGCAGCTGATTTCGCTAGAAACATTGAAGAAAAATTCACAGAAACCATTAACGAAGTTCATCCAAATGTAATAATTGGCTCTTCTGAGGAAGAAGCAAAAGAATATACAATTTCTGTTGGAAACTGGATTGCTCACATGAACGAATCTTTACTTTATGTAGACAATGATGGTATTCCTCAAGAAACAATTGATGCTCTTAATGCAAGAGAGAATGGGGTAACGATCTATCTTGTAGGACCAGAAGATATTATATCTGATGAGATTGCTCAAGAGTTAGAAACGTATGGAACGGTTCACCGAATTGAAGGGGATAATCCAGTAGCTCAATCCATTGAATTCGCCTCATATAAAGATGCTGAAACAGGATTTGGTTGGGGAATTACTAGTCCTGGGCACGGTTTTGTGTTTTCATCAACTAATACACCTGAACTTGCCATTGCGGCTGCTCCTTTTGCTCATTTAGGAAAGCATGCTCCAATGATCTGGTTAGATGAAGGTGAAATCACAGATGAAGTTTATCAATACCTAGCAACTGTTAAGCCTGCTTTTAGTGAAGATCCTACAGAAGGTCCATATAATCATGGTTTTATGATAGGAACATTTAAGGATATTTCATTTACAACTCAAGGCATACTAGATGAAAAGCTAGAAATTGTATCATTAGGCGGAGACGACCACGGAGGACATTAATAAATGGAGGAGAGGTTGTAAATAGCCTCTCCTCTTAACGTTGGGATTTAAACCTTTATGTATATAAATTACAATTTTAAATAGCAATTAGTTTAATATATATTGAGCTATAAATTACAATTTAGTTGAATAATTTATGGATGTTAATGTCATTAGAAGTAGTTTTAGGAGATAAGTGATAATTAACAAAAGGGATATAGGCTGCATGTTTAAAAGAACACTTAAATTCTCTTTTATTTTAAGCCATGACCTAAACCAATAACTTCGAATTGTTTCTTTTGTCTGCCAATCTAAACTTCTTTTCTTCACCCCAAGATGATATTTGATCCAACAAAAATGGCTCTCGCTCAAAATTTAAAGCAAATTAAGGTTGTATATAATTTTTAATTATTAGTTTTCTCCTCGTTAAGAAACATGTCAATCCATATTTCTTAACGAGCTTCCATGATTTTTTCATAGGCTTCCTTACTACAAATAACATAAAGCTCTGCCTCCGTAGGAATCTGGTCTTCCAATTTAGCCAAAATGTTAAAGTCATTTCTATCAGAGATTAAGTTTGCTCCTAGTTTTTTCAAATCATCAAAAGCATCATTATACGTCTTCCAAATTTGCTTTTTCTTTATTTTTCGTATGTCAACGCCGCTTCTTCTACTTAGAAGTTCCATAATCAGTTTACTTGATCCTTTATCAACAGCAGCTTTGGCCATAAGGTCAGATAATGCTTCATCTGCAATAATAAATTCATCCACATTGGCATGCTCGAAATTTGATATGTGCTTTTCTTTGAGAATCTCTACAATTGTATATATATCTTTATTCATTTCTACAGCATAACTTTCAATAGAAGAGACGATTAACAAGGATTGACCATCTGCAGTGACTGGATTATACTCCATATCTCTCGTGAATATTAAAACAGCTTTTGCTTCAAGGATATTAGCCTTTTCTAATGTTTCTATATCTGTGGGATCTCCTTGAATGTATGCATATCTTTCATGTTCTATGGGTGATTTTTCTAATGAATCAATAACTAGAATTTTGGCATAATCATCTATTTCCATTATCTCATTCATTGTATGTTTTGCCTTATTCGTCCAGCCGATGATGACATAATGATTCTTGCCTTTATATCTCAATTTCCCTTCCTCCTTTAACTTACGGTATATACCGAAACCCTCAACAATTTTTCCAATCATAATCCCAATTAAACCAATCCCGACTAAATATAAAAAAAGTCCAAAAATACGCCCGATTGTGGTTTCTGGCACAAAGTCTCCATACCCTGTTGTCGTGACGGTTGTCATAACATACCAAAACCCAATAAAAGGGGTAACAAACATCTCTGGTTCTAACCAATGCATGATGAAGGAGCTACTTATTAAAAAGAGGACTGTTGATGAGAGAAGAGTTAACTTTTTTATTCTGACCGGCATTTTCATGATTTCAAATATAAAAAGCATTTAATAACCTCCTTAAGAACTTGCAATCTTTTTATATTTCCCTACCTAAGCTGGAAATATAAAGATAACAAATTTACTACTAAGAAGAATTAAATTTATACTTATTAATTCTTCTTAGTAGTAAATAGCTTGTAATACGAGATCTCATGAGGGATGAGTAACGAAGATTTATTGAGCTAATGGGGATCTTGATTTAATAGGGGAGCGCACTTTTTGTTGTGCTAACGAGCAGAGGAGTTGAGAATTCTTTACACAAGGCGGTGTATCTATGGGTATATTTGGTATTATTTGCTTTTGCATTACTAATGTCTACGTTATTTGCAATAGAGTGTAAATTAAGCAAGTCAAACGAACAATATAAATAAATAATTGAATTACTTAAAAAACACAAGGGCAGCTAAATTTTACTTGATCATTTTATCCTTGCCTTGCCGTTTTCTCAACATACGGGTGCGAATAGCTATAAAAATGCTAAAAACCACTTTCCATTATACTTATTGGAAAGTGGTCTTTTCATGAAACAAAGCTAATGTATCTTTTGCTTCTGCTATAGCATCTAGTAATGATTTACCTAATTGGTCCGTTACTGACACAATATATTCTTCATCTGTTGGTGTATTTAAAATCGCAACAATATCAGGGCTTGGTTGATGGATCTGTTTAAGTAAACGTAAAATGGCATTAATTGAGTAATGTGCACTCCTTAAACTACGAATAACTCGCAGCAGCTCAATTTCTCGTTCACCATATGCTCGGTTACCATTGTGCAATCTCGGAACGGTAATGAGTCCGTTACGTTCCCAATTTCGTATAGCTTCAGATGTAGTATCTAGAAGCAGTGCCACATCTTTCCGAGAATAAGTACGTGTACTAACAGTAGGTTCTTCTCTCAACCATTTCTCAACAACTTTTGCAGCAGACAAGGCATGATCATATTCACGTTCTAAATTGGCAAGATAGTCTATAGTTAGTTCATTAGCCTTCGTAAATTTTTCTTTTCCGCAAGCATATACAATCGCACGAGCTCTTTTTCGAAGATCTCCTTGCACAATTTCACAGCGAAAGAGCGTTCGTGCGACTTTTAACTGTAACAAATGGATATCTGAATAGATACGGTAGCCATTTGTTTGTCTTGGTACAGGTGATATAAATCCCCATTCCTCATAAATGCGCACAGTGTTGGGGTGTACCCCAACAAGTGCTGCAATTTCCTTTGTTTTGTACACCCGACACACCTACTTCCATTTGAAATATTTAATCGCTCCACCTAATCCAATGACAATACATAGAGCTAAAATCACAATATGGAATAGACCATCTGTTAGTGATCCTCCTGTACTTGCCTGCTTTAATAAATGTATTCCATGAGAAAGTGGTAAAATATCCATTATCCATTGGAAGAATCGAGGCATGGTTTCATACGGAATTGTTGCTCCTGAAAACAGCAACATTGTAAAGTAAGCAACAGAGCTCCAGACATTTGCTGACTTTTGGTCAGGTACTAAGCTTCCGATGAAAATCCCAATACTATACATCGCTACAATGACAAAAGCATAGGTCAGAAGGAATATCGTCCAAGAGCCCTTTAGTTCATAATCAAATAATAGATGATAAACAAGTGTGACACCAATAAATGATACAAGTGCTGAAGAAAGCTGAATCAAACCTTGAGCAAATAGAATTTGGAGAGGTGAAATAGGTGTCACTTGGAACCTCTTTAAAATCCCTCGGTGACGGTAATCTGCAATGGTCAGTGGTACGCCCATAACTCCTGTTGCCAGTACACCAATTGTAATTACGGCTGCATACGATAATTCAAAATTGGAAGCACCAGCTAATCCGTCATTACTCAGTAGATAACCAAATAGTGTGGCTAAAATGATAGGGAAGCAGATTCCAAAAATTAGAATATCGATGCCCTTCCAAACGAGTTTTCCCTCAATTTTTAAAAAGGTAAGAAATGTACTCATACCCAGTCCTCCTCATCTGCAAAATTTAGGTACGCGTCTTCTAGTGTAGCTTTCCCACTTGTACGAATTGCCTCTTGGATTGTGCCATGAAATACCGTTTTCCCTTCTTTTAAAATTAATATCTCATTACATAAAGCTTCGACCTCATCCATGTAGTGTGATGTTAGGACAATTGCCAGCCCATTTTCCTTCATAATTAATAGCTGCCTCCAAAGCATACGACGTGCCCTAGTATCTAATCCCGTTGTAAGCTCGTCCAGGAAAACAAGCTTTGGATTTGATATCAATGCCAGCAGCACTGCTAAGCGTTGACGTTCTCCTCCTGAAAGAGATTTCACAAGTTGACTTTCCTTCCTAACTAAACCAAAAGTTTCTAAGAGTAGAGGCACATCAGCAGTTTGTTTATAAAGCGACTCCCATTGCTCGCATGCCTCACGCACTGTTAATTTATCTTGAAAATTTGTTTCTTGAAACTGTACACCCACCTCTTGGAAGACTTCCTTGCGATGGATAATTGGTGACTTCCCGAGCATTATGAGCTCTTCATAATTACTCGTTTCAATACCAAGTACCGCTGCAATCCTAGAGGATTTCCCTGCACCGTTTGCCCCAAGTAAGCCAATTACCTCACCAGGTCGAATGCTAAAACTAATGTTGTCTACAGCCTTTTTTGTACCGTATGTGACTGATAGGTTTTTTACAGATAAAATCATATTTGTTCATCCTATACAAGACTTAGAAAACTACTATATCAAAGAGGTGTGGGGGTGGTGTCTTATTGGAGGCTTTTAAAAATTTGGATTTTAATAAGATCTTAATAATTCCTGTATATTTCAGGATGCCCTTCCGCAAATCGAGCGCAAATGTGGAATGAGCATCGCTTTTTTATTAAACTATAGGTGAGCTTTACTTAAAGACCAATGGTTTGAAGTAATCCCTATATTAGATTAAATATTCATGTAAGAGGTGACGTGCATCATGAATACTGCTAAGGGATGATTACTAAAGATTATTGATGAAATTCCAGAGCAATAAGTCGATAAACTTTTGGACTTTGCTGAATATTTAAAGGCGAAAAAAGAAAAAAGTTTATCAGAAGATTTAACAAAAGCAAGCGAAAGTAGCAGTGATTTTTGGGATAATGATATAGATGATGAGGTTTGGAATGATGCATAAACAGGGTGACATTGTTTTAATTCCAGTACCATTCAGTGACTTGTCAAATAGAAAACAACGCCCTGTTCTCATTATTTCAAACGATGAATATAATCAGATGACTGATGATATTCTTGTTGTTGCTATTACATCACAATTAAAAAACCTTGATTATTCAGTCGTGATTAAACAAAAAGATTTAGACGAAGGTGCTCTTAAAGTTACTTCTGCATTGAGAGCAGACAAAGTTTATACACCTTCAAAAGGAATTATCAGAAAAAGATTTGTCAAAGTAAACTCAGAAGTATTAAAGAGTGTACGAACTAAAATAGACCATCAAATAAATAGTATTTAAAACTTGTGTAGATGGGTCGAGATAAGCAGTCCTTTTTAATGATAAAATATCTAGATTGTGAATATCTTCACTTAAAGTAAAGGAGACTTATTTTGATGGGGAATATTGAGAAAATAGAAGCAGTCTTTTTAGACCGAGACGGAACTATTGGTGGTGACGATACGGTACATTATCCCGGAGAGTTTAATTTATTTCCTTTATCTTATGAACTAATAAGCAGATTAAAGGAAAATGGAATAAAAGTATTTTCATTTACTAATCAACCTGGAATATCACAAGGAAAAGCTACAATAGCTGACTTTATTGAAGAACTAACTGAATTTGGTTTTGATGATATCTTCATCTGCCCACATAATCATGATGATGATTGTTCTTGTAGAAAGCCTAAAACAGGTATGCTACTGAACGGGGCTAAGAAACACAAATTAGAGTTAGAAAATTGTGTAGTTATAGGTGATAGATGGAGTGATATACTGGCTGCTTCTAAAGCTGATTGTAAAAAAATTCTTGTGAAAACTGGGGCAGGTAATTCAGCATTGAGTGAACACTATCAGAAAATAAAGGACATTGAGATTGAATACATTGCTAAAGATTTAGTTGATGCAGTAAATTGGATATTATATCGTCAGTCATAATTTTATTATCTTATTCTGGTTATTAATAACTATATTGTTATGAAGGAGAGTTGTGTAATGGTATATCAGGCTACCTATAAAGACTTAGATGGAGTAGCAACTTTATTTAACTTGTATCGTATGTTTTACGAACAAGAATCAGATTTAAAAGGTGCTAAATCTTACATAAAGCGTCGATTAGAAAAAAAAAGATTCTGTAATATTTGTAGCCAAAGATAATGGGAAACAGGTTGTAATAGTTCGTACTGGAACGACAAGCGGAAAAGTAGATTTTTGGCCGGAAATATTGCTTGAATTATCAAGGAAACTAGAATAACTCTTTGGTGTCCTAACTTTGTGTAAGAATATACTTAAAGTAACGGATGCATTCCTTGAAGAAGCAGGGATTGCTCTTTTTGTTATTGCAGTAAACGGGAGCGTTTCTAGAATAAAAAAATAGATTAAGGAGAGGAAGTATACGTGAATATAAGACTTGCTGAAGCAAAAGATATTAAGCAGTTAATTAGAATGAGATGGGATTTTACTATTGAATATAATGAAAATAAAAAGAAAACATCATTTGATGATTTTGAAAAGGAATGCCAGTCTTTTTTAGAGATTGCACTTAATAGTGGTCAATGGTTTATTTGGGTTTGTGAAGAAAATGAAAAAGTTATTTCACATATATACATAGAATTAATTCATAAAGTACCACGCCCTGGTAGAAAAACATATCCATTTGCTTATATGACCAATGTATATACAGTTCCAGAATTTCGAAATATGGGTGTTGGTAGTAAGTTACTCAAAACAATAAACAAATGGATTAAAGAAAACCATTATGAATTTGTGATTGTTTGGCCAAATGATGAGTCTAATAATTATTATAAGAAAAATGGATATATCCATTGTAAAGAGCCTATGGAATATTTCCCATCTTGAACTATTGGAGGCGATTGCAGAATGCGCAGTCGCTTCTTGTGTTAATAGTGCGAGCATTCAAAAGAGCAACACTTTTCAAGTGCTGCTCTTTTCCCATATTTAAAAGTATTTTCTGTATAACTCTTGTCTAAGTCGTCCGCTCAACTGGCATAGTTTCGGTTGTCTCCGTTTTTTCATGCCCGAGTAAACTCTGTATGACATCAATAGGGGGGCCATTATTTAATAAATGAGTGGCATAACTGTTTCTCAGTTGATGGGGGTGAATGGTCTTATTAATACCTGCACGGCTTGAAATACGTTTGATGATGTATCTCTGGGCAATGCTCATTCGGTGTGGGGATCGATCTGTGACAAAAATAGCAGGGTCAGTATCTTTGCGGTTGTGTATGTATCGTTTTAACCAGATGTCACATCGAATGTTCCTTATCTCCCTTCCCTCTGACAATTGCAGAACGATTCGACCAGTTAATACAATTCTTATCAAGAGAGACAATTTCACCTATACGGCAACCAGTTGAAAACATAAACTCAATTAGTGCTTTCTCCATTGGCATTTTACAAGCTTCCCTAAAATGTTAAATTTATCTTTCTATGTTGACTCAATGGAGACATCGCTAAAATAGCGGATGAGAAGGCTTGATTGTAATTTGTATGCTTTTAACGTCTGTGAAGAGAAACCTTCAATTCGTTTATCAGATTCATAGTTTTTATATGCTTGTGATAAGAGCATTGTATCCCTCCTGAATCGAGTCTTTATACAGGAATTATTGACGCTTTTATTCTAAAGAATACAAAATAGCCAAACAAAAATGGGAATTAATGTTAAAATAATATAGTGGTTGTTCAACAATCGGAGTAGTTTACTACAATAAGGCAAAAGGGGAGAAACTTTGACAAATATTAAAAACATTGGACGTTTTTGTACAACTGATAATAATGGATATATACTAAATGATGCAAGTTTAAAGAAAATCAACCCTGAATATCTCAAGATAATAGAGGAAGTAACAAAATATTATCAAACCCATTTGGGATTAGATTTACATAGCATATATGTAAGGGGTTCGATACCTCGTGGGTTGGGTATAAAAGGCGTTTCAGATTTAGATACAATAGCCATTACGAATAAAGATTCTAATGATATAGACTCGAAATGGGTAGACAAGGCTGAACAAGAATTAAACCAAAAATACAACTTTATAAATGGAGTGGAATTTAGTTTCTATTACATTGAAGATATCTTAAAAACCAATACATTTTCTATAATACCATTTATGATTAAAACTCATAGTATATGTGTATATGGAGAAGATTTAATAGTCCAATTACCTAATTATAAAGCAGATAAAACACTTGGTAACGAACATCTTATAAACCTAAAAAATCAAATCCAACAAGCAAAAGGTGACCTTGATGATAATGATGATATTGAAGATATTTTGGATTGTTGTGGATGGATTATGAAAATAATAGTTAGGGCAGGACTTGCACTTGTAATAGAGAAAGAAAACCAATATACAAGAGATTTATTCCGAGCATATAGGATATTCTCTGAACATTATCCAGAGAAACAATCAGAAATGAAACAAGCTCTTAAATATGCTATTAACCCAGTAGAGAATCCAAATGAAATAATTGGTTTTATAGATGGAATGGGAAATTGGATGATAAATGAGTCTGAAAAGTGGCTGCAAGTTCATAATCCTAAAAAGGTCAGTAATATGAATTTATAGATAATTTGTTTATGATTGTGAAAATTTCTACTTAAACGGAGAGCGATTGTTCAACAAAGACAGTCGCTTTTTTACTAACGGAATAGAATAGTTGAAGAATAATAGTTAAAAATTCATTTAAATTTATATCAGGAGGTTGAATGAAAAACAGTAGAACAGGAATTGAAAACGTTAAACTTTGGACAATTATTCCTTGGACATTATTTTGGGGGACAATAGGATTAATCTTAGATTATATATTTCGCTTTAATCAGTACGGAGTTGATTTTATTGGTGTTTATTTATATTTAATTATGTACATTTGGATACTCAGAGGATTAAATAAAAGAAATATACGTTTATCGGATTTAAACGGGGGAGAAGGAGTAAAAGTCTCTTGGTTAAAATATTTTGCTTTTGTTCCAGTTGTGAAACTAGCTTCAGGCTCTATTATGGTTATGCTAGGATTAATTTTGCTTTACATGTTTCCTAGTATTGGTAAAATACCGAACTCCGCCGATAGCATTAGTAATCAACTTCTGCCAATAGAAATCTTCTTTACTTTTCTTATAACTATTATATTGGCTCCAATTGTAGAAGAAATTTTCTTTAGAGGTATGATGTTAAATAAATGGGGACAAAAGTATGGACTATTTAAAGGAATCTTTTTTACATCCTTAATATTTGCTATCGTACACCCAACGAGTTTTTTTGCAGCATTTTTAACTTCAATCCTATATTCAATTTTATATGTCAAAACAAAGAAACTATATATTCCAATTATTGCTCACTCCTTCGGCAATCTTATTGTTTTCTTGCCTAGAATTTTTTTAGGACCAGTAGTTGAAGATGAAGAGGTAGTATCTCCTATACTTATTGATATTGTTACAACATTTGGACTATCCATGGTCCTACTGTCGATAACTATATATGGTCTATACAGAATGTATCCAAGTGATAAAACTTTACCATATTTTAGTTGAACTTTTAATTTTAATCTTCAACTAAAGGATGCGATGCTTGAACAGTGAAGCATCGCTTTCCTTGTTCCACTATCGAAGCAGGATTGTTCGATAAGAAGATAAAGTTGAAATGTTCATTTACTGTAAAATAGTTAGGCGTATAAATGTTTTAAAAGTGAAATAAAGTCAGAGGATTCGTAAGCATTAGTAAGAAAATGTGTAATGAAGTTTTTTGTTATTTGAAGGAGGTATTTTAATTGAAGGAATTTATTGGCGTGTTTTTTGCTTGCCTTGTTATTTGTTATGTAGCAACTTTTTTCTTTGCGGGTCTTATTTTAGATAATTTTTGGGCTATTGTTACTCTTATTGCATTCTTTTTGTCGGTGTTTATTACAATTTTTATAAAACAGGAAACTAGAATTGAAGAATTAGAAAAGAAAGTGGAAAAGTTATTAAATAACAAACAGGATTAAGAACTTAAGGTAACGGAGAGTAAGAGATGGTATCGGTATGGATCGGCAGCTCTTTTTTCTTATTGAAGTAAAGGGCAGATTTGCACAAGAAATTGTTTTTGTGTAAAAAAATGGAAACTGATGTTAAGCTAAAGGGGCGGGATAATAAACAGGATTAGGAGTGATTATTTGAATTTGGTTTTGAAAAAGGCTACGAAATACGATGATTTGATTGCTTTAATGTTGTCGCTTATATTTGCACGACTGTTGGGAAGAGATATTTTAGGTTTGACAATCGATTTAGATAATATCTTTTTTTCAAGTTTATTGGTGTTGTTATTTATAGTTGTATTTTACTTTATGACAAGAGTAATTATTTCATTTCTTATAAATTTTGCAATTAAATTCGTTAAACACTAAATCTTTTGTGTTGAACTAATGGGAAGCAATACTTAAAGAACTGCCAGGACTGTTATGGTAAGAACAGGGAGAAGAGTTGAAGAAGGAATAAGATTTATGATTTATACTACCTTATCAATGCACAAGGAGAGTATTTTAATGTATATATATGACAAAATTTACGGTGAATTCAAAGTAGATAAAGTATTAGAAGAGTTAATTTTAAGTGAGCCTGTTCAAAGGTTAAAGGGAATTCATCAAGGTGGAGCAAGTTACTTGGTTAATGAAAAATGGAATGAAACACGTTTTGACCACTCAGTAGGTGTCATGTTGCTAATTAGAAAACTTGGTGGTTCATTAGAAGAGCAGATTGCAGGTTTATTGCATGACGTTTCTCATACAGCTTTTTCTCATGTTATTGATTTCGTTTTTGAAAATAAAGAAGAAGACTATCATGAGAAAATATATAGTGCTGTTGTTAAAAATTCCGAAATCCCCGCAATTTTAGCTAAATATGATTTAAACTATGAAGAAATTCTTTTTGATGATTCTAAGTGGACATTATTGGAACAGTCCGCACCTGAATTATGTGCGGATAGGGTAGATTATACTCTTCGTGATATGTATGCTTATGGAAATATTTCGTTAGAAGAAGTAAAGCGTTTTTTACATGACTTAATTGTATCAGAAGGGAAAATGCATCTTCAAAACATTGAGGTTGCTGAATGGTTTGTCGAAACGTATTACAAAGAAGTAATTGACTTCTTTATGGACCCGTTAAATATCTATGGCTATGATATGTTAGCTAAGACTCTGAAACTATCATTAGAAAAAAATATATTAACAATTAATGATTTCCTTGATAAAGATGACGATTTATTAAATAAAATCAAATCATCAGATGATAAGGAATTACTTGGTTTATTAAGAAAACTCAATCCGAATGTGCAAGTAAAAGAAGATAGAGAGAATTTCGATTTACATCGAAAAAATAAACTTCGAATGATTAACCCTTCTATATATAGGAATGGAGAATTAATACCAGCGTCGGAATTATCAGAAAGAATAAAGACAATGGGTAATGTAGCTTATGAGAAAGCCACAAAAGGTATGTTTGTAAGAATAGTTTCTAATTAAGTTGGTTTTGTTAACGGGTTGGTTTGTTTATAGGTTGTGTTAAAAAAGGAGGGAGTTATTTTTTAATGAATTATGAGGATGCATTAAAAAAATATATAGAAGCTACTAATACACATGATTTTAATAATGTAAAGAAGGTGCTTCATGAAAAAGCGATTTATTGGTTTACGGATAAAACATGTACCAAGCTAATTGAAATTCAGAAATACTTTGAAAATACCTGGGACCTTATAAAAAATGAGGTTTATACAGCTACTGACATTCGTTGGATTTCCACTGACCAAAATTCTGCAACATGTATTTATTCATACCATTATAAGGGATATCATAACGGAAAATTAGTGTCAGGTAATGGAAGGGCAACAAACATATTTATAAAGACGGGCAATAATGAATGGAAGTTAATACATGAACACTTGAGTAGTCTGTCATAGTATTCAACAAACGGGTAGGTGTGACAAGTTCTGTAATAAGCGTTTCTAAACAGGGATTCACTAGATGAATCCTAACTTTACAAGGGAGAATAGGAATGACGGAGCCACGTTTCCAGAAACTATTCCATCAACACTCCTGCGTGCGTTATAACTAACAGGTTATAGGGTTCGAAGCACAGGTAGATTCGGTTGAATGAAGGCTAAAGCCATCAAAACAGAAGGGTATGCTAACAGATAGACCGCATGGCTGAAAAACTAGATATGGTGAGAATCGTTCTAATAGCGAAAAGAACTGATGAACCTCCGAAGGTACGGGTCTAAAGTTAGAACATAGAGGAAACCTATGGCTCTTCTTACGAAACGGGTAGCATTCCTTCAACAAGCACGAATTGCTCTTTTACTATTGAACCAGGATACTTCAATAAGAAGGAATTGTAGTTTATTCAAGTGATATATGAAAAATGAGGGGTAATATGGATAGGGCTATTCCAAGAAGAATACATATTATAGGGTCGATTGGAAGCGGAAAAACAACCTTAGCGAAGACACTTTCTAATCATTTAAACATCCCCTATTATGAATTAGATAATGTGGTTTGGAAAAGGTTTGATACTGGAGATATAAGACGGACTGAACAAGAAAGAGATGAATATTTAAGTTCTATTATCAACTCTGAATACTGGATTATTGAAGGGGTTCATCATAAATGGGTATCTCCATGTTTTCAGAATGCTGATTTAATTTTATTTTTAGATACTAATTTTTCTACAAGAAGGATTAGGATAATAAAAAGATATTTCAAGCAAAAAATCGGCATTGAAAAAGTAAACTATAGACCGACATTAAAAATTCTAAAAGATTTATATAGATATAATACTGTATTTGAATATAAAAGTAAGCCAGAGATATTTGATATGCTAACCGCTTATGAAAAGAAGTTCATAATATTAAAAAGTAATGATGAAATTAAAAACTATATTAACTAAACTAGGTAATAGAAGACCGTTTCTTATTGCGTTAACGGGAGCGATTGTTCAACAGGGACAGTCGCTTTTTTTACTAACGAGCAGACAACTTGAAGAGTCTATAAATTTTCAACTAATAGTTGAATAATCTTAAAAATCAATTTATAAGTTATTGTTTGCTCTTTATATAAAATATTAGAATTGCATTATAAAGGAGTGTGAGTAATATTTGAAAGATAAATTTGCAAAAAATATTAACCGTTATCGAAAAGAGAAGGGACTAACTCAAGAAGGGCTTGCACGGCAGCTAGGAGTTACTTATCAAGCAGTTTCTAAGTGGGAAAATGAACAAGCGATGCCTGATATTTCACTTTTACCAGAAATCTCTATGATATTAGAAGTAAGCGTTGATAAGTTACTAGGATATATATCTTATGATAAACAAGTCACTATTTACGAAAAAGAATATGAGACCTCTCAATATTATTGGGGAGTAAACCCTAATCCAGACTGTTACAAGGTTCTTGAGCTTATGCCACCTACAAAGCACTTGAAATTATTAGATATTGGTTGTGGAGAAGGAAAAAATTCTGTATTTTTCGCAAGAAATGGTTATGATGTTACAGCTTTTGATATAGCCGACGCAGGTATTGAAAAAACGAAGAAACTTGCTGATATGGTTGGGGTTGATTTAAAAGTTTTTAAGGCTGACATTATGGATTTTAGGTTAAGCACACAATTTGACATACTTTTTTCAAGTGGTGTTTTACATTACGTTAAACCAGACTACAGAAAGGAAATATTTCATAATTATAAGAGCTTTACAAACAACGATGGTATGCATTTCTTTAATGTATTTGTTCAAAAGCCCTTTATTGCTCCGCCACCTGAAAAAGAACCGTATTCTTATTTGTGGAAATCGGGTGAATTATTATCTTATTACCATGATTGGTTAATAGAAAGTTGCCCAGAAATAATCATTGATTGTAATTCATCAGGAATACCCCATCAACATGCAATTAATAAAATAATTTCGAAAAAAAATTAACAAGAGATTTCTTGCTAAATTAGCAATTTCAGATTAACACTGTATTTAATATAAATTTTAAACTTAATTGGAGGGAAAAATGCCTGACCACACTAACGTCTATAAGAAACAAACAGAATTGTATGACCAAATGGTCTCAAAACAGCCGAGCTTACTAAAAGTTATAGAGGAGCTTACGCCTATTAATCAATTAGATGTTATTGATATGGGAGCTGGATCTGGAAGATTAACAGATATTCTAGCTCCTCATGTTAAATCAATTTTAGCATTAGACTCTTCAGCAGAAATGTTAAAATTAGTTGGTGAAAAATTAAAGGATAATACTAGCTTGAGCTATAAAACACAGGTGGCTGACCATCGGAAAATACCAGCAGAAAACGAAAGTGCTGATTTAGTTGTAGCAGGTTGGGCAATTTGTTATTTAGGTAGCTCGAATGTAGAGAATAATAAACATAATATCGAGACGGTTATGAAAGAAATTATGCGAGTTCTCCGCACAAAAGGAACTGTAATAATCTTTGAAACAATGGGAACTGGTTACAAAACACCAAATCCACCTGAATTCTTAAAACAATACTATTCATTACTTGAAAATGAATATGGTTTTTCTCATAAATGGATACGCACAGACTATCAATTTGATAGTTTACAGCAGGCTGATGAGTTAACAAGGTTTTTCTTTGGTGACGCACTTGCGGATAGAGTGGTAAAAGAAAATTTAATTACACTTCCTGAGTGTGCGGGTGTTTGGTGGTTGAAAAAGGATACTAATTGAACTAAGTATTTTTTCACTAACTGGAGCGATGCTTAAACAAGGCATCGCTTGCTTTGTTCCGCTAACGAAACAGATTAATTGGACAAATAGATAATTGGTTTTTGTAATATAAAGGAAAATAGGAGGTGTGTTATGAACATTAGAAATTCGACAAAAGCAATTATAGTGAATAGTGATAGAAATATGATACTACTTACAAAAAATCAAGATAAAGGAGGTTTCTTTTATATTTGTCCTGGTGGTGGGCAAGAACATAGTGAAACACTTCATGAAGCCTTAAAAAGAAAATGTATCGAAGAGGTTGGATTTCATATAGAAATTGGAAAACTCCTACACATACGAGAGTATATAGGAAAGAACCATGAATACTCAACTTTTGATTATGATGTTCATCAAGTTGAATACTATTTTGTGTGTGAACTGAAAGACAATGAAAATAACCAAATCGAGCCTTCTAACCCTGATAGTCATCAAGTAGGAATGGAATGGGTTCAAGTAAATGATTTGTTGAAATACAGACTTTATCCGATAGAATTAAAAAAATATATTGTTAAACACTTTAATAATGAAAAAGCTCCTGTTTATCTTGGAGATGTTAACTAAAACTTATTAAAGTAACGGAAGCTTTAACTTAATAAACAGAACAACCTGAGGAGTGATAATAGTGCCATCTCAAACCATAAATGTCTTTTTAGAGGAACAAAATAGGAAGATGGAATCTCTATATAAACCTGTTTTGTTAAGCCACTGGATGGCTGCAACAACAGGGAAAAAGGAATGGAATGAAAAGCATATTAAGGCACTAAACAAATACTTCGCTAATTTCTCAGTTAAAGAGGTATATAAGACGGTCTTATTTTACAGAGAAGATAAACAGGTCAATTCACTTCAAAGACGTCAATTAGATGACCTATACAATAAGATGGTAAAAAATCAACTTGATCCTAGCATAACAGCTAAAACACTGGAATTAGAGAAGGCCATATCCCATGAAATTAATACATATAGACCAATATTTAAAGGCAAAGCAGTAACAAATAATGAGATCCTTGATATTCTTAAAACTAGTAATAATAGTGAACAAAGAAAGGAAGCTTGGCTTGCAGCCAAACAAATTGGAAAGAAGATAGAAGATACTGTTTTGCAACTGGTACATAAGAGGAATAAAGATGCACAGGCTTTAGGCTACGAGAACTTTTATCACATGAGCTTAGAAACGCAAGAATTGAATGTAGATGAAGTATTCAACATTTTTAATAAGTTAAAGGTGTTATCTGATGAACCCTTTAGACGTGTTAAAGATGAAATTGATGAAGAATTATCTATAAAACTGGGGGTAACAAAAGAAAACATTCGCCCTTGGCATTATGTGGATCCATTTTTTCAGGAAGCGCCTCCTGTTAGCGGGATTGATCTGGATCAGGTTTACAAGAATAAAAACATGGAGCAAATAGTCATTAACACTTTTGAATCCATGGGTTTAGATATTAAGGATATCTTTCAAAAAAGTGATTTGTACCCCCGCGATAATAAAAATCCGTTTGGTTTTTGTACGAATACGGATCGTAGGGGAGATATACGGGTTCTTGTCAATATTGATGAAAGTGTTTTTTGGGCAACCGCATTATTACATGAGTTTGGTCATGCCGCCTACTTTAAATACATTGATGCAAAATTGCCGTTTATTCTCCGTTTTCATTCACATTCGCTAACGACAGAAGCTATCGCCATGTTTTTTGGTAGACTGACGAAACGTCTGGATTGGCAACAGCGTTTTATTAAGGATGAGCAACTTGAGCATTTAGAGCCTGCAATTAAGAAAATGATGCAAAGGCAAATGTTAGTCAATGCCCGATGGATTATAACATTTTGTTATTTCGAGAAGGAAATGTATGAAAATCCAGATCAAGATTTGAACAAACGGTGGTGGGAACTAGTACAGGAGATTCAGTTTATAAGTCCTCCTGAGGATACCAATTATCCAGACTGGGCTTCGAAAATGCATTTTTCATTGGCTCCAGTCACATATCAAGATTATCTGTTAGGGGAACTAACAGCATCTCAGCTTCAAAGTTACATAGAAAACAATATATCAAATGATTTGTTTGTACCTGAAGTGGGTCTATATTTGAAAGAAAACTTTTTCAAACATGGAGCTTTGTTGAACTGGAATGAGAAAATAAAAAGAGCAACAGGAGAGAATTTAAATCCACGATATTTTATTAATCAATTTTTAATGGGCCATTAATAAGAAAAACTCCCTAAAATTGGATAAAAGTATTTTGCGAAAAGATGTACTTAAATTAACGGAGCAATCCTTGATCAAGCAGGAATTGCCTTTTAATTATTAAAGTAAAGAAGCGAAAGTATTATTTTTTAGTGAGGATAACATTATTCAATGGGTGCGTATCTACAATAAGCGGATGCGCTTTTTTTCTTCAAAATTAGTAGTACGATATAATTACCTCTGGATATATTTAGAAGCTAACAGGTCAGAAATAGATGATTCACCGTTTCTATTATTTAGAAGAGGTACTCTTTATTTCCTGTTGATTTTTAGAGACTGATAGTAAGAATTAATGAGTATATTGCGACCTTTTTTTCTCGGAAACGTCTAAATATT
>NZ_JRJU01000056.1 GCF_000787375.1 Halalkalibacter okhensis | reverse complement strand
GTCGTACCTTTTTCAGTGGCCTTACTATTTTATTGGCTGTCGCCCATTCCTGTGTAAATATTCCTTGTTTTATTAACAGACGTTTCTTTTCCTCCATACAGTTCTTTGCCCTCTGCCGCCCAGAGGAAACCTCTTTGCATAATCTTGGAAACCTCTGGCATGGCTATAATATTTGCTACGTGTCCTAATGAATTATAAAATACACGGCCATATCCCCATCTTTTTGTCCAAACGACCGGCATTTCCACAGCTTTATTAAAAGAATGTGGACCATCTACTACAGGGAAGCGAGTAGTCGCTAACACTTCAACGGCGGGGTCGACATGAAGATAATATTGCTCACTGACTACTTTGAAATCGGATATTCCTTCTAGAAGCGGACTTGAGGAGTGTTTGATGTTAACCATGTATTCCACACCGTCATTCCCGGGATGGGCAACCCAATTGCCTCCAGTCATAAACTGCCAGTCAACGTTATTTCGGAAGGAATCGCACATTCCACCGTGACATCCAGCTAGACCAACTCCACTCATGACTGCTTCTGAGACGTTTAGTGCGTACTTTTTCTCAATCGTTCCCATCGTCCAGTGTGGGACAATTAAATCCAGGGATTTGAGCTTCTCAACGTCTGCATAAGAATCTAGTGTATTGGATATCTCTACGTGAAAATTTGCTTCCTCTAGTAGTCCTTTAAAAAGTTGTGCAACTTGTTCTGGTTCATGGCCATCCCAGCCACCCCAAACGATTAGTGCCTTCTTCATCGAATCACTCCTATTATCAAGTTTATAGTTCAGAAATTTGGACCCAGCGACGTTCATTAATTGATAAATCAACAGCTTCTAATACTTGTTGACAGTTTACTCCATCATAAAAGTTAGGCACGGGCAGTCGATCCTCACGAATAGCTTCCATTAACTCTACAGCTGAATGAATAAATGTATGCTCATAGCCTATCGGGTGACCGGCTGGCCACCAAGCATCAGAGTATGCATGAGGGGGATCGGTTGCTAATACACGACGGAAGCCTTGTACATCGTCTTGATCATCGACAAAATAAACGCTAAGCTCATTCATTCGTTCGAAGTCAAAGATGACACTACCTTTGCTTCCATTAATTTCAAAAGAATTGGTACTCCGGTGCCCAGTAGCAAAGCGAGTAGATTCGAAGCTGCCAAGAGCACCATTACGAAAGCGAGCTAAAAATAACGTCGCATCATCCACTGTTACCGCACCTTTTTGTCCATCTAGATTTCCAGTGGCTGATAATCCAGTCATGTTAGAAGGAAGGGGTCTTTCTTTAATAAATGTTTCATTCATACCGATAACTTCAGTGATCTCACCAATGAGATAGTGGGCCAAATCGATAAGGTGGGCACCTAAGTCTCCATGAGCCCCGGATCCTGCAATATCTTTTTGGAGACGCCATACGAGTGGGAATTCAGGATTAACAATCCAATCTTGCAAAAACCAGGCACGAAAATGATAAATATCCCCTAAACGTCCTTCATCAATTAGTTTTTTTGCTAACATAACAGCAGGAGCGAAACGATAATTAAAACCAATCATATGTTTAACATCCGCTAATTCTACTGCTTCTAACATTTCTCTAGAATCCTTCAATGTAAGCGCTAACGGTTTTTCGCAAAAAACATGTTTTCCTGCTTTGGCTGCCTTAATAGCAATGTCTTTGTGTACATCACTAGGTGCATTAATATCAATCAGATCAAGGTCGTTTCGTTTAAGAAGGTCTTCCCAATTCGTTGTATATTCCTCCCAGCCAAATTGAGAAGCTGCTTGAGCCACACCTTCTTCGTTCCGACCGCAAATAACTTTCATTTGTGGTCGTATGTGCGTTGGGAAAAACATAGGAAGGTCGCGGTAAGCGTGACTATGAGCCTTTCCCATAAATTTATAACCAATCATTCCAATTTTAAGTGTTTCCATTAGTCCATCTCCTTTTCGCTCATTTGGATAGAGTCACGTTCAATAATGGTAACAGGCAAGCGGACTTGAGTGGGGGAATGTATCCCTTCATCTAACATAGCAAGCACTTTCTCAGCTGCTTGTTGACCCATGTCAAATAATGGAACTCTAACTGAACTTAACTGGGGTTTCATCAAACTTGCAATATCGGAATCATCATATCCGATAATGGCGTAGTTTTGACCAACTTGATAACCCAGTTCACTCAACCCATGTATAAGACCAACTGCCATGCGGTCATTGGCTGAAAAAACGGCATCAATCTCTGACATGTAGTTTGCCATTTGTTCAGCAGTTTTAAGGCCACTTGTCCGACTATAATTCCCTTCGAAAAGAAGGTTACTTGAACATGTGATTCCAGCCTCTTTTAAGGCGTCTTTGTATCCAGCAAAACGTTCGTAACTATTTGAAAAGCGCATAGGGCCATTCAAAAAGGCAATTCGTTTTAACCCTTTTTCCACAAGTAAAGATACAGCAGCATAGCTTCCTTCATAATGTTGTGCGTCAATTGAATGAAATGGAAAGTTTGCAAATGTTTGATTGACAAGGCAGTAGGGAAAGCCCTGTTCATGTAGCTTATTCAGCGATTCTGTTTCACCAGGAGTATCTTGTGAACCAAGGATGATCACCCCATCCACCTTTTGTTTGTGAAACAACTGTACATAATCCTTTTTTTCATTTGGCGGTTGAAACAATAGCAGTAAACCATAATCACGTTCTCCAAGTTTCATGCCAATTCCACTTAATATTTCTGAAAAATAGTATGTTGATAATAAGTGAATTTTAGGTAGAAACGGGACGATCACGCCAATGTTCCGACTCTTTCCTTTTGCAAAGCTTTGAGCAATCGCATTAGGATAATAGTTTAATTGTTTAGCTGCATCTAACACCTTACGTTTTGTCTCTTCTCGAAGTGGTGTGACATTGTTGAAAACTCGTGACACAGTTGCTTCTGAGACACCAGCTAATTTCGCAACATCTTTTCGCTTGACTATCCATCTCACCTCCTAATAATCAAAATGTACACGTGTACATTATAAGGAATATTCAGTGAATTTACAATAACTCAACCTTTTTTTGGGAAAAGTATTGAAAAAAAATTAAATTTTTATATAATTAAACTGTATTAAGGTAAATAGTACAGTTAGTGCAGTTAGTACGAAATAATAAAGACATGCTAGAAAGGGGGAAGCCATGTTTCAGTTAGATACACGTAGCCGAAAACCAATCTATGAGCAGTTGGTTGAAAAAATGAAAGAGTTAATCATTCATGAAGTTTATAATCCGGATGAACAACTGCCGTCTGTAAGAGTTCTTTCCCAACAATTAACGATTAATCCGAATACCATTCAAAAAGCGTATCGGGAACTTGAGCATCAAGGCTATATTTATTCAATTCCAGGAAAAGGGAAGTTTGTAGCCCCTCAATCAGAAACGACTAATGAGGAAAAGGTGAAAAAGTTGAAACAAGAACTAATTAAACTGTTATCAGAAGCTATGTATTTAGGGATGGATAAAGAAGATATTTTATCATTGCTTGATATTGCAGAAAAGTCGGTGAAAGGAGGAGAAGAACTTGATTGAAGTGAAGAATGTCAAAAAGGGGTTTGAGGACATCGAAGCCGTCCAAGGTTTCAACCTTCATGTTAAAAAAGGTTCCATCTATGGTCTTCTCGGTTCCAATGGTGCAGGGAAAACGACGTTATTAAAAATGATTGCGGGCATTTATAAGCAGGATTCAGGTGAAATTATGATTGCAGGTGAACCGATTTTTGAAAATATCAAATGGAAGCAAAAGCTTATTTTTCTCGCTGATTCATTATTTTTCTTCCCGAATACAACGATTAAACAAGCTGCTCAGTTTTACAAGAGTATGTACGAACATTGGAATGAAGAGCGGTTTCAAAGTTTAAAAGATGTGTTCAATATTGATGTGAACAAGAAGATTCATCGTTTGTCTAAGGGAATGCAAAGACAAGTATCGTTTTGGCTTACGTTATCAACGATGCCAGAGTTAATGATATTAGATGAACCGTTTGATGGGCTTGATGCTGTGATGCGTCAAAAGGTGAAAAACTTGCTCGTCCAAGATGTCGCTGAGCGAGAAATGACAATTTTAATTTCCTCGCATAACTTGCGTGAAGTAGAGGATCTTTGTGATCAAGTCGGGATCTTGCATCGAGGTCAACTACGAATTGAAAAGGATTTAGATGATTTAAAGTCTGATGTTCATAAAATTCAGGTCGCCTTTAAACACGAGGTACCGCCTGTTTTCTTGCATGGATTTGATATTTTGTATAAAGAAGAGCGTGGAAGTGTCAGGTTGTATATTTTACGAGGAAAGCAGGATAAGGTGATGACTCATATCCAAACGTTTCATCCTGTTTTATTTGATATTTTACCTCTCACTCTTGAAGAGATTTTTATTTATGAAATGAGGGATGTCGGCTATGCTATCGAAAACATTCTCGTTTAATCGGGGGATCGTGATACAAGATTTAAGAAGTGTTGGGTGGGTTTTTGTAGCCTATTTTCTTTGCTTACTTTTTGCATTGCCACTGCAGATCTTGTTGAAATATTCACGAGATGGACATTACCATCATATTTTTATGACGGATTCCACAAGCTTATTTGCAATTTCAAATGCTTTTCAAGTGTTTTTGTTGTTTCTAATGCCTGTGTTGCTTTCTATATTTATTTTTCGATATTTGCAAGTTAAATTAACTAGTGATTATATGCACAGTCTACCTATCTATAGAGGAGCTCTTTACCATTTGCATGTTATTCTTGGGCTTCTACTGTTACTTGTACCTGTAATTTTAACGGGTATCGTCCTATTTGTTTTAGGAAGTGTTATACCTTTGGATGAGATATTATCGATTGGGGCCATTTTAGAATGGGTTGCCATGACTTCATTCTTTAATGTATTTGTCTTTTTCGCTGGTGTGTTTGTTGCAATGCTTACGGGAATGTCAGTATTACAGGGTGCCCTCATCTATATCATGTTTCTATTTCCAGCTGGGATATCGTTACTTGTTTTGATGAACTTGCAAATTTATTGGTATGGATTATCTGCTGATTACTACTTAAACCAAAACGTAGACAAGATTGTACCTTTTATCCGTGTAAATGAACTAACACAAACTCCACTTTCAGGACTAGAACTAGCGGGATATACAATGGTGATTATCTTTTTCTATTTAAGCTCACTGTGGATGTATAGAAAACGAAATGTTGAAGCTGCTACACAAGCCATTGCATTTCGCCCGTTGCAACCTATTTTTAAGTATGGTGTAACATTTTGTGCAATGCTTGTTGGTGGACTATATTTTAGCGCAATGACAAACAATTCTCTTGGTTGGACGATATTTGGTTATGTGACAGCTTCGATAATTGGTTATTTCCTCGCTGTAATGATTTTAGAAAAAAGCTGGCGAGTATTTACGAAATGGAAAGGCTATGCCGTTTATGCGGTATCAGTTGTGATTATTGGGTTGATTATTCAAATGGATGTAGTTGGATATGAAAAAGCGATCCCACAGATTGATGAGATCAATCAAGTTTATTTTGCAGACTCCGTTCATTTCTTAGATGAAGACGAGGAACGGTATACAAATGGATTTGAACAAGAGATTAGGCCGAACTATTTCTATCAAGATGAAGTAAACATTAAAAACATTCACTCGTTCCATGAACAGCTTATTGCTGATAAACCGCTCATTCGAGCAAATAATGAAGAGTCTCGTTTCGTCGTTTTTGGGTATGAATTACAAAATGGAGAAAGGCAAGTAAGACAATATCGAATTCCCGTAGAAGATTACGAGAGTTTATATAAACCAATTGTAGAATCACAAGAGTACAAACAAAATCAAAATCCTGTTCTAGCGGTCGAGGATCTGTCTAAATTAGATCGAATTGCTCTAAACGTACCACAAGGAGGAAAAAGACTGGTTCTAACAGATCCTGAAGAAATGAATGAGTTTCATCAACTATTAAAGGTGGAAATCGAAGAGGAGTCGTATGATGACAGCTTTGAATACCACGCGCCATGGGCGGAGGTTGAATATTTATGGACAGATAATAAAAGGATTCGCTCCCAATGGAAAAAGTCTTACGTTCAAATTGAAGAGTGGCTTGAGCAAAAAGGGGTGTTAGATCAAGCGAGAATTACGGCTGATGACATTTCTCATGCCATTGTCATTAAAAGCGATGAGCATAGTAACATTTATGAATTTATTCATGAAAATAACCTTGATCATACGCTAGAAAGTCGTGATGATACATTAAGAATTAATAATGCAGACCAATTAGAAGAAATTCTGCGATCAACAACTTGGAATAGTGAAGGGACCTATATAGTTGCTTTTTACTATCACCAACATATGTATCCAGACTTTCAGACTTTCCCGGAGGATGACGTTCCTGATTTTATTAAAGAACAATTATAGATGGTTCTAAACGCTAGGAGGGGTAACATGAATATGATAAGCACGAATGGCCAAGAAGAGGATATGGTGATAGAGTGCGATACGTTATTAACTGGAACATTTAATGGGAATCTTACCGTATTACCAGGAGCAAAACTTTGCTTAGATGCTCTATTACATGGTGATTTATATTTAAAGAAAAATTCCATCGTAACCATTCAAAGCACGATCGTAGGAAATATTTATAATGAAGGCGCTAGAGTGGAGTTGATGGGGTTAGTTGAAGGGGAAATGATCGAGGTTTAATCAGGTAGATCGCCTCTTTAGTGACATCATAGTAAGAATAGTAGCACACCCCTAGGAAATGGGACGTGCTACTAATTTTTTTGTTTTTCTGTTCAAATATAGCTGTGCAAGAAGCGGATTCGAAGGTAACGGATGATTTTATACCTAAAAAAGAACAGGGTTGACTACCGAAAAAGGGAGAGGACGAGGAGTTTGGTAGACAAAGAGAAGGGTTGACTACCGAAAAAGGGAGAGAGCAAGGATTTGGGTAGACAAAGAGAAGGGTTGACTACCGAAAAGGGTGGAGAGCAAGGATTTGGGTAGACAAAGAGAAGGGTTGACTACCGAAAAAGGGAGAGGACGAGGAGTTTGGTAGACAAAGAGCAGAGTTGACTACCGAAACCGAGTAGGAGCAAGGGTTTAGGAATCAAAGAGGATGAGTTCCGAAAAAGGTAAGACCGAGAGCCGAGAGCATCACAATCAAAACGCCATAGCTCTATGAAAAGAACTATGGCGGTCGCTTAAAGGCAGTGTAGTCTCAGGTTGGACACCTTTTACATTAACTGCATATAAGTAATACAAGTTTCGTCTCCCTCAAACGTGGAGAGTTCAGACTCAGCAATGTTCCCGTTATGTGTAATCGATACACGGTACGTTTTCTCTCGTGGGAGCCATAGGTCAATAAATCCATTAGCTAGAGATGTCATCGCTTCGTCTATTAATACATGGCCTTCCATATCTTCAATATATACGTCAAATTCTTCATTTACCATTTCTCCTTGACAACCTGTCAAGTTGTGATTGTGTCAAGGATGGGTTTCATTGACGTATGGAGCAATTGATAGGAAAAATTCGTCTTCTGGTAAGTCATAGTTTATTTGACTCCCATCACTATCGGTGATAATAAGTTCATGCGATGTAATAGAAGCTGATTGATTTGTAATATTACCTACACTATAATCATGCACTAATTCTTTAATGTTATCGGCTTCTAGTTCATTTGTTGCCGTATTATTTTCACTATTTCCAGTGAAAAAGTAAACCGCTATGGCAACGAAAACTAATCCGACAAGCGCAGAGATTGTTCGTTTCATTTTGTTATTCTCTCCCTGTCTTTTTCTCTATTTTGTTTCTAAGGTTATTTTATCATAGATATGAAAGAATGCATGGGGAAGTAAGGGCGAAGATATGAACTTTTTAATCTGTATAAACGAGAATAACACCTGAATCCCAGGTGTTATTCTTTAGCTATTGGATAATCGTATGCCTGTAGTAATTACCTCCCCATCCGATCAATCCGATCAACCGATGCCGAAATGGCCCCATCTCCAGTAACGTTACATGCTGTACCGAAACTATCTTGGGCAAGGTATAGAGCAATCATCAGTGTAATCATCGTTTGATCAAAGCCTAGCATAGTTTCTAATAGACCTAATGCAGCGATAACGGCACCACCTGGTACCCCAGGAGCGGCAATCATCGTAATACCTAACATCATAATGAAAGGTAGCACTGCTGCAATGGTAGGTGTGTCTCCCATAAGAAACATAATCGCCATAGAGCAACTGACGAGTGTAATGGTACTACCTGATAAATGAATGGTTGCGAGCAAAGGAACCGTGAAATCGGCAATTCTTTCTCGAACACCCATTTTCTTTGTTTGTCTTAATGTTACTGGTATCGTGGAAGCAGAGGATTGGGTTCCAAGGGCCGTAAAGTAGGCCGGGAGCATTCCTTTCATCATCGATAAAGGATTCTTCCTATTTAACATTCCGCTTCCGGTATATTGAAATAACAACATGACAAAATGAAGAATAATCACTAAGATAAATACTTTCCCAAACACGGACAAAATGGTTTCTACTTGGCCAGCTTTTGACATATTTGCAAAAATGCCAAGGATGTGAATGGGTAACAACGGAATAATGATAGCAGAAATCACTTTTTCAATAATTCCACGGAATTCCACTAGTCCTTTTGTTAATGTGTCTCCTTTTATTAATGTCACGCCTAACCCTAGTAAAAAAGCAAGGAGTAATGCTGACATTACCCCCATAATTGGCGCCATTTCAACAGTGAAATATGAGGGTAGCAGTCCTTCTTCTGGATTTTCGAAAGACGTTAAAAATCCATCTACTTTTAAAATATTTGGGTAAATTATGGACGTAGCAAAAAAGGCAAGTAAACCAGCTGTAATGGTAGAAAGATAAGCGATTCCAGCTGTAATTCCTAAAAGTTTTCCTGCTCCTTTTCCTAATTGGGCAATTCCTGGTGCGATAAATCCAATAATAATTAGAGGAATAATAAAACCAAGAAAATTTCCGAATAAATCGTTGAATGTTGCTAGAATTCGAACAGTCCAATCGGGTGCTAGTTTTCCAATTATAACTCCTAAAATGATTGCCAACACAATGCGAGGCAAAAGTCCAAAACGTTTCATACTTGTTCTCCTAATCTGTAAAAAATTCATCATTATGAGATTATACAATAATTTATTAGAATAGTTAATATATTATTTTATTTTATATTATTTTGATAAAGAGTCTATTCCGTTTTAGAACAAATAACGGTTGTCGAATTTTGAAGATAAATAAAATTCGAAATTAGTTGACAATTAAAATGGTTACACTTACCATAAAACTATAAAATGTAACCGGTTACATAGAAGGTGAACATGATGAAAATGAGAGATGTAGCAAAATATGCAGGAGTATCAGTTGCTACTGTGTCACGTGTGTTAAAAGGAGACAGCAACGTCAAACAGTCAACAAAAGAAAAAGTATTAAAAGCAGTAAAAGAACTAAATTATGTCCCAAATACATTAGCGAGAAATCTAAGTAACATGCAATCTAAAAAAATATTGGTAGTTGTTCCAAAAGTATCAAACTCTGTTTTTTCTAGTGTTTTTCATGGTATACAAAATGTTATTAATGAAAATGGATATCAAGTTATTCTTATTGAAACGTTTAATCGACGAGATAGCTCTGTACCTGAGTTAATTAAAGATCGGACTGTTGAGGGGGCAATCTTGTTATCGGCGATGATGACAGAGGATGAATTTGAAGAAAAGTTTCAAGGCCTTCCTGTTGTATTAGCAACCGATAGTTTAAGAGAAAGGGTTAGATCGACCCCTTCCGTTAGTATTAATAACGTTCAAGCGGCAGAAAAAGCAGTTCATTATCTAGCTAACCTTGGACATAGACGCATTGCATATTTTGGGGGAAGACCGGATGCTTTAGGAGCAAGGGAGAGACTGGAAGGGTACAAAAAAGGCTTTCAACAATATGGCTTACAAATAGATGAAACCCTAATTTTTGAAGGAGATTGGTCACTTAAATCGGGCTATGAATTAGCGAAGCAATTAATGTCACAAAAAAAGCTTCCTACAGCGATTTTTGCAGTTTCGGATAATATGGCCATCGGTGCAATTCGGGCTTTGAGTGAGCAGGGAGTACGAATACCTGAGGACATATCTATTGTTGGTTTTGATAATATTGCAGTTTCTGAATATGTTACTCCAGCACTTACAACGATTGAACAACCGTCCGTTCAGATTGGTGAGAAAGCTGCTGAGATGTTATTAAAAATATTATCTCATCAACCGCTAGAACAAATGCATGTTGAAATAAATAGCAATTTAATCATTCGCAATTCATGTAAAAGAAACAATGAAATTCTTAGAAAGGGGGGATGAACGGGAGTAGCTCTATTTTTCTGGAAACTTTTTAAAAACATTAAGGGAGCGATGGATATGAAAGTAGCAATTCAATTATTTACATTGAGAGAAGCATGCCAAGAAGATTTTGTAGGGACGTTAAAGAAAGTAGCCGAATTAGGATATGACGGTGTTGAATTTGCTGGAAATTGGGGTGGTTTAGAAGCAGAGAATCTAAAGAAAATCCTTGATGATCTTAGTTTAAAAACAGCCGGGAGTCATGTGCCACTGCATATGCTTGAAAATGAATTAGATAACGTAATTGAATTTCAAAAGAAAATTGGTAGTCATTACATTACTTGTCCGTACTTACCAGAAGAGCGTCGGGGCGAGTATTCACAGTTAGCTAACATCTTAACAGAAATCGGGAGGACTTGTGCAGAGAATGGAATTAAATTTAGTTATCATAATCATGCATTTGAATTAGAGGATATAGAAGGTAAGAGGCCTTTAAATGTATTGTTAGATGAATCAAATCCAGAAGTAGTAAATGCCGAACTAGATATTTATTGGCTTACAAAGGCTGGAGAAAATCCAGTTGAATGGATCGAAAAGTATAAAGGAAGAACCCCGCTTCTCCACTTGAAAGATATGACAACCGATCAGGAACAGTTTTTTGCAGAGTTGGGGACAGGTGGTGTCGATCTTGAGAGTTCAATAAGGAAAGGAATTGAATCAGGTGTTGAATGGTTTATTGTTGAACAAGATCAAACGAAGCGAGATCCATTTGAAAGTGCAAAGATAAGCCTTGATTATTTAAGGAATAATTTTATATCACTTAAAATGTAACCGGTTACAATAGTTGGTTGTAAAGTATTGTCACTCTGTCAATCGTTTGAAATGGCTATTTCAATGAGAAAAGGGGACTTAATATGAAAAGAAAACGTTCAATCATCTTCGTTCTTACACTTATTCTCTCAATATTCCTAGCAGCTTGCAGTGGTGGGGCGGGGCAAGAATCATCAACTGACAGCGATAACGATAGTGGTAGTAATTCTACAAATGGTGACAAGATCGTATTAGATTTTTGGCAAATTGATAGTGGTGATAAAGAGGCAGTATACGCAGATGCAGTAAAGCGTTTTGAAGAGAAAAACCCTGGTGTGGAAGTAAACATGTTACGAATACCTAATGATGATTACAAACAGCGTATGGTCGTCGCGATGTCAGGTGGAAATCCTCCAGATGCGTTTGTCTCTTGGGGCGGTGGTTGGCTAAAAGAATTTGCTGATGCGGGTCAGGTCCTTGATTTAACAAATGAGGATATTGATTTTGATATCTTTTTAGAAATGGCGTTAGCTAACTCAACATTCGATGATAAAGTATACGGATTGCCTTTAGGTTTAAGTCAAACCCTATTTTTCTATAACAAAGAAATTTTTGAAGAACATGGTTTAGAAGAGCCGGAAACATTTGATGAATTACTAGCGATTATTGACGTATTAAATGAGAATAATATCATTCCAATTACATTAACCAATCAAACAAAATGGCCGGGTGCTTACTACCTGATGTATTTTGCTGATCGCCTAGGAGGGGAAGATTTATTTCAGAGTGCGTTTAATAGAGATGGAAAAGGATTCGATGATCCTGCGTATGTCAGAGCTGGTGAGTACATTCAAGAGCTAGTAGATCGAGATGCGTTTAACCCAGGATTTAATGGTGTCCCATATGATGCTGGTCAGGGAAGGCAACTATTGTATTCAGAGCAATCGGCCATGATGCTTATGACAAACTCGTTAGTTGTGAATGTGCGCTCAGAAGCACCTGAATTTGAAGAGAAACTAGGTATGTTCGAATTTCCGACATTACCAGATGGAAATGGCGATCCGTCAAACGTAGGAGGATCAGCAAGTCCTGTCTGGTCAGTTTATTCGGGAAGTGACCATCCAGAGTTAGCAGTAGAACTAATTAAAGAGTTATCTACGGTAGAAACAGCGGAAGATTATGTTACACGTACGGGCAGTTTATCTGCGCTAAAAGACATTCAATCTGATGATGTATTTGTACAAAAATTTACAGAAATCGCATCAAGAGCAAACGATATTCACATGCCTTATGACCAAACTCTCCCTCCAGTACTTGCTGAACTTCATAAAGATACAACCCAAGAGTTATTTGGTAAAACGATGACACCTCAAGAAGCGGCAGATCTCATGGAACAAAAAGCAAAAGAGGAATTAGATTAAGAGATACTTAGAGGAGAGTACTTTCTCTCCTCTATCTCTAAAAAGGAGGGAATGGCTTTGAAGAGAGTAATTCAAACGGATACAACGATTAATCTTGATATAAAGAAGAATAATCGTAAGAAAACAAAAGCGATTCTTCTTTTCGTCTTACCAGCACTTCTCGTTTACTCAGTCTTTATCCTTTATCCAATATTCGCAACATTTAACTATAGTATGTATAACTGGAATGGGGTTCAGGCACAGAAGACATTTATCGGTCTTGAAAATTATACCACCTTGTTTTCAGACTCAACCTTTTGGCAAGCACTGAAAAACAATATGCTCCTTGTTTTGGTGTCAGTGTTTATTCAGATTCCGCTCGGATTAGTAATGGCTTTAGTTCTTTTTAGCCCGATTATGGGGAAGAAATGGTTAAATGTCATTTACTTCTTGCCATATTTGATGTCGACGGTTGCCATTGGTTTGCTTTGGATTTTTATGTATGACCCGATAAATGGTCCAGTCAATCAAATAGTTCAAATGTTTGGGTTTAATGCTATTCCTTGGTTAGCAGATAAAAATACAGCAATGTTGGCTGTTTTACTCGTAATTGTTTGGCAGTTTTCACCTTTTTATATGATTTTATTTAAAGCTGCCATGGTCGGAATTCCTGATGAGTTATATGAAGCTGCAAGCATTGATGGAGCAAGTGGAACCCAAAGGTTTTTTTATATTACATTGCCAGCACTCATCCCTACATTTGTAACGTCCTCTATTTTAGCGATTGTAGGGTCACTAAAAGCGTTTGATATATTCTATATTATGACTGGTGGTGGGCCAGGTGGGGCAACAGAAATACTCGGAACTTATATGTATAAGCAAGGATTTATCCATTTTAGTATGGGTTATGCAAGTACCATTGCTGCAGTCATGTTCTTGATCGCATTTGTCTGCGTCATTATTATTCAGATCATTGAACATCAACGAAAGAAGCGGGGGTTATTTACATGAATCCATTACAGTTAATTAAGAGAGTTCTATTATACGTACTGGCTATCTCGCTTTTGATGTTTACGTTCTATCCGTTTATGTACATGATAGGCACATCTTTTAAAAGCATGAATGAGTTTTTTGTAAATCCATTTTCGATCCTACCTGATTCATTTACAATCGAACATTATTTCTCTGTTTTTGATATGGGATTAACAACGTATTTTCTAAATAGCATAATCATTACAGTTTCTGCGGTCGTTATTACGGTTATGATCGCATCCCTAGCGAGTTATCCGTTAAGTCGGATAAAGTTTCGCTTGAATCGTCCATTGTTTCTCCTTTTTGTTGCAGGAATGATGTTACCAATTCATGCGACCTTAATTCCGATTTTTGTTTTGACTCAAGGAATGGGCATCTATGACACGCTCCTTGCTTTACTTGGGCCTTATGTTGCATTTAGTTTACCTATTTCCATATTTATTTTGACGCAATTTATGCAGGACATTCCTAAAGAGTTAGAAGAGGCGGCTCAAATAGATGGAGCTAATCATTGGAAGATTTTTTGGAAAGTAATTTTTCCTAACGTCGTTCCAGCGATTTCAACGATTGTTATCTATAACTTTGTGTTTCTCTGGACCGAGTTTGTTTTTGCGCTTATTCTCATCACAAGTCCAGGTAAGATGACATTGCCTTTGGGGTTACAGAATTTCTATGGGGAATTTATGATTAATGTTCCTGGTTTAATGGCTGCGTTAACTCTTGCAAGTTTACCGGTGCTGTTACTATTTATCCTAGCTCAAGAACGTGTTGTAAAAGGTCTGACAGGTGGTGCGGTGAAAGGGTAACAACCTAGGTAATAGGAAGAAATGGGGTTTACTACTGTGAGAAAAGTTAAAGTAGGCATCGTTGGTTGTGGAAATATTAGTGACATTTATTTTGAAAATCTTGTAAGGTTTAGTGTGTTAGAGGTTGTTGCCTGTTCCGATCTTGATAGCGACAAAGCCTATCATGCAGCCGAAAAGTTTCAAGTTAAGAATGTATTTACAGTGGAAGAAATGTTGAGGAGTAGTGAGATCGAGCTCATTATTAATTTAACCCCTCCAAGCGCTCATGCCTCCCTTTGCCTGGATGCGCTCAACGCCGGTAAGCATGTCTATGTTGAAAAACCAATTGCTGTCACACTTGAAGATGGCAAAAAGGTATTGAAATTGGCAAAAGAAAAGGGACTGTTAGTCGGTTCGGCACCGGATACCTTCCTTGGCGGTGGGATTCAGATGTGTCGTAAATTGTTCGATGATGGTTGGATTGGAAGGCCAGTTGCAGCGAATGCCTTCATGATGGGACATGGACCAGAAGGGTGGCACCCGAATCCAGAGTTTTTTTATCAAGAAGGTGGAGGGCCTTTATTTGATATGGGACCTTACTATATAACAACGTTAATTTTCCTCTTAGGTTCTATTCGCCGTGTAACAGCTTCAGCGAGTGTTTCATTTCAAGAAAGAACAATAAAAAGTGAGCCACATTATGGGAAGAAAATTCAAGTTCATACTCCGACACACATTTCTGGGGTTTTAGATTTTGAAGAGGGAGCAGTGGGTACTTTAGTGACGAGCTTTGATGTGTGGGGCTCTCAAGTTCCACGAATTGAAATTCATGGGACGGAAGGAACGCTAAGTGTACCTGACCCTAATCGGTTTGGTGGACCGATTTTCTTAAAAAGACCTGGTGAAAGTGATTGGGAAAAGATCCCTATCTTATTCGGTTTTACTGAAAATAGTCGCGGAATCGGGCCGGCTGATATGGCTGAAGCGATTGTCATGAATCGGCCTCATCGAGCAAATGGAGAATTGGCCTTTCATGTTTTGGAAACGATGCATGGATTACTAGAGGCCTCAGAATGGAATCGACATTATCTACTTAAAAGCACCTGTACAAAACCAGAACTCGTTCCACATGTAGGCTTCTTACTAAATTAAATAAGATTTTTAGGAGGAATCTCAATGGAAAAGATAAGAGTAGGAGTAATTGGTTGCGGAAGTATCGCACAAAAACGTCATCTACTTGAATATGCAAGTAATGATTTAGTAGAAATAGTAGCCGTCTGTGATCTAAATGAGCAACGTGTTAGTGATGTTGCCATGCAGTACGGAGTAAAAGCTTACACCGACTATAAAGAACTATTAACCAATATAGAAATAGATGCAATTAGTGTATGTCTACCAAACTATCTACATGCTGAAGTATCGATTGCTGCGTTAAATAGCGGGAAGCATGTGTTATGTGAAAAACCAATGGCAACTTCAAAAGAAGAAGCTGAAGCGATGATTGCAGCTGCTGATGAGAATGGAAAAAAATTAATGATTGCTCATAACCAGCGCTTTGTTTCTTCACATGAAAAGGCAAAAAAGCTGATTGCTGCTGGTGAAATCGGAAAGGTATATAGCTTTCGCACAACATTTGGTCACGGTGGACCAGAACGTTGGAGTATCGATGGGAAGGGAAGCTGGTTCTTTAGGAAAGAGCAAGCATTTATTGGCGCTATGGGGGACCTGGGTGTTCATAAATCAGATTTGATCCGCTACCTCCTAGGCAAAGAGGTAGTGGAAGTAGGTGCAATGGTTGAAACCAATGCTAAAGAGGAAACCTCAGTTGATGACAATGCTGTTTGTATTTTGAAGTTAGAGGATGGGATTATCGGAACACTGACAGCTAGTTGGGCGTACTCTCCGCAGTCTGATAATTCAACTGTCATTTACGGAGAGAAAGGGATTATTCGTTTAGAGGATGACCCGGATTATTCATTAATTCTGCAATATAATAATGGAGAAACGATCAAGTACGAATTACCCCAAATCCAGTCAAATGAAAAAGGAAGACAAACAAAGACACATGTAATTGATCATTTTATTGATTGCATAGTAGACAATACACTATCCCCTGTTTCTGGCGAAGAAGGATTTAAATCTCTAGCTGTAATTTTAGCGGCATTAAAATCTAAAGAAACGAAAACGATTGTTGATCTGAAGCAACTCCTTCAAAAAGAGAAAGGAATCAAACTATAAACTTAATTCATCAAACATTCGCTAAACATGACAGTGTTTAAAAAGGAGAGATTATGTTTTCGAAAGAGATCTTTGTTCTCATGCTAAGTGCATGGAAACAAAGATTTTTTTTTTGGAAAGGAATTCCGTATTTCCGGAATCGGTATTCAATATCTTCCAGAAAAACGGAATATTCCGTTTTTCCGGAAGGATAAAGACAGGTGGTAAGAGGGTATAAATTCAAATTATAAATAATCCAAAATAAAAAAATGTAAGCGTATTCTTTTGGTAAAGAGATTTTACAAGTTTAAAGAGTGTTTTTTTAAAGTAAAGTTCAAAAGTTGGCACAAAACTTGCTTTATTATAGGTGAGTGTGAAAAAACCTCAGCCGTGCTCAAATGCCCTTTACCAATTAGATAGGGGGAGTAACAAGTATTGAGAGATATGAAAAACTATTTAATGTGAAAATTGAGGAGGAAATAGAGATGGAAAAAAAAGTAACGTTTATTACAGGGGCTGCAAGTGGAATTGGCTATCAAATTGGGGAAGCCTTCCTTAAAGATGGTTATCGAGTTGTTTTTACAGATATCAATAAAGAAAAAGTAAATGAAGTTACAGAAAACTTAAGAAAAGAAGGATTGGACTGCTTAGGGTTAAAGGTGGATGTGACAAAAGAAGAAGACTTAAAAGCGGCAATTGATACAACCGTTGAAAAATACGGAAGATTGGATGTTCTTTTTAACAATGCAGGGCTGCAGCATGTGTCACCAATTGAAGAATTTCCAACAGATAAGTTTGAATTCATGATTAAAGTGATGCAAATCGCTCCATTTGTCGCGATGAAGCATGTATTGCCGATTATGAAAAAACAAGGGTTTGGTCGGATTATTAATATGGCTTCCATCAATGGGGTAATTGGATTTGCTGGAAAAGCTGCTTATAACAGTGCGAAACATGGCGTAATTGGGTTAACCAAAGTTGCCGCGCTAGAAACGGCTGAACACAACATCACGGTAAATGCCTTATGTCCAGGCTATGTTGATACACCGCTTGTTCGTGGACAATTTGAAGACTTAGCTAAAACTCGTAATGTTCCAGTAGAAAAAGTAAAAGAAGAAGTATTATACCCATTAGTACCACAAAAACGATTGTTATCTGTTCAAGAAATTGCTGATTATGCTCTTTTCCTAAGCAGTGAAAAAGCAAAAGGTGTCACGGGCCAGGCAGTCTTATTAGATGGAGGCTATACGGCACAGTAATAACAGTGTAACGATCAAGTCATAGTCAACATGAAGAAAATTTCAAGATGATGGGGTGGAATAATGATTGGTATTATTTTAGGTTTAATTGTATTAATGACGCTTGCATTTATGGGATGGTCGATCATTTGGGTCGCGCCTATTGCAGCTGGTGTCGTAGCGCTAACGGGTGGCTTGGATCTGCTAGATGCATACACCAATACGTACATGAGCGGTTTTGTTAACTTTGCAAAACAATGGTTTCCGGTATTTATGTTAAGTGCTATTTTCGGAAAATTAATGGAAGATACAGGGATGGCCAAGTCAATTGCTGTTGTTTTATCGAAATTAATGGGAACAAAACGTGCGATTTTAGGGGTTATTTTATCTTGTGCGGTATTAACTTATGGGGGAATTAGTTTATTCGTTGTTGTCTTTGCGGTGTACCCTCTAGCATTATCTTTATTCAGAGAGGCAAATATTAGTAGAAGGATTATGCCTGCTACGATTGCATTAGGTGCTTTTACCTTTACGATGACAGCGCTTCCAGGTACGCCGCAAATTCAAAATCTAATTCCAATGCCTTACTTTCAAACGAATGCCATGGCAGCTCCGATAATGGGGATTGTTTCGGCTCTAATTATGGCTATTGGTGGATATTTTTATTTAATCTGGCGTCAAAAACAGCTTGCGGAAAAAGGAGAAGGATTTACTGAACCAAAAGATACGAGCATGTTAAATGTAGAAGGGGATTCCCCGAATGTATTTTTATCTTTATTGCCACTACTTACCGTACTTCTAACATTAAATTTATTGGAGTGGCACATTGTTGTGGCTTTACTTTCTGGAATTCTATTAATCTTATTATTAAATATTACGAAAATAAAAGGATTTGTAAAATCGATCAATAGTGGTGCAACTGGTTCGATTATAGCGATTATTAATACGAGTGCAGCCGTTGGTTTTGGGACAGTAGTGCAAGCGGTACCAGGTTTTAAGAAGTTGACCGAGATGTTAATGAATGTTCCAGGTAACCCGCTTATCTCTGAGGCAATCGCTGTTAATTTATTAGCTGGGGCAACAGGATCAGCTTCAGGGGGAATGGGGATTGCCCTAGAAGCATTAGGAGATCAATATTATCAAATTGCATTAAATACGGGGATTAGCCCAGAGGCCTTTCACCGTATAGCATCCCTGTCCTCAGGAGGGTTGGATGTTCTGCCCCACAATGGTGCGGTATTAACATTGCTTACGATTACGGGATTGTCACATAAAGAAAGCTATAAAGATATTGCTGTAGTTGCGATTGTTATTCCAATTATTGCTACGGTTGTTGCCATCGCGTTAGCGGCTATGGGAATCTATTAATATTTTAGTGAAGGAGCTGTTCTATAGGGGCAGCTTCTTCGCATTTTCTACTATGTTATAATGGTTCTACTGATTGGAGGAGAAATCATGAAACTAGAAATGAGAGGGCTTTCAATTGATTGGTTAATTGAGATTATTCATTTATGTATCGAACGAATCGTCATAGTGGATCATAATGGCATTATTGTTTATATAGATGAGGCATATTGCGAGTTTATAGGAACGACTTTTGATGATGCGGTTGGCCGTCCAGTTCAAGAAATCATTGAAAATTCACGAATGCAAATTGTTGCAAAAACTGGTGAAAAAGAAATTGAACACCTTCAACCGATTAATGGCAGTGTGATGATTGCCAATCGCTACCCCATTTTTATAGACGGAAAATTAGTGGGGGCAGTAGGGACAGTTATTTTTCCTGATCCAGATAACTTACGACATTTTAAAAATAAGATGAGCAATTTATTGGAAGAACTGAATTTTTATAAAAATAAAGCCGTTAATGAATTAACAAGCAAATATTCATTTGATGATTTAATTGGTAATAGCCAAGCGTTTATCGAGGCAAAAGCACTAGGAGAGAAGGTTGCTGGGAATGAATCGTCTGTATTAGTAACAGGCGAGTCTGGTACTGGTAAAGAATTATTTGCTCATGCCATTCATCAAAACAGCATGCGTAGTCATTTTCCTTTTATAGCTATTAATTGTGCTTCAATTCCTGAGGTGTTGTTCGAATCAGAGCTCTTTGGTTATGAGGACGGAGCTTTTACTGGAGCAAAAAAGGGAGGAAAGGAAGGGCTATTTAAGGTAGCAAATAAGGGGACGGTTTTCCTTGATGAAATTGGTGATATGCCTCTCTCTATGCAAAGTAAATTATTGAGGGCCTTACAGGAAAAAGAGATACAACCTGTTGGAGGGCAAAAAACCATTCCGATTGATTTGCGAATTATTGCAGCGACGAACCGAGATTTAACGAAGATGGTAGAAGATGGGACGTTTCGTCAAGATTTATATTATCGACTAAATGTCATTAACATAGAAATTCCTCCTCTTAGAGATCGCAAAGAAGATATCGCAGCTATTTCAAAAAAACTATTACAAAAGCTTGAAAGAAAATTTTATCGAAAGGGGACTGTTTTATCACCTAAAGTGGTAATGAGGCTAGAAGGACATAAGTGGCCAGGGAATGTTCGGGAATTAGAAAATGTTCTAGAGCGTGCGATTAATGTATTGGATGGAACGGTTATAAAATCTGAGCATTTGCCTTTATATATCAGAGATCAAGAAATTAACCAACGTGAAGAAGAATTTTCTATGGCTGAATCAACTAGTACTCTAGACTTGCCGGCAGTAAAACCACTTAAAGTAACCATAGCCCGAGCAGAAAAAAGGGCGATTACACATGCGCTTGAGATAGCTGGCGGTGATAAATTAGCGGCGGCAAAGTTACTTGGGATTGGTAAAACGAGTTTTTATGATAAGTGTAAGATCTATGAAATAAGATAAAAAAGCTCCTCCTCAATAGTGAAGATTGAGGAGGAGC
>NZ_JRJU01000055.1 GCF_000787375.1 Halalkalibacter okhensis | reverse complement strand
CATTAACCGCTGTTTCATCAGCGACATTTAATATCATAACATATCATTTCATTCTGCGCAATAACTTTTTCAAAAGTTATTTTTGCAACTCGTTACGAACCAATCGTTCGCAGCGACGAGTAATAATATATCACAATAAATAATTCCACGCAACAGTTAATTTGAAATTAATTTCTGCGGCTAGATTTAATAATCTATCATAATTCGACACAAATAGCAACAATCATTTACAAAGAGGTTTTTAGCAAGGTGAATGCGTGATAAGTCAATCAAATGATCAAACCAAGTTCAATAGATTGCCGATCGGCTAAAACAAATGTTGTGCAAATTACAGAGTGACCAGTCAGTATAACGATGATTTCAAGTCTAAGAATGGAATTGACGTTCAAGATGAAAAGGAGGATCTCTATTTTTCAGAGCTAACTCACTCATTTCACAAATAACGGCACGAGCCTGCTTGAGACGATTATACCCGCTAGGAGAGGGTCCTGTCCCCCTGTCCGTTTGTTGTTGGTGGTGTTCTTGTTGGTGTTCTTGTTGTTCTTGTTGTTCTTGTTCTTCTTCTTTTTCTTCTTCTTGCCCCCTTAACGTCGACGTATTGTCGTTTTCTGGGTAAAAGAATGCAAAGAGACCTCGAATCGACTCATTGGTCACGCCTTGTCCTACAAATTCAATAAAAGAACGATCCTTAACAGCGACTAGTTCCTTACGAATACAATCAAGCATGGGTTTGCCTCCACGTCTTAGGTTGTACTTGCCCCAGTTCTTGATCGCGAGCTCCCTCGTTTCATTATTGTAACGAATGAGCTGATGCTGGTGTAAAAAGCGCTCAAATAACAGCTGCACCGTTTCAACGGAGAAGCCTGTTTCAAAAGCCACTTGTTTCTTTGTAATCCGAAAGATGCCAATTTGCGTCACTTGCGGATTGGTGAGCAAATACATGAAAAAGAACTTATCCTCCGGTGTCATCTCCTCCATCACTTTTGGATCATTCCAGAACCCTGTTTGAATCATGCGGAATTTAGCCATGCAAAATCCTCCTATTGTATGTATGTCTTTATCCTATATATATAAAGGTAGGTTGATTTTCGTAGAAGGATTTGAAAAATTACTCATCGTAAATTATTTGTCGTTATAGAAAAGGTTGAAAACAGGTGGGACAAGGGACCTGACCCTATGGAAGCCATCCCGTCAATAAAGCGCCACCGGCATCATGATTTTTTGCGGTTAAGTCTCCACCGTGTTGCTTCATATTTTTTTGTGAAATGGTTAATCCTAAGCCAGCTCCTCCAGTAGATCGGTTTCTCGATGCTTCCCCACGGTACAGTGGGTCAAATACGTGACGAAGCTCTTCTAAGGAGAATCCTTCTCCTGTATCTTGAACAGTGAACATGACTTTGTCATTCCTTTTATAGCATTGAACAACAATCTTCCCGTAAATGGGTGTATGTCGTAGCCATTGCCCATCATCTATTAGACCTTTCCTATGCGATTTCTTACACGATCGCAGTATGGCTATGCTGGGTTCTTAACCTACTTCTTGCAGAATTATTTATTAGAAAGAAAGCTTTTTTATAATTTTTCCCAACGGAGGTGATGCCTTTTCACCGTCCCTATAAGGCTAGATTGTTGAGAACCACGAAAATGATTTCATTATTTTTTAAAGCTATAAATGTTTGGTACAATTGATGAATAGTAAAACTTCAAGATAAAGAAGGAGAGTGAAATAATGAATGAATATGGAACACTACATGAGACAAACGGTCGTTATGCTTTAAGATTTGAACGATTTTTCCCTCATAATCCAGAAGATGTTTTCCGCGTCATTACGAATCCTAGTTCCTTCACCCAATGGTACCCTTTCGCAACAGGGGAAATGGATCTCAGACTTGGTGGCAAGATTGCCTTCGATGACGGTGAAGGAACGACATATGTCGCTACCATTACAGAGCTAGAAAAGCCATATTTATTTGGATTCCGCGAAGTTGATGACCTAATAAACATTTCATTGCAAGGAGAGGATAAAGGATGTCGAATGACCTTTATCCATACTTTTAACGATGATTCATGGGCAGTTAATACCGCAGCAGGACGGCATAGGTGTCTAGATGTACTGGATCAAATCGTCAATGGTCAACCAATTGAGTGGCACGATAACTCAACTGAGCTGCGTAAAATCTATAGCGAAGCATTTCAATAGCGGGTCGTGGCTGGTGGGTCGGAGGGACAGGTCCCTCGACCCGCGACCAACGGATTCCAGTTCCGCTATTTCATCAAAAACTAGCATTTTATTAAGTTTAACGGAACCTGAATCCGTTATTTACAGAAAACCCCTATAATTATCCACTCATAACACTAAATAGCGGAACTACAATCCGCAAACCTCGCAGGAACTCACCATTTATCACAAATAACGGAATGTAGATCCGCTTGATGTGTATAGGGGGACGAGGGACCTGTCCCCCTGGACCACCCCCTGGACCACTAAGACAACAAAAAAACTAGCCAGATCATCTTCATCCAGCTAGATAGTTGAAATTCTTTTCTCTTTCTCTCAAATGAAACTGGGACACCTTTCCTGTCCCCGATGTCCCTCGATGTCCCTACAACATCACTCGGATATTTCCATGCTCGCCTGAATAGCCGGATTAATTTCCGTGTGAGGATAGTTAATTTGTTCTCCAAATTCTACCCAGTCGAGATTTGCCATCATCAAGAGGTAGCGTTTGCCGCTGGCTGGGTCGCTGATGATGATATGGTCACGACCAGCCGTTTCAACGCGTCCTTGGTAAACCATTGCATTCCACCTGCTGTTTCCTTGATAAGTAAAGTAGAATGTACCAACCTTGCCTTTGTTGTAACGTAGGATATTTTCGATAAACGACTCTTCCACCACGCCTGCCTGCAGCTGCTGTCCAGTCCCCATTGGAACCACTGGCACAGAATATGCGGGTCCAGAAGGCATCCCCGCCGGAAAACCGTTGTTTGGTTGTTGCGCGGCACCGTACCGCATCATGTTAGCTGGATATAAACCAGCGTTCATTGGATTATAACTAGAGTTTCCACAACTCATGAGATCATCTCCTTAATTTTATCTATAAAACTCTGGGCAGTAGCCCGGTACAGCGATATAGAAGCAATGATTTTTGTGCGCAAAATCGAACTGTGTCATAGGGGATCTTGGCATCGTTTCTGTACAAGGATCTCTGTATGTTTGCCCCGGACTTGGATTAAAGAACCACAAATTCATTCTGGCTCGAGGGTTTCTATGTCCTTGTAACAAATTCCTGGCCCTTTGGAGGTCTTCTTCGTCGGGACGCTGTGTATACAATGATCCATTTAAAACAGGCTCGAAGTGAGGAATTCCAGTTCCCGGTATGGTTTGATGGATAGCGTGTCTAATAGTACGCAAATTTTGGAAGTCCGGTTCACAGTCTGCCTCAACACGATTGGCCACAACGGTTCCTACCAAGTCCATCCCTTCAGCTCCCTCACCGATCGCCTCCGCCAGCATGAGCTTAGCTAACTCCTCCACGTCACGTGAAGTATGTTTGATTCGCCTACCCATTTTCTCACCCCTTTCTGCTTATACAAGTAACTTATTGCCTAAAGTGGGTTTTGGTAGCTTGCCTATCCGCCCAAACCTTGGAAATTGCATATTAAATAGCCATCAAAGCTGTCACCATCTGTATTGCGAATAAAAAAAAGCCGGCAATAAGCCAGCTCCTTTTAGTAGTTGCTAATATGTTATTTAGTAATCGCGCTTGTCACTACCCTACTACCCGTATTGCTATTATTCTGACATACTTCAGGCACCTCACCTAACGATACAGAAGATACGATCAATCATTTACATTCGTCAAGTTTCTTCAAGAAAAATCAATCAAGAAGATGAACTTCATCATCCACGTGAATGTTCCCTGTTTTTACCACAGATGCATACACGCCAAAATGATTGTTTCTTTCTTTTATAACCGTTTTATGTATACTCGGATCTCGTTCGGCATTATCAGGATTAACCGTAATAATCATACACCTTTTACACGGTCCTACGAATTGCAATTCTACTTCGGCCCCTATTTTTATACGCCGCCCAATCCACTCTTCTTCAATAAAAGGTTTCTTTTCCTCTAATGAAATTAATAAATTTGGACGAAACCGTCTCAAATCAACTTCGGCTTTTCCCCATAGTTCGTTCAACTTATCTAAAGAAGCATCTGTTGCAAGTAGAATATGTTCTACTGCAATCGGTCCAATAGGCACATGTGATGGCGTATATTCCCTGGTGGAAATTTTTCGATTCGACTTGCTTTCCATTTCTTTAATTAATTCTTGATCCTCCCAATCAAAAACCTTCCCCTCTGGTGTGATGACTTCGACCTTAGGATAGTCCTCCATTGATTCTTCTCCCACAAATTTCGCTTTATATTGAACCATTTCTTGAAATTGTGTTATCGTTAAAAAATTTCCTTGTTTTGTATCATCTACATAAGCATGGCTACGGTCGCCATATAAACCATAATCCATAATTTTTGTAGTTTGTACATTTTCTCCACGAAGAGATTTCACCGGGTGACGAACCACTTCTTTTATCTGACCGATCAACATTTCATTCACTCCAATATTAATTTTTCCAGGGGGGGCAAGTGGGACGGGGGGACAGGTCCCTCGACCCGCCACCAACGGAACACAGGTCCACTTGATGTGGGACGTGGGATCCTGTCCCGCTAACTAATACCCAAAAAACGCATCCTTTTTGATATTCCGTTTTGAGATGTGACTATCCTTTAAATAGGCAGAAACTGAATCGGCCATGGTCTTCGGTCCTGCAACGAAGTATTTCGCATTGTTCTTCTGTAAACTGACAAACTTATCGATCTCCTCATGCAAGTCATCTCTTGAATCAAGATAAGTAACACTTATTGAAGAAGAGTTATTAGCCAATCCATCAAGTTCATCTTTAAAAATATAGGACTTCTTGCTATCAAGATAGAGGAGATGTATGTTTTTATCGGATACATTTCCTTCTGCTTCAATTTGTTTTAATATCGCCCTAAAAGGTGTAATCCCAATTCCACCCGCAATGAAAAGAGAAGGACTGTTGTCTTGTAGATAGAAAGATCCTACAGGTCCACTCATACTCACTTTCATTCCCTGATTTAATTCTAGCATTGCGTTCTTAAATTCACTTGGGTTGTCACTAATTGCCATCGTTAATTTAATCACATTCTCAGTCGGAGAAGATGCTACACTTAATGGCCTTGTGGGATTTTTTATTTTCTTATGGGTAATTGTAAATAACCCATGCTGTCCAGCTTTCCAGGTTACATCTGTCTCTTTTTCAAATAGAAAGCTATATACACCATTTGATTCTTCGTAGCTTTCTATTAATTTGAGTTCCCTCTTCTTGAACATTGATACGATATCTTGAAATAAGCCCATCTTTCCCCCTCCTATTCTCCTCTTTGAAGTACTTACATGCTTGCTAAAGTCTTATTCTATTTCCGCCAAAAAGTCGTACAGTTTGCCTTGTCCCAAATATTAAACTCAATCATTTTCTCAAGTAATGAGTAATCAACACGAGCACCCCAAGGAATACGAATGATCTCCTTTGTATAATCATATCCTGCCTTTACAATATCACTCTCCACATGAGTGATCGTTACACTTTCAGGCGCAGCGGCTAAATGCTTTTTAGATACACTAAAACCGATAATATATGTCCCATGATCGGTAAACATTAATTGATTCCATTTAATCTCTGGTTTTAAATTTGGATATTTTTGAACGATCCAAGTTAGCAATTCTTTCATTCTTTCCTGGTACGAAGGATCAATCCCCTCGATATATTCAGTAATCAATTCCATATTGTATCCTCCTATTACCAATTTCGTGGCTAATGCAAGCTCTTTTTCAGCATCGTTTGCGTTCAGACACGTTAATAACAATACCTATGTGTAGCGTTAATTCCTACATTTCCTCTAATACTTTATTTAATTGGTCCACCATGCTTGCCCAACCATATTTCGCACCATGGAACGCTTGATTTTCTTCTTCAAATCCGGAGTGCTCAAGGTGTAAGTAGGTTGTTTCCCCTTCTTGCTTTAATGTCCATGTGACAATCGTATCAATTGGCCCACCTACCCATGTGTAAGATAACTTATAAGGCTTGTCCACTATTAATACTTCACTATCTACAACTAGACCGATTGCCTCATTTCGAAACTGACATTTATAACCTACAATAGGTCTAAAGTTATTTTCCATTACCCATTTTGCAAGAGTATCCGAATGGGTTAATGCGTCCCATACCTTTTCGATAGGGCTCTTAAATTGAAAATCCAATGATAAATCCGCCATTATTTATTCCTCCTCTAATATACTTTTTAGCAATTCGGCTCTTTCATTCCAAAACTTCTCATAAAAAGATAACCAATCTTTAACTTCCTGTAAGGGAACTGGATTTAATCGATACCTAGTTTCTCTACCTATTCTACGGTTCGTTACTAAATCAGCTTCTTTAAGAATAGCCAAATGCTTAGAAACAGCCGTACGTCCCATCTGAAATTGAGCAGCTAGTTCATAGAGGGGTAGCTCATCTGAATCTGCCAAAAGACGAATTAACTTGCGTCTCGTTGGGTCTGCAATGGCTACGTAAACATCCCTCGTTTGATAAGCATTATTCAAAATTCTCCCCCCTCACACAATTGGACACCATTTAGTGTCATAATTATATGACACTAAATGGTGTCCTGTCAAATGGGTCGAGGTGGGTCGAGGGGACAGGTCCCTCGACCCGCCCCCTCAACGGAACACAGTTCTGCTATTTCATCAAAAACTAGCATATTAATAGGTTTAACGGGTCCTGAATCTGCTATTTGCGGAAAACTGCTACAATTACACCCTTATAACACTAAATAGCGGAACTACAATCCGCAAACCTCGTAGGTACTTACCGTTTGTCACAAATAACGGAATATAGATCCACTTGATGTGGGACGAGGGACCTGTCCCCCTGTCCCCCATTATTCTACCTGCTCCACTATTACTTCACCCTTCTCGTCTAATAAAGGTGTTAAAGTGCATCCTTGCGCACTCCATGTGTATATATAGTTAACACCTGTTTGACGATCAACCCATATAGAGATTAGACTACCCTGCTGAGAAGTTTGTACCAACTTTTCAGCAAAACGTTTATCTTCTTTTTTTCTAAACATCATTTATCACTCCTTATGAATACTATTTATCATCTAATTTCTCCTACAATTAATAAATCATTCTGCTGGTCCATTCATCTCTATCTATTAGAATTAATGTATTTAACAGTAGTTAATTATCTAATCCATTTTTCTTATAAGCATAAACAAAAATAACTAAAGAAATCATAAGCCAACCTAAGAGAACACTAATATCAGTTAGGTTCCATTGATATCCAGTTTCAGAGTAGAGGCTGTTTGCAAAATTTGTTAACACACCTGTATACGTGTAGTCTAAAATAGCGGACAAATTTTCTTGAAACTGTTTGATTGCAGGTACTGATGTTAAAAGTAATGTAATAGGCAGTGTATATAAAGATGTTTGTGTTTGGTTTTTTGTAAGGATTCCTATAATATATCCAATTATTAGACTGATCAAGCTAGCTACTGTTGTCATTAACAAGTAACTTCCAAATTGAACCTCTCCAAAAGAAGATCCACTTACAGGAATCATGAGAATATTCACTAGAATCAGGATTAATAATGGAGGCAGAAGAGTCCCAATCAAGTACTCTAAGCCGTTTACAGAAGATGTCATTAGAACTCTTAAAGTGTTTTTTTCTTTTTCTTCTGATAAAGGTCCACTGCTCATTGAAATACCAGCTATTGCGATGTTAAAAACAATCCCGAAGCTAAGGACAAATGCATTCGTAGAAAAGCTAATTCCTTCCTCATTTACATCTAAATCTGGCATTATATTTTTCATAGCGAATACAAACCCTAATGCAAGAATGGGGCCTAACATCACACTAGTATTACTTAATAACGTCTGAAACTTCATTCCTACTATTGCGTTTATCTTTTTTAATGAAATTCTCAAAGCAATTCCCTCCCCGTCAATTCTATGAAGACTTTTTCTAACGTCGGTTCATTAGAGTGAATCGTCATCATTTCATTATTTGCTATCCATTGGCTAATTTTTTTTCCTGTTTCTTCAGAGTGAGGTAAAGTGATTTCACTCTCATCCTTTAATAAAATCTTGTAGCTTTTATTCTTATTGTACTTAAGGCACAGTGCTTTCGGAGCTCCGTGGTCGACAATAATGCCATCATTTAAAAGTGCAACGTGATCACAAAGTTTCGTCGCCTCGTCCATATTATGGGTCGTAAGGAAAATGGCTGTCCCACTCTCTTTTAGTTCAGTAAGTAGTTCAAGAACGGCTACAGCTGTACTGGGGTCTAATCCGCTAGTAGGCTCATCCAAGAAAAGTACTTTCGGTTGATGCAAAAGAGCTCTTGCTAAGACTAATCGTTGAGCCATTCCCTTCGATAATTTATTAGCTATCTTATCCTTGTGTTCTAATAAACCAACTCTCTTTAGAAGAAAATCAATTCGTTCTTTTCCAACACCTAAAATGTTAGCGAAAAATTTCATGTTGCTATATACCGTCATTCTTTCATATAACCCACTGTTGTCTGTAACAATTCCCACTTGTTCATAAATACTTTCATTAATTTGTTCAACAGGTTTCCCTAAAACTATTGCTTTTCCTGAGGTTTGTGTTAGTTGTCCTGTCAAAATTTTAATTGTCGTTGTTTTCCCTGAACCAGAAGGACCAAGAAATCCAAAAATTTCTCCCGAACGAACTGAGAAATTAAGATCTTTCAGGGCAGTTTCATTTTTGAACGCTTTGGATAAGTGTTCAACATTAATCACTATGTTCTTTTCCATTTGCTTTTCTCTCCTTTATATAATGAAGAATGGTTAAAATGCCCCCAAAAAGATTTGTCTACATGTCTAGGTCTCTTTAGGTTGTCCATCACATTTTCAGTTTAGATAAAAACAATAGAAAAGTCGTAAATATCCCGTGAACAGTACTAAAAAAAGCTCAAATGTAACAAAAAGAGGCTGAAATGAACTCATTTCAACCTCAACGGTACCTTAAAACCCTATTAATTGTTTCAATTCTTCCAAACGATTTCGAGAAAGAGGGAGTTTCACATTAGGTTTGCCTCTCAAAATTAATGTATAACTATTCTTTGAATAACTAATCAATTCAGACACGCGTTGCAAATTAACTAAGTAAGAACGGTGACACCGGAAGAACCCAAATTTTAACAATTTATCTTCTAGTTCATTCATCGTTAAGTCTGTTGGAAAATACTCATCATCTATGCGTACATTACTCACGCTATTAATACTTTCAATAAAATCAATTTCATCAGGACTGAAAAAAATTGTCTTATCCGCTAGCTTACAAGTCACTTTGAAGACATTGTTGGGCATGAAATTTTCACTCTCATCTTTTTCCTCTGAGATCGAATCTATTTCGTTAGTAAGATCGGTTTTTTCTAGTCCACTTACTCGGTTATAGCGATATATCTCGCTGCTTAAAAGCAATAAATCTTCTATAGAATTAGACGTGAATAGTGTGGCGATTTTATTTGTATGAAGATGCTCTAATGCTTTTAAATAAAGTTCAATGCCTTCACCTGTTAAATTACTGAGTGGATTTTCAATTAATAGAACCTCTGGGGAAAATAGAGACATTCGGAATAAACTGACCCTTTTTTTCTGATCTTCTGTCAAATTCTTGATTTTGGTTCGCCAAACATCCAAAAGAGAAAACGTTGCAATGTAATTTTCTAAAGGGTGAGGATAACCTGCAATCTTTTTAAAGAAATTCAAATACCTTTGAACAGTTAAACTGTCATATAAACCATCATCTTTATATTCTGTTATTATCGATTTTGTTTCTCTTGCAATAGAACCACTTGAAGGCAGAAGTTCACCTGATATCAGATTAAACAGCACTACACTTTCTTCACTAGACATTTTAATCCCAATACGGGAAGTAGGTTCAACAACTAAATCTATATCTTTCAAAACGGTACGATTATCTTCTTGTTTCATCACTTTTTCTAGTGAAATTAATGTCATTCTGCACACACTTTCTTTTTCTTATTAAAGTACATTATACCATGGGTCGAGGGGACAGGTCCCTCGACCCGCCCCCTCATGTCCCCTATCCTTTTTAAAATTCCCATTCACAAATCATAGTTAATTGATTATCCTTTAGCACAGCATTAATACTCCCGTTCATTTTTTCCATCAAGCTTTTGGCAATCGGTAAACCTAGCCCGGTACCATCCCCGGTCCTAGTCTGATCAGCCTTGTAAAAACGGTCAAACATTTGATTTACCTCTTGCTCACTTAGTGAATGAACAGAGTTGCTAACCTTAAGTTGAATCGATGTTTCAAATTTCTCAAGGATAATCGTAACTTCCCCACTAGAGTATTTAATTGCATTAACTAGTAAATTTTCTATTACTCTTTTGCCAGCCGATGGGTCAAGCAACATGATCATATCTTCATCTGGAATCTGGATGGATGGCTCGATGTTTTTCTTATTAAATTCCTCATAAAAACCAAAGAGGGCTTCCAAAACTAAATCATTAAACCGAATCTTCTCCATTTTCAATGGATAATCTGCTTGTTCTATAATCGATAGCTCAAAAAAATCCTCAAGTAAAACCTTTAGCCTTCCTGTACTATTTTTTATCGTTTGTATGTATTCCTTTTTCAGCTCACTACTTATTTCATCTGATTCTAGAAATTGAATATATCCCATTATCGAAGTGATAGGTGTTCGGATATCATGTGATATATGAGATATCGCCTGTTTTAACTCGTTTTCAGTCGCGCGTTTGTTGGCCTTTGCCTTTTTCGTTAGATCAATTTGGTGATTTATTTCCTTGGCTAATTGTTCAAAATCACGATCATGAAAGCTAATACCTATTTTCTTAGCTGTTTTATCCTGGTTTAATTGCTGGAGCTGCCGAGTCGCACTTTTCATTTCTGTTTTCAGTAGATACAAACGAGTGAGGACATATACGAAGGCTATCATGACCGTTAGGAATAAATAGAGCATATGACCTCACCCACTTTCTACTTACTTAATTTCTTTTCTTTGAAAAATAAAGCTTCCTAAAGCTCCAAATGCAAAGAAGGTTACAATTGGAACAACTACAAGCGTGAACACTTCACTACTTTCCAAGGTATGAACAACGATAATATCGTATATTAACTTAAACACAGAATGATACAGAATAGGTTCAAAAACCGGTACTTTCGCTGCTAAAACTTGCAGTGGCCAGTCAACAAAGATAAAAAACATAAGCAGAAATCCAATCGTTTTCCCACTGTCAGTGAAAAGAATCGAAAAGACCGCCATTATAGACGCGAAGGCTGCACCATACAATATGATAAGCCCTATGGTTTGAAGGCAATATGTCCATTCAGGCATTCCTTGAAAACCAAAATAAATCGCACTAGCACCCGTCATAAAAATCGGTAAGATCAATGAGATGATAATGGTTCCAACCGAGAATACCATAAGTTTAGCAAAATATATTCGTACCCTGCTATTCCCAGAAGAAACGATGCTTTTCATCGTCCCCATCGAGTATTCACTTGAAATAAAGAAGCCAGCTAAAATACTCGGAATAAGCTTAACGATATTGCTATGGGTACCAAGAACACTATCCAAATAATAATCTTTGACCATAGGCAGACTAGGCCCACCATTATCAAATTCAATTAAAGGAAACAAAACGGCAATAGCGAGTAACATCCATGTGAGAAACCTGAATGATCGATCCTTCTTCAATTTATACCATTCTGTTTTCAATAAATTACCCATGTTGCACCCCTCCTATGCGATGACTAAAGTACGTTTCCAAATCTTCTCCCATAGGCATAAATTCTTCGATTACCAATCCTTCATCGGTTAAGATTTTGGACACTTTCCCTGGTGCATCCACATAGGCGAATAACTTCATGGTTCCATCTGGCATGACTTCAAACTCTTGCGTTCCCAAGTGACTTTCTATAATGGTTGCTGCTTTGTTTGGATTATCGACTTTTATATGCAAGTATTGCTGACATTTTTCATTCAGTTCTTTGGCAGATAGCTGCTCTAGCAATTCTCCTTTATGAATAATTCCATAATGTGTAGCTAACAAATGTAATTCACTTAAAATATGACTTGAGATTAAAATGGTGATCCCATACTCTTGGTTAAGCTTCTTTAATAATTCTCGAATTTCAACGACTCCCATTGGATCTAATCCATTAATAGGTTCATCTAGAATCAAAAATTCAGGATCTCCTAATAAAGCAATCGCAAGACCCAGACGCTGTTTCATCCCTAGAGAAAAATTCTTTGTTTTCATTTTTCCTGTATCTTGTAATCCTACGATCTTAAGAGTTTGATTAATACATTCTTTCCCTGGTATTCCTTTAAGGAGCCGATGTGTTTCCAAATTTTCAACGGCTGTCATTTGTGGGTATAAAGCAGGCCCTTCGATTATGGTTCCAATTCGTTTTCTTGCTTCAATTAACTCTCGTGTACTATTTTCGCCAAACAATTCAAAAGTACCTGTTGTTGGATAGGCAAGGCCTGTAATTAATCGAATTAACGTTGATTTCCCAGCCCCATTTTGTCCTATAAAACCATAAATAGATCCTTTTTTTATCGTTAGATTCACTTTATTAAGCGCTTTTTTACGTTGATATTCCTTTGACAATTGACTAGTTTTTAAAACATATTCATTCATCAAGGTTCCCCTCCTTAGATTATTATCTAACTTGTCCAAAATGATTGCTTCTTGAACACTCTTCTACAATAAGAAGGGAAACATAAGAAAGTCTTAAGTTAATTCTTAAGAAAACCTTAAGTTTTCAGCTTATACCCCATTCCCCAAATCGTTTCAATATACACTTCATTGGGATTGGCTTTAGCGAGCTTATTTCTTAGATTACTCAAATGGACATTAACCGTATTGTCATCCCCATAAAACTTTTCATTCCAAACACTCTCAAACAAATTAGCTTTAGTAAAGACCTTCTTCGGGGAAGACATCATTAAAAGTAAGATCTCATATTCTCGTGCCGTTAACTTGAGTAGATCCCCATTCACCGTCACTGTTTTTGCATCCGAATCCAAAACAATATCTTTATGACTAATCTGATTGGTTATTGGCACACCCGAAAGATCACGATACCTTCTTAGGCAAGAATCAATTCTGGCAGACACCTCTTCAATATCAAAAGGTTTTGTAATATAGTCATCTGCCCCAGCCCTTAAGGCATTAATTTTAGTTTGCGTTTCTAGCTTTGCTGAAATAATAATGACAGGAACATTCCTCTCTTTTGTTACCTTTATTAAAAGATCTTCACCAGACAAACCAGGAAGCATCAGATCAATTAGGACCATATCCCATTGATTGCTCTCTAGGTAAATCATTGCTTCCGTCCCTGAATAAGCCGGCTTCGGAGTATACCCACTTTTACGAACAATATTACATAGCAAGCGATTAATGTCTTCATCATCCTCAATGATCAATATCTTTACTAAATCGTTCATCCCATCACCCTCACAATTATTACCATTATCTTTCATGTAAAAAGGTTCAATGTCAAGTGTTGGGGATGTTTGGTTTAGGGGGGAAGGGGGCTTGTTTGGATAGTATTTATGAATTCAAAACCTGCTTTTGTCAGCTGATTTCTCGGAAAATAAAAAACTCACAAACGTTGATTAATCAACGTTTGTGAGTTTTTTATTGGGGGAATTGAGTTTAATACCGATGGACCATACTCTACTTCATACACACAAAATTAAAAATAGTTTCGTATTGTCGTTAATACCCTCTCTAAATCATGTTCATGTAACTTTCCGATTTTAAATAATAATTCTTTAAAATGTACAGTATTTAATTTAGAACATCTAACGATGGAAGGTTTATCTAAGCCTGCTTCTTCCCAGTATTCAATCGCAACATCAAATTCATTTCTTGCATGTTGACTTGTAACTGTTGATATTAAGTGATCAATTCTACAATTACATTATCATTGCTTACAATAACGACTGGTCTTCTCTTTCCATTTAACTCGACAGTCCATATTTCTCCACGTTTACCTGTTTTACTCATCTTCCTTACCCCAAAACATTTCTTCTTTTTCTTTTATGATTTGCTCTTTTGGAGGTCTGCTGTCAAAGTAATTATCAAATAGCTTATTTAGTAATTTGATTCGTTGCCCATTATCCATTTCTTCTATTGCTTTCATTATCTCATCAGCAGTCATTCATAACCACCTCATTTAATAAATAATTTACTCAAATCAATTATACAATAGAATTAAATTTCAATAAAATAATCGTCAACTGTACGGAGTCGAGGGGACAGGTCCCTCGACCCGCCCCCTCAACGGAACACAGTTCTGCTATTTCATCAAAAACTAGCATATTAATAGGTTTAACGGATCCTGAATCCGCTATTTGCGGAAAACTGCTACAATTACACCCTTATAACACTAAATAGCGGAACTACAATCCGCAAACCTCGTAGGTACTTACCGTTGTCACAAATAACGGAATATAGATCCACTTGATGTGGGACGAGGGACCTGTCCCCCTGTCCCTTTGTCCCCCTGTCCCTTTAAGGTTCCCTGCCTCTATTACTCTTTGTCCCTAATCTTGTTACCAAAAACAAATGTCATGACAGCGAACAAAACAAAACTAATCATTAAGATTGAACCGCCTACAATAAAAAAGATTAACGAAAATGTTTCTGATACCCATTCAGGCTTGAAATAATACATATACATTCCAGCCGTGAGCCCGAAAGTCCCTATAATGGAACTCCACACGTGAGTGATGGCGAGTTTAGACTGTTTCGGGATAGCATATAAAGCATAGAAAGAAGCAAAGGCAAATAAAGATAACCACCCTACTACCAATATGTGTGTATGAATAGGACGGAACAAGTATGAACCTGCCCCTGCCATATGTGAACCAATATAAACACCAATCACTGCATAGATAGCTGAAAAACGTAATAGTAATTTAGATCTATTCATTAGGATACCTCCCTTGATTTTTTTATTTGTTCTTTACTAGGCCACCAATTCCATTGTTTTAATAATGTAACGATCGCTGGAACAAGCATCCCCCGAATGAGGAAGGCATCCATAATAATTCCAACTGAAACGATAAAACCAAACATAAATAACTCGAGGATCGGCTGTGTCATCAAGACTGCAAAAGTAGCTGCTAATAGTATACCAGCAGACGAGATCACTCCACCCGTTAACGCTACACCGCGTTGTGTTGCTTCTTTTATAGTAAACTTGCGGTTTTCCTCGCGAATACGAGAAATAAGCATAATATTGTAATCGACCCCAAGTGCCACTAAGAAAACAAAGGCGTAAAGTGGAATTCGATAACTCATCCCTTCAAATCCAAACACATGCTCAAAGAACAGCCAACTAAAGCCTAGTGCCGAAGCAAATGAAAGGAGAATGGTAGATATCATATAAATCGGTGCAACCACAGAACGTGTATGAAAGAGTAACATCATAAAAATAACAAACGTTACGATACTAGCTACCACCCATGTATCCCAAGCACTAATAGACCGAATATCTGCTGATTTTGCTGTTTCTCCAGCAAAATGCAATGCATATTGCTCACTTCCTAGTCCACTGTTCTCTAACAACTCATCTTTTTTTGCAGATAAGTAGTCAAGAAGATCAAGAGATTGTTGATCGTATGGATTCATCGAAAGAACAAGGTCAAATTTTAATGCTTGTTCTGAGTCATTTAACAAGCGAACTCCATGACTCCCCCCTGATTCCAACCCCTCACGATCGGGTAATGTTGTGGAACTGACCCCATCTAATTGTAATAACTCTTGATTGAGATTTTCAAGTGCTACGATCTCTTCTTCCGTTAATGTAAACCCATCCCTATTCTCAAGTAATACGGTCGTTGGTGCCAGTTCACCAGCAGGAAAACGCTCTTCAATCTGTTCAAATCCAACACGAGAATTCATGTCTTCTGGAAAAGACTGAATGATATTAAAGGAATAGTTGATATTAGTTAGGTTTGTTGCATTAATAACTAGAAAAAGAAGCACTAAACCTCCAGCAACTAACGGTTTATTTGTCACGAATGAACCAACTTTGCCCCAAAACCGATTTTTTTCTAACGTCTTCTCGCCAACCTTTGGAATAAATGGCCAGAAAGAACGACGACCTACAAGCGTAAATAAAGCAGGAATTAATGTAATACCAGCAAGCAACACGATCGCAATCGTGATCGCAAAAACAGGTGCAAAGTTTTGATAAGGTCCATATTGAGCAAGAAGTAAAACAAGCATCGCTGCAAACACTGTTCCACCACTAAAGATAATGGGTTCTGCTACTCCTCTTACAGCCTCTTCCATTGCTTTGTGTTTATCTTCTCTTATTCTCAATTGCTCTTTAAAGCGTGAAAAAACAAATAAACTATAATCAATCGTCGCACCAAACAACAAAATCATAACGATTGATATCGATTGCGATTCAATTTCAAACACTCCATTTGCTGCGAATAATCCTAATACTCGATCAACGATTTGATAAGTAAACGCAACCGCCACTAAAGGAATGATAGCTAGCAATGGGGAGCGATAAATAACGATTAGCAAGATGAGAACTAATAGGATAGTAGAAAATAATAAAACAAGATCCGCATTAGAAAAGATTGCAATCGTATCAGAGGCAATTCCTGCAGGACCCGTAACGAGGAGTGTCCCGCTCTCTAACACAGTCTGACCGTATCCCTCTATTCCACTTACTGTATGATTAATCTCAGCCATTTCAAGATTTTCGAATAAAACGACCGGCAAAACAATCGTTGAGCCATCTTCAGAAGCAAACATCTCTTTTACATGATCAGGAAATTGATGAAATGGAACAATAGAGTCAATGGTTGTAAACTGCGCCTCTTCATCTAACCATCGGCTGACTTGATCCACTTCAGAAACACTTTCTTCATTCCACTCTGTTTGACTTTGAAAGACGAGCAATGCTAAAAGACCACCCTCGTCAGGGAAATACTCATTCACCTTTTCACTAGCAATAACCGATTGAACATCCTTTGGTAAATCATTTTCTCCAGTATTCACCGTGTAATCATTTGCAGAAGGAGCCATACTCAAAAATCCAGCAATCGCTACCCAGAAAAACAAAATCATCCAAACGCCTTTGCGATTTGACGCAATTGTTGCTAACTTTCTCATTTCCATCCTCTTTCCTTTGTATTGTTTAATTAACATTAAGACAACGGTTTTCAATACGTGCAATTGAGATTTTAATATCTTAATATGAACGTAACGTTAACAAAAAACGTTTTTCTCCGTGTTAACATTCTATTCATTTTTTTGTGTCAAACTAGAGATCAGCTTTTCCATATCAGACAGGTATTTACGGGGATACTAAAAACGAGTACAAATAAGGAAGGATTCGCGATATGAACAGTTCAATCAAAATATTAACGATAGAGGATGACCCAAATATTATTGAACTCATTGACCTGTATATGGTGAAAATGGGGTATCAATCGATCGCCGCTTACGACGGTGAAATGGGACTCGAGATGTATTTTAATGAACGTCCAGACTGTATTATTTTAGATTTAATGTTGCCTAAAGTAGATGGGTGGGACGTTTGCAAAACCATCCGATTAGAAGATAAACATATACCAATTCTTATGCTTACTGGCAAAGGGGAAAGCTACGATATTGTGCAAGGGTTAGAGCTTGGAGCAGATGATTATATTGTAAAACCATTTGACCCAAATGAGCTGTGTGCGAGAGTAAAGGCGTCTTTAAGACGGACAAAATCCTCAGAAGTGTACAAAGAAGATTTAACATGCTCTAATCTAGTGATGAACATGCAGGAGTATAAAGTTTTCATAAATAACGAAGAAGTAAAAATGCCACCGAAAGAAACAGAACTACTCTATTTCTTTGCTTCCAATCCAAATCAAATTCTCTCAAGACAACAACTATTGGATCGTATTTGGGGATATGATTTTGATGGTGATCCTCGGACGATTGATGTTCATATTAAACGCGTCAGAGACAAACTAACCTCCTACTCTTCTCACTGGTCCATAACGACAGTGCGCGGCATAGGCTACCGATTTGAGGATAAACAGAATGATTAAAACAAAGAAAATTTTCACGAAGTTATTTCTTAGTTATGCCTTAATTATCATTATATCCTTTTTGTTGTTCGGATTAGTCTTTCTTTGGCTTTTCCATCTTAATCTTTATACGGAGTTTGAAGAAACGTACGTTCATCATTACGAACAAGTTACGAGCCATTTTGAAGCTATTGAACGATTTCAGTGGAACGAAGAAGAAGCAGCGGCTTCCCTTCAACCATCGCTAAGCCAGAAAAATTTCAGCATATATATCTTTAACTCCCTTGGAGAAAAAGTCTATACTCCTCATCAGCCTGTCATTCAAGAAAATCACATTAACCTGGAGTGGATCCAAGCTGCTGCTCAAGGTGAGATGGTTGCGAACGGCGGTTGGACAGATGGTGTTTTAGGTTATTTCATCGCGTCACCACTCATAGATCATCACGACAATCAACTTGTGATGGTAATGGCTTTTCATGACCTAGACCATGAATACAAACAAGTCGTCTTTATGATTTTCCTGACATTTGCCATCATTATGGCCGTAGCAGGCATTTTCCTCTGGTTTATGTCAAAGAAAATCACGGCACCCTTACAAGAAATGAATCACAGCGCATTGCGATTTGCAAAAGGTGACTTTACACAATCCGTCGATGTGAAAACACATGACGAAATCGGGCAACTTGGGAAAACCTTTAACTATATGGCAACTGAACTGAACAACCTAGAGGAAACCCGTAAAACGTTTATTGCCAACGTTTCTCATGACTTACGCTCTCCCTTAACCTCGATAAAGGGATTTTTAATTGCGTTGCTTGATGGCACCATTCCTGAAAAACGAAGAGAACACTACTACCTATTAATGAAAGATGAAACAGAACGGATGATCAAATTAGTCAACGACACTCTAGATATGACTCGGTTTGAAGCAGGTCAAGTAAAAATCGTGCAAACCCCTTATAATGTAACAAAACAATTGCAAATGCTTGCTGTGAAATTAGAACCGCATTTGGCTGCGAAAGAAATGGAAATCCAAATCATTCCAGATCATCAAGAGATTATCGTCGTTGCTGATCAAGACAAAATTGAACAAGCTCTCATTAATCTCGTACAAAATGCCATTCAAGTTTCACCTATTCGATCAACGATTACCATCTTTTTAGAAAAACAAGCAAATCACGTTCAGATCAAAATACAAGATCAAGGTGACGGAATACAAGAAGAACAACTAGAACACATATGGAAACGGTTCTACAAAACAGATAAAGCACGAACAAATAAAAGTGGCGTCGGCATCGGTTTAGCTATTGTAAAATCAATCATGGATTTACACGATACTGACATCACCGTAAAAAGTAACCCCGGTAACGGAACAACTTTTGCTTTCTCACTGCCATTGAAAAGTAAACAATAAAGGATAGAGAGAACATGATTGAAATTCATGTTCTCTCTATCCTTTTTGTATATCAATTGGAACAAAGGGCAAAGAGTGCCCTTTATTCTCTATTTCTATTTCGCTATCATTCGAGTAGAGCTGTTGTACATATTGAAAGAAGGGTTATGACAATAGGCATGCAGGAAAATCACGCCAGGAAACTTTGAACAACAAGTAACTTCCTATGTTCAAAGTCTCTTTTTTCATAAAGCAGCGTAAACGGGAGTAGCCTGCACATTTTTCATAATCTTCAACGGGAAAATATACACTTTTTGATGTGAAGAAAGGAGCATTACTCAACTATATTATGACTTCCATGGGTTTTATTTATCTAATATTATGAGTAATCCTTGGAGGACACTTTTTATGTTATTAATATTTGCAATCTTACTAAACTTTGTATCATTACTACAATAATATCCGTTCGTACAGCGCACCGGGGTATTTAAGTCCAGTAAGATATCGAAACTTAGCCCTTAAAAAGATTGTTTGATTTAGTGTTGACATACCACTTTAATACTTCAACATCAATACCCTGTTCTCTTAAACTGTTCTGATAAGCGTTAATTTCATTTAAGTAATACTGGATAGTATGAGGACGTAAATTTCTAATCTCGCATTCCTTAACAAATAAATTTACAGCCTCACTAAAAGTTTCTACATAAGAATTTTTAGGTTTCCTAACAACAGCTAACTCTTTATCATCTAATAAATTTTTCCTTCTAACCACTAAAACAACACCACCTTTATCAGTGAACACGATTAGTACACACGATTTTAATACTGTATTTTACAGAAAAAGTACCTCTAAACAACACAAAAAAACGCCTACCTACAATACTGTAGATAGACGTTGAAGTCTTGATATTACTGTAATTCACTGTAATTGACGATTATAAAAGATAAAAGATTTCAAATACCGGTGGTCGGGGTCGAACCGACACTCCAGAAGGAACACGATTTTGAGTCGTGCGCGTCTGCCAATTCCGCCACACCGGCAAATAATGGCGCGCCCTGAGAGATTCGAACTCCCGACCTTTTGATTCGTAGTCAAACACTCTATCCAGCTGAGCTAAGGGCGCAAATAATAACTTGTCTAAAAAAATAAAAGTGCCGAGGGCCGGACTTGAACCGGCACGGTAGTCACCTACCGCAGGATTTTAAGTCCTGTGTGTCTGCCAATTCCACCACCCCGGCACGGCAGATATATGGAGGCGGCAACCGGATTCGAACCGGTGAATAAAGGTTTTGCAGACCTTGGCCTTACCACTTGGCTATGCCGCCAGACAAAAAAATGGAGCGGAAGACGAGATTCGAACTCGCGACCCCCACCTTGGCAAGGTGGTGTTCTACCACTGAACTACTTCCGCATTGGCTGGGCTAGCAGGATTCGAACCTACGCATGACGGAATCAAAATCCGTTGCCTTACCGCTTGGCGATAGCCCAATGCCTATGTACATTATTAAATTTAATGGGGCGGCTGATGGGAATTGAACCCACGAATGCCGGAATCACAATCCGGTGCGTTAACCACTTCGCCACAACCGCCATCGTCTTAATTAAATTGGCAGGGGTAGTAGGAATTGAACCCACACCGAAGGTTTTGGAGACCTTTGTTCTACCTTTAAACTATACCCCTAAAAGATAAGTGGTGGAGGGGGACGGATTCGAACCGCCGAACCCGGAGGGAGCGGATTTACAGTCCGCCGCGTTTAGCCACTTCGCTACCCCTCCACGAAAATACAATACCTATTTTACACAGTATGATTAATATAGTCAATATGTGAAATTACTTTATAGGTATATAACTTACAGTGCCGGCCAGAGGACTTGAACCCCCAACCTACTGATTACAAGTCAGTTGCTCTACCAATTGAGCTAGGCCGGCTTAAGTGGTGGCTCAGGACGGAATCGAACCGCCGACACATGGATTTTCAGTCCATTGCTCTACCGACTGAGCTACTGAGCCATACATACTTTATTAAAAATGGCGGTCCGGACGGGACTCGAACCCGCGACCTCCTGCGTGACAGGCAGGCATTCTAACCAACTGAACTACCGGACCATTTTGGTATTGCGGGGGACGGATTTGAACCGCCGACCTTCGGGTTATGAGCCCGACGAGCTACCAGACTGCTCCACCCCGCGTCGTTATGGTGGAGGATGACGGGATCGAACCGCCGACCCCCTGCTTGTAAGGCAGGTGCTCTCCCAGCTGAGCTAATCCTCCATATGTAACAATGAATAAAATTTGGTGACCCGTACGGGATTCGAACCCGTGTTACCGCCGTGAAAGGGCGGTGTCTTAACCGCTTGACCAACGGGCCAACCTATAAGGAAAGTACCTGGCGGAGAGCGAGGGATTCGAACCCTCGAGACGGTTTTACACCGCCTACACGATTTCCAATCGTGCTCCTTCGGCCAGCTCGGACAGCTCTCCATATGGCTCCACAGGTAGGACTCGAACCTACGACCGATCGGTTAACAGCCGATAGCTCTACCACTGAGCTACTGTGGAATACTA
>NZ_JRJU01000054.1 GCF_000787375.1 Halalkalibacter okhensis | reverse complement strand
TTCCCCTCCAGGTGTTGCGTTTTCCATTACGAATATATCTTAAAACCGTGGTCTTTTCAAGGAAATATCGGTTTAGGAAGCAATGAGAACAAATTTGTCACTTCTTTCGGGAAAATTTAAAAGAATGTGTTATCCATATTTACATAATTCTCCCTGCTTTTACATTTGCACTTAGTTATTCTTTAATTTTTACATAAAAAAGAGCCCTGTCACTTGGGGCTCTTTTCGTGTTCTATGAAGCTCCTGCTTCTTCAAATTCAATTTCTTCGTATTCTCCTGCTTTGTCATACTCTGTTAGAACGGCTGTTTGAATTTTCTCTCTCGTTTGCGAAGAGATCGGGTGTGCGATGTCACGAAATTCGCCATCTGGAGTTCTTTTGCTAGGCATTGCTACAAATAACCCGTTATTACCATCGATTACGCGAATATCATGTACCACAAACTCATGGTCAATTGTTATCGAAGCTATTGCTCGCATACGGCCTTCCGTATTTACTCGACGCAATCTCACATCTGTTACCTGCATTGTTGGCCACCACCTAATATTTGTTTATTCTTACATACACAATTCTCTATAAAATCTGAAATTCCTTCTTTAGACAAAAATTTTTTCATTTTTTTAATTGATTTTTTCGACAACTATCAAGAATGGCCATTTTCCGCCATTTCCAATCGTAAGCGATTACAATAAGTTGGTTTCTTTAAAACTCTGAGATAATAAAATTTAAAATATTTTATTTATAACAAAACAAAAAAAGAAAAGAGTGGCTGCAACCACTCCATTACTTTACTAAGGCTATTACTTCAATTTCAACAAGGACATCTTTAGGTAATCTAGCTACCTCTACACATGATCTTGCCGGCTTATGAGTGTGAAAATACTCTCCATACACTTCATTAATGCGTGGGAAATCATCCATATTTTTAATAAATACAGTCGCTTTTACAACTGTTTCAAGAGATGCTCCTGCTTCTTGTAAAACAGCGTTAAGGTTTTTAAATACTTGATGCGTTTGTTCTTCCACCGTTCCTTGCACCAAGTCTCCTTCAGCTGTTAGAGGAATCTGGCCTGAGCTATAAAACATATTATTCACAATGACCCCTTGAGAATATGGTCCAATGGCACCTGGTGCTAAATTTGTATGAATCGTTTTCATTTGTTCTCCTCCAATTCCATCTTTTGTAATAACTCTAACACACTACCTGGTTCTACTGTAATTGTTTTGTTTCGAACATCCACATTTGAGAGCTTTGTAATAGACATATACTCATCAACTAAGCGTTCTTCAACGTCTACGGTTTCTACTAATACACCTATTCCAACTAACTCCGCTTGAAACTCTTCTAGTAAATCCATCATTCCTCTTATCGTTCCGCCAGCTTTCATGAAATCATCGACAATAAATACACGAGACCCCGGTGCCAAACTACGACGTGCTAACGTCATCGTTTGAATTCGTTTCGATGATCCAGAAACATAATTAATACTAACCATTGAACCCTCTGTAACAAGGTGGTCACGCCTAACAATGCTAACTGGAACATTCAAATACTGACCTACAGCATACGCAAGTGGAATCCCTTTTGTTGCAACAGTTAAAACGGCGTCTATTTTTTTATTAGCTAAAACAGACGCAAACACTTGCCCTAAGCGCTGAATAAACTTTGGACTTCCAAGAAGGTCCATCATGTATAAATACCCACCCGGAAGGATCCGCTCAGGTACAGCAAGCTGCTCAATGACCTCATTGACAAACTCTCCCGCTTGTTCAGGATGAATACGAGGGATGAACTTTACTCCACCACTTGCTCCCGAAATGGTTAGAAGAGAGCCATAGCCTTCATCTTCAAAAATCTCTTTTACAATCACTAAATCTTCACTGATCGATGACTTAGCCGATTGATAACGTTCTGAAAAATGAGTAAGCGAAATGACCTCATGAGGATGTTGCAGTAAGAAATAGGTCATATCAACTAGACGACCACTACGTTTAAGCTTTTTCATAAGACCTCCACTTAAAACCGAATATTTTAATTTAATATATCACGTTCGTTCGGTTTTAATCAAGTGTCTGTTGAACGAATTAACCTAACAGCGTAGACATCTTGACAAAATCCTCTAAGTCCATTATAAACACGATGCAATCTTGATTCATGCTCCACTAGTCCAAACACAGTAGGTCCACTTCCGCTCATTAATACTCCATCTGCACCAAAACGGATCATTTGTTCTTTTATATTTCGCACTTCTGGATACATGTCCAACGTCACCGTCTCAAGAACATTATGTAAATTTTCACAAATACCAGCAAAGCTTTGTTGTTCAATGGCTTGAATCATCGCTTTTGTATTGGCATGTTCAATTTCCTGGACATTCAAACGCTTATATACCTCTGCAGTTGATACTCCAATTGGGGGCTTAGCAAGAATTACCCAACAAGGTGGTGGGGAAGAAATTTGTTGAATAATTTCTCCACGTCCCGTCGCAAGGGCTGTTCCTCCATACACACAAAATGAGACGTCTGATCCTATTTCAGCTCCAAGTACAGCTAGTTCATCTAAACTCAAACCTAACTGCCATAATTGATTCAAGCCTTTTAAGGTTGCTGCTGCATCACTGCTTCCTCCAGCTAAACCAGCGGCAACCGGAATGCGTTTTGTAATATAAATCGAAACACCTTTTTTTACGTTATAACGTTTTTTTAACAGGTCAGCAGCTTGATAAGCTAAATTGCGGTGATCATTAGGGACAAATCCTTCTGACACATCAACTTTGATCGCTCCATCTTCTCTATCTGTTAGATCAATCCGATCAGCAAGGTCGACCATTGTCATGATCATTTCAACCTCATGAAACCCATCTTCCCGTTTTCTTATTGCATCAAGCGATAAATTAATTTTCGCTGGTGCTTTCACTGAACATCTCACACACGTCACCTTCTATATCCATTTGCTTAGGTTATTTTATCATTTGTCTAATCATCATACCACCTGTTGTCGGTTTTTCTATAATATAGTCATATTATTACATAACAAAAAGGAATTAGAAAATTCCACTTGTAGAGACAATAGTTAAAGAAGCCAGGCTTTCGCTCTGGCTTCGCAAAATTATTTTCGTTCGTTTTGTTGAAGGACAAGCTGCTCTTCGGCGATTTCAATTGCCCTTTTGACCATATTTCCAGCGTCCCTTGAACGTATACCGCCCCAGCCTTCTTTTTGAACTGTATCATAAAAGCCAAGTTCCTTTGCAAGTTCTTCTTTAAATTGGCCAGACATGATCCCTCTTCGCCTACTCATGTCACAACAACTCCTTTTCTGAATGTCAGAAAAATGTCGTATAATACACGACATACTTAGTATCTACTCGAAACAAGACAAATATAACCCTCTGAATTCACCTTCAGAGGGTTATATTTGTCTGTATATCGTATATCTAGTCCAAAATTATGCTTTTAATACCGTTGAATCAATACCCTCTTCACAGAGCATAAGTTCTACTGTTTCAGTTAAAATATCAGCATAACTGTAAGACACGCGTTCAAATGCATTTTGTTGTTCATCTAATTTCACTATGAACACAGAAGGGTATGTTTCTTCAAGAAGACCAGAACGCTCCGACGTTTTCCGACGACCACCATTTGCCTTGATTGTAATTCTCTTACCAACATTAGCATCTAATGCACGCTTAATGTCTATTAACGTTTTTGCCATTACGACACCCCACCTCACTGTATGTGTAGTATAGCACAATCTACATTTTTCGTCAAATAAATTTAAAATTATATCAAGCGAACAAGAATTTTGTCAATCTATTTTGACGAAAAAATAAATTTTGCCACTACCAATTCACCCCTAGTATGTGAAGAACCAAAAGAATTATGTAAGTTTTCACAAAAAAGAGTGCCCTTCTCTTTTTTGTGAAAACTTATGCGATGTGCGGAGCCGACGTTATCTCTTAAGTCTTTTTGAGCGATCTTCTCAAAAAGCGCACGTCGTGTGGAGCCATCGCAAACGGGCGCTCTCCTGCATGATAAAGAGTGCCCTTCTCTTTTTTGTGAAAACTTATGCGATGTGCGGAGCCGACGTTATCTCTCAAGTCTTTTTGAGCGCTCTCCTCAAAAGACGCACGTCGTGTGGAGCCATCGCAAACGGGCGCTCTCCTTTTTTTATAATAAGACTGTTTTATAAAGATTGTTGCTGTAAAGAAAGTTTTTTCTCTTAGTGGAATGGAGCGGAAGTCACTCGACTCCTGCGGGGTGCAGAGGTAAGGACGAGACCCCACAGGCGCAGGAGGCTCGGCACCTCCTTGCGGGTGCGAATGGCTGGAGCGCAATGGAACGAACATGAGAAGAACACGCCCCTAAAAACAACAAAATATGAAAAAAGAAACCTATGAAAAAGAGTGCCCTTCTCAAAAAAGCCCTTAGATCTTACCCAGATTTGGGTCCCGATCTAAGGGCCTTCTTATCAATCGTATTTCATTGGCATGCCGCGTCTCATGACACCCTTTGTTTCGATACCACCTAGCCCACTTTCGCCACTAATGGTATTACGTAATACATCAGATAGACTTATCCGGTCCATAAACGACGTCAAACTTACTCTTGAAGCAATATACACTGGATCAAGAGCATGAATGTTTACACGTTCAGGAGAGCTAGCAAAATTAGCACCCGCTTTTATTAACGTTTCAAAATGAGACTGACAAGCGCCCGCAAAGACAATTAAATCATCGCGGTGCCACGAATGTTTCCGAGCAATCCTTACACACTCTGCAAAATACTTTGTATTACGGTACGAACGCACATCGCGTTCATCCCCTTTTGCTTTCAAATAGGCATCATGACCGGTAACAACAACAATATCGGGCTTTACCATTTCAAGTAACGAACCGATCTGTTCGGGCATTTCCTTCTCAGGAAGGTGGACTCCATAAAGAGGTACACCTAATTTATTATATAACTCTGTACATTTACGAAGGTATAAACCATCACCGTCAATGTGAAGGACACGCCCTCGTAATTCAAAATACGCAGTTTCGCTCTTGTACCCTGATGTGACTTGGTAATCTCCTCGTTGTTTCATCAATTTGGCATCTTGCCTGAAAAGTCGATAGGAATGTTCCTCAAGTTCTCTCGCCTTTTTAGCATGTGCAGTCCGATCTTCTTCTGAAACGATGACAACATCATCTATCGGGGCATCGGCAAGTAGACGCATATCCTCTCCAGCAAGCTCTACGTAGTCGGAAAAAACTTCTACTACCCTAAACAACAAATCACACTGATACGAAAGGCGAGCGACGATATCCCCTTTATTCAGCTTCATTGTCACGCCTCCTCTCCACTTAAAATATGTGGGGAGGCGGGCATGTGTGCTAAGTTCTCGGGAATCTTTTCAGAAGAGCTTCACTCAATATGGCAAACTCTTCAGGTGATAGCGTTTCCCCTCTACGCTTAGGATCAATACCAGCTTCATGTAGGGCCTCTTCAATGTCTGTCTTTCTTTCCTTCGGGCCTAGATTATGCACTAAATTATTAAGGATCGTCTTTCTCCTATTTGCAAAACTTGCATGAAATACTTGAAAGAAATAAGACTCATCTGAAACTGAAACTGCTGGTTCATCGCGAACCGTCAAACGCAAGACAGCTGAATCTACTCTTGGCTGAGGTACGAACACGGTTGCTGGAACTGTCAGAACACGCTCGGCCTCAGCAAAATATTGTGCAGCAATAGATAAGGCTCCGTATTCTTTTGTTCCTGGTTTTGCTGCAATTCGATCAGCCACCTCTGCTTGAATCATAACAACAATTCCTCGGATAGGGAGGTGTTCTTCTAAAAGCTTCATCAAAATTGGAGTTGTAACATAGTAAGGCAAATTAGCTACAACCATAATGTCGCTCGTATCTTTGAATTGTTCCTTTATCGTTTGATGAATATCTGCTTTTAAAACATCTGAGTGAATGATTGATACATTATCATAAGGGGCAAGCGTTTCATCAAGGACAGGTAAAAGCCGCTGGTCGATTTCAAAGGAAACTACTTTTTTTGCACGTTTGGCTAATTGTTCTGTTAATGCGCCGATCCCTGGACCGACTTCAATGACACCTGTTGACTCGCTAATATTGGCCGCATCGACAATATTCCTTAATACATTGGTATCAATCAAGAAATTTTGCCCTAAACTCTTTTTAAAACTAAATCCAAACTTATTCAATATTTCCTTTGTACGTGCTGGTGTTGCTATATCTTTTATCATTCGTTTTGCTCCTCCTCAAACACACGCTCAATTGCTTCTTTGAATTCATTTTCGGTAATTCTAAACTTTTGTAGGCGTTTATGCAGCTGCTTGCCATTGGCATAACCAATGTGCAATATCTCACCTATTCGTTCTCTTCTTCGTTTTGAATGGCTTCCAGCAATTAAACCGGCAGCGTGTAAATCTTGCCAATCAATGACGTCGAACCGTTCTTGGCTTTTAGCTTCCTCTTGCTTTGCATGAACCAATGCTTGGCGTATGGCTTCTGGTTTGGCGTTTTCCACACCAAGATCATCTTGGTTTTTAGATATCGCCTCTTTTTTCGGTAAAAAAGCGTGCAAACAATCTGGAATCCGATCACTAATAATTCGGCGAATCCTCTCCCCCGGATAATCTGGGTCGGTTAACACAATTACTCCTCGTCTTTCTTGCGCTAGAGCGATTTGAGCAAGTGTACTTTCGTTAATGGCTGAGCCATTTGTTTCAATCGTATCTGCATCAACAGCTCTTTTAATAGCTACGGTATCGTCCTTTCCTTCTACAACAATTACTTCTTTTATTTTCATAGTATACCCCTATCAATTAGGCTAGTCCTATTTTAGCCGGAAATTGGTTGAATTAATATCATTATGTAGTTTGCAAGGTGAAGATAATGGGTACGCACTGTAGCTTTACTCATTACGTAGACATAAGAAAAACAGAGTGGATGACCACTCTGTGTTAGGCTGACAATTAATCTAAAATGGTAACTTTCACTGTTCTTGTTCCCCATCGAAATGCTTCGTTTTTCGTTGGTACGTGAACATCGATTTTGTTCCCTCTAATTGCACCACCTGTATCACCAGCTACTGCATTCCCGTAGCCTTCAACATGGACACGAGTGCCTAGAGGAATGACGCTAGGATCAACGGCAATGACTTTCATATTACGATTATTATTTAAATTAATTCCTGTTGCTGTCACTCCACTACATCCACTGCATCCAGCTGTATAGGCTGTAGCCGTAACGGTTAACGTCCGTCCACCACTAGGCGCCGACCCACTTGAGCTACTTGAGCTCGATCCACGTGAGACAGTGGGTGCAGGTTGAGTTCCAACAGCAACAATACGGTCTTTGCTTTCTTTTACTGTTTCGGTTTTTACAAGCTCTCTGGAGATTTCTTCACCATCTTCAAGCACAACTTCATAGTGCTTATTAACAGTTCCTTCTTCACCTGCTTGAACAACCTCTTCTTTTCCTGATCTTATCGAATTATCTTTTCTCGTGACTGTTCCAAAAGCGACAGACTCTTCCACCACATCGGTGACTTTTTCTACACGTATTACTTGAATTTCTGATTCACGGTCAAGCCTTGTATCCAATTCTGGCTCAACACGATCAAGCTCACCTAAGGTAACACTTTCTCTCTCTAAAAAGTCAGCGACAGTCGTCGAAGTTGTCCATAATTCATGGTGCTCGCCGTCACTAGTAAGCTCAACTTGAAACGCAGATTCATAGATTAGATTCATTCTGTCAGTAATTTCTTCGTTTAATGCTGGCGTAAGTAAATCGTGTTCTTCTTTGAAATCAATATCTAATTCTTGTATGAGTTGCTCCACATCATCTGCAGTCGTCCATACTGGTTCCTCGTGACCTTGGATTGTTACAAAGACTTGTTTTGCTTGGTCCCATGTAACGGTTAAATTCCCTTTAATCTCTTTATCCAATCCTGGATCTATAAAATCATGTTCTTGGACTTCCCATTCTTGCTCCTTCATCAGTTCAGCAACGGTAGATGCATGTGTCTGCACTGTAACCTCTTCTCCATCAATAGAGATTGTTACTGTTGCCTTTGTCGCCTCGTATACAGCGTAAGTAATCACGCCTCCAAAGAGTATGAGACTGATAACGGAGATGACCAACTTTTTCCTAAAACTTACAGCAGGAAGGAGTTGGCTCCTGTTTGTTTCCATCTCAATGAATTCCTCCTTCTCAACGTCCGAATTATAAACACTGTACCTCCTTTTGTCAACTCACTATTTTTGTTATTCGCCGCATTGTCCTTATTATCTATGAAAACGCGAGCAAAAGAAACAAAAACTTATCGACACGTCCACTCTATGCATCCACCTAAGTTTGTAGAACTATTTCGAATGAAGCTATATTTAGACAAGCCTCGGCAAAATTAGTGAATTTTTGCTATCAAGAAATGCCAAAAATTTCTTTCGCATTAGCCGTAGTTTGCTTCGCTAACTGTTCAAATTCTATCTCTTTTAGCTCGGCAATTTCTTCTGCTACTAGTTTCACATAGGCAGGTTCATTTCTTTTACCACGAAATGGGTGCGGTGCTAAATATGGACAGTCCGTTTCAATCAGTAGTCGATCCATCGGTATTTCTTTTGCAACTTGCTTAGGACGTTTTGCATTTTTGAATGTAACAGGACCCCCAAGAGATATATGAAAGTTCATGGCCAAACATTCCTTAGCAATTTCTACGCTTCCACCAAAACAGTGCATAATCCCACCGACTTCGCTTGCTTTTTCTTCCTTCAGAATATCAACAATGTCTTGATCTGCCTCACGATTATGAATAATAATGGGCAATTGAACTTTTTTCGCTAAACGAATTTGCTTACGAAATACGTCCTTTTGAACATCCTTTGGTGATTTATCCCAATGATAATCCAAACCCATTTCACCAAGCGCCACAACTTTCGGATGTGAACTTAGCTCTTCTAACCAATGTAGGTGCTCATCTGTCATATCAATTGCATCGACTGGATGCCACCCAACAGCCGCATATAAAAATTCGTACTTTTCAACTAAACCTAGTGCACGGTTGATCGTTAATTCGTCAAATCCGACAACAACCATGTACTCAACACCGGCTTCCTTTGCCCGCGTAATAACATCATCAAGATCTTCTTCAAATTGATCTGCATTTAAGTGAACATGTGTATCAAATAACATTTTGTCTGTACGTCCTTTCAAGATAATAGTTAAGAGGAGAGTTGCGATGCCCTCTCCCCTCAATTGCTTACTTTACCTGTGCTCCGTTTGGTAAATCTCCATCTATCGTTGCAAGTTGTAGTTTCTTGCCTTTTGAACCGGCTAAGATCATTCCTTGAGATAGTTCTCCACGTAGTTTAACCGGTTTTAAGTTTGTTACACAAATAACTTTCTTGCCAACCAAGTCATCTGGTGAATAGTATTTAGCAATTCCAGAAACCACTTGGCGTTTTTCATAGCCAAGATCTAGTTGAATTTTCAACAATCGATCTGCCCCTTTGACAGGTTCTGCCTCTAGCACTTGTGCCACACGTAATTCTACCTTTGTGAAATCATCAATTGTAATCTCATTTTCGTCTACTTCAGGCACTTCCTCCTCAGTCTTCTTTGAAGCACCACCCATCATTTCAACGATGTGAGCCACCTCGTCTTCCATGTCTAGACGAGGGAAGATTGGGTCTCCTTTTTCAACGGTTGTCCCACTAGGAATTTGGGCAAACGTCTCAAGCGTAGACCAAGCGGTTACTTCACTAGAAAGACCGAGCTGGTTCCAGATTCGTTTCGGTGTTTCTGTCATAAATGGCTGAATCATTATTGATACTTGACGAAGCGACTCTGCAAGATGATACATAACAGACCCTAACTCCTCTTTCTTTGCTTCATCTTTCGCCAGAACCCAAGGTTGTGTCTCATCAATGTATTTATTAGTGCGACTAATTAACTGCCAAATGGCAGTTAGAGCGACCGAAAACTCCATTTCCTCCATAGCATTTTCTACTTTTTCAACCGTTGCTTCTACTAGCTCGACAAGAGGTGCATCAAATGGTGTAGCATCCTTAACATAAGTCGGAATAGCACCGCCAAAGTATTTGTTAATCATCGCAACCGTTCGATTTAACAAGTTCCCTAAATCATTCGCTAGATCATAGTTCACACGCTCAACAAATCCTTCTGGTGTGAAGACTCCATCTGAGCCAAAAGGTACTTCACGCAGCAAATAATAACGAAGAGCATCAAGACCATAACGATCAATAAGTGGAACTGGATCCACGACATTTCCTTTTGATTTGGACATTTTACCGTCTTTCATTAACAGCCACCCATGACCAAATACTTTTTTCGGAAGTGGTAAATCAAGAGCCATTAACATGATCGGCCAATAAATCGTATGGAAACGAACAATTTCTTTCCCTACTAAGTGAACATCAGCAGGCCAATATTTATTATACAACTCTTCATCTTCACTGCCGTAGCCAAGAGCTGTGATATAATTTGATAAAGCGTCAATCCATACATAGACGACGTGCTTCGGATTACTAGGAACTTGTACGCCCCATTTAAACGATGTACGAGATACAGCTAAATCTTCTAATCCCGGCTTAATAAAATTATTGATCATTTCATTTTTACGAGATTCTGGTTGAATAAAAGTCGGATTCTCTTCATAGAACTTCAAGAGGCGATCCGCATAGTTACTCATCTTAAAGAAATACGATTGCTCACGTACTTTTTCAACAGGATGACCACTGTCTGGGCTCTTTCCACCAATGATTTCTCCGTTTTCATTTTTCACAGGGTCCACTAGCTGGCGTTCTGTATAAAACGTTTCATCAGGGATTGAATACCAGCCTTCATACTCGTCTAAATAAATGTCACCCTTTTCAAGTAAACGCTCAAAAATTTGGGCAACAACCTTTTTGTGGCGCTCCTCGGTCGTACGAATAAAATCGTCATAGGACACATCTAACTTTTTCCACAGGTCTTGAATTCCAGCAACAATTTGATCGGTAAATTCTTGAGGTGTCTGCCCTTTTTCCGCTGCTTTGGTTTCAATCTTCTGTCCATGCTCATCCGTCCCAGTTAAAAACCGGACATCATAGCCACGAAGACGCTTATAACGTGCCATCGCATCGCCCGCTACCGTTGTATAAGCATGACCAATATGAAGCTTATCACTCGGGTAATAAATTGGAGTCGTTAAATAAAAAGTCTTTTTTTGATCAGTCACAATTTTTCCTCCTCATTTTAAAAAACAATACAAAAAGCCCTCATCCGATCGGGACGAGAGCATCTCACGTGGTACCACCCAAAATTCCCTTCTTATTTCACAATAAAAAGGCTCATGAAGTCCTTAGACTTCCTCTGTTAACGCCAGCTACGTTACTCCCTTATGTACATAACACTCGAAAGTAAGCTCCTCCCAGGACCATCTTCCAACTAGAATCTATACCGGTTTCCAGCTCCCCCGGCTCTCTACATAGCCATGCTACCTATAGATCACTACTTGTACTCATCCCTTCATTGGACATCCTATATCAAAAGCCATTATTTAGACATGTTTTATCATACTATGTATCATGTCAAAATTCTAACCAAAATATACCTAATTCACTGTATCTCGTCAAGAGCGTGTATACATTGTGGCAAACGGCGTCTTCTCTTTTTTAATCACACCTTCACTGCTAAGACGATCTAATTGCTGCTTCCATGTTTGCACATCCCAGTTCTTTTTTGCGTCTTGATTTAGTTTTGTTAAGTGAGTCATAATATTCATTTCAGCTAAAGGGAAATAAGAATCAAGGGCCTTTAGCAATTGTTCAGAGTCTTGCTCTTTCATTTTTTTCAATTCATCAAATGGATTTAGTGTATGCGGGCTAGCAGAGTGCGCCATACGAATTCGTATCGCCATAGTCCGGCCCATAATGGCTGATGAAACAAACACATCACCCGATCGTAAATAAGGGAGCCGTTTTCCTTCATCATGCGTTAAATCTGTTTCTTCTTTAATGGTTTGGATATCTGTTCCACGTACTGTCCTGAACACAAACTTAGAGTTTAACTGAGCGGTAATCGTCTCATCAAGCAAGGTTGGACGCTGCGTAGCAAAGATGAGAAAGACCCCATACTTCCGCCCTTCTTGAGCGATTTCCTTTAAGACTGATTTGGCCGGTGCATCATAGCCCTTTGGTGCAAAATTATGCGCTTCATCCGTAACAACAACAAATGGTGGGAAAAACTCCCCTTGCTTTTGTTGGAGCTTCGCATCACGAAACGACCTTCGCTTCCCATACAATGCGCCAATAACATAACTAGAAAATACTTGTAACAGCCATACGGCCCCTTGAACCACAACAAGCTTTCCAGTATGAATACCTTGCTCAATCGCTCGGATATTTTGCTGGAACAAACCAGCTTGATAAAGGCGATTCACACGCCATGAAATTCCTTTAACTGAAGCTAGTGGGAGGCTTCCATATTGATCGAGCAATTTCCGGAATGTTGAAAATCGAGTTAACTCATCTCTCGTCATTCCCCCGTCGTTTAGCATTCCTTCAATTTTATGCTTCCCTAGCTCTAACGCCTCCGCTAAATTAGCAATTCGGTCACTAAACGATTGATAACTATCTTTTCGTTTATGAACCGATTGAATGACATTCACCATCGATTCAGTTAACGATCCTGCTGCAGATAACAGTCGTTCTACATCTCTTGTTGAAAGTGCTGAAAAATCAACACCAACATCTTGTCCAATTTGAACAACCGTATAACGCTCACGATAGGAAATCGTGCCTTTTGTATCTAACGCTTCCGTTGCAAAATTCATCTCAAAGTGAGGATCAAAGACCAGAGTAGGAATCTGTAACTTCATTAACTCCTCGAGCATAACCCTAAGCCCAAATGACTTTCCTGAACCAGAACCACCAAAAACCCCGATGTGCGGATATTGCTGCATCGCTCTAATATCAAAAACAAAAGGAACACCGTTTTGCTCACGTAACCCGTTATGATCATGAATATGTAACAGGCCTTTTAACGATTCAGGCAGTGTCGAATCGATAAAATCAGTTGATTTTACTTCACCTAAAACAAGACCTTCCTCTGGAGCTGTTTTTACTAGTAAATCAGATATTTCATCAAAATGCGGGTGACGAACACTAGCTCCTGTTTGAATCGGCTGAATGGCCTCTTCAAATAACCGAACCTTTGCTAAGTGAATATCATCTGCTCCAATATCATAGCCTATGTGTTCAAGTGTTTTTAAGACTTGATCATCAGCAATACCTTTATCAAATCCCATGGGAATATAACGATTATATGAAAACGTTTCGACTACTTCTCCTTTTGGCTGATAAAGCGAAGCGTCTTCAATGACAAGCATCTCATTCATTCGAAATTTATGCGTTTTTGAGGCAACATACACTTCATGCTGCGTTGTTACACCTACTATTTGCACCTTTCTCATCCTCCTTTTTTCTTATCTTGAAAACTCAATATGGCCTTGAACCTCGTTTTTTCTCAAAGAATTTTTTTCTGATCTCAGGATCTATATACTGTTCGACAAGTGCTTCGACAAGTTTGTCTGTCACTCTTATTTCACGGTCAATATGATCGAGCCAGAGTGGAATTCCACGCCCATCACGTGGAGTAAGAGTGAGCAAAAGACTTGCAATCTCTTCTTTAAAAGCAGCTTGTTCCTCCAACACATCAAAGCCTGTAATAGCAGGATCTGATGTTAGTCTCATCCAGACCGATTGCAATCCAGCCTTACTTTGAATCTTCTCTACAAAAACCATTTCCTCCTGCTGAAGTACCCCAAATAACAAGTCACGATCATAGGTATGCGGCTGTTTCTCAAATGGTTGGAACGGCTCCAATTTCACTAAATTTTCCGTTGTAATTTCTTCAGAAACACCAACTAACAAGACATCCTTCTCTATTGCCTTTTTACGAAGGATGTCCCATTGGTCCGGAGCATCGATTCGGTAATGATACAAAGCACCGTCCATTAGCAATATCGCTAATGGTCTTTTTTCTAGTAACTCGATTGCAACTTCTAATTCTAATTTGGCTAACAAATGCGAACGGTCATTGGCTGGAGTGCTTTCATCATCTACTTCTTTTCGATGCAGCAATGGTGAGTAAATGTCAGATGCCTGACACGAAAACCCATTTGTTGTTTTTGCCAACGCTTGAAACAAGTAAAGGATATGAGGTGTCTCGCCTTTTGTTTGGTTAACAGAACCATCTACAGCTGCAACTTCTTTTCCATTCAACCATTCCGACAAAACTTTTGTCGAAAAACGAGGAATATGTCGAATTTCAGCGTTGGATAATTGAAGTTTTTGTCGAATTATCGAATTATCAGTAGGCGTTTTTTGGTAAATAGATAGCAAATTTTCATTCATATTTTTTAATTTTTCAACTAGATCTTGGTTCATCTCTAACATTTGTTGTATATACACCTCACTCTATAAGTACTATTTTATCAACGTTTTTCACTTTATGATAGAAATGTTAAATATGAAATTAACACAAAAAAGTAATTGACTTGATTTGGAAACACTGGTACTCTAAATACAGATAGAAAATTGTCGAATAATGACGCCAAAAATAAATTGCTTTATAGTCTGAGAGGAGACATATACAATGAAATCTACTGGAATCGTTCGTAAGGTTGATGAATTAGGCCGTGTAGTTATCCCAATCGAGCTACGTCGTACTTTAGACATCGCTGAAAAAGATGCGCTTGAAATTTATGTCGATAATGATCGTATTATCTTGAAAAAATACAAACCAAATATGACTTGCCAAGTTACAGGCGAAGTTTCTGATGAGAATCTTTCTATTGCTAACGGCAAAATCATTCTAAGCCCACAAGGTGCACAAGAGATCATTAAAGAGCTTCAAGAGTACGTAACACGTTCTACACAAGCTTAATTCTATATTAAAAAGGGTGGCTACTCCTCGTTCTACCACAATTGTTATGATTGTTGGTATGTTCTTGGTGAAGCCACTCTTTTTGTTTTTTGGTTTAGTTTAGATGATACAAAACATAGTTGGCGATGGCTCCTCTCGCCGTGCGCCTAAAGGAGAAGCCCACTCCTTTAGGCTTAAAAGATTACGGCGGCTCCGCTCATCGCTTCGCTAGACCGAAAAGGGAAGGGCGCCCTTTTCGGTCTAGCTATGGTATTCTCCATAAACGATTCTTTTTTGTATGTTTCGTTCGCGGGCGGTTTGTTTGATGGCTTCTTTTGATGGCATGCCTAGTTCTATGTAGTGGTTGACGTGCTGAACAATTGTTAAGGCTTCCCACCAGTTATCCTCTTCTTCTTCGCCACTGCTTCCTTCAACAACTAGGCAAAATTCTCCTTTAATCGTCCCTGTTTCACACCACGTAATCGCTTCTTCTAGCGTTCCTCTTTGGTATTCTTCAAACTTCTTCGTAAGTTCACGGCTAATGCTAATATGTCGGTTACCAAGTATTTTGTACATCGCTTCTATTGCTTCTTTTAAGCGATGAGGGGATTCATAAAAAATTAAGGTCGCGTTGTTGCCTTTTAATTGTTCAAGCATCGTCAGTCGTTGCTTGTTTTGTCGTGGAAGAAATCCAATAAATTCGAAACGGTCCGTAGATAATCCTGAAGCGACTAAGCTTGTTAATGCGGCATTCGCTCCTGGTAAAGAGATCACTTTGATCCCTTCATTTAACGCCTCTTGGACAAGATCTTGACCCGGGTCCGAAATGGCCGGCATTCCCGCGTCACTAACAAGGGCTACTTGTTTTCCAGCCTTCAGCAGATCAATCAATGACTCCCCAGCTTTTTTCTTATTATGCTCGTGATAGCTGACAAGGGTTGTTTCTATATCAAAGTGATTACATAATTTTCTCGTTTGCCTTGTGTCTTCTGCTGCAACAACATCCACTTCTTTTAACATTCGCACCGCACGAAAGGTCATGTCTTCAAGATTTCCTATTGGTGTCGGAATTAGATAAAGCTTTCCTTCTTCACTGTCACTGTAACTCGTTTGTTGATTCATGATAATCCCTTCCTTGTTCATTTTGCTTCATAAATTGAGCTAAATTGTTCTGTATATGTTCCCTGTTCATTATAAACGACGATTGGTGGCAAACAAGTCACGCCTGCTTTGCCATCTTTGATTCCTTCAACAAGGACCATATTTGCCTCTTTGTTTGCTTTTGGATGAATCATTTGAATTCGTTTTGGTTCAATACGATAATGACGCATAAGCTCGATGATGTCGGTCAATCTTTCAGGTCTATGCACGAGTGCGACTTTCCCTTTTTGCTTTACATGCTGGCTACTAACTCGAATCACATCTTCTAATGTACAATAGATTTCGTGTCTCGCTATGGCAAAGTGTTCATTGCGATTTTTTTCATTTTCCGTTATGGTTTCAAAATAAGGAGGATTACACGTCACAACATCAAAGAATCCTCTTTTCACCTCAACTGGGATTTCATTTAGATCGGACTCAACTACTTGAATCTGATTATGTAATTTATTTAATTCAATGGTTCGTTTGGCCATCTCCACTAATTTGTTCTGGATTTCTACTCCAATGATGGTTGCTTTCGACCGAGTTGTAAGTAAAAGAGGGATGACCCCATTCCCTGTACATAAATCCAGGATATTTCCTTTTTGAATTGGTACATGGACAAATCGTCCTAGCAAAATGGCATCGATTGAAAACGAGAAAACGTGTGGACTTTGCAATATCTCTAAATCCGTTCCCGCTATATAGTCTAATCGTTCTCCTTCAAATAATTTCACGCTTTTTTTGTGCACTCCTTTATATATAGGCTAAAAAAGCAGACCTAACGATATAACGCAAGATCTGCCCCCTAAAAATTTTCTATTTGATTTCATGTGTAGGCTTTTTACTTTTGATGTAAAAAGGATAAACAGAACAAGCAGTCATCTCCATCTGAACGAATACTTCCATAATGCGTATTGCAAACATGAAACCCTTCCTGATAGAGCCTTGCTAAGTTATCATACCCTTCTCCTACAAAAGGTTTTTTTGTCGGCTTATCGTTCTTTCCTTCCTCTTGCGCCTCTTCCTGCGCTTCAAGGCGATCTCTCAGATTTTCATTTTCGATATGAAGGTAATGATTCTCTTCAATTAAGTAGGCCAACTGTTCCTTCAATCCTCGCAACTCATGATGCAATTCACCTAGCCGTTCTTCTAGTTGGCTCACCTGTGTAAAAATGGCTTTTTTGTCCACGATGCTCCCACCTCATTATTCTGTGGCTTCAGTCGGCACGCTTTCTTTGCTCATTAGTTCGTCCATTGTAAACTCGACTATTCGCTCACCTTCAACTAATTCGACTTGAATGACTTTTTCTAACAAGTTTAAGCCAATCACTTTTCCTTTTCCTTCAGGTGTTCTGACTCGCTTCCCAACATCAGGTAATTCTTGCTTTGCTGACTCATACATATCATTCTCATACTTGAGACAACACATTAACCTACCACACAAACCTGAAATTTTAGCCGGGTTTAGTGATAGACTTTGGTCTTTGGCCATTTTAATGGAAACCGGTTCAAAATCACCTAAAAAGGATGAGCAGCAAAGAACTCGGCCACATGGACCAATCCCACCTAACATTTTTGCTTCATCCCGTACGCCAATTTGACGAAGTTCGATTCTCGTACGGAACACCGCTGCTAAATCTTTTACTAACTCTCTAAAATCAATCCGACCATCGGCAGTAAAATAAAATAATACTTTGTTCCGGTCGAATGTATATTCAACATCTACTAGCTTCATATCTAGCTTATGTTCAATGATTTTCTCCGTACACACTTCGAACGCTTTCTTAGCTTGTTCGACATTTTCCTGAACGACTAACTTATCTTTCTCAGTCGCAATACGGATGACTTGCTTTAATGGAAGAACAACATCGTTTTCGTCAACCGTTTTTGTTCCAATAACAACTCGGCCAAACTCAACGCCTCTAGACGTTTCAACGATAACTGTTTCTCCCTTCTCCAGCTGAAATGAACCAGGGGAGAAATAATAGATTTTGCCGGCCTTTTTAAAGCGCACACCTACAACTTGATGCAATCTTCTATCCCTCCTGTATATTAAGCAACAGCTTCTCCATCATAAGTTGAGGATTAACATTAGCAACAAGCTGCCTTTTTGCATGAAGAACCGCAGACATCTTTTGACTAATTGTATCCTGCGAACTAGATAGCGCTTGCTGTTGTAATAGATCAATTTGATCAATATAACTTAAAGAGTCAACTTTTCCGACCTTTGTAAACATCAGATCCCGTAGCCATAAAAGAATCATATCTAATCCCATATCTAACTGTGATTTTTCTTTAAACAACGGTAACCACTTTTCTTGTAATGTGAAAAGTACTTGAGCCGGTCTCGTATGAAGCTCCTCCATCAATTGTATCACTACGGTTCGTGCTTGTGCAATCCAATCCGCTTCTAATAGCTGTTCTGCTTCGTGATAACTTGTTGTTAAACTAGCCAATAAACTGGAAATTGTGCTAGAATTTCCATTCTGTACGAGCTTGTCCAAAAAAACCTCTCTTGAAAGTGGAGCAAAGGTCAAATGTTGGCTACGTGAATGAATCGTAGGTAGCACTTTACTCCCTTGTTCCGTTAGAAGAATGGCTAATGTCTCAGTTGCAGGTTCCTCTAAAAATTTTAATATACTATTAGCTGCTCCAACCGTCATTAAATCGGCATGCTCTACAATATACACTTTCTTAGCTGATTCAACACCACGGTATGAAAATTCCTTTTGCAAATGCTCAACTTGATGCTTTTTAATAGATAGGCCATCTGGTTCGATTCTATGCACATCTGGATGATTGCCGTGCTCAATTCTTCTACAATTTGAACACTGTAAACAAGGATTTTCTGCTTCTCTATTTTCACAAAAGAAGCTCTTCGCTAAATGAAGAGCTACTGCACGCTTACCGGTTCCTTTGCTTCCTTCAAAAAGGTAGGCATGAGCAAGACGGTTCTTTTGTAATGTTTTCATAAGTAAATCGGTAATTCTTGGTTGAATTTCTTTTAACTGATTCCACGTTTCCATCTAGTTCAACACCTTTAAAATTGCTCAAATTGCTCAACCGGTAAAACAAACACGGTCGCTCCACCTACTTGCACTTCAACCGGGTAAGGTACATACGAATCAGCATTTCCGCCCATTGGAGAAATAGGTGCTACAAGTTGATCTCGACTTTTACAATTTTCTTTTATGATCGACATGACGTCTTCTATGTTCTCATCTTCTGTCCCAATGAGAAAAGTTGTGTTCCCTGCTTTTAGAAAGCCCCCTGTACTAGCAAGCTTTGTTGCACGATAATCGGCTTTAACTAACGCATCAGACAATCTATTACTATCTTTATCTTGAATAACAGCCATAATTAGTTTCATTTTCGACAGCTCCTTTATTAATAAAGTTAGCGACCTACAAATTGATTGATCTCTGTCATTGCATCTTTATAAACGGCCCGAACGTCTTGATTCGCATCGATAACCTTGATCCTTTCGGGGTAGACGTCCATCACTTTTTGATATCCATTTCTGACACGCTCATGAAACTCAAGCTTTTCTTGATCGAGTCGATTTACCTCCCGATCTTTATCGCTTTGAATACGAGTTAAGCCAATTTGCGGGTCAACATCAAAAAACAGGGTTAAATCAGGCAAATAACCTTCAATTGCGAATTCATTGATCGCTTTTACTTCATCAAACCCAATCCCTCTAGCGTATCCTTGATAAGCAAGACTACTATCAAGAAACCTATCGCAAAGGACAATTTTTCCTTCTTTTAGAGCAGGGATCACTTTTTCAACGAGATGCTGCCTTCTAGCTGCTGCATAAAGTAGTGCTTCCGTTCGACTATCCATTTCTGTATGTGTAACATCTAAAATGACCGTTCTAATTCTTTCAGCAATCCGAATGCCTCCTGGTTCACGAGTGCGAACGACTTCGTAACCCCTTTGAATTAATTCTGTTTCTATTTGATCTAAGACAGTTGTCTTACCTGCCCCTTCTCCACCTTCTACTGTTACAAAAAAACCTTTACTCATTGTCATCCTCCACATCAACTACCAAAACATCTTTTAATTCCTGCTCAACTTGAAACACTGCCCCTGCATCTAATAAACTCAGGATGCCCTCAATCGTTTGTTCCGTTATACGCTCACCAGGTAACACGAATGGAATACCGGGAGGATAAGGAACAATGGCCTCAGCTGCAATAAGACCAACAGCTTTTTCAAAAGGTACTCGTTTCTTCTCTGCCTTTTGTATGGCATCTGAATGTAGCTCTAGTTTTTGTGCTCCCATTCTTACATTGAGAAAAGGGGGCGTACGAGTTTCCTCGTTAACTTCATAAGGGTTTAATGTTTGCTGAATAGATTGAAGCAACCCATTAGGGATTTTTATGTTCCCTAAACCAAAAACAAGCAGTACATGCTTCTCATCAGCAAGCTCAGGATAAAGATTGTTTTCTATAAAGATATCTTGAAGCTTAAATCCTGTTAAATTGGTTGTTGTCTTTATTGTAACTTTTAATGGATCACAATGATAGTTGTCATTCCAATTGACAACCTTGATTTGCTTTATGCTAGATAGTTCTTTTTTTAATGCATCAACTCCTGCTAAAATCGTAGCAATTTCTGATTTTGTCATACTTTCCGCATAAGCCCTTGCTCCATCCAATGACGCCATAAGTAAATAAGAAGGACTGCTTGATTGAAACATAGACAGTGCTTCCTTTATCTTATGCCTAAGAGAGTCAGAACGTTTATCATTTAAATGTAAAAACGAGCTCATCGTTAATGCTGGCAGCATTTTATGTGCTGATTGAACAACGACATCGGCTCCCTGTTGTAATGTCGACACAGGAAAAGGCTCTCCTAAACAATAGTGTGCTGCATGTGCTTCGTCTACTAAAACAAGAAGGTCGCTCTGTTTTGCTGCTGAAATGGTTTCTTGTAAATCTATACTAACTCCAAAATAGTTTGGATAGGTTAAAATAACCCCCTTGGCATCAGGATACTGCCGTATGGCTTCAGATAATGCTGCTACAGATATTCCGATAGGATGACCTGAGATAGTATCAAACTCTGGAGTTAACAATATTGGATGCAAACCTGCAATTTGTACCGCATGAAAAACTGATTTGTGACTATTACGCTGAACAAACACTTGGTCTCCCCGTTGGAATGCTCCGTAAACCATCGCTAAGTTCCCCACGGTCGATCCTCCAACAAGGAAAAACGTTTCTTTTGCCCCATAAAAACGAGCTGCCTCTTCTTGTGCTTTGCGAATAGCCCCACTTGGTGCATGTAAGTCATCCAACCCAACCAATTCAGTCACATCATATGTAAGCACCTCTTGAAAATCCTCAAGCAGCGAATTGTGAAAAAATAATCCATTTTTATGACCAGGAACATGGAAGGATACCGGATTTGTCTTCTTATGATTCTGTATAGCTTTAATTAATGGAATATGATTACGAGTCAACGTCATAAATCTCCTATCCTATAAACACTCTTTCTTATTATGATACTGTACTTTTTTCTCGTTGTTAAGAAAACGCCTAGTATCCTGGGTCCTGGAAGGTTATGTGTGATGTAAAAACTTATGTTGGTTCTTTGAATATGATCTTAAACAAAATAAAAAACAAGCCTTTCATCAAGGCTTGCTCTCTTATCCTATAAAATTAGTAGATAAATTCCTCATTTGTTTAACATATGTTTCATACTTATCGTCTTGTTCATTTAGCTGAACTAGTTCTTCTTCACACGATTCACACATAAATGTGTTTAAAACCTGTAATCCTTCTGCTTTTCTCTTCTTACATACCATACAACAATCCCCTAGCCGCACTTTCATTGTTTTCGTCTTCGGCATTATCCATCACCCCTGACATCAGTATCGGCTATACAACTAAACTTCATACATCTCTTTTCTTTTAATCTATTCTTTTCTTTGTGATTTTGTGCCTATCCTAACTAATATTTATTGTTAATGTTTTTATTCGATGTTTATGGGGTTATCCTTGTTTACAGTTTTGCGTTCAGATATGAATAAGGATCGCTATAATAACTCATCTTAACAAGGAATCTATTTGAAATGGGGGGATAAGGATGAGCCAAAAGCGCGAAAAAGGGTACAGTCAAAAAGGCAAGCCAAGCAGCGATACAGTCAATAATGTCATCGCACAAGAGGAATTAAAAAAAGCAATTTACCCCACTAATAAACCTCCTCGTAATGCAAACTAATGAAGTTTTATCTTTTTATGTATCAGTTTATTATCTGCCGCTGTTTAAGCGGCTTTTTTATCGTTTTAATGTGCTATTAGAGGAGTTATTCATTGTTATATTTAGGTCAATCGTTAGCCCATTGTGACTTTCTGTCCAAGTTGGTTGTTTTTCTGTCGGAAATGAGGGATTTGCTGGCCAAACTTGGACACATTCAATCCAAATTGGCTTTTTTTCTGTCTGAACTGATTTTTGCAGTTTATTCGTTCGGGTAAGGAGGTCTTTCAAGAAGCTACTCATGATGTAACCATCGCTCATTAGAGAATCATGCTGTTCCTCCTAGCGCTCTTCTGCCAGTACGTGTATTTGTATTACCTTCTCTCCAATTTCTATGCGGAGCGTGCCCTGCCTGGCAACGTCCTGGCTCGCTATTTTTCTTCTACGGGGATGATTGTCCGTGGTGTTATTTCTTCGACGTTGCTCACGTCGTGTTACGAAGAGAAACAGCTCAGACTCACTTCTTTTCTTCTACGTGGAAGGCATGATGCTTCTCTTAGAAGTATTCGATGACCTCTTTACGAAAAAAAGAAGTTCGTCTCACAGGGGGGACATGGAGCC
>NZ_JRJU01000053.1 GCF_000787375.1 Halalkalibacter okhensis | reverse complement strand
TCTTTCAATTTTATAGTCTGGTGGCGATAGCAAAGAGGTCACACCCGTTCCCATGCCGAACACGGTCGTTAAGCTCTTTTGCGCCGATGGTAGTTGGGGGCTTCTCCCTGTGAGAGTAGGACGTTGCCAGGCTATGATTTTATTTATGGGGCCTTAGCTCAGCTGGGAGAGCGCCTGCCTTGCACGCAGGAGGTCAGCGGTTCGATCCCGCTAGGCTCCACCATATATGCGGAGGAATACCCAAGTCCGGCTGAAGGGATCGGTCTTGAAAACCGACAGGCGGGTTAAACCGCGCGGGGGTTCGAATCCCTCTTCCTCCGCCATATTAAATTAGAATCATTACCCTTTATAACGACGCGGGGTGGAGCAACGAGCAAAACATCGTTGAAACACTACGAGTAACATTGACACATTAAGCATCTTAGAGAAACAGGAAGAGGAAAATGTCCTCCTCATTGAATAGCTACGTCAATTAGCTATAAAACGACGCGGGGTGGAGCAGTCTGGTAGCTCGTCGGGCTCATAACCCGAAGGTCGGCGGTTCAAATCCGTCCCCCGCAATACCAAAATGGTCCGGTAGTTCAGTTGGTTAGAATGCCTGCCTGTCACGCAGGAGGTCGCGGGTTCGAGTCCCGTCCGGACCGCCATAAATTATTTTAGATCTTTCACTTTATGTGGAGGGGTAGCGAAGTGGCTAAACGCGGCGGACTGTAAATCCGCTCCCTCCGGGTTCGGCGGTTCGAATCCGTCCCCCTCCACCACTAATAAACTATATGGCGGTTGTGGCGAAGTGGTTAACGCACCGGATTGTGATTCCGGCATTCGTGGGTTCAATTCCCATCAGCCGCCCCATAATATTTTAATTGGGCTATCGCCAAGCGGTAAGGCAACGGATTTTGATTCCGTCATGCGTAGGTTCGAATCCTGCTAGCCCAGCCAATGCGGAAGTAGTTCAGTGGTAGAACACCACCTTGCCAAGGTGGGGGTCGCGAGTTCGAATCTCGTCTTCCGCTCTTTATAAGCGCCCTTAGCTCAGCTGGATAGAGTGTTTGACTACGAATCAAAAGGTCGGGAGTTCGAATCTCTCAGGGCGCGCCAATTCCTTTAAAAAATATGCGGGTGTAGTTTAGTGGTAAAACCTCAGCCACGAGCATAACATCTGCCGAATAAGCTGCGAGTTGTCTCGACGCATTCGCTTCTGTGATTTACTAGAAGAGGAAGAGACATGTTTTGCGTTTTTGAAGTCTTGATTCAAAACAATATCATATGCGGGTGTAGTTTAGTGGTAAAACCTCAGCCTTCCAAGCTGATGTCGTGAGTTCGATTCTCATCACCCGCTTTTTACTACTGTGGGCCTGTAGCTCAGCTGGTTAGAGCGCACGCCTGATAAGCGTGAGGTCGGTGGTTCGAGTCCACTCAGGCCCACCATTCCACAGTAGCTCAGTGGTAGAGCTATCGGCTGTTAACCGATCGGTCGTAGGTTCGAGTCCTACCTGTGGAGCCATGGAGAAGTACCCAAGTGGCTGAAGGGGCGCCCCTGCTAAGGGTGTAGGTCGTTTACGCGGCGCGAGGGTTCAAATCCCTCCTTCTCCGCCATGGACAGGTTATATATATTTAGATTGGCCCGTTGGTCAAGCGGTTAAGACACCGCCCTTTCACGGCGGTAACACGGGTTCGAATCCCGTACGGGTCACCATATTAAATCAGTTACGAGCCGATCTACCTGAAAATCTACGAGTTGTTCTGACGCAGCAAGCAACAGAGTGTTACTGGAAGAGGAAAGAACAGGTAAAGACTACGGAGGGAAACATCGTCCGTAAGCATCATGTAAATACATCATTGAAAAAACAGCAAGAGCCATTAGCTCAGTTGGTAGAGCATCTGACTTTTAATCAGAGGGTCGAAGGTTCGAGTCCTTCATGGCTCACCATATAAGGTGTTTTGGTAAAAACATCAATTATGCGGGTGTGGCGGAATTGGCAGACGCGCTAGACTTAGGATCTAGTGTCTTATGACGTGGGGGTTCGACTCCCTTCACCCGCATACTGAGAAAAACCATACTTATTGTATGGTTTTTTTATATTACAAGAAATGTTAATCTTCCTTTGAACGATGGGCTGATTTCTTCTCAGGTACTAGGTCAATGCCACCTGGATGAAAAGGGTGACACTTAAGAATCCTTTTTAACGTTAGATATCCTCCTTTCATTGCACCAAATCTTTTAACAGCTTCAATACCGTAATGGGAGCATGTTGGATAAAATCGGCAAGTCGGTGGTTTAATGGGCGAGATAACAAGCTGATAAAAGCGGAATATTGATAAAAGGATAAGTTTCATTTCTGACACCTTTCAAAAAAAAATTAAAATAAAAGAAGGAGTTTGTTCATTCTTGTCTAATTATAACAAATATTGTTTGAAAGGAGGATCGATTAAAAAAGAACTCTTCGAAAAAGCCCCGTTTTTAAAAATCCACAGAGGTGATGAAAATTGAAAAATGAAAAAGGCTTTACCCTCGTTGAAATGTTGATTGTCCTGATGATCATTTCCCTTTTACTCCTAATAGCCGTTCCAAACATGTCAAATAATAATGAGGTTGCTGCTTCTAAAGGATGCGAAGCCACTGTAAAGTTAATACAGTCCCAGGTGTATGCTTATGAGATTGAAAACGGTAAATTACCGGATAAGCTAGAGGACCTTTCTCCTGACTACGTTGATAAGTTAACATGCCCAGATGATTCTGAATTAGACTACGAAAATGGTACAGTAAGTAGTAAATCTTCTTAAAGTGAACATGAATTCAAATCAAGGTTATACCCTCATCGAATTGCTCATCACGTTATCCATTCTAACCATTATTCTTCTCATACCTACATTCAAACCTACCGATTCGTCTCCAGTTAATCATGAAGCAGACTTAATAGCCCAACAAATTAAAGAACAGATTATTCTCGCACAGCATGTCGCAATTGCAAATGGAAGACGAGTGTTTATCCGTACAGACAATGATACAAAACAATTCTTCATTCGTTTTCATAACTTTGATGATTATTTAATTATCCCGTATCAACACCCTGACATGTTATTTGAATCCCAAACTCTATCTCTAAGTTCTATCTATTTTCATACAAATGGTCATCCAGGTGCATCTGGGACTTTTCGATTACGAATTGGACTAAACAGTTATCGCTTCACAATTTATATAGGGAAAGGAATGGTCTCATATACAAAAATGTAGTGGGTTTACTTTAATGGAAGTGTTATTTGCATTTGGTTTTCTCATGCTGTTTAGCGCTTCTATTCTTCCTTTGTTATTAACTGTTTATGCAGAGAGAACAGCGATTCATGAAGAAGTAGAGGTATTGCTACAGTTAGAAGAAGCTGTTAACCGTTTTAAAGCAGGTATGCCTCTTGACGATAGGGATAATGATGGCGTTTTGATTGTAAAAGAGGAAGTAAGAGAAGGTCTACTACGGTTTTGTGCAAGATGGACTGGCCGAAATGGGAGGGACTATGAACGTTGTTTCTATGCTCAGAAATGAAAGAGGATTTTCACTAATGGAGCTCTTGATGGCTCTTGCTATTTTTATAATAATTGCTTCTCTGTTACCTAAATTAATACTCATTCGTTCACACGGATATTACACTAACGTGATTTCAACCCAGCAGGTTATGACTTTTTTTAATCAATTAGCTCATGAGGTTAGGGAATCTAAAAAAGGAGAAGTAATAGAAGGTACATTACGATTAACTAAGTACAACGAAGACATTGTAGACATAGAGGTCTTACAATCAAAACAAATACGAAGTAGGAAAAATAAAGAAGGTCATAATCTCCTTATTGAACAAGTAAAAACGTTTTCTTGTGAGGTAGCTGAATATTTGGTCACATGTGAAATCGAAATGTTAGATGGGTATCGCAGCAGCAAGATGATGCTAATGCAGTATGCCAGAAAAGGAGGCAGCGTGTGAAGCAAGAGAGGGGATTTGTTTACCCAATTACATTATTAATGTGTATGTTGATTTTGCAAGTACTTCTTTTTCAAGTAAATTTGTACTTAGTTGATAAACATGCAGTTTATGAACAAGAACGATTGATGCAAATTGAAACGCTCCTCCAACTAGGCATAAGCGAATTTTTAAATAATGATGTTGCTCCGGTTCCAAATCAAAATATTCTCTTTTCATATCCTACTGGTACCGTTACACTAGAAATAGCAACTTATGATAATGGAATTAGTAACGTTACTGTAAAGGCAAGATTGGAGACTGGTCACGAGCGTCAGGCTGGTTTTCGATATAATTGGAATAATAAGATGTTGGATCATTATTGGGAGGTTTCATAGCGTGTCGCATCAATATTACATCACGGGATTTATGGGGTCAGGAAAAACGACGATTGGACAAGCATTAGCTGATAAAATTGGCTACCATGTCATTGATACGGATAAATGGGTTGAAAACAAAGAACAGATGTCTATATCAGAAATTTTTGAAAAAAAGGGGGAAGATTATTTTAGAGATCTTGAGACTCAAGCTCTATTAGAACTGCAAGGAGATCACATGATTATTACAACAGGAGGAGGCATTATTAAAAAGGATCGAAATCGAGAAATCATGGCATCTCAGGGTGAAATTATTTATTTGCAGGCAGACTTTGATGAGTTATTAAGACGTTTGGAAGGGGATGAAACAAGACCTTTATTGCAGCAACAAGACAAAGAAAGGATTCAAGCATTATATGAATCACGACTTGAGCTGTACGAACAGGCTGATATTATCGTTAATACAGTAGGAAGATCGGTTTTAGGTATTGTCGCGGAATTAGAATCAATTTTAAAATCCTAATATTTGGGCATACTGATGATAGCTCATGCATTAGGAGTTGAGAACTATGTCATTGAATGATTACGTCAAATTTTTGACTCAACAAGCTGTAATTCGAATGGATCAACCAAAAGAAGAAAGACGAACGAAAAAGCTCGAACGCAGAGCTGACCGTCCCCCTTTTTCAAACCATGCATTTGGGATGATTCCACTCGGAATTTCCTTGTTCTTAAGAAAAAACTCAAAAAAAAAGAATCGTAGAAAATAAGAAGCGAAGTTGTCAGTGACAATTCTTCGCTTTTTATTTGTGTGTAATTTAATTTACCTTGTAAATGTTTTCTTTTATTTACTTTGATTCCTATACTATAATGGTGTAAGTAAGGTAAGTTTGGGAGTGAACAAGATGGAACAAAACACATTAAAAATAACAAATGTATTGTCAGATCCAACAAGGTTCTCTGTGTATCAGTATATTGTAAAACAACGGGAACATGTAACCGTACAACAAATAGCCGACCAATTTCATATACACCCTAATGTTGCTCGTCTTCATTTGACGAAATTAGAAGACGTAAAAATGATTGTTTCAGAAACACAGAAGACAGGAAAAGGAGGGCGGCCTAGTCGCTATTACAAACTATCAGATGAAGTCATTCAATTGCAGTTTCCTTATCGTGACTATCAAAGGTTAGCAAAGATGGCATTGTCATCATTGGTGGAACTTGGTGAAGTTGGTATCGATGCGTTAAAAAAAATGGGGTATAGATATGGGCGTGAGAGTGCAGACTTGTATGTGAAGCAATTTCACTTTGAGGTAGAAAATGCTTCAATGGAGCAGAAAGTAAAAATGATCGAACAAATAGCGATCAATCAAGGCCTGAATCCAGAAATATCTTATTCAGCTGAGAAGGATGAAATTGAGTTTAGTATTTATAACTGTACGTTTAAAGAATTAATGTCTGAACACTCGACATCGCTTTGTTCTATGCATCATGAATTATTTAAAGGCATTTTCTCCTATTTTCTTGGGGAACATATTCTTAAGGACAATATGAAGTTAACAGATCCTACGGCGAAAGCTTGCTCTTATTCTGTCATTAAATTATAGGTGACACAGTATTGCCATTCATCAAAGCATTTACAGTATGGAAGTAGTCGTATATAATAAGGTCTGTACTTAATCATTTGCTATCCTAAACAAATACTGTCGTGTGGGGCAAATTTGTTCATGAAGGAGGGAAACCCAAATGGATCGTATGTATCGTGTTTTAGCATTTTGGACAGGGATCTTTTCCGTTCTGTTCTTTGTTGGTCATATGTATAATGTAGCATTGTTATTCTTTGCGCAAACAGGCGCCTTGTTAGCTCTAAGCTACCTAAACCTATCAGAACGTGTGTACATGTACATTTTTGGTGCCTATTTAACGATTTTCTTCGTAGGGTTCACGTACTACACAACGTTCTTGTTAGTACCAAGCTTCGGAGGGCATTAATATTCGTTGTACATATGTGCAGAGGAGAAACCGTTTCCTTATTTAAGGGACGGTTTCTTTTTAGCTTAATATTAATACTATTGACACAGTGTAAAAGTATTTTATACAATGTACAGTAGATTGGTGATCTTTGATAGGGAGTCCCCCTCCCCTCAAGGTTCTTACATCAATACGATTTACTCCCCAAAGGACTTCCACTAATGGTGGAGGTTCTTTTTATATAATAAAAAGCAGCTGACATAGCAGCTGCTCGATTACTTAAAACCCTGATAAAAAGGGGTTTCCATCCATTTCATTTCCTATTGTGGTAGTTGGACCGTGGCCGCAAGCAACAACGGTTTCCTCTGGTAACTCAAGAAGCTTCTTATGTATGCTCGTTAACAACAATTGATGATCTCCACCCGGCAAATCGGTTCTCCCTATACTTTGGGCAAATAATGCATCACCTGAGAAAACAACCGCTTCCTCCTTAAGGTAGAAAGAAACACTTCCTGGTGAGTGCCCAGGAGTTTCATATACCTTAAAGGAGAACGAACCAATCGTAATGGTATCTTCCTTTTCAATAATATTATCTGCTGGCTTCACTGTAATTGCGTGATTCCCCATAAAACGTGATGATCCATTTTTATTAGGGTCTGCTAACCAATCTAGTTCATTCTTATGTAGGTATACGGGACAGTTGAATTCATTCCGTACATCATCTACTGCACCAATATGGTCAAAATGAGCATGTGTTAACAAGACAGCCAATGGTTTTAATTGTTGTGATGTCAACCATTGAATAAATGCTTGGCCGTCCCCACCAGGGTCAATAACAATCGCTTCATTAGCATCGTTTTGTAACACATATGCATTTGTTTGTAATGGGCCAAGTGGAAGTTGTGTCCATTTCATATATATCCCTCCAATAACTTAAGTCATTCCTATCATACAATACGAGAAGCGACTCGACAAATAAAGAAAAAAAGAGTAAAATAAATGAAAAATGCCCATTATAAATATTGAGGAAACTGTACTAGCTTCGTCAAATTTTAGGCTGACAACGTTCCCAAATGGCATTATAATAGGACTAGTTAAGCTGGGTTCTTAGTTTTACATAAGGAGGGGAAGACAGTATGATCTTTTCTATCATCATGTTAATTACGGCATTATTATGTGCAGTCGCGATTGTTCGTGAAGTTCGCAGAAAGAATTTCTTTGCAGTAGGATTTGCAGGAATTACATTTGTTGTATTTGGTTGGTTTGCAGTGGCAACCATTATTTCAATCATTACAACAGGTGGTGGAGCTCCTACAGCTCACTAAGAAGAATAAGGAATGAGACAAGGCAACTACTCTAGAGTAGTTGCCTTGTTTCTATTAAAAAACCTGTTGCTCTAAGTAGAACATTCCACCATTTATAATGGATACATGAATCTTAGGCTCATATTGTTCTTTTAAGGCTTGTTTTTCAACATCGTAGCTTTCTGGTTTCTCATCATAATCTTCATAAAACTGCTCAAGCAGGGCCAAATCGGTTTCCCACCTATTTACAGCTTCTTCTGCCCAAGTTTTGTCTTCATTTTCAGCATAGGTTTGAACCATTTTCTGCAATCGAATTAACCCACTGTGAACGGTAATCAATGGGGATAATTTAAAGCAAAAATCTGGAATGTTGGGTGAAAGTTCTTTTTCAATCAATCTATCGTAAAATTTTTGAACAATTTGACCATGAATGAGATTTAACCCCAAAGATAGCAGTACATCTTTTTTACGGTCACATTGAAATGAGACTTTCATGTTTAAACATAACCAAGGTTGCAGAGGAATGGACTTTCTCCCTGATGCATGAATGTTTTCATAGAGCCGAATGAACCCCCCTAATTCTCGAGTCGATCCAAATAATTGCCTAAGTCGTGGTGACCCAAAGTGAATTTGTTCTCCGCGTAAATCATCAGGAGCGTTAGCTTGATCTGTGATAAACGTCACCTGCATCGGATTTGGTTGTCCGCCTGTCTTTTCTAAGTAATGCCAATAAAATGGTCTGTTCATTAATAACTTGTCTAGTTCAATGGATAGCTGAACCTTGAGATAACTAGATGTATTTTCAATGATTGGACTATCATTTGCTTGGAAGTAACGTTCTAGAAAATCATGAACTTGAGGCTGTTGCATCGATCTGATCCTCCTTACTAGAATTTGCAGCTTCTTCTGCTGCCTCATTCATAATCGCAGCAAGATGATCAAACTTTATTCGCATTTCGCCTTCAGAATCAGATTGCAGTAAAATATCTTGCACGTGTTCTTCAACTGAAGGAAGATTAATTTTTGTCAGGATATCATCGAGCTCCCCGATAACGGCTTCAAAGAGATGGATCTTTTCATAAAGTAATTTGAGAATGTGCTGCTCGACAGTATCATTGACAGCGAAATTGTAAATTTTCACATCCTCTTGTTGACCAAGGCGGTGGATTCGCCCAATTCGTTGTTCAATGCGCATTGGGTTCCAAGGCAAGTCATAGTTAATAATATGACTGCAAAATTGCAAGTTAATTCCTTCACCGCCTGCTTCGGTTGCGATTAATACTTGGGCATGATTTTGGAAGAGCTGACGCATCCAGTCTTTTTTTCCTCTTTTAAATCCACCTCTAAATGGGACAGAGGAAATGCCATTTTGTTTTAAAAACCATTGTAAATACAACTGTGTCGCACGATATTCAGTAAAAATAATTACTTTATCGTTAATTTTTTTAATGATCTCAAGTGCTTTTTCAGCCTTTGCATGTCCATCTACCTCACCAATTTTGTTCAATAAGCGCTCTGCACCAGGGAGCTTGCGTCCTTCGTTATTAGCTCGTTCAACCATGTTTTTTAATGTCATAAAAGCAGCCTCTCTGCTGCTGCATAGTTCCCTCTTTAATGTCAGCAATCCAAAATGGCTTGAATCATCATTTAACTGCTCTATCTCGTTATAAAAGGCTCGCTCTGACTCATTAAAATCAATTGGGACGGTTTCAACAATTCGTTTCGTCCATTCAATGCCCGTCTCCTCACGGCGATTACGCACCATAACTTTATTTACTAACTCTCTGAGTTTTTCTTCATTTTTAGGTGATCTCTTATTCGAACGGTATTCTTTTTCAAAAGAAGAGATGTCACCTAGATGTCCTGGTTTAAGCAAAGAAACCAAGTTAAAGATTTCCTCTAGCTTGTTTTGGACTGGTGTTGCTGTTAATAATAGACAGAATTTCTTCTTTAACTTTTTAATGAACTCGTAATTTTTTGTTTTTGGGTTTTTAAGTTTATGAGCTTCATCAATTATGACTAAATCATATGGCTGTTCTAAGACGATATCATGATGTGGTTGTCTTTTGGCCGTATCGATTGAAGCAACGACAACATCACATTGTTCCCAAACGTATGATTTCTTTTGGGGAATAGCTGGAATATGAAACTTTGTATTTAATTCGATTGCCCATTGTGATACAAGTGAAGCTGGGACGAGAATCAAGACTTTTTTTACTAGTCCACGAATCATGTACTCTTTTAAGATAAGCCCAGCTTCAATTGTTTTTCCAAGACCTACTTCATCAGCGAGTATGGCTTTGCCATTCATTTGCTCAATAACTGTATTTGCCACTTCAATTTGGTGTGGAAATGGCTTTAGTTGTGGAAGATGCTTAGGTGCTTGTAAACCATGAAACTCTGGGATGATTTGATGTTGTTCTGCTTCATACGCTAGTTTAAAAAGTTCCCAATTAGACCAAGGACCATCTTGATCTAACCTTTCCTTGAAGGTGTCGTTCCATTTTTGATCAAAATGTATATCAATCTTCATATTCTTATCACCCTTTCCATCAAACTGCAATATCCGAATGAAATCATAAATAATCTATAAAATAATCTGATTTAGTAAATAAACTGTTGCGAAAACCTATTCATCTTGATAGGATATTAATATAAATCCGAATTACCCATGTTACCTATTTTTAAATAGGTTTATACATGTAGTATGTACCATTTATAAGAATTTCATGAGTGAGTGTAAAAACAATTGAATGACTTGCGGATGAGAATAAGGGGAGAGCTTGCGAATGGTGCAACGCCGAAGGAGCAAGTATTTAGATAATGTGTTATCGATACGAATCTCTCAGGCAAAAAAGACTCTTATTTGACGCAGCTCTGGAGAGTGCTTAGCATAAGCCACCTACGAAGACACTGTATTCAATCATGAATATAGGAAACTTTCTGGTTACAGGACAGGGTTATACACAAATAGTGTATAACCCTGTCCTTTTTTTGTTAATTTTCGAATGAACTTGAGGAGGTAGGTTTGAACATGGCTAATTTAAAGAGAACACCGCTATTTGAAGTTTATAAAGAAAGTGGAGCGAAAACAATTGATTTTGGTGGATGGGATCTTCCCGTTCAGTTTTTAAGTATTAAAGAAGAACATGAGGCCGTTCGGACAAAGGCTGGACTTTTTGATGTTTCACATATGGGGGAAGTAGAAGTCAAAGGTCCACGTGCACTTGATTACTTACAAAAACTAATGACAAATGATGTATCTAAACTTGTGGATGGGCAGGCTCAATATACGGCGATGTGTTACAACGATGGTGGGACAGTAGATGATTTGCTTGTTTACCGAAAAGCGGAAGACGATTATCTACTCGTCATTAATGCTTCCAATATCGAAAAAGATGTCGAGTGGATGGAGCAACATATTATTGAGGGAGTAACAGCGATAAATGTCTCAAGTGACATTGCCCAATTAGCGATTCAAGGACCTTTAGCCGAACAAATTTTGCAAAAGGCAACGTCTTTTGATCTGGCATCGATTCGCTTTTTTCGATTTGCTGATCAAGTAGAAATAGATGGTGTAAAAGGACTTGTATCAAGAACGGGGTACACTGGCGAAGATGGCTTTGAGATATACTGCCCTGCAGATCAAGCGGCAAAGTTATGGAAGAGCTTGCTTGAAGTAGGGAAAGACGAAGGTCTTGTTCCATGTGGATTAGGAGCACGTGATACGCTACGCTTTGAAGCGAGGTTGCCTCTTTATGGTCAAGAGTTAACAAAGGATATTTCTCCACTTGAGGCGGGGATTGGGTTTGCCGTAAAGATCAATAAAGAAGCTGACTTTATTGGGAAAGCAGCGTTAACGAAACAGAAAGACGAAGGACTGAAAAGGAAACTTGTTGGTCTTGAAATGATAGACAAAGGCATCCCTCGTACAGGGTATGAAGTGTTTGTCGGTGATAAATTAGTAGGTTTTGTCACGACAGGTACTCAATCTCCTACGTTAAAGAAAAATGTCGGCCTTGCCGTTGTAGATATCGATGTTACTACACTTGGAACTGAAGTAGAAGTTCAAGTGCGTAAAAAGCGTTTGAAAGCACAAGTCGTATCCACGCCATTTTATAAGAAGTAAGAGGAGGAACATACATGAATCACCGTTATTTACCGATGACAGATGCAGATCAAAAAGAAATGCTTGAGACAATTGGTGTTAAGTCGATTGAAGAATTGTTTTCAGATATTCCAAGTGACATTCGCTTTAAAGGAGAAATGAATGTTAAAGAAGCTTTGAAAGAGCCCGAGCTCATTTCATACTTTCGAGAGTTAGCAGAAAAAAATGTCTCTCTCAAACAAACTCCTTCTTTCTTAGGTGCAGGTGTTTATGAACATTACATTCCATCAATCGTCGATCACGTTATTTCTCGTTCTGAATTTTATACAGCTTACACGCCATACCAACCAGAAATTTCTCAAGGAGAACTTCAAGCCATCTTTGAATTTCAAACGATGATTTGTGAATTGACAGGAATGGATTTAGCCAACTCATCTATGTATGACGGTCCGACCGCTTTAGCAGAGGCTGCGATGCTCAGTGCTGGGCAAACAAAGAAAAAGACCATTCTAGTATCGAAAGCTGTTCATCCAGAAGCACGTGCTGTCTTGCAGACGAATGCAACAGGGCAGCGTTTAAATGTAATTGAAATTGATACAGCTAATGGTGTGACAGATTTAAAACAGTTACAAGAAGTATACGGAGAGGACACGGCTTGTGTTGTCGTTCAGCATCCGAACTTTTATGGGAACCTTGAGCCTTTAGCCAAGTTAGAAGAAATTACTCATAGTAGTAAAGCAATGTTTGTTGTCTCTAGTAACCCACTTGCTTTAGGATTATTAAAGCCGCCTGGTGAATTTGGCGCAGATATCGTCGTGGGAGACGCGCAGCCTTTTGGAATTGCGACACAATTTGGCGGTCCACATTGCGGGTATTTTGCAACAACGAAGAAATTAATGCGTAAAGTCCCTGGGCGTTTAGTTGGTCAAACAACGGATGAACATGGACAACGAGGGTTTGTTTTAACATTACAAGCACGTGAGCAACACATTAGGCGTGAAAAAGCCACTTCAAATATTTGTTCGAACCAAGCGCTAAATGCTTTAGCCGCTTCCGTTGCCATGAGTGCGATTGGCAAAAAAGGCGTAAAGGAAATGGCGTATCAAAATGTACAAAAAGCTGCTTATATGAAAAAGCAGTTAAAAGCTTATGGTGTAGAAATCGTCTTTGTGCAACCGACATTTAATGAGTTTGTCATTAATGTGAAGAGACCTGTATCTGAAGTCAATGAGTTGCTACTTGCAAAAGGATTCATTGGTGGATATGACCTCGGGCGTGATGATGATTCATTAAAAGGTCAAATGTTAGTAGCTGTGACTGAAGTACGGACGAAAGCGGAAATTGATACTTTTGTCAAGGAATTGGGGGCCTTACTATGATAACAAAAGATCAGCCATTCATTTTTGAACGCAGCAAGCCAGGACGAGTTGGACATAGCTTGCCAACATTAGATATCGAGGAACAGTCTATTAATGAGTTAATTCCAAGTGAGTTTTTACGTGAATTAGAGCCTGAATTGCCAGAAGTTTCAGAGCTTGAGATTATGCGTCATTATACGGCACTATCAAAACGTAATCATGGGGTAGATTCAGGGTTTTATCCACTAGGCTCATGTACGATGAAATACAATCCAAAGATTAACGAAGATGTTGCTCGTTTTGAAGGATTAGCGCATATTCATCCATATCAACCAGTAGAACAAGTCCAAGGTGCAATGGAATTACTTTATGAGCTTCAAACATCATTAGCTGAAATTACAGGGATGGATGAAGTAACACTTCAACCAGCAGCAGGTGCTCATGGTGAGTGGACTGGGCTCATGATGATCCGCGCTTTCCATGAAGCAAACGGAGACTTCCAACGTACCAAAGTGATTGTGCCTGACTCTGCACATGGAACGAATCCTGCATCAGCAACAGTCGCTGGTTTTGCATCAGTTACGGTACGAACGGATGACAATGGCTTAGTAGACTTAGATCATTTACGTGAAGTCGTAGGTGAAGATACAGCAGCACTCATGCTAACCAATCCAAATACACTAGGCTTGTTTGAATCATACATCGTAGAGATGGCTCAAATTATTCATGAAGCTGGTGGAAAACTGTATTACGATGGGGCTAATTCTAATGCAATATTAGGAATCGCAAGGCCTGGAGATATGGGTTTTGATGTGGTTCACTTGAACCTGCATAAAACATTTACAGGCCCTCATGGTGGTGGTGGACCAGGATCAGGTCCAGTTGGAGTGAAGAAGGATTTGATTCCTTATTTACCAAAACCGGTTATAGTTAAGCGTGTTGATGGTGTGTATGATTTTGATTACAACCGTCCGCAATCAATTGGACGTGTAAAACCATATTACGGGAATTATGGTATCAACGTTCGTGCATACACGTATATCCGTACAATGGGCCCTGATGGCTTACGAAAAGTTTCAGAATATGCTGTGTTAAATGCAAACTATATGATGCGTCGCCTAGAGCCTCATTTTGATCTCCCTTATACACAGCATTGTAAGCATGAATTTGTTATTTCGGGCCGTCGTCAAAAGAAACTGGGTGTACGTACATTGGATATAGCCAAACGCCTTTTAGATTTTGGGTACCATCCGCCAACAATCTACTTCCCATTAAATGTGGAGGAATGTATGATGATTGAGCCAACGGAAACTGAATCCAAAGAGACGTTAGATGAATTCATCGATGCCATGATTCAAATTGCCCGTGAAGCAGAAGAAAACCCAGAGATTGTCCAAGAAGCACCACATACGACAGTTATCTCAAGATTAGATGAAACAACGGCAGCAAGAAAACCAATTCTAAAATATGAAAAAGCGTGAGCGAATAATATTTAGTACTCCGCATGAAAAAGCCTTCTATGACCCCATAGAAGGCTTTTTACAATCGGGAGAAAAGTTTTATCCTAGGACGGCGTATCTTCAAGAAATACCACGAATAATAAAGGAGATGCACCAATCATGGTAGCAACTCCCTTAAAACCTTACTTTTTCTTAATCTTTCCAGACCACTTTTTAAATCCACCCTTAAGGTGTGAGATATCTTCAACGCCGCGCTTTTTCTTAATAAGTTGAGCAGCTTGTCTACTACGAGCACCTGACTGGCAGTATAGATAAACAGGTTGATCATTCCGAACTTCATTCATCCGTTGACGAAGCTGGGACATTGGGATGTTTCTGGCTCCAAGAATGTGTCCACCTTCATATTCACGAGGTTCGCGAACATCAATCAACTGTGCTTTTCGATAGCCTTTAATGAAGTCTTCTTGTGTTAATGTTTTTAAATATTTTGGATTGTAAAAGCGCTTAAAAACGAGATACGCTACAAATCCAAGTAGGATAAGCCATAAGAATTCCATAGGTTGTTGTCTACACTCCTTTGCGTACTACATCAATATTCATTATAATAGCCGCTAAGCAAATACGCAATAACTCAAATGACTTGGCTACAAAGTGCTCGTTTGGTAGAATGACATAGATATCTCAAATTGGAAAGAAGCGGTGTGAAATGAAAGAAACATGGCGTTACATAGATTCAGGAGATTGCTCTCCTGCTTATAATATGGCTTTAGATGAGGCGTTGTTAGATTGGCATAGTAAAGGAGTCATTCCACCTACAATTCGTTTCTATGGATGGAACCCTGCTACTCTATCAATTGGTTATTTTCAGAAAGTCGAGAAAGAAATCAATATGGATAAGGTTAAGGAGTATGGCTTAGGGTTTGTTCGTAGACCAACAGGTGGACGGGGGGTATTACATGATAAGGAACTCACGTATAGTGTTATCGTATCAGAGGAACATCCTGAGATGCCAAAGACGGTCACGGAAGCCTATCGTGTGATTTCTGAAGGGATTTTAGAAGGGTTTAAAGATGTGGGACTTGATGCGTATTTTTCGATCCCGAGAACGGATGAGGAAAAAAGTGCCCTCAAAAATCCTCGGTCTGCCGTCTGTTTTGATGCTCCTTCTTGGTATGAACTTGTTGTTGAGGGAAGAAAAGTCGCAGGAAGTGCACAAACAAGGCAAAAAGGTGTAATTTTACAGCATGGTTCAATCATTTTAGATATCGATGAGGACAAGCTTTTTGACTTGTTTAATTATTCGAGTGATCGGTTGCGCGAGCGCATGCAAAAGAACTTTAAAAATAAAGCGGTCGCTATTAATGCATTAAGAAGTGAACCTCTAACGATGGATGAAGCAAAATTGGCATTTAAGCGTGGATTTGAAAAAGGATTAAACATCGAATTAGAGCCATATACGTTAACGGACGAAGAAGAGGAAATTGTTAAGCAAATAGCAAGAGATCGTTATGAGCGGGATGATTGGAATTTTAGAAAGTAAAACAAAAGGACCTGTCTTTTAGAGACAAGTCCTTTTGTTTGATGTGGTTAGCTGCGTGGCAATAGCTCTTTGAATTTTTTTTGAAGATCTTTTGTCACTGGGCCGATTGGAAAGGTTGTCGTTAATTGCCCATGGACCGATTTAATTGGAGTGATCTCGACTGAAGAACTAGAAATAAATGCTTCGTCGGCATGCTCTAGTACTTCAACGGGGAATGGCTCTTCTACGACCGAATAGTTATTGTTTTGAGCTAACTCGATGATTAATTGTCTTGTTATCCCGTTTAAAATTAAGTTGGTAGCAGGGTGTGTGTATAAAACCTTATCTTTAACGAGGAAAAGATTAGACGATGAACCTTCTGTGATTGTTCCATTTCGATGAAGAATCGCTTCTTGACAGTTATGATCGGCTGCTTCTCGTTTCACCAGTACATTACCTAATAAGTTAATTGTTTTAATGTCACAGCGGAGCCAACGAATGTCATCAGTCAGCCAAACATCGATCCCATTCTGCTGTAGGTCTTCAGTGCTATGTCCTGGTTGAGTGAACGCTGTGAATACCGGAGTCGATTCTCTTGAATACAAGTGGTTACGTGGTTCAACTCCACGAGTGACTTGAAAATAAACAAGTCCATTTTTTAATGTGTTTTTTTCGATTAATGTATGAATGAATTCTGTAATTTGGTCTTCTGAGTATGGCAATTTAATGTCTAATTTATGGGAGCTTTGAACAAGTCGTGTTAAATGTTGTTCCATAGCAAAGGGCTTACCTTCATAGACTTTAACAACTTCATATATACCATCACCAAAATAATACCCACGATCGTCAACATGGATCATCGCGTCTTTTTTAGGGAGAAGTTTGTCATTTTGTAATATGTATTCCATTTTTCATTCCTCCAACTATTTATCATTTCAATATATTGATTGGCCTTTCACTATTTGTATCTACAAGAATAACATAATTAAGCCAATCATCTATTAAAAATTTTGTCAAACATTTTGTATTTAGACTTCAAACAGTGATAACATAAGACATTGAAAAAATCCGCAATATGGCAAGAGACAAATTCGTTCAAAATGTCGAAAAAAAGCGGATAACATTCTTGTAAACTCGTAAATCCTTCTTTTTTTACCCATTTCAAAGTTGACAAAAGAAATCGAAATGGAATCTGACACAATATATGGTGTATTGAAAATAAAAATGAGCACAATATATTGAATCTGATGGCGGTCTTGTGGTAAGCTTACCCAAGAATATCGTACATGGACAAGCACAGCAGTATGAAAAATCAACTAGATATACTAGTAAAATATAGATTTCCATGTGAAAGAGGAGGAGACGCGAATGGCAATGACGATGTCAAATGTTATGCGCCTGAACACAGAAAGATTAAATGAGGATATTGAGCAATTTTCGCAAGTCCATCCAATTACAAGCGACATGCACATTACTCAAAAAGGCGTATCAAGACTCGTAATGTTAGACCGTTACACGTTTAAAGATACAGAAAAGAAAACATTAAAAGATGGGGATTTTGTTGTCTTAACCGTCAAAGATGATCCTAAGTTTCCTGCACGAGGTTATGGATTCGTCATGGAGCTTGACATCGTAACAAATCAAGCGAAGGTACTTGTTGATGAAGAGTTCCGCGGGGTACTCGAAGGCGAAGAAGCAGAGACAGGAATCGTCTCTCGTTCACTTGATACAATTGAGAAACCTCTTGAAATTTATTATGAGCAAATTGCAAAGCGTAACGCGACAGGACTTGCGTCTGTTGAAACAACGGAAGAAAAGCGTCAAGAAGCGTTCGAACAATTTTATGAGCAGCTTGTTTCGATGAATTTCATTCCGGCAGGGCGTGTTTTGTATGGTGCGGGTGCAGAGACAGATGTGACGTACTTTAACTGTTACGTTATGCCATATGTTCAAGATTCACGCGAAGGAATTTCTGAACACCGTAAGCAAGTCATGGAAATTATGAGTCGTGGTGGCGGAGTAGGGACGAATGGTTCAACATTACGCCCTCGTAACACACTAGCGCGTGGAGTAAACGGAAAGTCATCTGGATCAGTTTCATGGTTGGATGATATTGCAAAGCTAACGCATCTTGTAGAACAAGGTGGGTCCAGACGTGGTGCTCAAATGATCATGCTATCTGATTGGCATCCTGATATTTTAGAATTCATCATTTCTAAAATGCAAAACCCGCGCATTTTGCGTTTCTTGCTGGAAAATACAGAAGACAATCATATTCAAAAGCTCGTAAAAGACAAGCTTTATTTCACACCTTTAACGGCAGTCGAAGAGTCTATGTACCAAGGAATTGTTAATTACAAAACAATTGCTGGTCAGGGTGGATTTGATCCGAAAGTGATTGAGGATGCAGAAGAAAAGTTACGTGTTGGCGGAACATATTCAGTAAATAACGCTGAATTTTTAACAGGTGCTAATATTTCGGTTTGTTTAACGAAAGAATTTATGGAAGCTGTTGAAAACGATCAAGAATATGCCCTTCGTTTCCCAGATGTAGAAAATTACAATGAAGAGGAAATGGCATACTATAATGAAAAGTGGCACGAGGTTGGCGATGTTCGTGAGTGGAAAGAGTTAGGCTATGGGGTAAGAACGTACCGCATCATTAAAGCGAAAGAACTTTGGAACCTGATTAACATTTGTGCAACATATAGTGCAGAACCAGGAATCTTCTTTATTGATAATGCAAATGATAAAACTAATGCAAAAGCATATGGACAAAAAGTAGTTGCGACGAATCCGTGTGGAGAGCAACCTTTAGCTCCATATTCTGTATGTAATCTTGCAGCAATTAACTTAGCAGAGATGGCAAATAAAGAAACAAAAGAAGTGGACTTTGAAAAGTTAAAGAAAACGGTCGAAGTCGGTGTTCGCATGCAAGACAATGTAATTGATGCAACTCCATATTTCTTAGAACAAAACACAAAACAAGCCAAAGGAGAGCGTCGTGTTGGTTTAGGAGTGATGGGTCTTCATGATCTACTCATTTATTGTGAATCCGTATACGGCTCTGAAGAAGGCAACGATCTTGTTGATCAAGTGTTTGAGACGATTGCGACTACAGCTTATCGTACAAGCATTGAACTTGCTAAAGAAAAAGGAAGCTTCCCATTCTTATTAGGGAATACAGATGAAGAAACGTTGGAGCTTCGGACTGCATTTATTAATACGGGGTATATGACATCTATGCCAGAGGATATTCGTCAAGGAATTCTCGACCATGGGATTCGTAATTCACATTTGCTTACAGTTGCGCCAACAGGTAGTACGGGAACAATGGTAGGGGTATCGACTGGTCTTGAGCCTTACTTCTCCTTCTCATACTTCCGTAGTGGCCGCCTTGGGAAATTTATCGAAGTGAAAGCAGGCATTGTTGAAGAATATTTACAAGCTAATCCTGATGCGGATGAAAATCAATTACCGGATTGGTTTATTTCAACAATGGAATTACCGCCAGAAGCTCACGCTGATGTACAGTGTATCATTCAACGCTGGGTTGACAGTTCATTATCGAAAACAGTAAATGCACCTCGTGGTTACACTGTTGAACAAGTACAAGCTGTTTATGAGCGCTTGTATCGTGGAGGAGCTAAAGGTGGAACGGTGTATGTAGACGGCAGTCGTGATGCCCAAGTTCTATCTTTGAAGGCAGAAGAGAATAGCTTTGATAATGAATCACAGACACAAACTGATTCAAATAAGAAAGTAGTATTAATCGATACCATTTCTGAAGTGCGATCTACAAATGTGACAATTGGATCAGAGGTTGGCAATACGTGTCCAGTTTGTCGTGAAGGAAAGGTAGAAGATCTTGGTGGTTGTAACACTTGTACAAGTTGTGGTGCACAGTTAAAATGTGGCCTTTAAACTAAATAAATTTATTGAAGAAAAGGACTAATTCGTATTGGATTTAGTCCTTTTTCTTTCTAATAACTGGTAGGCTGAATCTTCCTCATATGCACACCCTATAGAAGCGTATTTAAATTACCATCATAGGTGAATACATCAGAAAAATAGAGGTGCATTTGACATGAAAGCGTTTGAACCACAACTTGTTTATATAGAACCAGGGGCACTTGAGTACCCACTAGGACGTGAATTGAAAGAAAAATTCAAGAAAAAAGGTGTAGAGATAAGGGAGACGACCTCTCATAATCAGGTACGTAATATTCCAGGGAAAAATGAACTACAGCAATATAGAAATGCTAAATCAACCCTGGTTATTGGTGTCAGGAAAACATTGAAATTTGATACGTCAAAGCCATCAGCGGAATATGCGCTGCCACTAGCAACGGGGTGCATGGGCCATTGTCATTACTGCTATTTGCAAACGACACTTGGAAACAAACCATATATTCGCACGTATGTGAATTTGGAAGAAATCTTTGATGCAGCAGATCAATATATCAAGGAAAGAGAGCCTGAAATTACTCGTTTTGAGGCTGCGTGTACATCTGATGTTGTAGGGATTGATCATTTAACACATTCACTAAAGAAGACCATTGAGCATATAGGACAGACTGATTTGGGTCGATTGCGATTCGTGACAAAGTATCATCATGTCGATCATTTACTAGATGCGAAACACAATGGAAATACAAGGTTTCGCTTTAGTGTGAATTCAGATCATGTAATTAAACATTTTGAACCAGGGACTTCATCATTTTTAGAACGAATCGAAGCCGCTGGAAAAGTAGCAAAAGCCGATTACCCTTTAGGTTTTATCGTAGCCCCGTTAATTTTGCACGATAATTGGAAAGAGGGGTATTATGATTTGTTTGAGCGTTTGGAGGCCATTTTGCCTGCTTACGCTCAAAAAGATTTGACGTTTGAACTAATTCAACATCGCTTTACCAAAACAGCGAAAAATATCATACAAAAACGGTACCCTAAATCAAAGCTAGAGATGAATGAGGAAGAACGGAAATACAAGTGGGGGAGATACGGTCGAGGAAAATACGTTTATAAAGATGAAGAAGCTGGAGACTTAAAAGAAACAATCCAATCCTATATTGATAAATTCTTCCCGGAAGCGAAAATGGAATACTTCACATAAACTTTGATAACACATTGTCCTTCTCCTACATTCTGTTGTAAAATAAAAGTGTTGCACATTTTTTATAGCAATAGAATAGGTTTATGATACAGGGCTGTATTGTACACCGTATCTGTCAAACGGTATGATGTTTGACAATTAATGGAGGGGACCTTATGCCAACACCTAGTATGGAAGATTATTTAGAACGAATATATATGTTGATTGAGGAGAAAGGGTATGCACGAGTCTCCGATATTGCAGAGGCATTAGAAGTCCATCCGTCTTCGGTGACAAAGATGGTTCAAAAATTAGATAAAAGCGAATACTTAATATATGAACGATACCGAGGGTTAGTCCTAACAGCAAAAGGAAAGAAAATCGGAAAGCGTTTAGTGTACCGTCATGAGTTATTAGAAGATTTTATGAGACTAATTGGTGTCGATGATTCTCATGTTTATCAAGATGTAGAAGGAATTGAACATCATTTAAGTTGGGATGCCATTGATCGTATCGGTGATCTTGTTCAATACTTTCAAGAAAAAGAGACAAGAGTATACGAGTTAAGAGATGTCCAGAAAAGAAACGAAGAAGAGGAATAATAATTAGCAATTTTAAAGGTTTTTGAAAATGGGGCTCAATTCTCATAGGAATTGAGCTCTTTTTGATTTTTTGGGCAAGTATTAAACGATATTTTGAAGTCCTTTAGGAGAAGGAGATCAGTGATTTATAAGGGTGATGAGAGAATAGTATGTAAGTTAATCGTCGGCATTTTCTAAGAGTGGTGGCACTACGGCTGATGAATTTCCAATCGGATTTCAAGTCCCGGTTGTAATACCATGTCAAAAATATTACGAGGTTTTTCAAATTTTTAGGTCGTCCTGACTGCTTTGACACATAGAGTTGAAGGAGGAGGCGATTTCTGATGAAAGTTGATGGCGTATTTGCTGGTGGAGGAGTGAAAGCCTTCGCATTTATTGGGGCCCTCCAAGTTATGGAGGAAAAAGGGTTTGAATTTGACCGACTGGCTGGAACGAGTGCAGGATCCATCATAGCAGCCCTCATCAAAGTAGGGTACAGCAGTGAAGAAATATATCAGCTGCTTGATGATTTAGATATTGAATCTTTTAAGGATGAGCGGATGTCGTTTCTTCCATTTACAATAACTAAATGGATCCACTTGTATTATCGATTGGGTTTATATAAAGGCAATGCTTTAGAGAATTGGTTAAGAGAGGTGTTAGAAAGAAAAGGGGTAAAAACGTTTGGCGACTTACCTCATGGTTCTTTGCGTATTATTGCATCTGATTTAACGAAAGGAAAGTTGCTCGTACTCCCTGACGATTTAAACAAATACGGTGTAATACCAGAAAGATTCCCAGTAGCCAGAGCGATAAGGATGAGTTGCAGCATTCCTTATTTCTTTGAACCAGTTAAGATTTACGACCGCGGTAGTGGAGGGAAAGCCTCCTATATTGTTGATGGAGGATTGCTTAGTAATTTTCCGATGTGGCTGTTTATGGATGGGAACCCCAAAAGATTTAGGAGGCCAGTAATTGGTTTTCAATTAAAGCCTGAACTAAGTGAAATCCCTCCTAAAAAAATAAATAATGCAGTAACGATGTATCGAGCCCTCTTTGAGACAATGGCATCTGCACACGACATAAAATATATAGATGAAGATCATGCCAGAAACATTGTATTTATCCCCGTCCTAAACGTAAAAGCAACCGACTTTGAATTAACAGAAGAACAAAAAGAAAAGCTGATTGTCCTAGGAAGAGAAGAAACAAACCACTTTTTAAAAAAATGGTGTTATTAAAGAGTATCATAAAAAAGGGGTGCCCTTCCCCTTTTTTATGATACTCGAAGCAATGAGCGAAGCCGCCGTAAATGGTTTTAAGCTTTTTGAGCGAACTTCTCAAAAAGCGCACGGCGAGCGGAGCCATTGCCACCAGGATTGCACTAATGTCGAA
>NZ_JRJU01000052.1 GCF_000787375.1 Halalkalibacter okhensis | reverse complement strand
CCTCTCCTCCTTTTTACATAATTCAGAGTAAGAGCCAGAACCGCTGTTATGTTTTAAGCCTAAAGGAGCGGGTTTCTCCTTTAGGCGCGCAGCGAGCGAAGCCATCGCAACATGTTCGCACGATGGAAAGCCACTTCTCCTTTTACCTAACGCTACTTTCCTATAAGCCCTTCACATAACAAACGAAACTCCTTCATAATTAGCCCTAATATTCCAACTTATATGAACAAATCCGATTTAAAAATATTTTTTATCTCCTATTTGTTGTCATGACTTGCTCGAACGAATGCAATGGATTTAATTCGACAACACTCGTGCATAATTTTTCCTTCTGAGGAGATACTTTTCTTAGACATCATCTCCCGCGTATAGGAGGGAAAGAATTGACACGAAATAAAGTTGAGATTTGCGGTGTAGATACCTCGAAGTTACCTGTTCTAAAGAACACTGAAATGCGAGAGTTATTTCAGCGATTGCAAAATGGTGAGACCAGTGCACGTGAAACATTAGTTAATGGAAATTTGCGTTTAGTACTAAGTGTGATCCAACGTTTTAACAATCGCGGAGAATACGTTGACGACCTTTTCCAAGTAGGTTGTATTGGTTTAATGAAATCTATTGATAATTTTGATTTAAGCCAAAACGTTAAATTCTCTACATACGCGGTTCCTATGATTATAGGTGAAATTCGTCGCTACCTGCGTGATAACAATCCGATCCGTGTCTCTCGATCTTTGCGAGATATCGCCTATAAAGCGCTTCAGGTTCGTGATCAGATCATGTCAGAAAAGAAACGTGAAAAAGAACCAACTGTCCAAGAAATTGCTAAGGTATTAGACGTACCAAAAGAAGATGTTGTTTTTGCGTTAGATGCGATTCAAGATCCAGTTTCTCTGTTTGAACCAATTTATAATGATGGTGGAGATCCGATTTTCGTCATGGACCAAATCTCTGACGAACGGAACAAAGATGTCAATTGGGTAGAAGAAATTGCTTTAAAAGAAGCAATGGTAAGATTGAACGATCGAGAAAAGATGATTCTAAATATGCGCTTTTTTCAAGGGAAGACTCAAATGGAAGTAGCTGATGAAATTGGAATTTCGCAAGCGCAGGTTTCTCGTTTAGAAAAAGCAGCCATTCAACAAATGAATAAACACGCTCAAATTTAACAACCAAAGGATGAATCCTTCATCTCTTTTATTTTAAATGGTTCAAGCTAGCAGGACTAGCTACAGAGAAACCAATATTTAAAATAAGGGGATAAGGATCATCCTTTTTTACGTTCGTTGTGTATGTGGATTTGTTCATAAACCTTATACAACCCTGCATATAGTAGAAGATAGACTACTATATAAAAAGAGGTGTCCACATATGATGAAAATATCAGAACTACAAGTAAAAGATATTGTTAATATGGATAATGGAAAAAGGTTAGGGCATTTAACAGATTTAGAAATAAATCTTTCGACAGGTGCAATAGAGGCATTGGTGATTAATAGTTCTGGTAAAATGATGGGGTTATTTGGGAAAGAATCAGAGGAGATTGTGATTCCTTGGAAAAATATCATTCGAATTGGTTCGGATGTCATCCTAGTAGAGGTGCCGAGTACTTACGGGAGGCCACCACAGAGTCATGAACACCCTTCGACAATGAGAAAGCGGTGATTGAAGAAGAAAGTCGTTTCTTGTATGTGTGATCATATGCTAAAATATAAATATGATAAGATTTTCCTTTTTAAAAGGGAAGGCGGTGCCCTTTCCTTAAGGCTGTTTTCGTAAAGAGTGTTGCTGTTAAGGAACATTTGAAACTTACCCTTGCAATAAGGTATGCGAAAACAGCCTCCTTTAAAAATGGGAGAGGAGAGATTTGGATGGAACCGTTTGTTCAAAGTAGTGAAAGATTTGTAACCATTGAAGGTTGGCAACAAGCTTTTCCTCACCTTATTGTTGGCTTTTCCACAAGGAATGGAGGGGAAAGTCAATCGCCGTATTCAAGCTTGAATTTAGGTTATCATGTTGGAGACGATTCTGTGACGGTCAAACAAAACCGTCTTCTTTTAGCAAAAGACTTGGGTATCCCTCTTTCACGATGGGTGGGTACGGAACAAGTACATGAAGCCACTGTAAGAAAAATTACAGAATCAGAAGTTGGTCGAGGGAGTGAAAGTTTAGAATCAGCTATTCAGATGACGGATGGGATTTATACACGTGAGAAAAACGTCTTGTTGACGAGTTTATATGCGGATTGTGTTCCTCTATACTTTTATGCACCCAATTATCAAACAGTGGGACTTGCTCATGCTGGATGGCGAGGTACGGTAAAAAACATTGCCGTAGCTATGATTGAACAGTGGAAAATGGATGAGGGAATTCCCGTCGATGAGATTTATATTGCTATTGGTCCTTGCATTAGTAAAGCTATATATGAGGTTGATCAAAAAGTTATAAATGAAGTGGATCAAGTGTGGCCTAAGCATTTACAGTTTAAACCCTATACAACATTAATAAACAATAAATATCTCCTTGATTTAAGAGAAGTAAATAGACAGTTGTTGATACAAGCTGGGATAAAACAAGATCAAATTCTTTGTTCTTCTATTTGTACAGCTACTGATGAAAGAATGTTTTCCCATCGTGCAGATGGCGGGAAAACAGGTAGATTAATGAGCTTTATTGGACTAAGAGTGGATGGTGATTGATCACAATGAGTGTGAAAGAAAGATTAAGTACTTTGCAAGAACAAATTGATGCCGTTTGTACTCGCTGCAACCTCGATATATCAAAAGTTCAAATTGTAGCAGTTACAAAGTATGTTAGTGTGGAAACGACTGCTCAAGCTCTAGATGCTGGCTTAGTACATATCGGTGAAAATCGAACAGAAGGTGCAGTCCAAAAATGGGACGAACTTGGAGAACGTGGCATTTGGCATTTTATCGGATCATTGCAAACAAGGAAAGTAAAACAAATTGTTGGTAAATATGAATACCTTCATTCTTTAGATCGACTTTCCCTTGCTAAGGAAGTAGACAAAAGGTTAGAAGATGGACAAGTTATGAAATGCTTTGTGCAAGTGAATGTTTCTGGAGAAGAGTCGAAATCGGGACTTTCTCCAAAAGAAGTGATCCCATTTATTCAAGACCTCGGTCAATTTAAACACATAGAAGTAGTGGGCCTAATGACCATGGCGCCCTTTTATGATGACCCGGAATTAACGAGGCCCATTTTTAGAAACTTGAGAGAAATACGTGATGAAGTTCAGTTGTTAAATCTAGATTATGCACCGTGTAAGGAACTGTCAATGGGGATGTCTAATGATTTTACTGTAGCTATTGAAGAAGGAGCAACGTTTATTCGAATTGGTTCAGCGCTAGTTGGCAAGGAATAGAAAGCAAGAGAGGAGAAGATAACATGGGGATGAAATCTAAGTTTAAACGTTTTTTTGAACTAGAAGATGAATATGAAGAGGTTGAAGAGTACGTAGATGAACGGTCTAGTGATGAAGAAAATGAGCCGAAACGTCGTACGCGTAGTCAGCAGAACAAGCAACCTAATGGAGGGACGTCACCACAAAATGTTGTTAGTTTACAAAGTGTTCAAAAGGGGACGAAAGTGATTTTGCTTGAACCGCGTACGTACGACGAAGCCCAAGAGATTGCAGATCACTTAAAAAATCGTAAAGCCGTAATTATTAATTTACAAAGAATATCGCATGATCAGGCAAAACGAGTAGTCGATTTTTTAAGTGGAACAGTGTATGCTATTGGGGGGGACATTCAAAAGGTAGGCTCAAACATCTTTTTATGCACACCTGATAACGTCGATGTTACAGGTTCCATTACAGAAATGATGCAAGAGCATTTTGAATAGTTGTAGATAGAAGGTGGTGAATGTTTTGCAAACAATTGGATTATTACTTCATCAAGCATTATATATTTATTCTTTCTTTATTATTGGCTATATTCTTATGTCATGGTTCCCGAACGCTCGTGAATCTTCACTTGGTCAGTTTGTTGGCCGCATTGTTGAGCCCTATTTAGAACCATTTAGAAAATTTGTTCCGCCACTAGGGATGATTGATTTATCTCCGATCGTAGCTATTATTGTTCTTCGTTTAGCAGGTGGTGGTGTTCGTGCCCTTTTTGGTATTTAACAGTTAGGAGTGAACAACTATAAGTATCTATCAGCACTTTCGTGAGGAGGAGCGACCTTTTGTAGAGCAAGTTTTGGAATGGCAGGAAGACGTGAAATATAGACATTTTGATCGACTAACGGACTTTCTTGATCCAAGACAGCAAGAAATTGTACGTTCGATAATAGGTCATGATGAAGATGTGAGCCTCTCCTTTTCGGGAGGCTCTCGTTATGCAGAGCGTTGTCGGTTACGCTTAACACCTCCATATTTAGAAACAAATGAAGGTGACTTTCATCTTACACTTTTTGCGGTCGAGTACCCGACTAAATTTGTGACACTTGAACACCGTGATATTTTAGGAGCTTTTATGAATGTTGGAATTAAGCGTGATAAATTTGGTGATATTTTCATTAGTGAGGATGGAGTTGCTCAAATAGTTATTGCGTTAGAAATTGCAGATTATGTAGAGATGAATATCCAAAAAGTAGGAAAAGCAACGGTACGTTTGAATCGAATTCCCTTATCAGAGCACATTAAACCTAAAGATGAATGGGTGGAAGAAGTAACAACTGCTTCATCGATGAGGCTAGATGTTATCTTAGCAAAGATGTACAAGCTATCGAGGTCTAAAGTAACACCTTTTATAGAAAAAGGTTTGGTGAAAGTCAATTGGAAAACAGTTGATCGAGCTGATTTCACATTAGAAGTGGGCGATTACATATCTGTCCGAGGGTTTGGAAGATCGAAAGTAATTGGAATTGATGGATTGACCAAAAAAGAAAAATATCGATTACGCTTTGGTCGGAAACAGTAAGATATTTATTTACTTGAAAAAAATGCAGGAATTTTAACCTTTGTGTCGAATGAATGTAAATAAAGACCGAGCTGTAAAAAGCCAATAACTTTTTAAGGGTTCATTTTTAATAAATTATTGTTAACAACATGGAGGTGGCTGAGATGCCTTTAACCCCTTTGGACATCCATAACAAAGAATTTACTAGAGGGTTTCGCGGATACGATGAAGATGAAGTAAATGAGTTTTTAGATCAAGTGATTAAAGACTATGAAGCGGTCCTTCGTGAAAAGAAGGAGTTATTTGAACGAGTCACAGATCTTGATGAGAAATTGGACCATTTTAAAAATATTGAAGAAACGCTAAACAAATCAATACTAGTCGCTCAGGAAGCTGCAGAAGAAGTAAGACGAAATGCTCAAAAAGAGGCGCAGCTTATTGTTAAAGAAGCAGAAAAGAATGCTGATCGAATTATCAATGATTCTCTTGCTAAATCGAGAAAAGTGATGATGGATATGGAAGAATTGAAAAAACAAGCATCGGTTTACAAGATGAGATTTAAAATGTTAATTGAAGCTCAACTTGAAATGCTTCAATCAGATGATTGGGATGAAGTTACAGAAGAAGAAGAAGTGTTTGCAGAGCGTTCGTAATGCAGGTGAAAAAGGCTGCGTTTGCACCTTTTCTAATGATAGCCTTGCACTTATTAAAAGGCTATCATATAATGATAATCATTAAATGAATGTTGAAAAAGACAATGATAGGGAAGAGTACAATGTTTTAAACGTGCTTAGCGATTCAGGGATGGTGAGAGCCTGAAGACGTTCACATTGGAAAATCACCCTGGAGTTTTGCACTGAAAAGAGTAGGATGCAACGAGTGATTCCCGTTACGAATGAATGAGTGGAAAGTTGCTTAACTTTCTAACAGGGTGGTACCACGGGTTAACTTCTCGTCCCTTTTGGGATGAGGAGTTTTTTGTATTGTCTAACAATTTCATAGTTTGAATTAGGAGGAAAGAATCAATGGATTACAAAGATACGCTATTGATGCCGAAAACTGAATTTCCGATGAGAGGAAATTTGCCAAATCGTGAACCAGAAAGGCAAGAAAAATGGAATGAAATGGACATTTATAAAAAGGTCCAAGAGCGAACAAAAGGTCGTCCATTATTTGTGTTACACGATGGTCCCCCATATGCAAATGGGGACATCCATATGGGACACGCGTTAAATAAAATTTTAAAAGATATCATTGTTCGATATAAATCGATGAATGGTTTTCATGCTCCATATGTTCCAGGGTGGGATACGCATGGTTTACCGATTGAAACGGCACTTACAAAGAGTGGAAAAGTAAATCGTAAGTCAATGAGTGTTGCAGAATTCCGTAAGCTTTGTGAAGAATATGCATTAAAACAAATTGATCGTCAGCGTGAACAATTTATTCGCTTAGGTGTACGCGGGGATTGGTGGAATCCTTATGTCACTCTTGATAAGGCATATGAGGCTCAACAAATTAAAGTGTTTGGAGAAATGGCGAAAAAAGGTCATATTTATAAAGGCAAGAAGCCTGTTTACTGGTCTCCTTCTTCTGAATCTGCTTTAGCAGAAGCAGAAATTGAGTATCAGGATAAACGCTCACCTTCTATTTACGTAGCATTTAAAGTGAAAGAAGGCAATAATGTTTTAACAGGTGATGAGTCTATTATCATCTGGACAACAACTCCATGGACGATTCCAGCTAACTTAGGAATTTCGGTTCATCCAGAGCTCGACTATAACGTAGTAGCAGTTGATGAGAAAAAGTATGTAGTCGCTGCGGGTCTTCTAGAGACACTTCAAAAAGAATTTGAATGGGAAAATGTTGATGTAGTTAAAACATTTAAAGGTTCGGAAATTGAACATGTCAAAGCTGAGCATCCAATTTATGGTCGTGATTCTTTAGTGATGTGTGGAGAGCATGTAACATTGGATGCCGGTACAGGGTGTGTCCATACAGCCCCAGGTCATGGGGAAGAAGATTTCATTGTTGGACAAAAATATGGATTAGACGTACTATGTCCAGTCGATGATAAAGGTCATATGACAGAAGAAGCTCCTGGGTTTGAAGGTCTCTTCTATGATGCTGCCAATAAACCAATTACAGATAAGCTAGATGAGGTAGGGGCGCTCCTTAAGTTAACGTTTATTACTCATTCATATGCTCATGATTGGCGCACAAAGAAACCGGTTATTTATCGTGCAACGGCTCAATGGTTCGCATCGATTGAAAACTTTCGAAATGATTTATTAAAAGCAATTGAAGAAGTGGAATGGTTACCAAAATGGGGCGAAACTCGATTATTTAATATGGTTCGTGACCGTGGTGATTGGTGTATCTCTCGTCAGCGGGCTTGGGGGGTCCCAATTCCGGTATTTTACGGCGAAAACGGTGAACCTATTATTACAGATGAAACGATTGATCATGTATCTAACTTGTTCCGCGAACATGGGTCCAATATTTGGTTTGAGTGGGAAACTGATCAATTATTGCCAGTAGGATTTACATCTGAACACAGTCCTAACGGATCGTATACTCGTGAGATGGATATTATGGATGTTTGGTTTGACTCTGGGTCTTCTCATCAAGCTGTCTTGGAGGAACGCGAGGAGCTTGAGCGTCCGGCTGATCTCTATCTTGAAGGCTCTGACCAATATCGCGGTTGGTTTAACTCATCACTTTCAACAAGTGTCGCGGTAACAGGAAAAGCTCCTTATAAAGGAGTACTAAGTCATGGATTTGCACTTGATGGTCAAGGACGTAAAATGAGTAAGTCTATTGGGAATGTTGTCATTCCAAATGATGTAATGAAGCAATTAGGTGCAGATATTTTACGTTTGTGGGTAGCATCTGTTGACTACCAAGCTGATGTACGTGTATCTGATAAAATCTTAAAGCAAGTATCTGAGTCTTACCGAAAAATTCGTAATACATTCCGCTTTCTACTCGGGAATTTACATGATTTTGATCCAGCTACAAATTATGTGAAAGACTTAAAAGATGTTGATTTATTTATGCTTGTAAAATTAAATGAAGTGATCGAAAAGGCTGAGCAAGCTTATGATCAATACCAGTTCTCTACGGTGTATCACACCATTCATAACTTCTGTACGATTGAATTAAGCTCATTCTACATGGATTTAGCTAAGGATACGTTATATATTGAACATGCAGACCATCCTGCAAGACGGGCTATTCAAACGGTAATGTATGAGGTACTGGTTAGTCTTACGAAGTTGGTATCACCAATCTTAAGTCATACTGCAGATGAAGTGTGGGAGCATATTCCTGCAGTAACGGAAGAAAGTGTTCAGCTTACAGATATGCCATCTGTAACATCATTTGGTGATGTTGAAGAATTAAAGACGAAATGGAATCATTTCATGAATGTGAGAGATGATGTATTAAAAGCACTCGAGCAGGCTAGAAATGAAAAGAAAATTGGTAAATCGTTAACAGCAGCGATTACATTATATACAAGTGGTGACGTAAGAACGTTATTACAAAGTATTTCTCAGCTAGAAAAATTATTTATTGTTTCTAATGTTACATTAGCAGGAGAGGTAAACGAAGCACCTAGTGATGCTATCGTATTTGAACAATTAGCAATTGTTGTCGAGCAAGCAAAAGGCGAGACGTGTGAACGTTGTTGGGTTGTTTCTGAAACAGTTGGAAATGATCAAGAGCATCCGGGACTATGTATTTCTTGTGCTGAAACAGTGAAACAACATTATGTGAACCAATAATATTAAAAGAGGTTGTCTTACAAGGGTTGACCCATTCATGACGTATTCGTGTTTATTTTTACGCACTAGTTACGTTACCTAAATGGGTTCAATTCTGTGACAACCTCTTTTCTTTGACAAATGTTGTGTTGGCTATATCTCCATCTGTTGGTCACAATAATAAGGAGCGCAAAACGGAAGCGCGATTTGTTATGGGGGAGATGAAAATGGCAGATTATACAAAAATAAAACAACAACTTATGAACCGAAAAATTGAAGTAGAACAACGAATAAAGGAGCACTTTCAAGAAGAACAATCAAGAACGTTATCGTTTTCAACTGGTGAGCTTTCACAATACGATAACCACCCTGCTGATACAGCGACAGATTTATACGAAAGAGAAAAGGATTTTGCTCTGTTAGAGCAGCTTGAGAGGGAGCATGAAGAAATCGAGCACGCATTAGCAAAATTTAATACAGGTACATTTGGCATATGCGAAGTAACGGGTAAAGTGATTCCTTATGAGCGACTGGAGGCTAATCCAGCAGCCAGAGCGGTTGTTGAAGCAGTCGATAATCGAATCACAGATGACAGGCCACCTGAAGAAGATGTGCTTGACGGGTTCGAGCGTTATAATTTTGATCAAGATGATCATGAGACAGAATTTGATGCAGAGGATTCTTATCAATCTGTTGCCCAGTTTAATGAAAATTCCATGACGTTTGAAGATTCATCATTAGATGAAAATGGAGAACTGATAGGCTATGTAGAAGAGATTGAAGGGTTTCTTTCAACAGGGATTGACGGATATACTGGCGATGAAGATGTTGTCTTTCAACGTAATGCTCATTATGATCAATACTTGAACGGAAAGTAGGGGGTCATCCCCCTCTTTTTGTGCTATAATGCTTTACGTACGAATTGATGTGGAAAGAACGGGGGATTATGTTGAAATATTATCTGATTGCACTAATTGTCATACTTATTGATCAAATAACAAAATGGATTGTTGATAGCCAAATGGCGATTGGAGAAAGAATAACGATTATTGAGCAACTTCTTTATTTTACATCTCATCGAAATAAAGGGGCAGCTTTTGGAATACTTCAAGGGCAGATGTGGTTCTTTTATATTATTACAACGGTGGTTATTATTGGGATTATCTATTATATGCAAAAGGAAGCGAAAAACAGTCGATTATTTGGACTATCGTTGGCACTAGTGCTTGGTGGAGCTGTAGGAAACTTTATCGATCGTTTGTTCCGCGGAGAAGTAGTTGATTTTGTGGATACATATATTTTGGGGTATAATTTTGCCATATTTAATGTAGCTGATGCCGCTTTATGTATTGGTGTCGGACTATTATTTATAAAAATGATCATGGATGAACGAAAGAAGAAGGAGAGTAACTAAATGAAACAATATACATGGACAGTGACAGAGGAACAAGCGCATGAGCGTTTAGATAGATTTTTAACTATAATGGAAAGCGCTTGGTCAAGAACTCAAGTCCAAAGGTGGATTAAAGATGACCATGTTAAAGTTAATAATGAAAATGTGAAGAGCAATTATAAGGTGACTGCAGGTGATGTGATCACGCTTGCTATACCAGAAGCAGAAGAGCTACAAGTCGAAGCAGAAGATATTCCTCTAGACGTAGTGTATGAAGATGCAGATGTTATCGTAATTAATAAGCCAAGAGGGATGGTAGTTCACCCCGCTCCCGGGCATTATTCAGGTACGTTAGTGAATGCCCTTATGCATCATTGTAAAGATTTATCAGGAATAAATGGTGTGATCAGACCAGGGATCGTTCACCGCATTGATAAAGATACGTCTGGCTTAATTATGGTAGCAAAAAATGATCATGCACATGAATCATTGGTTGAACAATTAAAAGCAAAAACAACACGCAGAATTTACAAAGCGATTGTCCATGGAATTATACCTCATCAACATGGAACGGTGGACGCTCCAATTGGTCGCGACAAAAAAGATCGCCAAAGCATGACGGTTACAGAAGAAAATAGCCGTGATGCTGTGACTCATTTTACGGTACTAGAAACATATGATAAATTCACTTATGTCCAATGTGAATTAGAGACAGGAAGAACGCATCAAATTCGCGTGCATATGAAGTACATTGGTTATCCTTTAGCTGGGGATCCTAAATATGGACCGAAGAAAAGAACACTTGATATTGCCGGACAAGCGCTTCATGCAGCGGTTCTTGGGTTTGATCATCCGAAAACAGGAAAAGAAATGCTTTTTGAAGCACCGCTTCCTGAAGATATGGAAAAATTATTAAGCCATTTACGCAGTAAATAAAATGGTTGACAGTAACCAAATTGTAAGTCATAATGATTAAAGAATTTAATAGTCCTTTAACTTAGTCCCGTGAGGCTGAGAAGGAAACGGAACGTAGCTCAGGTGTAAATACTATTCCTGTGTCTACTTTGTGGAATCCTCTCATGTCAACTAACGGCATGAGAGTTTTTTCGTTTCTTAGGAAAATATGGAGGTGAGCATATGTCAAGAGTCATCTTAGATGAACAAGCAATCAGACGAGCAACGACCCGTATTGCTCATGAGATCATTGAGCACAATAAAGGGATAGAAAACTGTATCTTAGTTGGAATTAAAACTCGTGGCATCTATCTTGCGAAGCGTTTAGCAGAACGGATTGAAACAATTGAAGGAGAGAAAATCCCTGTAGGGGAAATTGATATTACGCTCTACCGAGATGATTTGACTGTAAAAACTCGTACAGAAGAACCTATTCTTCAAGGAACAGATATTCCTGTAGAAATTAGCAATCGAAGAGTCATCTTAGTTGACGATGTCCTTTACACAGGAAGAACCGTTCGTGCTGCACTTGATGCATTAATTGATATTGGCAGACCGGAACAGATACAATTAGCTGTGTTAATCGATCGTGGTCATCGTGAATTACCTATACGACCTGATTATGTTGGGAAAAACGTTCCTACGTCTAAAAGTGAGGTAATCGTTGCCAGTCTAAGTGAGGTCGACTCAACGGATGAAGTGACGATAAAATAAAAAAATAAATCACCTCTTTAAATTAGTCCTGTGAGGCTAAAAAGAGGGTCAACATACTATTGCACATTTATTGTGGATAGGATTTTGAACCTCTTTGTATACAACACACAAAGAGGTTTTTGTCTAAGTTTTAGGGGGAATTATTAATGGCATTAAACACAAAAGAAGTCGGCATCAGAGAAGTGCCTAGAATTGATAAATGGATTGTATTAAGCTTGCAACATTTGTTTGCTATGTTTGGAGCAACGATTTTAGTTCCATATTTAGTAGGATTAAGTCCTGCGGTAGCTCTACTTTCAAGTGGTTTAGGAACGCTAGCGTATCTTCTTGTAACACGCGGGCAGGTTCCAGCTTACTTAGGGTCATCGTTCGCTTTCATTGCACCAATCATTGCGGCATCAACATTAAATGGACCTGAGGGTGCCATGGTCGGAAGCTTCTTGGCTGGTCTTGTCTACGGCTTGATTGCATTGGTAATCAAAGCATATGGGGTTAACTCAATTATGCGCTTTTTGCCACCTATTGTCGTTGGTCCAGTTATCATGGTAATTGGACTAGGTTTGGCAAGTGTAGCAATTGACATGGCAATGAATGAACCTGTATCAGGGGAATACTCTACGATACATTTTATAGTTGCGCTTATAACACTTACTATTACTGTTTTGGCATCGATGTTTTTTAAAGGGTTCTTTAGTCTAGTACCGATTATGTTTGGAATTATTGGAGGGTATTTATCGGCACTAATGTTCGGGCTGGTCGACTTTCAGCCTGTTCTTGATGCAAGTTGGTTTGCAGCACCTGATGTCATTGTTCCTTTCGTTACGTACGTTCCAGCATTTTCCTGGGAAATCGCTTTTATTATGGTTCCGATTGCGGTTGTAACCATTGCTGAACATATCGGTGATCAAATGGTCTTAAGTAAGGTAGTCGGCAAAGACTTTATTAAGAAGCCAGGTTTACATCGTTCGATTTTAGGGGATGGTGTAGCAACAATCATTGCTTCCTTCTTGGGTGGCCCTCCAAATACAACTTATGGTGAGAATATTGGGGTGCTTGCCATCACACGTGTATTTAGTGTGTTTGTTATAGCAGGTGCAGCAGTGTTGGCCGTAGCTTTCTCGTTTGTTGGAAAGTTTGCCGCGCTCATTTCTACAATACCAACAGCAGTTATGGGTGGTGTTTCGATTCTCTTGTTTGGGGTTATCGCATCATCAGGGCTGCGTATGTTAATTGACAATGAAATTAATATTGGGTTAAAACGTAACTTGATTATTTCTTCAGTCATTCTAGTCATTGGGATTGGCGGAGCTTTCATTCAAGTTAATGATAATATAGAAATTGCTGGTATGGCGTTAGCAACTATTATTGGAATCATCTTACACCTTATTTTGCCCGAAAAAGCAGTGAGTTACGGGAAAAAGACCATGTTTGAATCAGAATAAAATAATATATTCCCTTTAATCGAGGTACAGAGAGACCTCAAAGGGGGTTGGTTGAATGAGTTGGTTTACCATCTCAGCTTCCCTGTACCCTTTGAGCCCTCTCGAAGGGTATTTTTTATGGCTGTGTAACAAATACATACTAAAAGAGGAGGCTGAAAATGATGGTGACATTGACAGATCAAAAGGCAATTAGAGGAGAACTACTTACTTTAGAAACGATGTCAACGGTTGAAATTGCCAACATTCTTGAAGAGGCAGCGCAATTTGCGAACGGGGAAATATGGCGTCCTAAAAAAGAATTATTTATTGCGAATTTATTCTTTGAACCGAGTACAAGAACTCGTTATAGCTTTGAAGTCGCTGAAAAATCGTTAGGTCTTCATGTGTTGTCTTTTTCAGAAGAAAGTTCAAGTGTCCAAAAGGGAGAGTCGTTGCTTGACACTGTGAAAACTTTTGAAGCTATTGGGGCGAATGCTCTTGTCATTAGACACCCTGAGAATGACTACTATCAGCATATCCGAGAACAAATATCGATTCCAATTATCAATGGTGGAGATGGGAGTGGTCATCATCCAACACAATCATTACTTGACCTATTAACCATTCAGCAAGAGTTCTCAACATTTTCTGGATTAAACATTATCATAGCTGGAGATTTACGTCATAGTCGAGTAGCGCGTTCGAATGCGGATGTACTAACTAGGTTAGGTGCAAATGTAAAGATAGCGGGACCAAGAGAATGGATGGCAGGATATGAACATTCCTATCAATATGTAAGTCTTGATGAGGAATTGCCTAAAGCTGATGTTGTGATGTTACTTCGAATTCAGCACGAACGGCATGACGGGCAAATGGAATTCTCTAAAGAACGTTATCACAAGCAGTTTGGCTTAACGATTGAAAGAGAGAAACAGATGAAGGAAAAAGCGATCATTTTACATCCAGCTCCAGTTAATCGCGACGTGGAACTTGCGAGTGAGCTAGTTGAATGTGAGAAATCAAGAATATTTAAACAAATGAAGAATGGTGTTGCGGTAAGGAAGGCTGTTGTTAAGCGAGCACTTAACCAATTCTAAGGGGGAATTCACATGACAATGAAGCTTGAAGGTGGCATGATTTTAGCTGAAGATGGAACGTTAGAGGTAAAGGATGTATACATGGTAGATGGTCGAATTCAATTTGTGAAACCATCAACTGAGGATGTAACGGTTATAAATGTAAAAGGAAAATTAGTAGCACCAGGGCTTGTCGACGTTCATGTTCACTTAAGAGAGCCTGGCGGAGAGAAGAAGGAAACAATTGAAACGGGTACGAAATCAGCAGCTGCTGGAGGATTTACGACGATTGCTGCAATGCCAAACACAAGACCAGTTCCAGATACGAAAGAACAAATAGAATGGTTACAAGAGAGAATTCAATCTACAGGTCATGTTCGTGTGTTGCCTTATGCATCGATTACAACAAGGCAATTGGGTAAAGAGTTAACAGACTTTGAAGCATTGAAAGAAGCAGGTGCGTTCGCTTTTACTGACGACGGTGTGGGTGTTCAATCTGCAGATATGATGCTTGAAGCGATGAAAAAAGCAGCAAAAATGAATATGGCTATTGTTGCACATTGTGAAGAAAATACATTGATTCATGGTGGATGTGTTCATGAAGGGAAATTCTCAGCTGAGAATAACCTGCCGGGTATTCCATCAGTGTGCGAATCGGTTCATATTGCTCGGGATGTATTATTGGCTGAAGCTGCTAATTGTCACTATCATGTATGTCATGTTAGTACGAAAGAATCTGTTCGAGTGATTAGAGATGCTAAAAAAGCCGGAATCAACGTTACTGCTGAAGTATCGCCTCACCACATTTTACTTTGTGAAGATGACATTCCTGGTTTAGACACAAACTTTAAAATGAATCCACCTTTACGAGCGAAAGAAGATCAACAAGCTCTTTGGGAAGGGCTTTTGGATGGGACGATTGACTTTATTGCTACAGACCATGCACCTCATACAGAGGAAGAGAAAGCAGCAGGAATGGAAAGATCTCCATTTGGAATTGTTGGTTTAGAAACAGCCTTCCCGCTGCTATACACACACATTGTTAAGACGGAAAGAGCAACATTAAAGCAGTTGGTGGATTGGTTAACTGTAAAACCAGCCAGTACATTTAATTTGGAAGCAGGGCTACTTAAAGAAGGTGTAGTTGCGGATGTTACAGTGATAGACCTTGAGCAAGAGAAAACAATTGATAAAGAAGCATTTTTATCTAAAGGAAAAAATACACCGTTTCAAGGCTGGGCTTGTGCTGGGTGGCCGGAATATACATTTGTTGATGGAAAGCTTGTATTTGAGAAAGGAAAGGTGACCGTATGAAGCGTCAACTGATTTTAGAAGATGGGAATATCTTTGTTGGAGAAGGGTTTGGATCAGATAAAGTAATGAGCGGAGAGGTTGTTTTTAACACAGGAATGACAGGGTATCAAGAAATTTTATCCGATCCATCTTATTGTGGTCAAATTGTCACAATGACGTATCCTTTAATCGGAAACTATGGTATTAATCGAGATGATTTTGAATCAGTGACACCAGCTATAAATGGTTTTATTGTTAAGGAATACGAACCAGAGCCAAGTCACTGGCGTGAAGAAGAATCATTAGACACTTTGCTTCGTGCAAAGGATATTCCAGGCCTTGCAGGAATTGATACGCGTAAATTAACTCGTTTAATCAGAGAGCATGGTACTTTACGTGGACGTATTTGCTCTTTAGATGTCGATGTGCAAGAAGTTATTGAAGAGTTAAAGCAAACGACATTTGTTCGAAATCAGGTTGAACAGGTTTCGACGAAATCTCCATATCACGCACCAGGCAGAGGCAATAAGGTAGTCCTTGTTGACTTTGGAATGAAGCATGGTATTTTACGAGAACTAATCGCAAGACAATGTGACGTTGTGGTTGTTCCTTATAATACAAGCGCAGAGGAAATTCTACGTTTACGCCCAGACGGAATCATGTTAAGTAACGGACCTGGAGATCCTGTTGATGTTCCTGAAGCAATTGAAATGATTAAAGAAATCCTTGGACAAGTACCGATCTTTGGGATTTGTCTTGGACACCAGCTTCTATCTCTTGCTTGCGGAGCAACAACTAGTAAATTACGCTTTGGACACCGTGGATCAAACACTCCAGTACGGGAGCTTTCGACTGGAAAAATTGACATTACAGCACAAAACCACGGCTATACAGTCGATCTTGAGTCTTTAGAAGGAACAGGCCTTGAACTAACTCATGTAGCTGTAAATGATGGAACGGTTGAAGGAGTTAAACACCTTGAACACGCAGCATTTAGCGTACAGTATCATCCAGAGGCATCACCAGGCCCACATGATGCGAATGAGTTGTTTAACCAGTTCGTAACGATGATGGAAGCCGAAAAGAAAACAACTGTACTTGTCTAATTGAGGGGAGAAGAGAAAATGGGTAGACGTAACGATATAAAGAAGATTTTAGTAATAGGTTCGGGTCCAATTGTGATTGGACAAGCTGCTGAGTTTGATTATGCTGGTACACAAGCGTGTCAAGCATTGAAAGAAGAAGGATACGAAGTCATCTTAATTAATTCCAATCCTGCAACAATCATGACAGATACAACCATGGCCGATCGTGTTTATATTGAGCCAATTACATTAGAGTTTGTTAGTCGTATTATCCGTAAAGAACGTCCCGATGGAATCGTTGCAACACTTGGTGGACAAACAGGACTTAATATGGCAATGGAACTTGATGAGTCGGGAATCTTAAATACGTATAATATTGAATTACTAGGTACGGATTTAGAAGCCATTAAGCGTGCTGAAGATCGTGAATTATTTAGATCACTTATGAATGAACTAAATGAGCCAGTTCCTGAGAGTGACATTGTCCATACATTGGAAGAAGCATATAGGTTTGTAGAGCAAGTAGGATATCCAATCATCGTTCGTCCTGCCTACACTCTTGGTGGAACGGGAGGCGGAATTGTTCATAATGAAGAGCAATTACGCGAGATCGTTACAAGCGGATTAAAGTATAGTCCTGTAACACAATGTTTAATTGAGAAAAGCATTGCTGGTTTTAAAGAAGTTGAGTATGAAGTGATGCGTGATGCAAAAGATCAAGCGATCGTTGTATGTAACATGGAAAACATTGACCCAGTAGGCGTTCACACAGGTGATTCCATCGTTGTAGCACCAAGTCAAACGTTAACAGACCGTGACTATCAGCGTTTACGTAATTCATCATTAAAAATCATTCGTGCGCTAGGTATTGAAGGTGGATGTAATGTTCAATTTGCACACGATGCTTATAGCGATCAGTACTACATTATTGAAGTAAATCCACGTGTGAGTCGATCTTCAGCTCTTGCATCAAAAGCAACTGGTTATCCAATCGCAAAAATGGCAGCAAAGATTGCCGTTGGGTATAGCTTAGATGAATTGATGAATCCAATTACAGGTAAAACATATGCAAGCTTTGAACCCGCACTTGATTATGTTGTTTCAAAAATCCCTCGTTGGCCATTTGATAAATTTGATGCTGCCAATCGTACATTGGGAACACAAATGAAGGCAACGGGTGAAGTTATGGCAATTGGTCGTAACTTGGAAGAATCTTTACTTAAAGCTGTCCGGTCATTGGAAGCAGGATATGATCATATTTACGATACAAAAATTGCAAATACAGATACAGACGTATTAGTGAAACGTTTAGACAAAACAGACGATGAGCGACTCTTTGTGTTAGCTGAATTACTTAGAAGAGGTCAATCTATTCAATCATTATGCGAATTAACAAAGATCGACCGTTTCTTTATGCAAAAGTTAGCAAGAATGGTTGCACTAGAAAATAAGTTAACAAATGCTCCTAATGATATTGAGTTACTACAACAAGCAAAAGAGCGTGGTTTTTCTGATATCGCCATTGCAAGACTTTGGAATATGGACGAGCGCGATATTTACACTCTTCGCATGGAGCAAAACATTCGCCCTGTCTATAAAATGGTTGATACATGTGCGGCTGAGTTTGAATCGGAAACGCCATATTTTTACGGCACATATGAAGATGAAAATGAGGCACTTCAAACAGATAAGAAGAGCATTCTTGTTTTAGGCTCAGGTCCAATTCGAATCGGACAAGGAATTGAGTTTGATTATGCGACTGTTCATACAGTTTGGGCAATTAAAGAAGCGGGATATGAAGCGATTATTATTAACAATAATCCAGAGACCGTTTCAACTGACTTCAGCACTTCAGATAAGCTTTATTTTGAGCCTCTAACGGTTGAAGATGTTATGCATGTGTATGAGCAAGAGAAACCTGAAGGAGTCATTGTTCAATTTGGTGGACAAACGGCGATTAACTTAGCAGCAGAATTAGAAGCAAGAGGAGTTCCGATTATTGGTACATCACTAGAGAGCATGGACCGTGCAGAAGACCGTGATAAATTTGAGCAAACCCTTTTATCTCTAGATATTCCACAGCCACTTGGTCGCACGGCAACGTCAGTGGAAGGTGCTGTAGCGATTGCGAATGAAATTGGCTACCCTGTACTTGTTCGTCCTTCTTACGTACTTGGTGGACGAGCTATGGAGATTGTTTATAAGGAAGAAGAGCTTCTTAACTATATGAAAACAGCAGTAAGTGTGAATCCGAAACATCCGGTTCTTGTTGACCGTTATTTAACAGGTAAAGAACTTGAGGTTGATGCGATTTCCGATGGGGAGAATGTTTTTATCCCTGGAATTATGGAACATATTGAGCGTGCAGGTGTTCACTCTGGTGACTCGATTGCTGTTTACCCACCGCAAACAGTACCAGAGGATTTAAAGCAGAAGCTTATTGATCGTACGATTGCGATTGCAAGAGGATTAAACATTGTTGGTCTTTTGAACATCCAATTTGTATGGCATAAGGATGAGGTTTACGTCCTAGAAGTAAATCCACGTTCAAGCCGTACGGTGCCGTTTTTAAGTAAAATTACAGGAGTTCCTATGGCTAATCTTGCAACAAAAGTGATGCTAGGTCAGAAACTTCCTGAATTAGGGTACGAAACGGGCTATCAGCCAGAAGCAAAAGAAGTTTCTGTCAAAGTGCCAGTATTCTCATTTGCGAAACTACGCCGCGTAGACATTACGCTCGGACCAGAGATGAAATCAACAGGTGAAGTAATGGGACGTGACACGACGCTTGAAAAGGCTCTTTATAAAGGTTTGATCGCATCAGGAATGAGTATTCCAACACATGGATCGGTACTCTTTACGGTTGCCGATAAGGACAAAGAAGAAGCGTTAAGTTTAGTGGAACGCTTCCACCAAATCGGGTTTGATATTTTAGCAACTGCAGGTACAGCAAGCTTTATTCAAGAAGCGAACATCCCTGTAACTGTAGTAAATAAAATTGCAGAAGAAAAACCAAACCTTCTTGATGTAATCCGTGAAGGACAAGCTCAATTTGTTATCAACACATTAACAAGAGGGAAACAGCCAGCGCGTGATGGCTTCCGCATTCGTCGTGAAGCGGTTGAAAATGGAGTTGTTTGCTTAACGTCAATTGATACAGGAGAAGCTCTCTTGCGAGTACTTGAATCAATTACGTTTTCTTCTGAAAGTATGCCACAAATGCAAATGTAGAAAGTTGGAGGGACCCATGATTAAAAAAGATAATTTAACGATTAAAAGTCAGAGAGAGATCGCTTCAAACATAATGGAATTAATATGTTCTGGAAGCTTAGCCAAACAAATGACAGAACCGGGGCAATTTTTACACTTGCGAGTTGACACGAGTGACGATTTACTGTTGAGACGTCCGATTAGTATTTGTGACGTAGATTTGGATAACGAAACAGTCACAATGCTTTACCGTGCAGAGGGAAAAGGTACGAAAAGATTATCCCTTAAGCAAGAAGGCGAAACAATTGATGTGCTTGGCCCACTCGGAAATGGCTTTCCATTAGACGCGACCGAACAAGGAGAAACAGCTCTTCTTGTCGGTGGCGGAATCGGGGTTCCTCCACTCTATTATTTATCAAAACAATTAAAAGAACGAGGAGTTAAAGTGGTTCATGTCTTAGGTTTTCAAAGCTCAGAAAACGTCTTCTACGAAGAAGAGTTTTCTAAGCTAGGAGAAACGTATGTTGTCACAGCAGACGGAACATATGGCTCAACTGGTTATGTAACAGATGTAATTAAAGAAAAAGGCTTATCGTTTGATACGATGTATTCATGTGGCCCAACCCCTATGCTAGCAGCACTATCAAACATTTATGGTGACAAGCGCTTGTACATTTCGCTTGAGGAACGGATGGGCTGTGGTGTTGGAGCATGCTTTGCATGTGTTTGTCATGTAGTTGGTGATGAGTCTGGAACGAGTTACCGTAAAGTCTGTACAGATGGTCCAGTCTTTCCGGTTGGGGAGGTTGTACTATGAACAGATTAAAAGTAGAATTACCAGGACTTTCGATGAAAAATCCGATTATGCCAGCATCAGGTTGCTTCGGATTTGGGAAAGAGTATGCTAATTATTATGATCTTGACCTTTTAGGAGCTATTGCGATAAAGGCAACGACGGATAAGCCACGCTTTGGGAATCCGACGCCTAGAGTTGCGGAAACATCAGCAGGTATGCTTAATGCAATTGGTTTACAAAATCCAGGGTTAGATGGTGTGTTAACAAACGAATTACCTTGGTTAAATCAATATGATGTACCGGTTGTGGCCAATGTTGCTGGGACTGAAATTGCTGACTATGTTGAAACAACAGCAAAGCTTTCGAAAGCAGAAAATGTTCATGCAATTGAACTGAATATTTCTTGTCCGAATGTGAAGCAAGGTGGGATTGCTTTTGGAACCATTCCAGAAGTGGCTGCGGAATTAACAAGAGAAGTAAAAAATGTTTCAGATGTTCCTGTATATGTGAAATTATCTCCTAATGTTGCAGATATTGTTGAAATCGCAAAAGCTGTTGAAAAAGCTGGTGCCGATGGACTTTCAATGATCAATACGCTTCTTGGCATGCGAATTGACTTAGTAAGAAAAAAGCCTATTTTAGCTAATGGGTATGGCGGTTTATCGGGTCCAGCTATTAAGCCAGTAGCGATCCGAATGATTCATCAAGTAAGCCAAGTTGTGGAAATTCCTATTATTGGAATGGGTGGAATCTATACAGCAGAAGATGTTGTTGAGTTTATGTTAGCTGGTGCTAGTGCGGTAGCTGTAGGAACGGCAAATTTCACTGATCCATATGTTTGTCCTACAATTATTGAAGAGCTTCCAGCACTTCTTGATGAGTTAGAAGTTGACCATGTGCAAGATTTAATTGGAGGGAGTTGGAAATCATCGAGCGTCCACTCATAATTGCCTTAGATTTAGATGATGCAACAAAGCGTAAATCACTATTAGATCAGTTTAATGGGGAATCTCTGTATGTAAAAGTGGGGATGGAACTCTTTTATCGAGAAGGAAGACAAGTGATTCATGAATTAAAAGAAAGTGGCCATCATATTTTTCTTGATTTAAAATTACACGATATCCCAAATACAGTTCAAAGAACGATGAAAGAGCTTGCTAGTTTAGAGGTAGACATCGTTAATGTACATGCTGCGGGCGGGAAAAAAATGATGAGCGCAGCTCGTGAAGGTTTGGAGCAAGGGACGCATGCGGGTTCGAAGCGTCCTACCTTAATCGCAGTTACTCAATTAACAAGTACGGATGAAGAAACGATGCAAAGTGAATTGCTCATTCAACAACCACTTAACGAAGTAGTTAGAACGTATGCTTCTTTTGCAAAAGAAAGTGGAGTGGACGGGGTTGTTTGTTCGGCGAAGGAAGTTCCATTAATTCATGATGCTTGTGGATCAAATTTTTATACGGTGTGTCCGGGAATTCGCCGAGTGGAAGATGCTGTTGGGGATCAAAAACGGATCGTCACACCAAAGCAAGCAAGAGAGTTAGGAAGTTGGGGGATTGTGGTTGGAAGAAGTATCACAAGTGCCAAAGATCCTTATAGCGTTTATCATCAAATGAAAAAAGACTGGGAGGCTAAAATATGAAAGAGCAAATTGCCAAACATTTATTAGATATTGGTGCGGTTCACCTTCGTCCAAATGATCCGTTCACTTGGACATCAGGAATGAAATCACCTATTTATTGTGACAACCGTTTAACGCTTTCTTATCCTGCTGTACGTAAAGATATTATTAAAGGATTTGTAACGCTTCTAGAGAAAATGGATGTGGATGTGATTGCGGGAACAGCAACAGCAGGAATTCCACATGCAGCCTTATTAGCGGATCAAGTAGATTTACCAATGATTTATGTTAGAGGAAGTGCGAAAGGACACGGTAAGCAAAATCAAATTGAAGGTAAAATTGAAAAAGGTCAAAAAGTCGTTCTTGTTGAAGATTTAATCTCTACAGGAGGTAGTGTGATCCAGGCAGCAGAGGCACTACGTGAATCTGGAGCGGAAGTAGTGGCGATTGTAGCTATTTTTACATATGAATTCCAAAAAGCATATGATGCACTCAAAGAGGCAGATCTCCCTACACATGTGTTAACTTCCTATTCAACATTATTAACAGTAGCAAAAGAACAAGGAACAATTACTGATGATCAAGAACAACGGTTAAACGAATGGCGCAAAGATCCAACTTCACAAAACTGGATGACAGAACAAGTATAAGAAGGAACTGAAAAAGGGCGAACTATCCCTTTTTCAGTTCCTTCTTTGCGATGAGTGAAGCCGCCGTAATGTTTTAAGCTTTTTGAGCGAACTTCTCAAAAAGCGCACGGCGAGTGAAGCCATCGCAACTTTGACCCAAAAAGGGCGAACTATCCCTTTTTCAGTTCCTTCTTTGCGATGAGTGAAGCCGCCGTAATGTTTTAAGCTTTTTGAGCGAACTTCTCAAAAAGCGCACGGCGAGT
>NZ_JRJU01000051.1 GCF_000787375.1 Halalkalibacter okhensis | reverse complement strand
TCTTTTTTAGTATGCATAAACAGTATGCTCAAGGCGCTGAAGAGCTCTGATCCAGAGGAACGGCATCTACCTTAAATAAGCCGATGGTTACATCGTGAATAAGCTTCTTCGAGAAAACATCATGTCCCCCTGTGAGACGAACTTCTTTTTTTCGTAAACGTCATCGAATACTTCTAAGAGAAGCTTCATGCCTTCCACGTAGAAGAAAAGAAGTGAGTCCGAGCCGTTTCTCTTCGTAATACGACATGAAATACTACAAAGAATAACTACATGAAAATCATCCCCGTAGAAGAGAAAGGGCGAGCCAGGACGTTGCCAAGCAGGGCACGCTCCGCATAAAAATAGGTAAGTTGGGATGAGACTGCATGTCGGAAGTGCGAAAGGAGGAGCAGTATCTTCTTCGAATGGGCCGATGGTTACTATGTGACTAAGCTTCCTCGAGTAATAGTGTTGCCTTAACCCCTCTTTCTAGGAAAACCTCTTTAAATAAGTTTAACTCCACTACTCAATAAATAGAATATGGTTGTTTAGTGTTCTAGAATTAAAATAAATTAATAAAAAATCTTAAAACCTTTTTTTATTTCAGTCGTCTTAATTGTGTACGGCATTAGTGGAGGAAGTAAATGAAAAATAAAAAGCCATTAGAGTTAATCGAAAATATATATAACGAACATTATATATATTTAAGGAATTTTTTGAAGGGGTTAACCAAGAGTGATGAGGTAGCTGACGATATTATCCAAGAGTTATTTACAAAAATACTAAAAGACCCATCAAAAGTTCTTGAGGTAACTCATATAAAAAGTTGGTTAGTTAAATCTGCAAAAAATACATTCCTTGATCATTACAAGAAAAAGAAGCCGGAGCTTTTATCCGAAGAAGGTGTGATAGAAAGTTTATTAATAAATAATCAGACACCTGAATCAGAGTACATATTAAATTCACAGATACAAGCAGCTTTAAATCAACTGTTGAAAAACGATAAAGCTATATTTTTGGCTAAGTTTTATTATGGTTATAGTTACGAGGAGATTAGTACGCTTTTCGACATATCCATTCCTACTTTAAAATCAAAAATATTCAGGTTCAGAAAGAAGATGGTCAAAGAGGTGAGAAAATGAATGATTATCAGAAGATTCATACGTTAACTCGAGAATTAATCCCTGTATTTGATGATTTAGATCAACAATCCAAGGAAGTGATTTTGGAGCATATTGAATCTTGTAGGGAGTGTAAAGAGCTATATAATGACTTGATAAATTTAGATGAAAGTTATCCAAAATCTGAAGATAAAAGTGATGTAGGTATAAGGCCATTAAAGAAATTAGTCCAATTTAACAGGAGCCTCCAATGGTTATTTATCTCGATAAGAGCTGTAGTCATTTTGTTTATTCTGTTTACAGCTTATAACTTTTATAACTGGGACTTATCTTTGGCTGCCGCTTTAGAATATATAAGAAGTGTTACATTTATGTTTTATTTTCCAGTAGCTACTTTTTTATTAGTTTTTACATTAATATTTTTCAATAAAAGGTGGGTTGTTTTATCAGTAATATTTGATATCTTTATTATTTTGTTTTTAGATACATTTATATCGTTTTTAATTAAATAAGCCTGGAGGGAAAAATGATATCTATTCTCTTAGTCGGAATTATTCTAGGAATACTAATCTTCGTTTTCACTTTCACCGCAACGAAAAGAACAGGGAGATTTTATCTTGCTCCTATTGTGACTTTTTTGATAGCATTTTTCATTGTGCTGTATGGGATAGTGAAAATGAGCGGTTTTGAAGTAATGGGTTTTTGGTTTTTAGCGGCTGGTATTTGTATAGTAGCCATAATTGGAACAATAGCACTACTTTTTATGAAAGGTATGAAAAAATCAAATTTTAATAAAGTAGATAAATCTATCTTAGTTCTTATTCCTGTAATTATCTTTAGTTTTATAGCTTTTACGCTCTCTTCCAATCACTCATATTGGATTATAGATGAAGGAATGATCATGTCTGAGGAAGAAACCCCAACTTATTATCAGGTATCAACTATCTCTGAAGGAAAGAAACAAATTTATGTGCAATTAGGGGAGGAGTTTGTAGGGAAGGTAATAAAAATAAATGATATAAAGACTCTTGGTAATACTGAGATTACTTTAGATATTATTGAGGATGGGAAGCAAGAAAGACTACCTTTTATTCGAATTGGAATAGATGAAGTCGTTGAACCGTTAGTGATTCAGACAAGTGATGGACAGGTAATTAAACCAAAGGAAGATAACATTCTTGGTAAAACAAATTAGCTATATAAAGTGTACTAGTAATAAAATATATATTTTTACTTTTCTTTTACTATCAGGCAATCTAATGTAGAACAAGATCTTAATATTTATAAAAACAAAACTTTTATGGCCTAGTACGCGCTTGATTAAATTTGGTGTTAAATCTTCTAACTTATGTAACATTAGGGAGAAGGACGGTACATTATAAATAAAAATCGATTCCCTTACATAGGAATCGATTTTTTATGGAGCATAACACCTATTATTTATATAGTTATTTATAGGTCGCTTTTTTGAATTTATCCTCCTCTGAGACGAGCTTCTTTTTTAATGTGCGTGCCTCAATGTTCAGCCAATTTGGATTGAATGTGTCCAAGTTTGGACAGCAAAACCCTCACTTCCGACAGAATATGCCCCAAGTTGGAAAGCAAGCCATAGTAATTAGCACATTTTATATCCAAAATAAATGCTCACTACACAAAAGCAAAACTCTCCCAAAATAAATTCCCTGTATATTCTAAGTTACAATGATTCAATCTACAATTAACTATAGATAAAAGTAGGGAAGAAATGACTAACAGAGAGCAAGTTAACAAGATAATGGACGAAAATATCAATCAAATCCAAATACTTTTAGAGCAAAAATCCCAAATATGGTTAGACCATGTTTTATTTACGGAATATTGGTGGCTCGGAGTCGCGTTATCCATCTTTCCGTGGATCATTTGGTTTATTTACAGGAAGAAGGAAAGTAGTGATCGTTTATTGTACGCAGGTTTTTTTGTTATCGCAATCTCTCTTATGCTAGAGGTTACAGGAGCTCAGTTAGGATTTTGGCATTATAGGTATAGTGTCATCCCGATTTTGCCTAGCTTTTTTCCATGGGATGTCGCTTTAATGCCTGTAACCATCATGTTCTTTTTGCAAATTAAACCTAAAACAAGCCCAACATTAAAGGCGATTTTATTTGCTTTACTGACATCCTATGTTGCAGAGCCATTTTTTACTTGGTTAGGAATATATGAGCCAAAATCTTGGCGATATAGCTACTCCGTTCCCTTACAAATGTTTATTTACTTCACGGCACATTTTTTAAGTAAACGTTCCTTTTTTGATCCAATCCATTCGATTGGTCGGAAGAATAGTGCCCCAATTAAGTAACTTCTTTGGATTCTAACCCTGTAATCATGTGCATACGCCATGGAAAGTAACCAAGCGCGTTAAAATAACACTCATTGTGTCTTTCGAGCTATTATGCATGAATAACCAATATTTGGTGAACCTAACGGTAAAATCTTTCGTTAAGGCTAGGTGAGTTATATGCCATCGATTGTATCCGTTAGTACATATAATCCCCCGCATACTTTAAATCAAGAATCCACAACTGAATTTGCAAGAGAGCTTTTTACGGAAAGCTATGACGATATTGAGCGATTATTGAAGGTATTTGCTAATGGCCAAATTGATCAGAGACAGTTTGCTGTTCCGATGAAATGGTTTGAACGTGAGCATACATTACAAGAAAAGAATGATTTATATATTGAATTGGCCACTTCTTTTGCTGTTAAAGTGATTCAGAAGTGTCTTTATAATGAGATGTTTTTAAAAGAGAAAGTAGCTGAATCGGATATTGATGCGATCATCTTGGTTTCAAGTTCAGGAATGGCAACGCCTAGTTTAGATGCAAGAATCATGAACCACCTCCCTTTTTCCTCTCATACAAAGAGAATCCCTCTATGGGGACTTGGCTGTGCTGGTGGAGCAGCGGGAGTGAGTCGAGCCTATGAATATTGCAGAGGATTTCCAGGTGAAAACGTATTAGTCGTTTGTGTGGAACTTTGCAGTTTAACCTTTCAGCGAAATGATCACTCCAAAAGTAACCTTGTTGGAACATCTTTGTTTGCAGACGGAGTAGCGTGTGCGCTTATTATAGGAGATCAGTCTGACTTACGGAGCCGAGTGAAAAAAGAGATAGTGCCGAACATTCTATCTACTGAGTCAACGTTAATGCCAAATTCTGAGGATGTCATGGGCTGGGATGTCAAGGATTCAGGGTTACATGTTGTCTTCTCAAGAGATATCCCAACGATTATTAAAGCCTGGCTAGGTCCAAATGTGATGGACTTTTTGGAAAAGACTCAATTAGGATTACACGATATCTCATCCTTTATCGCTCACCCAGGCGGAAAAAAAGTACTAGAGGCTTACGTCGAAACGTTGCAGCTTGATGAGTCCATGACGAGTGTATCAAAAGAAGTACTTAGAACACATGGCAATATGTCCTCGCCGACCATTCTGTATGTATTAGAGCAATTCATGCTCAATGATCATAGTGAAGGAGAGTATGGGCTTATGGCGGCATTAGGGCCAGGATTTTGTTCGGAGTTAGTACTATTACAATGGAAGGAGTGGCAGTGATGCTTGCGATCTATGTTTTTATTTTGCTTATTGTTGTACAAAGAGTCGTTGAAGTAATAATAGCCAACCGTAATGCGAGGTGGATGAAAAGACAAGGAGGGTATGAAGTAGGGAAAGAACATTATAAGCAGATTGTTGCTCTTCACATCCTGTTTTTTGTTTCATTAATAATAGAAGTATCTGTCATTGATCGAACTTTTGTTTTTTGGTCAGTCGTTCCGTTAATCGTCTTTCTTCTAGCTCAAATGGGGCGAGTCTGGGCATTATCCTCACTTGGTAGGTTTTGGAATACAAGGATTATCGTTTTGCCCGGTGCTAAAGTGGTAGCGAAAGGACCGTATCAATATTTACGCCATCCGAATTACGTGATCGTTGTAACAGAAATTGCTTGCCTTCCATTAATCTTTCAAGCCTACTGGACGGCCATTGTCTTTACGATTATTAATGCGATTGTTCTCTCTGCTCGAATTAAGATGGAGGAAGCAGCGCTTGAAGAAGCTACAAACTATCAGAAAGTATTTGAAAAACATAAACGATTCATTCCTAGTTCCACTTCAAAAGAGTAGCTAAAACTGTAGCGATATATAAATTTGTTGAAGTACTATACATAGGAAGATATGATAAATGAACAGGTAGTTTAAGGGAATGGAGGAACAAATTTGGCTAAAAAAAGAAAAGAACGATTTGAAGTAGGAGAATCAGAAACGATTGAAGAGTGTCTCGATCGGATGAAAAAAGCAGGATACCAACCAATCAAAAGAATGGAAAAGCCTATCTTTAAGGAAGAAAAGATTAATTCAAATAAGGAATATGTACCGGTTCGGCAGCAAATTATCTTTGAAGGGATTTTAGTAGAAAGCGAACAATAAAAAGTCTGACATTTTTATTGTTCGACATTTTGTTGACAGTAACCTAGGATGCTTGTAAGATATAGCTATAAGAACGAACGAAAAACGAAATACACCTCATATAATCTTGGAGATATGGTCCATAAGTTTCTACCTGACTACCTTAAATAGTCGGACTATGAGGGAAAGTGGGAGATACTGAGAAGTTAATTCTCTGTATCGATGAAAAGCGTGGGTGCAGCTTCCTTTCTCTCAAAATGAGTAGATTAAGAAAGCTGTTCTGACGCTTTTTTAATGTTGAAATAAACAGGATAAAGATAAGTAGTGGAGGAGAGCGACAATGAATCCAAAAATTGGTGTCATAATGGGAAGTACTTCTGATTGGGATACAATGAAAGCTGCATGTGACGTTCTTGATGAGTTAGAAATTGCCTATGAAAAGAAAGTAGTTTCGGCGCACCGGACTCCTGATCTCATGTTTCAATATGCAGAGGGTGCAAGGGATCTAGGCTTAAAAGTCATTATTGCTGGTGCTGGCGGTGCGGCACATTTGCCAGGAATGGTTGCAGCGAAGACAACTTTACCTGTCATAGGTGTTCCTGTTCAATCAAAGGCATTGCAAGGCCTTGATTCCTTACTATCGATTGTCCAAATGCCAGGAGGCGTCCCAGTTGCGACAGTAGCAATCGGGAAAGCAGGTGCGACCAATGCTGGATTGCTTGCTGCTCAAATGCTAGGTGCGTATGAGCCTGATGTTGCAGAGCGTCTAGAGGCAAGACGTGAAAAGACAAAACAAGCCGTTTTAGAAAGTAGTGATCAACTATGAGTCGAATCGTTACCCCAGGAGCGACTATAGGGATTATCGGTGGTGGACAGCTTGGGAGAATGATGGCGACTGCGGCTAAACAAATGGGTTACCGGATTGCTGTCCTAGAGCCATCTGAGGATTCACCGTGCGGACAAGTGGCAGATGTTGTAATCGAGGCTGCTTACGATGATGCTGTTGGTGCAACAAGGCTTGCAGAAGTATCAGATGTAATCACATATGAGTTTGAAAATATAGATGAGCAAACAGCCAATTGGCTAACAGAACAAGCTGATTTTCCTCAAGGTGCAAAGGTATTAGGCATCACACAGCACCGATTAAGAGAAAAAGAAGCGATTCAAAACCTAGGGATTCCAGTTGCTCCATTTCAAGCCATTCATTCATTAGATGGTATAGAAGATGCTGCCGAAAAAATTGGTTTTCCAGCCGTCTTAAAAACGTGTCGTGGCGGGTATGACGGCAAGGGACAAAGAGTTGTTCACAATGTGGAACAACTGAAGCAAGGGGCCGAGGAATTATTAAAAAGTAGCGAGTGTGTACTCGAAGCCTGGATTCCATTCTCGTTAGAACTTTCCGTTATTGTTACTCGCTCGAGAAATGGTGAGACATCAGTTTTTCCAGTATCGGAAAATGAGCATCGAGACAATATATTGTTCCGATCACATGTTCCAGCTCGAATCGATGAGACGGTAAGCGAACAAGCAAAGGAAATCGCGTTAAAGATTGTCACAGGATTAGATGTGGTTGGGACGCTTGCTGTAGAGCTTTTCATGCTTGAGGATGGCAGATTATATGTCAATGAATTAGCACCCCGTCCACATAATTCGGGTCATTATACGATAGAAGCTTGCAAAACGTCACAATTTGAACAGCATATAAGAGCCGTATGTGGATTGCCACTTGGATCTACTCAATTATGGTCACCGGTTGTGATGGAGAACATACTAGGTGAGGATTTAGAAGATGTCCTTCAAGCTGTTTCTAATTTAAATGATGTGAAACTTCACCTTTATGGTAAAAAAGAAGCAAAAGTAAAAAGAAAAATGGGGCATTTGACGGCAACAGCCGACTCAGTAGAAGAAGCATGTGATAAAATTGAGCGACTGCAAAAAGTCAATATCCTAAAGTAATTTAATTAGAAAAGCGGAGGCTGGTATTAGATGATCGAACGTTATACGCGCCCTGAAATGGGAGCTATTTGGACAGAGGAAAATAGATTTCAAGCTTGGTTGGAAGTGGAAATTGTCGCTTGTGAAGCTTGGGCAGAACTTGGGGAAATTCCTAAAGAAGATGTGAAGAAAATTCGTGAAAATGCAAGCTTTGATATTAATCGTATTAACGAGATTGAGCTTGAAACTCGCCATGATGTGGTCGCTTTTACACGTGCTGTGTCTGAGACATTAGGGGAAGAAAGAAAATGGGTTCATTACGGTTTAACATCTACAGACGTAGTGGATACAGCTTTATCTTATTTATTAAAACAAGCGAATGAAATTCTGCTTAATGACATCGAGCGTTTTATTGAAATTTTAGGAAATAAGGCAAAAGAACATAAATACACAATCATGATGGGACGGACGCATGGTGTACATGCAGAGCCAACGACATTTGGTTTGAAGCTAGCATTGTGGTATGAGGAAATGAAGCGGAACCTTGAACGCTTCAAACACGCAGCTGAAGGTGTACGTGTTGGAAAATTATCAGGAGCGGTTGGAACGTTCGCTAACATCGATCCGGCGATTGAAGCGTTTGTTTGTGAAAAGTTAGGTCTTCAAGCAGCACCAATTTCTACGCAAACATTGCAACGTGACCGTCATGCTGAATATTTAGCAGCATTAGCACTAATCGCTACATCAATTGAAAAGTTTGCTGTTGAAGTTCGTGGTTTGCAAAAGAGTGAAACAAGAGAAGTGGAAGAGTTCTTTGCAAAAGGGCAAAAAGGTTCATCAGCTATGCCACATAAACGTAACCCGATTGGTTCAGAAAATATGACAGGACTAGCTCGTGTCATTCGTGGTTACATGATGACAGCATATGAGAATGTTCCATTATGGCATGAACGTGATATTTCTCATTCATCAGCTGAGCGTATCATTCTTCCAGATGCAACGATTGCCTTAAACTACATGCTAAATCGTTTCGGAAACATTGTTAAAAACTTAACGGTATTCCCTGAAAACATGAAGCGTAACATGACTCGCACTTATGGGTTAATTTACTCTCAACGTGTTCTACTTTCTTTAATTAATAAAGGGATGGTCCGTGAAGAGGCTTATGACTTGGTGCAGCCAAAAGCAATGGAAGCTTGGGAGAAAGGAATTCAATTCCGTGAGTTGGTTGAAGCGGAAGAAAGAATTACAAATGTGTTAACACCAGCTGAAATCCAAGAGTGCTTCAATTATGAACATCATATGAAGCATGTAAGTACGATTTTTACAAGAGTTGGATTAGAAGACTAATTAAGAAAAGAGGGCTTGTCCCTCTTGTATATAAAAAATTCCAATATTTCAGTTTTTGGAGGTTAGATCATGGAAAAAGGCGTTTTGCTCTATGAAGGAAAAGCAAAGCAAATCTATCAAACAAGTAATATAGACGAGCTTTGGGTTAGTTATAAAGATGATGCAACAGCATTTAATGGTGAGAAAAAAGAGACATTAACAGGAAAAGCTAGATTGAATAACGAGATAACGTCTTTAATTTTCTCTTATCTAAATGAAAATGGTGTTGATAGTCACTTTGTTAAACGACTTTCTGAAACTGAACAGCTCGTAAAGAAAGTGGAAATTATTCCATTAGAAGTAGTTGTTCGAAATGTAGTCGCAGGAAGTATGGCAAAGCGTCTTGGTATTGATGAAGGGACAGCTCTTAAAGAGCCCATTGTCGAGTTTTATTACAAAGACGATGCACTTGGAGACCCCCTTGTGACAGAAGATCATATTGCTATTTTAAATGCAGCAACAAGCTCTGATTTAACAACCCTTAAAGAGAAAGCATTGGAAGTAAACAAACATTTGATTAATTTATTCGACAACATGAATGTACGCTTAATTGACTTCAAATTGGAATTTGGCCGTACAAGTGACAACGAGATTTTGCTTGCAGATGAAATTTCACCTGATACTTGTCGACTGTGGGATAAAGAGACAAATCAACGTTTTGACAAAGATTTATTTAGAAGAAATTTAGGAAGCTTACAAGAAGGATATCAAGAAATCTTATCACGCTTAGGAGGCGCATCATGTACAAAGTAAAAGTTTACGTTACGTTAAGAGAAAGTGTTCTAGATCCACAAGGAGGAGCGGTGAAACGTGCTCTTCACACAATGGAGTACAAAGAGGTTGAAGAAGTACGTATTGGTAAATACATGGAGCTTACAGTAAACAGTACTGATAATGTTGAGCAACGCATTGATGAAATGTGTTCAAAACTTCTAGCGAATACAGTGATTGAAGATTATCGTTTTGAAATCGAGGAGGTTGTTCCTTCATGAAATTTGCAGTAATTGTTTTTCCTGGTTCGAACTGTGATTCAGATATGTTCTTTGCGATTCAGGATGCCTTGCAAGAAGAAGTGGCTTATGTACGCCATGATGAAACATCTTTAGAAGGCTTTGATGGAGTTCTTTTACCTGGTGGATTTTCATACGGTGATTACCTTCGTTCTGGTGCAATTGCTTGCTTTTCACCAATAATGGATGCAGTGAAGAAATTTGCAGAAGAAGGAAAGCCTGTTCTTGGGGTTTGTAATGGATTTCAAATGCTTCTTGAATTAGGATTGCTTCCTGGTGCGATGAAGCGTAATGACGGGTTAAAATTTATTTGTCGTCCGTCGGAACTAACAGTTGAAAACAACGAGACAATGTTTACAACAGGGTATAAAAAAGGAGAAGTCATCACCATTCCAGTTGCGCACGGAGAAGGAAACTATGAATGTGATGAAGAGACATTAAAGGCGTTAGAAGCTAACAATCAAGTTGTGTTCCGTTATGCACAAGCAATCAATGGATCAAAAGCTGATATTGCAGGCATTACAAATGACCGTGGAAATGTACTAGGAATGATGCCACACCCTGAGCGTGCTGTAGAAGCATTACTTGGCGGGGAAGATGGTCTACGTTTATTTCAATCGATCGTAAGAAATTGGAGGGAATCTCATGTCACTACTTCTTGAACCAACAGCTGAGCGTGTGAAAGAGGAGAAGCTTTACCGCGAAATGGGCTTAACAGATGAGGAATTTGCAATGATTGAGGAAATCATTGGTCGAACACCGAACTGGACAGAAACAGGGCTATTTTCGGTTATGTGGTCAGAGCATTGTAGTTATAAAAATTCAAAAGTGCTTTTGAAAAAGTTTCCGACAGAAGGAGAACGTGTTTTACAAGGTCCAGGTGAGGGTGCGGGTATTATTGACATTGGCGATGAGCAAGCAGTTGTGTTCAAAGTGGAAAGTCATAACCACCCTTCAGCAATTGAGCCTTACCAAGGTGCTGCAACAGGTGTAGGTGGGATCCTTCGTGACGTATTCTCAATGGGAGCTCGTCCAATTTCTCTTTTAAATTCCTTACGATTTGGAGAATTAACTGCTCCTCGTGTTCGCTACTTATTTGAAGAGGTCGTAGCTGGGATTGCAGGTTACGGTAACTGTATGGGGGTTCCAACAGTAGGTGGAGAAATTCAATTTGATCCTTGTTATGAAGGAAATCCACTTGTCAATGCGATGTGCGTTGGTTTAATTGATCATAAAGATATTCAAAAAGGGCAAGCAAAAGGTGTCGGCAACACGGTAATGTATGTAGGTGCTAGCACGGGTCGTGACGGGATCCACGGGGCAACATTCGCTTCTGAAGAGCTAGGTGAAGATTCTGATGAAAAGCGTCCAGCTGTACAAGTGGGAGATCCTTTCATGGAGAAACTATTACTTGAAGCTTGTTTAGAGTTAATTCAAAATGACGCACTAGTTGGAATTCAAGACATGGGCGCTGCTGGACTTACATCATCTTCTGCAGAGATGGCAAGTAAAGCTGGATCTGGGATTGAAATGAACTTAGACCTTGTTCCACAACGTGAGCAAGGGATGACACCTTATGAGATGATGCTTTCTGAGTCTCAAGAGCGTATGTTAATTGTTGTGAAAAAAGGACGCGAGCAAGAAATAAAAGAAATCTTTGATCGTTGGGGATTATTATCTGCTGAAGTAGGTCATGTAACAGACGATAAGCGCCTTCGCCTTCTTCATAAAGGAGAAGTAGTTGCTGATCTTCCGGTTGATGCATTAGCAGAAGAAGCACCCGTTTACCATAAACCATCTAGCGTTCCGGCTTATTATGAAACGTTCCAACAGCAAGAAGAAAAGACTCCTATTGTTGAGGATTATAAAGATACATTATTAAATCTACTGGCTCAACCTACAATTGCAAGTAAAGAGTGGGTTTATGATCAGTATGATTATATGGTTCAAACAAATACGGTTGTTGAACCAGGCTCTGATGCTGCTGTCGTTCGAATTCGCGGTACGAGAAAAGCTCTAGCGATGACAACGGATTGTAATTCGCGCTATTTATACCTTGACCCAGAAGTAGGCGGTCAAATTGCGATTGCTGAAGCAGCGCGTAATGTTGTTTGTTCGGGTGGAGTTCCACTTGGATTAACGGACGGTTTGAATTACGGAAGTCCTGATAAGCCTGAAATTTTCTGGCAGCTTGAAAAGTCTACTGACGGAATGAGTGAAGCTTGTCGTGTGCTAGAAACACCAGTCATTGGTGGAAATGTGTCTCTTTACAATGAAACAGCTGGGGTAGCTATTTATCCAACGCCAGTTATCGGTATGGTTGGTCTTATTGAGGATGTTGATCATATCACGACTCAAAGCTTCAAACAAGCAGGAGATGTGATCTATCTTGTTGGAGAGACGAAGCCTGAATTTGGTGGTAGTGAATTACAAAAGTTAGTTGAAGGAGATATTTCAGGGAAAGCTCCTACTCTAGACTTAGAACTAGAAAAAAGACTTCAGAAGCAGCTTCTAACAGCGATTCGCTCGGGCTTAGTTGCCTCAGCTCATGATGTAGCAGAAGGTGGAGTGGCAGTAGGTCTTGCTGAGTGTATGACTTCTGGAGAAGTGGGAGCAACAGTTTCGTTAGCGGGTGAAGCGACGGCGGCTTTATTTGCAGAGTCACAATCTCGCTTTATCGTAACAGTTCCAAGTGAAAAGGCAGAGCAATTTGAACAATTAGTTGCAGCTACAAAAATTGGTGAAGTAACAGATTCAAAATCACTAGTCATTAAAAATAATGAACAAGGTGTCATTCTTGAAACAACACAGGATGAGATCGTAACGGCTTGGAAAGGAGCCATTCCATGTTTGCTGAAATCAAAGGCTTAAATGAAGAATGTGGTGTGTTTGCCATCTGGGGTCATAAAGATGCGGCTCACCTAACTTATTATGGTCTTCATAGTTTACAGCATCGCGGCCAAGAAGGTGCTGGGATTGTTGCAACAGACGGAAAGCAATTAAAAGTTCATAAAGGATTGGGCTTGGTTAATGATGTGTTTAGTCCAAATGATTTTGATCAGCTAAGCGGGCATGCTGCTATTGGCCATGTTCGTTATGCGACAGCTGGAGGTGGGGGATTTGCCAATGTGCAGCCCCTGCTTTTCCGATCACAAATGGGAAGCTTGGCCATTGCACATAACGGAAATTTAGTGAACGCTAATAGCATGAAGCATCAATTAGAGAGTCAAGGAAGTATTTTTCAATCCACATCTGATACGGAAGTAGTCGCTCATTTAATTAAGCGTAGTGGCTACAATACGTTAGAAGAACAGCTTCGAAATGCATTAGCGATGTTAAAGGGTGCTTATGCTTTAGCTGTGTTAAATGAAAAACAACTAATGGTCGCACTTGATCCAAACGGTCTACGTCCGCTATCGATTGGTCGGCTTGGTGATGCATATGTGATCGCATCGGAAACATGTGCGTTTGATTTGATTGGTGCAACATATGAGCGTGAGGTTGAACCGGGGGAGCTTGTTATTATTGATGATAATGGTCTTCGCTCAACTAGATTTTCTGGTTCGGCTACAAGAGCAATCTGTAGTATGGAATACGTTTATTTCGCACGTCCAGATAGCAATGTTGATGAAATCAATGTTCATACATCTAGAAAAAATCTAGGGAAGCAGCTAGCGATTGAATCTCCAATTGAAGCCGATGTTGTCACTGGTGTGCCGGATTCTAGTATTTCAGCTGCCATTGGGTATGCTGAGCAAGCTGGTATTCCTTATGAATTAGGTATGATCAAAAACCGTTACGTTGGACGTACGTTCATTCAACCGTCTCAAGAACTACGTGAACAAGGTGTGAAAATGAAGCTTTCAGCTGTACGAGGCGTTGTAGAAGGAAAACGTGTTGTTATGATTGATGACTCGATTGTACGTGGTACAACAAGTAGACGAATTGTTAACATGTTACGAGAAGCGGGTGCTAAAGAGGTCCATGTGCGAATCAGTTCACCTCCAATTAAGAATCCATGCTTCTACGGAATTGATACATCAAACTCAGGTGAATTAATTGCTGCAAATCATTCTATTGAAGAAATGCGCGAAATAATGGGAGCAGATTCATTAGCCTTCTTATCAGTAGAAGGATTAAAAGCGGGGATTGGTCGTTCTGATGAAACATCAAACTGTGGTCAGTGTCTAGCTTGCTTTACAGGGGAATATCCGACCGAAATTTATCCAGATACATTACATCCATACGCAAAGGTTTAGAGAGAAGGGAGCAAGGAGAATGTCAGAAGCTTATAAAAAAGCAGGAGTCAGTCTTGAAGCGGGTTACGAAGCAGTAGAGCGAATGAAGAGTCATGTAAATAGAACACAACGTTCTGGGGTCATGGGCTCACTTGGTGGCTTTGGAGGAATGTTTGATCTATCTACGTTAAATCTAAAGGAGCCAGTACTTGTTTCTGGAACTGATGGAGTAGGAACAAAGCTTATGCTTGCCTTCATGCTAGATCGTCACGATACGATTGGTGTCGATGCCGTTGCGATGTGTGTCAATGATATTGTTGTTCAAGGAGCAGAGCCTCTCTATTTTCTAGATTATATTGCATGTGGAAAAGCGGTTCCTGAGCGTTTAGAAGCCATCGTCAAAGGGGTAGCGGATGGCTGTGAACAAGCAGGATGTGCCCTTGTTGGTGGAGAAACAGCTGAAATGCCTGGGATGTATAGTGAAGATGAATATGACTTAGCTGGTTTTGCGGTTGGTGCTGTTGAGAAGCAGCAAATCATTACAGGTGAAAAGATTAAGCCAGGTGATGTTGTTATTGGGCTTTCATCTAGTGGTCTTCATAGTAATGGTTTTTCTCTAGTAAGGAAAATCTTCCTTCAAGATCATTCTTTTTCTTTAGATGATCAAGTCGAGGTATTAGGGAAAACATTAGGAGAAGAGTTGTTAACTCCAACGAAGATCTATGTGAAACCTTTGCTCGCTTGCTTGAAAAACCACACTGTACATGGAATGGCTCATATTACTGGTGGTGGGTTTTATGAAAACATCCCACGTATGTTACCGGCTGGTGTTGGTGTAAGCGTGGATAATGGGTCATGGCCTGTTCCTCCGATTTTTAGCTTACTTCAAAAGTACGGCGAATTAACGGAGAAGGAGTTGTTTTCAACGTTTAATATGGGAATTGGCATGGTCATCGTTGTTCCTGAAGAAGAGTATATTCCAGTATTACGCACGCTTGAGGAGAGTGGGGAATCCGCTCATATTATCGGCCGAGTTGAAGAGGGTACTGGCGTTACAATTGGGGGCATCGAGTAATGATGAAAATCGCTATTTTTGCGTCAGGGAGCGGAACGAATGCAGAAGCGATTATTCGTGCTGTTTTGGATGGACTCCTTGATGCTGAAGTTGCTCTCATTGTTACAGATAAACCACAGGCAAAAGTGATCGAACGAGCGAATAGGTATAACATTCCTTGTTTCATAGTTGATCCAAAAACGTATGAAACGAAGGCTGCCTTTGAACAAGATATCATAAGAGAATTGGATAAAAGGGAAGTCTCATTTGTTGTGTTAGCAGGGTATATGAGGTTAATAGGGCCAACTTTGCTTAACGCTTATAAAGGAAGGATGGTCAATATTCACCCTTCCTTGCTACCTTCTTTTCCTGGATTGGATGCAATTGGACAAGCGTTTGATGCAAAGGTCAAGGTGACAGGAGTTACGATTCATTACGTTGATGCAGGAATGGATACAGGCAAAATTATTGCACAGGAAGCAGTTCGTATTGAGCAAGATGACACCGTTGATTCCTTGCAGAAGAAAGTCCAAGCGGTTGAGCACGAACTATATCCGAAAACAATTCAAACAATCATAGATCGTACGAAAGAGGTTGGGTAATTGATGAGTAAAAAAAGAGCGTTAGTAAGTGTTTCGAATAAGGAAGGTATTGTTGAGTTTGTCGAAGCCCTTGTTGCAAAAGGCTTTGAAGTCGTTTCTACAGGGGGAACAAAGAAAGCTCTACAAGAGGCTGGAGTGCCTGTTATTGGCATCTCGGAAGTAACAGGTTTCCCAGAGATTTTAGATGGTCGAGTGAAAACTCTTCATCCGAATATTCATAGCGGCTTGCTAGCTATGAGAGAGCGCGCTGAGCATCAAGAGCAACTAGCTGAACTTCATATTTCACCTATTGATTTAGTAGTGGTGAACTTGTATCCATTCAAAGAGACGATTGCAAAACCAAATTGTACGTTTGCAGATGCGATTGAAAATATCGATATTGGTGGACCAAGTATGCTTCGTGCAGCAGCAAAGAATCATCAGCATGTAACCGTTGTTGTTGATCCGAAAGATTATCCAACAGTCATTGGTGAACTTTCTAATGAGCAAGATGTAACGGTTGAAACGAAGCGCCGCTTAGCTGCGAAAGTATTCAGACATACAGCCGCTTATGATGCACTCATTGCTGAATATTTAACAGAAGCTGTAGGGGAAGAAGAGCCAGAAACATGTACAGTGACATATGAGCGTAAGCAAGGTTTACGTTATGGAGAGAACCCTCATCAAAAGGCGACTTTCTATAAGAAGCCATTAGCAGATGAGAGTTCAATTGCTAGTGCTGTTCAGTTGCACGGGAAAGAACTTTCTTACAACAACATTCATGATGCGGATGCTGCTCTTGCTATTGTAAAAGAGTTTGAAGAGCCAGCTGTTGTGGCGGTAAAGCATATGAATCCATGTGGAGTAGGTACAGGTGAGACGATTGAACAGGCTTATGGACGTGCATATGAAGCAGATCCTGTTTCAATCTTTGGTGGGATTGTCGCTGCAAACCGTGAAATTGATGAGGCTACGGCCGTGAAAATGAAGGATATTTTCCTTGAGATTATTATCGCTCCTTCTTTTACACAAGAAGCGCTTGATGTGTTAACGGCAAAGAAAAATTTACGTCTTTTAACGGTTCCAATGAGTAGGCAAGAACAACCTGAAGCCATGTTAACTTCTATTCATGGTGGTCTTTTAGTTCAAGATGAAGATCATTATGGAATCGATGAAGCAACACTTTCCATCCCAACAGATCGAAAGCCAACGGATGCAGAGTGGGAAGCTCTTAAACTAGCATGGAAAGTTGTAAAACATGTGAAATCCAATGCGATCGTCCTAACAAATGGACAAATGACGGTTGGTGTTGGAGCAGGACAAATGAATCGTGTTGGGGCTGCTGATATTGCGATTACACAAGCAAGTGAACGAATTGAAGGAGCTGTAATGGGTTCAGATGCCTTTTTCCCAATGGGGGACACGGTTGAGCTTGCAGGTAAAGCAGGTGTAACAGCGATTATTCAACCAGGTGGTTCGATCCGTGACGAAGAGTCGATTGAAATGGCTAATAAATACGGAATTGCCATGGTGATGACAGGAGTAAGACACTTTAAACATTAAGGAGTGCTCAAATGAAAGTTCTTATTATTGGTAGTGGCGGTCGTGAACATGCTATTGCTTGGAAAGTTGCTCAAAGCAATCAGGTTACAGACGTGTTTGTTGCACCAGGAAATGATGGAATGGTAGATGTAGCAACACCCGTTCAAATTAATGAAAATGACTTTGATGGACTTATTGCCTTTGCAAAAGAACAAGAGATTGGTTTAACGATCGTTGGTCCAGAGGTTCCTTTACTTGGAGGAGTTGTTGATAAATTTCAAGAAGAAGGATTGCGTATCTTTGGTCCGAAAAAAGAAGCTGCGATGTTAGAAGGCAGTAAATCTTTTGCTAAATCAATCATGAAAAAATACAACATTCCAACTGGAAGCTATGAAACATTCACGAATTATGATGAGGCTGTGGCTTATGTGAAAAAGCAAGGAGCACCAATCGTCATAAAAGCGGATGGATTAGCAGCTGGTAAAGGCGTTGTCGTAGCCATGACAGAAGAGGAAGCGATCCATGCTCTTTCTTCGATGTTAAAGGATCTTGTCTTTGGAGAGGCAAGTGCTCAAGTTGTAATTGAAGAGTATTTAGAAGGCGAAGAGCTTTCTCTGATGGCATTCGTTCATCATGACACAGTGATCCCTATGGTTGGTGCTCAAGATCATAAGAGAGCCCTTGATGGGGATCAAGGTCCAAATACAGGCGGAATGGGTGCGTACTCGCCAGTTCCGCAGTTTTCTAGTGAGGATGTTGCTGAAGCCGTAGAACGTGTTCTTCAGCCAACAGCCGATGCTTTAATAAAAGAAGGCACTCCCTTTACAGGAATATTATATGCTGGATTGATGATGACATCAGCTGGGCCGAAAGTGATTGAGTTTAATACTCGATTCGGTGACCCTGAAACTCAAGTGGTATTGCCTCGTTTAAATTCAGACCTTGTAGACGTGTATACCTCTTTATTAGATGGAAAAACGCCTACGTTGGAATGGTCCGAAGATGAAGTGGTTGGAATTGTTTTAGCAAGTGAAGGCTATCCTGGGCCCTACAAAAAAGGCACAATCATTGAAGGATTAGAGGAGCTTGAAGAAGATATATTCGTTTTTCATGCTGGTACTAAAAAAGAAGATGGGAAATGGAAGACAAATGGCGGACGCGTATTGTTAATCGCAACAAAAAAAGCGTCATTGCTAAAAGCGCAACAACGTGTGTATGATCAAGTGATAAACGTAAGCACAGAAGGCTTATTCTATCGAAAAGATATTGCGCATCGAGCTATTTCGCGCGTCTCTTCCTCATAAACAAATAAATAAGGGCGACGATACTGCCAATGACCATGATATAAATGAACAAAGTATCAGTTGCATATTCCTGAATATTAAACATAGGATCCTCCTAAAGATTGAATCATAAACCGTATAAGATCACGTAAAATGATCTTATACGGTTTATTTTTTTTACATGCTATTCATTATGATGGTGACTTTCGTGATGACAAGCATGATCTTGGATCGTTTCCATTTTCTGCTCTGCCAAGTATGTTAGCGGGCAAAACCTAGTAATCCCTTCTGCTGCCTTCATACTTCCACAGATTGCAGCAATTAGTGGCATTGTATCGTTTGGTCTTTTTACAAGTTTAGATGTAGACCAAGCAAGAATGGTGAAACCCATTGTGATTCGACATAATGCATCAACACGCCCGACGTTTGGTTTCATAAACGAGATCCACCTTTCACATGTTTGTCAATCTTCCAATTATTTTTGTTAAAAGATTTAACAATGTAGTGAGTTATTTACCAGATTTGTGGTACTATTAAAAAAATAGGAATTGATGAAATGGGTGATGACAGGATGACAGAGAGACTTTACCGCTGGACAAAACAACGATTACGGCAGCAACTAGCTGTAGTAAAAGGAGAAAAATCTCCTTCACTTGTCCTCCGAAATGCAACATATTTAAATTTTGCCCGCCGTAAATGGCTTACGGCTAATATATGGATATCCGAAGACCGAATCGTTTACGTAGGAAATCACATGCCTGCGACGTTAACTGATACAGAAATTGTTGATTGTGATAACAAATTAGTTGTACCAGGATACATTGAGCACCATGCTCACCCGTTTCAACTTTATAATCCCCACAGCTTCGCGAAGTATGCGTCAGGAAGAGGGACAACAACACTCATTAATGATAATCTTATGTTCTTTTTGCACCTCGAAAAAAAGAAAGCGCTTACTTTGATTGAGGCTCTTGATGAATTGCCAGCTTCTATGTATTGGTGGTCGCGTTACGATGCGCAAACGGAACTTCGAGATGAGGAACCATTAACAAATTCAAAAATGAAGGAATGGTTAGAGCACCCACTTGTTTTACAAGGAGGAGAGTTAACGTCTTGGCCTAAAGTACTAGAAGGGGATGATTCAACCCTTCACTTAATGCAAGAGACGACAAGGCTCCGTAAGCCGATTGAAGGACATTTGCCAGGGGCCTCAGAACGGACGTTAGCACAAATGGCTTTATTAGGTGTAACATGTGATCACGAGGCCATGACAGGAGAGGAAGTAGTAAGACGGCTTGACTTAGGTTATACAACTTCGTTACGCCATTCCTCCATTCGTCCGGACTTACCTAAGCTACTAAAGGAAATGCAGGAGTTAGGAGTCGATTATTTCGAGAGATGTTTAATGACTACAGATGGTTCACCACCAGCCTTTTATGAAGATGGAGTCATGGATCAATTAATAAAAATTGCATTAAATAGTGGATTAGACCCTATTGATGCGTATTCAATGGCTAGTTACAATGTGGCAAAGTATTATAATATAGATCATAAGCTCGGGATGATTGCACCAGGAAGGATGGCTCATTTAAATATTCTTGATGATATTAATACTCCATTGCCAAGTTCCGTTTTGGCAAAAGGCAAATGGGTAGTAAGAGACGGGGAACATCTTGATCAGTTTGGCGATTTTTCGTGGAAAGATTATGGCATAGAGCCATTTAAGATTGATTGGGAGTTAACGGAAGATGATCTTCATTTTTCGATGGCTATGGGAATTGAAATGACCAACTCTGTTATATTAAAACCATACCAAATTCCAATTGAAAGCACAGAGAAAGTATTGAGTACCAACCATGATGAAAGCTTCTTCGTTATGATTGATAAGTATGGAAAGTGGCATATTGCGACAATGATCAAAGGATTTGCCACACATGTATCAGGCTTTGCTAGTTCCTTTTCTAATACAGGTGATGTGATCCTTATTGGGAAAAATGTGTCAGACATGGTCGCAGCTTTTATGGCTTTAAAGGAACAAGGTGGAGGAATGACCTTGGTCGAAGACGGGAAGGTTATTGGACAAATACAATTAGAGCTATTTGGGACCTTATCTAAAAAGTCCATGGAAGGCGTTATGGAAGATGAGAAGCAATTTGTGTCATTGTTACGCGAACGTGGTTACAAATTTGAAGATCCGATCTACAGTTTGTTATTCTTCTCGTCAACACATTTACCATATATACGTGTAACGCAAAGAGGAATTTATGATGTGAAGAAGAAAACGGTACTCTTTCCTGCGATTATGCGTTAAACTAAGAAAGGACACTTTTTTAGTTTAGTAAGTTAATTGATAAAAGGTCGTGTAATAATGAAAAACGTTTGGAAATTCCCCCTTGTATTGTTCGCTTTTTTGGCTGTAGGGGGATGTAGTGATAACAATGAAACAACGATTGAAGAGACAGACCCTGTTGAAGAAGTAAGTGAGGAAGAGGAGCTGCATGAAGCTCCTTCCTATACATATCCACTCAGTGGGATGGAAGCGGAAGAGGAGCAGAATCACCGTATTATTAGTGTATTAATTAACAATGATCCTGCAGCACGCCCCCAATCAGGTTTGAGCAAAGCAGATATCGTTTACGAAATATTATCTGAAGGAACAATCACTCGCTTAGTTGCTCTTTATCAAAGTCAATTTCCTGACAAAGTTGGTCCGGTTCGTAGTGCAAGGGAGTACCATGTTGATTTAGTTCAAGGATTTGATGGGATGCTTGTTGCTCACGGTTATAGTCCAACCGCAGAGAAGCTCCTTCGAGAGGGAAAAGTAGATAATATTAATGGTATCTCCTATGATGGGTCCCTTTTTCAGCGTTCCTCTGATCGGAAGGCACCTCATAACTCATACATTCGGTATGAAGATATGTTGAAAGGGTTTGTAAATGAAAAAGGGTACGATGTAACGGGAGACGTTCCTGCATTAGACTTTTATGAAAACGAAGAAATTCATGTTGTTGGCAATAAAGTCAATGAAATTGAAGTGAATTACTTAGGAAAAAATAATATTCAATATATTTATAATGAAGCAAGTGGATATTACGAACGTTATAATGGTGAGCTCCAAACCGTTGAATATGAAACCAATGATCCGATTCTTATTTCTAATCTTCTTGTATTAGAGACCGAACATCGCGTGTTAGATGATCAAGGACGACGGTCAATTGATTTAACTTCAGGTGGGAGAGCGATTCTTTTTCAAAGTGGCATAATGAACGAGGTGACTTGGGAAAATCGCAATGGGCAGCTAATTCCGGTGCAGGATGGCGAACCTGTAAGATTAAAGCCAGGTCAAACGTGGATTAACGTAGTGCCGTCAGACCCTGGATTGGAAGAAGCTCTAATGTATGAATAATGGATTGTAAGAAAGGTTGTGTACAGATGCAAATAGATAAGTTACGTGGCAAAGAACTCGATCAACTATTTAAAGCTATCCTATCACTTAAAGATCTGGAAGAGTGTTATGAGTTTTTTGATGATCTATGTACAATAAATGAAATTCAATCATTAGCTCAACGTCTTGAAGTAGCTAGAATGTTACAAAATGGCTACACGTATCATAAAATTGAGACAGAAACAGGAGCAAGTACAGCGACCATTTCTCGTGTCAAACGTTGCTTGAATTATGGGAATGATGGCTACAAAATGACGTTAGATCGCGTAAGCGCAAAAGAGGTTGAAGTGAAAGAATAGTCGCTACTGAAAATTGGACTATTTACATACGTTCTATATAGAGGTGGTAGTGGCTTCATTCGCTACTAAGGGGTTCCGCAAAAGGTTAAATTGAAAAACCTTTTGCGGAACCCCTTTTTCTTTTACTAACAGTATAGATATAGAGAGAAAACCAACAATTAAGAGTAGTATGAATGTAAGAAAACCTTGCCTAATGCGTGTATTTCGGTGCGATTCGTACTACAATAGATAAACCATGATGTTAAGAACGGGGTGTTAGTACATGAGTCAAATACTAAAAAAACAAATTGCCGCTGCAACGAAAAGAGAGAAAGCAGATGTCGTGGTGAAAAACGCAAAAATCATTGATGTGTTTACGTTAACGACGTATGAAGCCGATGTGGCTATTACTGATGGGGTGATTGTCGGTATCGGAGAGTACGAAGGAATCAAAGTAATTGATGCAAATGGTGCATACATGGCTCCAACCTTTGTCGATGGACATGTCCATATCGAATCAGCGATGGTACCTCCTGAAGAGTTTACAAAGATTGTTGTCCCTCGTGGAGTTACAACAGTCATGGCAGATCCCCATGAAATTGCCAATGTTGGAGGGTTTGAAGCTGTAAAGTATATGATTGAGGCGGCAAAAGACTTGCCTCTTGATATAAAGATTATGGTCCCTTCGTGCGTACCAGCAACGAACTTTGAACACAATGGCGCGGATCTAACATCAGAAGAAATTGAGAAGTTATTTGATGACTATGATGCATATGGACTTGCAGAGGTAATGGATTATCCCGCTGTCTTGTCTGGAGAAGAGACAATGATGAGTAAACTAACAGCGGCAAAGAAGCGTGGAAAGACCATTGATGGACATGCGGCTGGTTTAGATAATATCGGCTTGAATGCTTACCGTGTAGCAGGAATAAGCAATGATCATGAAGCTGTTACGGCAGAAGAGGGGCTAGCTCGACTTCGTTTAGGAATGTATTTGCTTATGCGAGAGGGAACAGCAGCAAAGGATATTGAGGCACTTCTTCCGATACTAACCCCACAAAATGCAAGGCGCTGTGTGTTTGCAACCGACGATAAGCACCTTGATGACTTAGTCAATGAAGGATCAATTGATGCGAGTGTAAGAAAGGCGATTAAGCTAGGGGTTGACCCTCTTCAGGCGATTCAAATGGCCAGTTTAAACGCCGCAGAGTGCTTCCGCTTGGAGGGGAAAGGAGCCATTGCACCTGGTTATGAAGCGAGCTTTCTTCTTATACGTGATTTAAAAGAGGTGGATATCACAGCTGTCTTTGTTAAAGGAGAGTGTGTCGCTGAAAATGGCAAGATGGTAGAGGAAGTACGAGAGCCAATCACCCCTCCTGTATACCTTTTAGAAAGTGTGAGGTTAGAACCATTGACTCTAGCTAAGTTACAGTTACCGATTAATGGCAATCGGGCTCATGTAATTGGAGTAACACCTGGATCGATTGTTACAAGTCACTTAATAGAAAAGGTTGAGGTAGAAGGTGGGTTATTCGAGCCGTCTGTTGCCAACAATCAATTAAAATTAGTTGTTGCTGAGCGACATCACAAGCTAGGCCATGTAGGCGTTGGTATAGTGAAGGGGATACCCATTCAAGCAGGAGCGATTGTTGCAACTGTAGCGCATGATTCACATAATATCGTAGCGTGTGGAACCGATGATGAGAGCATTCTTAATGCGGTTGAACAAGTTGCTAACGAACAAGGTGGAATCGCGGTAGTGAGAGGGCAGGAAGTATTAGCCAACCTCCCGTTGCCTCTAGCTGGTTTAATGTCACTTGAACCATTTGAGCGCATTAACCATTCACTACAAGAGCTAGAAGAGGCATTAAAGGAAATAGGCTTTAACGAAGAGTGGAATCCGTTTTTAACACTTTCGTTTCTTGCATTGCCCGTCATTCCTTCCTTAAAGTTAACCGATACCGGCTTATTCGATGTGAAGAAGTTTTCGCATATCGATGTTTCAGTAAACGAATAAAGATGTGGGTTGAAAAAGGCCACTGAAAAAG
>NZ_JRJU01000050.1 GCF_000787375.1 Halalkalibacter okhensis | reverse complement strand
GGGTAGTCAAAGAGGGGTGTTGAAGCTGGAAAAAAGCGGCTCGTCCGAGAGTTTGGTAGTCAAAGAAGGGTGTTGAAGCCGGAAAAAGCGGCTCGTCCGAAAGTTTGGTAGTCAAAGAGAGGGGTGTTGAACCTGGAAAAAGAGAAGGAAAAGAGAGTCAAAACAACGTCTGGAAATTGAATGAGTAAATGCATAAGAAAAAGGTGGTAGAAACACGCCACACGATATCAATAAAACAAAAAAAGATTGTACCGAATCGATACAACCTCAAAATGCAGCCCCCGAAGCGCCAAATACACGCTTCAGGGAGCAAGCCTTTATTTATTACTCTACAACTAAATCTTCAATTGAGTCAATATCCATATAGGTTGGAACAACTAAACCTAGTGCTGTTCCGTGAAGGTTTGAGCCTAAATCTTCAAACTCTCCGTCATACTGAGCGTAGTAATCAGCATGTGTTGTCGGTAACCAAGCACCAACTGCTGCATCACCGCTACCTGAAGCTACACCAGCCCACATTGGACCTGCATCTACTTGAGTTAGTGTCACATCGTAACCAACCGTTTCAAGAGCGTGACCGACTACATTTGTACTTGCAATGACGTCATCCCAAGCAACATAAAGCAATGTTACTTCATCGCCATCAACAGAGTCTACCCCTTCAGTCCAAGTTGCAACAAGATCTTCGTTTTCAGATACAAATTGCTCAGCTGCGTCAGCTGGGTCAGCACCTTCGTTGATTAGAGCCATTACATATTCAATGTGTTCAGGCTCCCAGTTGAATTGGTCTAATAATTGATAAGCATTTGGATGCTCGTCTTCTAAGCCTAAGCGAGCAATTGTGTGAACATCTTCAGCTCCGCCATATAGGTTTTGTGGATCTTCTAAGTACTTCAGATCAAAGTCAGAGAATTTCCAGTGTGGGCTCCAGCCTGTTACGATGATTGGCTCTTCATTTTCATAAGCACTTGCTAGTGAAGCAGCCATTGCAGCACCAGAACTTTCCGTAACAGTCCAGTCATCTTCAAGGCCATACTCAGGTAAGACATCATTGATTGTGATGTTCATTAAACCAGCACCAGGGTCAATCCCTACGATTGTGTAATCGACTTGTTCACCAACGTGAGTAGTCGTTTCTTCTGTACCTTCAGCTCCTTCTGTTGGAGCTTCCTCTGTTGCGTCATCTCCTCCACAGGCAGCTAGACCTAGGGCTAGGATTGATGCAGTTGATAAACCTAATAGTTTCTTTAACATTACTGTGTTCCCCCTTGTTTTTTGTTTCCTATATTTTGAGTGATTCGATCTAAAATAATCGCAATGATTACTATAGCCAAACCAGCTTCAAAACCAACTCCAGTTTTAATTTGTGTAACGGCACGATACACTTCCGTACCAAGACCAGGCGCACCAACCATGGCTGCAATTACGACCATAGAAAGAGCTAACATGATGCTTTGGTTAATTCCTGCCATAATCGTTGGCATGGCAATAGGCAATTGAACTTTTAATAAGCGTTGTTTTGTTGTGGAACCAAACGCATTGGTCGCCTCAATTAAATCAGATGGTACTTGTTGGATCCCTAAAATCGTTAACCTGATTGTTGGAGGCATTGCAAAAATAACCGATGCAAAGACTCCAGGAACGACTCCGATATTAAAGAAAAAGATAGCTGGGATTAAATAGACAAATGCAGGCATCGTTTGCATAAGGTCTAAAATAGGTGTGACAATTTGCCTAACGATAGCTTTTTGAGATGCCCAAATCCCGATCGGAATCCCAATGACAATCGTTACAAAGACGGCAGTTAGGACAAGGGCAACGGTTTGTATCATATGGTCCCAGTATCCTAAATTCCAAATGAGCAAAAGCCCAACGACGGTAAAGACAGCCATTCTCCATCTACTTGTCTTCCAAGCTATAGCACCTACTAATAAGATTAGTAGAATTGGAGGGAGTAAAAGCATAACCCATTCAATTCCGTCCACGACGCCACCTAAAACAATACTGATAAATTGAAACAGGCCACTCAAATTACTTGTAAGCCATGATACAAATGCATCTATGATGTCGGCTATCGGCAATCTAGGGATAAAATCTTCCATGTTACTTCACCTCCCTAGGTTGTTCTTCGCTAGTTAAGCTATTAATATATTCTTCGTCTCCGGCGAGAGCCCCAATAACAGCCCCTTTGACAAGGACTCCTTTAAGCCGGTTTTTCTCATCTGTTACGGCAACAGGTACCGTAGCGTGGGAGACACTTTCGAATAAGTCAGTTAGGAATGTGTCAGGTTGAACTGTAGTGACATCACGCGTCATAACATCGGCTAGCGTTTGGTTGGTGTCAACCGCTTGCTTAGCCTCACTAGCTGAAATGGCTCCAAGCAATGTTTTTTGTTTGTCAACGACATAAATTGATGAAATGCCTAATTCTTTCATTAACTTTAATGCGACTCGAGGTCCTTTATCAACTTGAACAGCTTCAGCTCGTTTCATCACATGATGAGCTGTGAGTACCTTCGATAAATCAACATCTTCAACAAATTTCTCAACATATTGATTTGATGGATTCATTAAAATTTCCTCAGGAGTACCAATCTGAACAATGTTCCCGTCCTTCATTAATGCAATTCGGTCGCCAATTCGAAGCGCCTCATCTAAGTCATGTGTAATAAAAACGATTGTTTTCTCAACGGATGATTGTAGATCCAATAGTTCATCTTGCATGTCTTTTCGAATAAGAGGGTCAAGAGCACTAAAGGCTTCATCCATTAATAGAACATCAGGATTGTTGGCTAAGGCCCGTGCCAATCCGACACGCTGCTGCATTCCACCACTTAGTTGACTAGGGTATTGGTTTTCGTAGCCTTTTAATCCTACTAGTTCAAGGGATTCAAGTGCTTTTTGGTTTCGTTCCTCTTTTGGGACACCTTGGATTTCTAATCCGTATTCGGTGTTTTCAAGAACCGTATAATGAGGAAACAAAGCAAACTTTTGAAACACCATACTGATTTTCTTTCTTCTCACTTCGCGCAGTTGTTCGTTAGACATTTTGACAACATCTTCACCATCAATCTCAACCTTTCCACTTGTCGGATCAATTAAGCGATTTAATAAGCGGACAAGTGTTGATTTTCCGCTTCCGGAAAGCCCCATAATGACAAAGATTTCACCAGAATGAACATCGAAGCTTGCTTGATTCACTCCGACGGTACAACCCGTATCAGAAAGAATTTCAGTCTTTGTTTTTCCACTCTCTAGTTGTTTAAGAGCCTGTTTAACATTTTTACCAAAAATTTTTGTAACTTGATCAACTTTAATTTTGACCGTTTTATCGTTCATTTTCCCACCTCTTTTATAACCACCCCCTTATTATATAAATGATTGGTATCGTAATACAAAGCGCATATAGGACAAAAATCCCATGGTTTAGTTTGTACAGTTAAAACTGAACAAACTAAATTATCTTTATTCTTAGAATTGCTCTAAATTACTCTACATTCCTGCTATTTAGCAATTTCAACTTTTGAAATTCATGTGGTAGTCTATATAAAAAAGAATTCCAGGGGAAGTGATGGAATGAATGAGATGGAAAAGTTAGAGCGAGCTAGGTCACGCTTTATTGATTCAATGGCTCAAAACATGAACCTTTACGGAATTACGCCATCCGTAGGCAGGTTGTATGGGTTGCTTTATTTTAGTGAAGAGCCAATGACATTAGATTGTATGAAAGATGAATTAGGAATGAGTAAGACAAGTATGAGTACATCAGTCAGGCAGCTTCAAGAATTGAAAATGGTTGAAAAAGTTTGGAAAAAGGGAATTCGCAAAGATTTATATCAATCCATTGATGATTGGTATGAGACTTTCTCTGATTTATTCTCCGTTAAATGGCGGTCGGGTGTTTCTGTGAATATCAACTCCCTGCAAAAGTCGTTAGAGGAATTAGAAGAATTGCTTGAGGATGAGGCAACATCTGATGAAGTGAAAAACGAAGCCATGGTGGACAAAGAAAAGCTCCTTCATGCACTAGAATACTATGATTGGCTAAACCGACTGATTGATAGCATTGAGTCAAAAGAAATATTTAATTATATTCCGGTTAAGCAAGATCCTAAGTAGAGGTAGAATGAACCAGAGCGTAGATTTATTTAAGAAGGAGTGTCTAGAAAGGTCAAGAAACAGGCCTTTAGAGACACTCCTTTTTCTTCATGTATTTTCCTTTGGTAAACTAAAAGAAACCAATGATAGAGGTGAGCAGATTGAACCTTCAGCCATTACATATCGATTTTTATCAGAATCCTACACTTGATTTAGCTCAAGCTTTGCTTGGAAAGCTTCTTGTAAAGGAAACAGAGGAGGGAGTAGCTTCTGGGTGGATTGTTGAAACAGAAGCGTACATGGGGCCTTTTGACAGAGCGGCACATAGCTTTGGAAATCGGCGAACAAAAAGAACAGAAGTTATGTTTGGACCACCAGGGCATTTCTATACGTACGTTATGCATACACACTGTTTAGTTAATGTTGTAAGTGGAGAAGTAGGGCATCCTGAAGCGGTTCTGATTCGAGCTGTTGAGCCGTATCAAGGGATTGATTTAATGTATTCGCGACGAGGACAAGAGAAAAAGGAAAAGCAACTAACGAATGGCCCTGGAAAATTAACGAAAGCACTAGGTATAACGAAACTAGATTATGGTCTTCCTTGTGATAAGAAGCCTTTGTATATTGCTGAAGGAAACGATGTTCAGTCCATTGAAAGAGGTCCTAGAATTGGCATCGATAATAGTGGTGAAGCAAAGGACTACCCATGGCGTTATTGGATATCTGGCAATCGCTTCGTCTCAAGATAACTAAAAGGTATTCTTTGGAATTAAAGGAGGACTAAAGAAATAGAGATCGAATATGTTAACTATTCAAAGGCTGAATATGGAATGGTCATGGAAAAGGAGGTTTGATCATGTCTGAAATAAAAGTCTTAATTGTCGATGATCAAACATTGATGAGAGAAGGAATTAAGACCATTATTAACTTAGAAGAAGATATGAATGTGGTTGCGACTGCAGCGAATGGGCTTGAAGCGATTCAAAAAGCAATTACGCATCAACCTGATATCGTTTTACTGGATATTCAAATGCCAGTAGTAGGAGGAGTAGATAGTTTAATTGAAATGAAAAAGAAGCTACACAATGTGAAGGTTCTTATGCTCACGACTTTTTCTGATGATCGCTATATATTGGACGCCCTTGCAAATGGTGCGGATGGCTTTCTCTTAAAAGATATGAACTATGACCAGTTAATTACGTCTATTCGTGAAGTTGTATTACATGACATGATGATGATCCCGCTTTCTATTGGGAAGCGATTAGCTAATCTGCTTTCAGAATATAACTCGCTTATCGAAACAAAGCGTGTAGTAGACCAATTGAAAAAAGAAGGAGTCCGCTTTTCAGAGAGGGAATGGGAAATTGCTAATTTGCTTGCAAAAGGCTTAAGTAATAAAAATATAGCTGCGAAGCTCTATATTAGTGAAGGTACGGTTAAAAATTATATTAGTGAAATTTATAGTAAATTAGGGGTGAAAGATCGTTCGAAAGCAATTATCTATTTGAGAAAATTGCAAGAAGAGCAATAAATTCATTATAAAGAACAAAATGTGTTTACCACATCAAAATTAAAGAGTATAATGTTCTTATTAGAGAACGTTATACTCTTTAATTTGTTTAGGGGGAGTAAGATGAAGAACCTTACAAGTTATGAACAACCATTGTTAGGAAGAATCTCAATTCATCAAGTTGCAGGAAAGACGGTCAATTCAAAACTCTCAATGATTGTCATCTTGGAAGTTACGATGAAGTCATTGCTGTTTGTAAGTCAATTAAAGTTCCCCTTGTCTGAATCAGTCATCTATCAGGTGGATACAACGATAGCGGATAATAAGGTCGAACTATTTGGCCTCATTACTAAATCTGTCAGTAACACCAACAGCAACTGTCACCATTATCAGTTTGATTATATTTCAAAAGCTGTTCCCTTTACACCAGGCGTTATGTCGAAACTTACAATTAGAAAGGGGGAGAATAGAAGTTAGATTAAAAAAACAGACAAGGAGATCTAGAAATGAATGGGAGAAACATTAGGTTGTTGCGTGAGGAAAGAGGTATGACATTAAATCAATTAGCGACTCTATCTGGGGTGTCAAAATCATACATTAGTTATATTGAACGTGGTATGCAAAAAAATCCAAGTATTGCTATTTTAGAGAGAATTTCATTAGCACTTGGAATTGAATTTATGGAATTAATTGAACAAATAAATGATTGTTCTAAAGATTAATAAGTAGAAGGTGACTCTATTAAAATGAGCTTCAAAGTAAACCAATGAGCTCTATCATCAATAAAGTCACCTACATGTATTATTTTTGATTGTTTTTCCATTTATTAAACTCTAAATACTCTTTGAACTGCTCTTTGCTAATGCCAGAGTCCATAGCTTCTCTAACCAACTCAATCCAGGCGTCATCTAACTGAATATCTTCATTCTTAAGTTCTGCGTTTAATAGGTGCTCGACTGTGACCCCCAGAACAGAAGAGATCTTTTCTAGAAACTGTATGGAAGGATTTGATTGAATGTTTCTTTCAATTGAACTTAGGTAGGATTTTGCTACTCCTGCTTTTTCAGCTAATTCAGATAAAGAGTAGCCCTTTTCAAGCCGATACTTTTTCACGCGTTCGCCGATCATACATATCTTTCCTCTCTGCCAACGTAATAGTATGATTATACCAGTGCAGAGGTTGTTCTGTAAATAGAACTACTCTTCCACTGAAGGAACGGCCTGTGACCTTAGAAAATTCCGTATTTCGTCCATCGTTAACCCCATTTTTTTCGCTTCTGCTACTAATCTTACCCATTCTTGATCAAGAACTATATTACTTAACTTCATCCACTCTAACTCCTTCCAAATTGTAAGCCAGGTTAATTGCACGATGTAGTGTTCGATCAGTAGAACAATGAATTTACTTTATCTTACATGGAAAGCAGAAGAAAAATTAGTTACCAACGTCATAAAGTAGGTCATAATATCGACTGTATTTAGTGAAAATCACTAAATATAGTAAAAAATCAAAAGTAATAGGTATTTTTTAATCTATCCAACAATCCATTCCAATCGAGTGTGGCAAGAGGTGATAAAATTCGTCAAAAACAATCATGTATCTTCATCATGTTGCCACTATATTTATAGTGCCAAAGTAATGGTTAATTTCAAAAAGTCAGGAAAAAGTCATGTTTTTATCTGTGTAAACCTACGTAGATGCCTTATTTAGTTGGGAATGTGCTTGGATATAGTCCTTAATTTCTTCATAGGTATAACCGAGTTCTAGAGCCTCTTTTATCAACGTCACCCATTCATGATCAAGTTTATCTGAATGATTATTCAACGATTTCATCTCCTTTGGATAAGAACGGAAAACGAATGTATAAAGAACAATATGTTTTTTGTTCTCAATAAAGAACTAAAGCTTAAGAAGAGTATAATCCCATTTGCTCATGAAATAAAGGGGTATTTGTATATTTTTCACTTATTTTTTAAAAGGGTGTTCTCAATAAAGGTGCTATTGAGCTATAAAAGTATCAAAAAAGCCCGCTTTGAATGGTCTTCAAAGCGAGCTCTAGGGTCAAATGTATGAGCCGTCATTTATAAGCTTTTTGTAGTAGGCTCATCTTTCATTAACTTAGCATCAAAAATAAATGGACCAAATGGAATGACAGAAGCAATAGCTGCGAGCAGTCCTTTTGTAAATGACCACTTTTCAGTAAACATCACAACTGCAAGAACGATGAAGTAAAGCATGAATAATATCCCGTGAATCCAGCCAGTAATCGTTACCATCATTGGCATATCAAACATATACTTTAACGGCATAGCAATGCCTAGTAGAAGGAGGAAAGAGAGGCCTTCTATATAACTTACAGAACGAAAGATTTTAAGCATTGAACTCATAGTTATCATCTCCAATGACTGTAGACTTTTTTCAATGTTATTTCTAGCTTGTATTATAGCAAATTATTGATAAAGTTGCTTTTTCCAATCGTGACGATTTAAACACACATTTACAAAAAGAATGAATAGGCTATAAGGCAAAAGCGGATGAGGAGGTTTTAGCATGTATCCAGTTTATCCTTATTATGATTCAGAGACGAAGTGTAAGGATCAACCTGTTGCCTTTCCGGCTCAAAAACAAGATAGGCAGCCCGGTTTAGAGTATCCAATGATTCCAAATCCAATTGCGGAAAATCCCCATTACATTGGATCAGGCAAATTAAAAGGCAAAGTAGCGATTATTACAGGAGGCGATAGCGGGATTGGGAGAGCCACGGCTATTTCCTTTGCAAAAGAAGGGGCAAATGTCGTTATTGCTTATTTAAATGAACATACAGACGCAAAAGCGACGAAACAGCGTATTGAAGAGATTGGGCAAGATTGCCTGACGATTGCGATTGATTTACGCGAGGAGGCTTCATCAGCAGAGGTCGTAAAACAAACAATGGATCGTTTTGGCAGGCTTGATATCCTCGTCAATAATCACGCCGTCCAATATGTCAAAGAATCGATTCTTGATATAACGAGTGAGCAATTAGACAATACGTTTAAAACAAATATTTACTCGTTCTTTTTTATGACAAAGGCTGCACTCCCATATTTACAATCAGGAGATACGATCATTAACAACGCATCCGTTACGGCCTTCAAAGGGCATGAAAAGCTTATTGATTACTCAGCTACTCAAGGAGCTGTTGTCACGTTTACAAGATCACTAGCTTTATCATTAGTTGAACAAGGCATTAGAGTGAATGCTGTCGCCCCAGGCCCAATTTGGACACCGCTTATACCAGCAACTTTCCCAAAAGAAGACATAAAATACTTCGGCACAGACACACCAATGAAAAGAGCCGGCCAACCATTCGAATTAGCCCCAACCTTCGTCTACCTAGCATCAGACGACTCCAGCTACGTAACAGGCCAAACCCTACACGTAAACGGAGGAGACATTATATGAGGAACAAAGGCACAAAGGCGCCCTTCCTTTGTGCCTTTGTTCCGAAGCGATGAGCGGAGCCGCCGTAAAGGTTTTAAGCCATTTGAGTGTACTTCTCAAAAGGCGCACGGCGAGAGGAGCCATCGCCCCCATGTTCGCACAAGTAAAGCAAGAGGATCTATCAAAGATTGAACTTAAAAACAAAGGCGCCCTTCCTTTGTGCCTTTGTTCCTGTAACTGATTTTGACTACGTTACGTTTTCATGTAAGATCAAATTAAGTAAAATAGATGGAAAGATAACTATTTCGTGCTTCTATAAGGTAAAGCTGGGAGGAGGGTGTTTTGTATTGGCTGATAAGGATGAAGTTGTTCCAATCATGAATATAGTGAAATCATTTGAGGAAATGTATGGGGTCGTTTTTTTAATGGAAGCAAAAGGTGCCCAATTTATTTATCGCTACATCAGCTCGGAGGCGAAGGAGATAGCTTCATTGGATGACCGTTTTATTGGCGAACCAATCTGTGTCGTGTACCCCAACTATATTTCGGCTCATCTCAGTGCTTTATACAGCGAAGCGAAGGAATCAAGAAAACCCGTCGTTGTAGGGGATAAGCTCAATATGGAATTGATTGATGAAGTAGCAAGATTAGTAATCATGCCGGTAATTCAAGCCAATGATGAGTTGAAATACTTTATTAGTTACACAGATCGATCGAGTTCTCCAACTGGAGCAGATGTTGACCTAATCACAGGCTTGCCGAGCTATCATTTATTTGTTAGTAAATTAAAGGACAAGCTTCAAACCGTTAGCAATACACCAATTGCCTTATGTTATTTTAAGCTTAGGCAGGAGAAAAATAAGGAAGCAGGAATGCAAAAGGTGGATCAGGCCATTCTGATTACAGAGCTTGCTAAAAGGATTTTGAATACGCTCCCTGAAGTGGAATCTGAGTTAGCTCGTGTTGTTGGCGATGAATTTATTTGTTTTTTTTCGGCCCAACATGATGCCATTGCCTGGGTTAAGGAGCTTCAACAAATCATTTCAATCCCATTTCCTGTTGGTGAATTCGAGGTTGTAATGGAGACAGCTGTAGGAATAAGTTTTCAAAAGTTCGAACCAAACTCTGAGTTAACGGTAGTAAATGAGGCTTATCATGCCATGTTGCAAGCAAAGCTAGGCGATGGAAATACACTAAAAGTATTTCATATCAACCATCAAAACGAAGAAATGAGACCAGAGCTATATTTAGTACAAGAGTTAAAAGAAGCCATTGTAAACAATGAGCTTGTTGTCTTTTTTCAACCAATCGTTTCTGTCAAAACAGGAGAGGTCCATTATGAAGCCTTATTGCGTTGGTTTAGCTCAAGGCTGGGTCTAGTACCAACAGATTCATTTATAGCCGCAGCTGAAGAGAGTGGTGTGATTTTAGAAATCGATTTTTGGGTAATGGGAAAGGTTTGTGAGCATCTAGCTGCTCATCACGAAGAGCTACATCATGTATCAATTAATCTTTCTATCCAAACACTTGAATCACCAGATTTAGAAACGAGGCTTCTTTCTTCTTGTTCAAAGTATGGGATTGACCCTGGCATGCTTGAAATTGAATTAACGGAGCATACCCTTTTAGAAGATGAAACGTCGCTAATAAAAAAATTAAGGTGTTTGCGTGAGTCTGGATTTAAAGTAGCAATTGATGACTTTGGTATGAGGTACGCATCTTTTAACTATTTACGAGTTCTTCCTGTCGATAAAATAAAAATTGATAAAGCCTTTGTGCAAAATTTAAAAAGGAATTCGAAAGAGGATCATATTATTACGTCGATTCTAGCCTTAGCCAAGAAGATAGGTGTAAACGTTACAGCAGAAGGCGTGGAGACAGTGGAACAGGCTGAAATACTAGTAGCCGCTTCTTGTGATGAGTTACAAGGGTACCTTTTTGGCAAACCGGCTCCATATGAGCATGTTCAGACCGCCTTTGAACAAGCAAAAAAGCAGTGGAGTAGGCTATTATAAAGCGGTCTTTTTTTCCTTCGTTATAAGGGACGCAATTATTACATCAGGTTAACTCGTGCTATAATGAGCTCAATATATATGATGAAATACGAAGAGATTGGATGATATGAGTGACGGAATTAACGATTGAAATCAACAAGCGTAGTTCGAATAAAATGAAACAAGGTTTTCCTCTAATTGAGCAAGCTGCTTTAACAAAGAGTATTCAGAACGCGGAAGAAGGATCGATTCTACGAGTTGTCGATGAATTTGGCTCCTTCATTGGAAAAGGATATTACGGTAAGCAGAACAAAGGAGTAGGGTGGATATTAACGAAAGATCCGTCAGAGCAAATAGATCAACGTTTTTTTGAAAACCGAATTCAAACAGCGCTCAAAAGCCGCAAGCGATTATTTGAGGATTCAACAACGACCGCTTTTCGATTATTTAATGGCGAAGGGGATGGCATCGGCGGTTTAACCGTTGATTATTTTGATGGCTATTATGTATGTACGTGGTATAGTGAAGGCATTTATCATTTTCGCCATGACATCTACGAGGCCCTAAACCGTGTCGTCACCTTTAAAGCAATCTATGAGAAAAAACGTTTTGCAAATCAAGGACAGTATGTAGAAGACGATGATTTTGTCATGGGAGAACGTGGTGAATTTCCTTTGATCGTAAAGGAAAATGGCATGAACTTTGCTGTTTATTTAAATGATGGACCAATGGTCGGTGTGTTTCTTGACCAGCGAGATGTTCGTAGACGAATCAGGGATGAGTATGCGATGGGAAAGGATGTACTAAATACCTTTTCCTACACAGGTGCCTTTTCGGTTGCTGCTGCACTTGGAGGTGCGGTGAAGACAACAAGTGTTGACCTTGCGAAGCGAAGTCTTCCTAAAACGATTGAACAGTTTAGTGTCAATGAGATTGATTACGAAGCTCAAGATATGATTGTTATGGATGTCTTTAACTATTTTAAGTTTGCTAAGAAAAAAGGCAAATCGTTTGACTTGGTTATCTTAGATCCACCTAGTTTTGCTAGATCTAAAAAACATACGTTTAGTGCGGCGAAAGACTACACAGGCTTGTTGCAAGAAGCCATCGCGATTACAGAAAAAAATGGAGTCATCATTGCTTCGACAAATTGTAGTACATTTTCAATGGAGAAGTTTCATACGTTTATTGAAGAGGCATTTAAAAAAGAAAAAACAAAGTATCAAATTTTAGAAGAATATACATTGCCAGAGGATTTCAGGACGACGAAATCATTCCGTGAAGGAAATTATTTAAAAGTCGTCTTTATAAAAAAGAAATAAACCAAAAGTTTTCTAGGGTTCCGCGTAGTCGTACGGTCTGGTCCGAGAGAAAGCGCATAGTTACTATGTACACGGAGGGAGAAAAGCCCGGGAGGTTACTATCATTTGATAGGGACGTTTCGGGCTTTTTTCATTGTGAAATAAGGAGCGAGCGCTCGTTTAGATAAGGAGAGTTAGAAAATGAATAAAAACATAGCATGGATATTGCTAATTATAGCTGCTGTCTTTGAGGTAGGTTGGGTCGTCGGGTTGAAATATGCTACAAGCTATGCAACTTGGGGGCTGACAGTTGTCGCGATTATTGTCAGCTTTTCCTTGTTGATTTGGACTGGGAGGGTGCTTCCGGTCGGAACGGCTTATGCTGTTTTTGTTGGATTGGGTACGGTTGGAACCGTTTTGGTTGACCACGTCATTTTTGCTGAGCCCTTTCGTTTGGCGGTCCTTTTCTTTATAGGTGTATTGATTATTGGTGTCGTTGGTTTGAAGGTGAGTACAACGGAGAAGGTAGAAAGAAAGGAGGGGGAGTAACATGGAGTGGTTCTTTTTGGTGATTGCTGGAGGGTTTGAAATGCTTGGTGTAGCGATGATTACACTTTTTAATCGAAATAGAGGAGTCTTGCAACTCTTCCTTCTTATGGGTGCGTTTGGCCTTAGCTTTTTGTTTCTATCATTAGCAATGGCTGTATTGCCTATGGCTATTTCTTATGCCGTTTGGACAGGAATAGGAGCGGCTGGTGGTGTGTTGATCGGAATGTTTTTTTATAATGAACCAAAGGATTGGAGGAGACTTTTCTTTTTAAGTATGATTATTTTCGCTTCAGTTGGGTTGAAGCTAGTCACGTAGTTAACAGAAATGTTTCACGTGAAACGTTTGCATATGGTGAACGTGAGTAAGAAAACCAATTGGGTAGTAAGGGGATGGCGGCACCATATCTTTTTCAAATGTTGAATGCTATCATGAAAGTATCAGAGTGGAAAGGATGTTTCGATGCAAAAGTCAGTTGTCTTAGCAGAAAAGCCTTCTGTTGCCCGTGATATTGCACGAGTGTTGAATTGTGGGCGTAAAGGAAATGGTTTTTTAGAAGGAGAAAAATATATAGTAACATGGGCGTTAGGGCATTTGGTTACATTAGCTGAGCCGGAGAGTTATGGAGAAAAGTATAAAACGTGGAATTTAGATGAATTGCCGATGCTGCCAAATCGGTTAAAGTTAGTTGTGATGAAGCAGACGAGCAAACAATTTCATGCTGTGAAAGCACAACTACAGCGTAAGGATGTAGGAGACATTATCATTGCAACGGATGCCGGGCGGGAAGGTGAGCTTGTAGCAAGGTGGATACTCGAAAAAGCTCATGTCAATAAGCCGCTGAAGAGATTATGGATTTCTTCGGTGACAGATCGTGCGATTAAAGAAGGCTTCGCGAAGCTTAAAAGCGCGAAACAATACGAAGGGCTGTATCATTCTGCGGTAGCTCGCTCAGAAGCAGACTGGTATGTTGGGATGAATGGGACAAGAGCGCTAACAACGAAATTTCATGCACAGCTTTCTTGTGGACGCGTCCAAACTCCGACTTTAGCAATGATCGCGAAAAGAGAAAAAGACATTCAAACATTTAAGCCGGTACCTTATAAGCAATTATCAATTAAAGCAGACAATGGGATGGTGTTTCAGTGGGTTGACCCTAAGACAAATGAACGTCGACTGTTTGATGAGCATCAAGCAGAAGTGATTTCTACGTCGCTTCATGGGCAATTATTGAACATAACGGATGTCCAAAAGGCGACTAAAAAGGTTCCGGCTCCTCAGTTATATGACTTAACAGAACTGCAGCGTGAGGCCAATAAGCGGTTCGGGTATTCAGCTAAAGAGACGCTTTCTACTATTCAACGCTTATATGAACAGCATAAGGTGATTACATATCCGAGAACAGATTCTAATTATTTATCATCAGATATGGTGGATACATTAGCCGATCGGATAAAAGCCTGTGATATCCAGCCGTTTAGAAAATTGGTTTCACAGTTAAAGGGTGTTCAAATTGATAAACATTTAGCTTGTGTTAATGATCAACACGTATCTGATCACCATGCAATCATTCCGACAGAGCAATCTCCGGGACCCAATGCATTAAGTGAAAAAGAAACCAAATTATATCGTTTAATTGTACGACGTTTTTTAGCGGTCTTTTTCCCGGCAAATGAGTTTGAGCAAACGACGGTTACTGCAGGTGCTGCGAAGGAACAGTTTATAGCAAAAGGAAAGGTAATGAAAAGCTTAGGATGGAAAGCTGTTTATGCAGAAGACGCGTCTTACCAAGATGAAGCTGAGCGTGAAAGTAATCTTCCAAAGCTGAGTGTAGGCGAGAAGTTGTCTGTACAAGATATTCACGTGACTGATGGGCAAACGAAGCCGCCAGAAAGACTAACAGAAGGAACGTTGCTCTCTGCAATGGAAAAGCCAAGTGCTTACTTAGAGAGTCATAACAAAGAGTTAGCGAAGACGTTAGGGAAAACAGGTGGAATTGGGACGGTTGCCACAAGAGCAGACATTATTGAAAAGCTTTTGAATACACATTTAGTAGAAAAAAGAGATAAGTATTTACATGTTACTGGAAAAGGGAAGCAGTTATTAGAGTTGGTTCCTGCCGAATTGAAATCGCCAGCGTTAACAGCGGAGTGGGAACAGAAGCTAGAACAAATTGCCAAAGGGCAGTTAGAGAAGTCTGTATTTGTGGAAGATATGAAACAGTACGCGTCCGATATCGTTCGGCAGGTGAAGCAGAGTGAGAAGCAGTTTAAGCATGATAATGTAACAGGAAGTCCTTGTCCAGAGTGCGGAAAGCTTTTGCTTGAAGTGAAATCAAAGCATGGAAAGCGACGTGTTTGTCAGGATCCAAGCTGTGGTTATAAGAAGAATGTCTCTAAAATCACCAATGCCCGTTGTCCAAAGTGTAAAAAGAAATTGGAGCTTTGGGGAGAAGGAGAAGGACAAACCTTTGCTTGTGTTTGTGGACATCGAGAAAAGCTATCGACGTTCCAAGAGCGCAGAAAGAACAATCAACATAAAAAAGTGTCTAAGCGAGAAGTGAACAATTATATGAAAAAGCAGAACAAAGAAGAGGAATTCACAAATAACGCATTAGCGGATGCTTTAGCTAAGCTGAAGCTAGATAAATAGATGATGTTTTTTTAGAGATTTAAGGAGGCGGGAAAATGAAAGCATTACTTCTTCACCATGTTAGTTTACCAGTAGCAAACTTAGAAAGATCAAAAGCATTTTATGGAGAGGTTCTCCGGTTGCAAGAAATAACAAGGCCAGATTTTGATTTTGAAGGTGCGTGGTATCAAATAGGGGAGGGGCAGCTTCATCTGATTGTTGATGAGTCGATGCCGATGAAAGCAGAACAACACATCGATTCTAGGCAGCTTCATTTTGCCTTGCGAGTAGAGGACTATCATGAAACGGCAGATTGGTTAAAGAAACATGGCATTCAACTAGTTGAAAAGCCAGACAGCAAGAGTGGATTTGCACAAATTTTCTGCTGTGATCCCGATGGCCATATTATCGAACTACATGTCGAACAACCATTATAGGAAAATGGTAAGAGCTAGGTGGGAATCGTGTCCACCTAGCTCTTTTGCGGTTTTTGTTAAAGGAGGGGTCTGATCCTCTATAGATGGAACCTTTTATTCGATTTTTTTGAGAGGTTTTTTGGCTGGGCCTTCAATGACTTCCCCATCATAGGAGTAACGTGAGCCGTGGCATGGGCAGTCCCAAGTGCGCTCACCTTGATTCCAATGAACTTCACAACCCATATGAGTACAGGTTGTATCAACGACATGTAAGTGCCCATCTTTGTCACGGTACGCTCCTGCTCGTTTGCCATTTACCGTGACGACGGCCGATTCATCTGGTTTCACATCATCTGGATGAAGCTCGCTCTTATCGAATTTTCCTTGAAGGAGCTGCTTCGCTACATCGGCATTATGTGTAATAAATTTTTTCACGCTCGGGTCAGCGATGAAGCGAGAAGGACGATAAAGTGTTTCATATCTACTTTCACGGTTTAGAATTAAATCGCTAAGTAACAGTCCAGCCATTGTCCCGTTAGTCATTCCCCATTTTCGGTATCCTGTTGCCACATAAATATGGCGATGTGTTCGATTGATTCTACCTATATAGGGAAGCTTGTCGAGTGTAACCATATCCTGAGCAGACCACTTGTATTGAATATCGAATTGAGAAAAGAGCTCCATTCCAAATTGCTCAAGTGCGTCATAATGATATTGAGTATTAATTCCTTGTCCAGTTTTATGCTCCTCGCCACCAATGATGGCAAGCTTCTCCCCGTCTTTCATTGTATAACGTAAGGAGCGGGAAGGAGAATCAACATTTAAGTACATTCCATCTGGGCATTCGTCTTTGTTCACCTTTGCCGCTAACACATAGGAACGTTCAACATACATTCGTGAAAAATATAGACCTCCACCATCATAAAATGGGAAATGAGAGGCAACGACGACGTGGTTGGCCGTTACTTTTTTACCGCTTCTTGTCATAATGACAGGTTTAGGCTGGTGCTTAATATCAACAGCTACGGTATTTTCGTAAATCTTGCCGCCATTTTCCTTCACTTTATTGATTAAATGCAAAAGGTATTTAAGCGGGTGAAATTGAGCTTGATTCTTCATAACAAGAGCCGATTTGACTGGCAGATTTAAAGGAATGGAATCCACGAGTCCGCCCTCAATTCCTAGCGCTTTATAAGCATCGTTCTCTTTTTCTAGCTTTTTGACACCTCTATTTGTCGTTGTGTATAAATAGGCGTCTTCTGATGAGAAATCACAGTCAATTTGTTCTTCTTTAACCAGGTTTCGAATAAACTGGAGGGCGTCAGTTGTTGCTTCATAATAAAGTTTTGCTTTGTCTTTTCCTAAGTGGGAGATAAATTCATCATAAATAGCACCGTGCTGTGCAGTCACTTTTGCCGTTGTATGGCCTGTTGTTCCATTTACTAACTCATTTGCTTCAAGTAATGCGACTTTCACTCCTTCTCTTGAAAGAAGATAGGCAGTCGTGATGCCTGAGATTCCTCCCCCGACAATGGCGACATCAACTGCGGTATCTTCTTCTAGAGAAGGGAAAGAAGGTAACTCAATAGAGTCGCGCCAATAAGGTTCTGGTTGCTCTGGCATGGATGAATCGACTAAAGTGTAATCATCTGACATGTATGTATCCCTCCGGTAATTGGAATTGTTTTTCATACTATAACCAAAAAAGGGGTTTTCATGTATTGCATTAAAAGGGGGCTTTATAAGTGGAACAAAGAACAGCGCTTGTCGTTGGGGCAACAGGGCTCATTGGTCAATTCCTTGTGAAAAAGTTGGAGCAACAACCTGAATATAAAAAGATCTATCTATTTGTGCGAAGAGACATGGAGGTAGTGAGTGAAAAGACTGAAGTTAGAGTGGTTTCGTTTGACTTGCTTGAAGAAAAGGATTTTCCACAGGTGGATGATGTCTATTGTTGTTTAGGAACAACGATCAAAAAAGCGAAAACGAAAGAGGCATTTAAACAAGTTGATTATGAATATCCTTTGAAGATTGCCAGAGCAGCACTGAAAAAAGGGGCGAAGCAATTTTTAGTAGTCTCAGCAATCGGAGCGAATGAAACATCTCGCTTTTTTTATAGCCGAGTGAAAGGAGAGGTGGAAAAAGCAGTCATGAACCTTGCTTACGCGCATATACATATTTTTCGTCCCTCTTTATTACTGGGTAAGCGACAGGAAGTGCGGATCGGTGAGAAGATCGGTGAATGGGGGGCGAAATTAGCAAAGCCATGGTTAAGAGGCCCTTTCGCAAAATATCGTGCCATCTCAGGTGAACAAGTCGCTCAAGTGATGGTCGCACGTGCTTTAACAAAAACAGACCAGCCTGTATTGATATATGAGTCAAACGAAATGAACTCGGCATTAAAATAAAACATTAGAGGTGACATATGGAGAGAACTTGGTGGAAAGAAGCGGTAGCCTATCAAATCTATCCTAGGAGCTTTATGGACTCGAATGGAGATGGAGTTGGGGACTTGCGGGGTGTCATTCAAAAATTAGATTACATCCGTGATCTAGGAATTGATGTGATCTGGATTTGCCCTATGTACAAGTCGCCTAATGACGATAATGGGTATGATATTAGTGATTACCAAGACATTATGGATGAGTTTGGTACAATGAAGGACTTTGATGACCTTTTAGAAGAAATTCACCTCCGCGGGATGAAGCTTATTATTGACTTAGTCATTAACCATACGTCAGATGAACATCCGTGGTTTATAGAGTCTAGGTCTTCCAAAGAAAGTCCAAAGCGTGATTGGTACATTTGGCGCGATCCTAAGCCAGACGGGAGTGAGCCGAACAATTGGGAATCGATTTTTAGCGGACCGGCATGGGAACTTGACTCACATACAGGTCAATACTATATGCATCTGTTCTCAACGAAACAACCAGACTTAAACTGGGAGAACGAAGAGGTTCGTCACGCTCTTTATAAAATGATGAATTGGTGGATGGACAAAGGGATCGATGGCTTTCGGGTAGATGCCATTTCACATATAAAGAAACTAGCTGGGTTGCCTGATTTGCCCAACCCTGAAGGATTAGATGTGGTTCCATCCTTTGAAGGACATATGAATCGAGAGGGGATTCATGATTTTCTTCAAGAGATGAAACAGAACACGTTTGAAAAGTATGATGTTATGACCGTTGGTGAGGCAAATGGCGTCAGTGTTGAGCATTCTGATTTATGGGTCAGTGAAGAACAGGGTGCATTCAACATGGTCTTTCAATTTGAGCACCTTAGTCTGTGGGGAAAGGAAACGGGGGGCGAGCTTGATCTCCCTGGATTAAAGCACACGTTATCAAAATGGCAAAAGGGGTTAGAGGGCCGCGGTTGGAATGCGTTATTTTTAGAAAATCATGATCAACCAAGAAGTGTATCAACATGGGGAAATGATGATGAGTATTGGAAGGAAAGCGCCAAAGCGTTAGCAACGATGTTTTTCTTTATGCAAGGAACTCCTTTTATTTATCAAGGTCAAGAAATCGGCATGACAAACGTCCAATTTCCAACGATTGAAGAATACGATGATGTGAGTATGAGAAATTATTATAACATTCAAGCGGAGTTAGGAATGCCACATGAAGAAATTATGAATGTGGTTTGGGAACAGGGGCGTGATAACTCCCGCACGCCGATGCAGTGGAATCACAAAAAACACGCCGGATTTTCAACAGCAGATAGGACATGGTTAGGCGTGAACCCTAATTATAAAAAAATCAATGTCGCTAAGCAGGTTAAAGATAGACGGTCCATTTTATCTTATTACAAATCGATGATCCATTTAAGAAAGAACCATGAGGCGCTAATTTACGGCACGTATGATCTCGTTTTAGAAGATCATGATCAGATTTATGGATATACACGCACACTCAAGGGCGAGACGTTTCTAATCCTTGTGAATATGTTTGCGCGTAAGACTACATTTGACCTTCCATTATTAAATAAAGCAGAAAAGGATAAGCTTTTATTAGTAACTGTAGGGAAAGGAAAATCAAAAACAAAACTTCAACCATATGAAGCAAGAGTGTACCGATTAAAATAGGGGGTCAAATTCCCCTTGGAAATTACATATTGTATTGTTTGACTGGGCATGTTAGTATTAAAGGATGTTTAAAATTAAGTAACATGGTGAATTCACCAACAAAGGAGATTATATATTTGGCAACTTTTTATGATTTTGACTTGGATCACAAAGTGGTTCGAGCAGTAACAGAAATGGGATTTGATGAAGCAACACCGATTCAAACAGAAACCATTCCAACCGCATTAGAAGGAAAAGACATTATTGGGCAAGCGCAAACGGGCACAGGGAAAACAGGTGCTTTCGGTATTCCGCTAATTAACCGAATTAATGTTGAAGAAGCACATGTTCAAGCACTTATCCTTGCCCCTACACGAGAGCTTGCGAATCAAGTCGCAGAGTCCCTCGTTAAATTTGGTAAGCATAAAGGCGTTCGTACGGTTGTCGTGTATGGTGGCCAGGACATGCGTAAACAAATCACTGATTTGAAACGCAAGCCACACGTAGTAGTAGCAACACCTGGTCGCTTAATGGACCATATGAGAAGAAAGACGATTCGTTTAAACGAAGTCAATATGGTTGTATTAGACGAAGCCGATGAAATGCTTAATATGGGCTTTGTTGAAGACATTGAGACGATCTTAAAAGAAGTACCGACAGAGCGTCAAACGCTTTTATTCTCGGCAACAATGCCAAAGAGAATTGAGAAGCTTGCACAGCAATTTATGTCCAACCCACAATTAATTGCCGTTAAAGCAAAAGAAGTCACGATGGAAAACATTGAACAACAGTATGTTGAAGTTCATGAAAAAGAGAAGTTCGATGCATTAAGCCGCTTCATGGACATTCAATCACCTGAGCTTGCGATTGTTTTCGGTCGTACAAAAAGACGTGTTGATGAGCTATCTGAAGCACTGATCAAACGTGGGTATCGCGCAGAAGGAATTCATGGCGATTTGAACCAAGCAAAGCGTGACAGCGTTCTTCGTAAATTTAAAGGTGGTTTAATCGACGTATTAGTGGCAACAGATGTTGCTGCTCGTGGATTAGATATTAGTGGAGTTACTCACGTTTATAACTTTGACCTTCCACAAGATCCTGAAAGCTATGTTCACAGAATTGGACGTACAGGACGTGCTGGAAAGTCTGGTTTAGCTGTAACATTTGCTACACCTCGTGAAATGGATCATGTTCGTACCATTGAACAAATCACGAAGAAAAAGATGAACAAGGTTCAAAAACCGACGTTCGAACAAGCAATAAAAGGTCAGCAGGAACTAGCCGTTGAACAACTACGTTCATTAATCGCTAGTGGCGATGCGGATAGCTATCGCAAAGCGGCGAAGGATTTATTGCAAGAATCAGATGCAACATCAGCTCTTGCAGCGGCATTGAAGCTTCTAACAAAAGAGCCGGATACGACTCCAGTTCGTTTGACAGGAGAAGCTCCTTTACGTGTGAAAAAGCGTCGTGATGGTGGCGGAAGCGGTGGTGGAAAGCCATATCGTGGACGTCGTGATCGTGATGATCGTCGTAGAGGTCAATATCGTGGTAAAGATGACCGTGGCTCTCGCCGTCAAGGTGGACGCAGCGGACAACGCAAGACTAAAAACGCATAATCTATTCATGAAGCTGACTCCATTATAAAGAGTCAGCTTTTTTGGATGTTAATGAAATGTAAAGCTTATAAGGAATTTATTAAGTCTCTTTTGAAGCAATTGTCGACCTTATGATCTCTTGTTATAGTAAAAGAGGCTTACATAGCGATGATGTTTCATCGTACCCCCTTAGCTTTTTTGTTTTTAGGCTAGATGTTTTTTCTAGCCTCTTTTTTGGTATAATCAGGTAAAAAAATCAAAGAAATCACAATAGACAGAAAAATAACTAAGAAAAAAGTATTAAGAAAATTCTCATTTAAGAAAGCCTTTCCATTGCTTTAGTATAGCAACATCCGCCATTTTCAAAGAGTTTTATACTTTCATATTCTATGTAAGATTATCTGACATAGTGATTGCGAAAAAGTACATAACATCTTAAAGTAAAACATAACAAATTGATGTCACATATCATTACATGAAAAGGAAGTGTTTAAAAATGGCAACATCTACACCGACAAGAGAAAGCTTGGTTGCGACTATTAAGGAAACAATTGAGAAAAAGAATGTAGAACTTCTTCACGTGCAATTTGTAGACATTGAGGGTGCTCTTAAGCATGTTACAGTTACTGCTGAACAAATAGATCAAGTTATTGATGGTAAGGTAATGTTTGATGGTTCATCGATTACGGGTTTCACACCAATTAATGAATCTGACCTTTACCTTGACCCTGATTTAACAACATTTGCTGTATTACCATGGACGGAACAAGAAGGTTACTCAGAAGCTCGTTTTTTATGTAGCGTAAAAAAGCCTGATGGTTCTGATTTCGATGGTGACCCACGTAACGTTTTGAAGAAAACAGTTAAGCGTGCAAAAGATCAAGGTTATTCAATCAGTGTTGGACCAGAACTAGAATTCTTCTTATTCAAAACGGACGAAAATGGCCAACCAACACTAAATACACAAGATGTAGGTGGTTATTTTGAGCCATCTCCAAAAGATCTAGGTGAAAAGGTACGTCTTGAAATCTATAAAGCTTTGAAAATGATGGGCTTTACCATCGAAGCATCTCACCACGAGGTAGCAATCGGTCAACATGAGATTAACTTCAAATATGCTGATGCATTAGGTTCTGCGGATGCTGCAACAACGTACAAATGGGTTGTTAAAACAGTTGCTCAACAATTTGGCTATCATGCGACATTTATGCCAAAACCACTTGCTGGTGAGAATGGAAGTGGAATGCACGTAAATATCTCTCTATTTGATGAAGAGAAGCAAGAAAATGCTTTCTATGATGCATCCAATGAACTAGGATTATCTGAAAAAGCCTACCAATTCATTGCAGGTCTAATGGATAACGTAAAGGATTTCGTTGCCGTTACAAATCCACTAGTAAACTCTTATAAGCGTTTAGTACCTGGATATGAAGCACCTTGCTATATTGCATGGTCTGCATCAAACCGTTCTGCATTAATTCGTATCCCAGCAACTCGTGGTGCGGGAACTCGTGTAGAAATTCGTTGTCCAGATCCATCTGCGAACCCTTACTTTGCATTTGCTATTATTGCAGCTGCTGGTTTGGATGGAGTCGATCGTGACTTAACGGTTACTCCAGCTACAAATGCAGATATCTTTGAGATGAGCAAAGAAGAGCTAGAGGCTCGTGGTATCGAGAATCTTCCTACAAGTTTAGAAGCGGCAGTTGAGCGTTTTGCAACAGGTGAAATCGGTCGTCAAACATTTGGAGAGCACGCATTTAATGAGTATGTAGCTTTAAAACGTGCTGAGTGTGATGAGTACCGTTTAGCTGTTACAGACTGGGAAGTTGCAGCTTACCAATCTAAATTTTAATTGACTAGCAAAGAAGGCAGCCTGAGGTGACTCAGCTGTCTTTTTCTCGTTTTTGTTCATTTTATTATCTTTACATAAAGAAATGTTAAAAAATGGTCATGTGTCAGTTGTGAGTTGGGCATACTTTTGGAGGAGATAATTAATTGCCAGTAAGGAGGGCATACCTTGAAGGTGCCAACAAAGCCATGGACATTACTGTATAAAATTTATCGTTACGTATTGCCTGATGCTCAGTCCTATTTAGAGGAATGGAAGGAGAAGGCGATAAAAATCCCAAATGACGAACTGCGGGCACAGGCGCTTGCTAGCATACAAGATAAAGCGTTTCATTGTGAAGGAGGAGCTGTCTATGGATTGTTAGCGAAAGAACATCGTTCAAAAATCATTCGTTTCATTGTAGCATACCAAACGATAAGTGATTATTTAGATAACCTATGTGACAGGAGTACCTCTTTAGACGAAAATGATTTTAGAGCGCTTCATCAATCGATGTTTCATGCGCTGAGTCCTGGGGCTGAACTGGAAAATTACTATCGGTTTCGCGATGATCAAGACGATGGTGGTTACTTAGCGTCGCTTGTGATGGCTTGTCAGGAAGTTCTTATAGAGCTACCGGGGTACACACATGCAAAACATCTGATGCGGCAATTAGCTGAATACTACTGTGACTTGCAAGTTTTTAAACATGTGGAATGTCATAAGCGTGTTGAATTATTAGAAGAGTGGTTTAAAAAACATAAAGAGAACCTACCTCCGATGTCATGGTATGAATTTTCTGCCTGTGCTGGGTCGACATTAGGTATTTTTTGCTTTGCTGCTTATGCGGCCAATGGAGAGCTGTCAAAGAAGCAAGCAGACGAAATCATGAACGGATATTTCCCTTGGGTACAAGGGCTTCATATCTTACTTGATTACTTTATCGACCAAGAAGAAGACCTTGAGGCCAATGACTTAAATTTCATTTTCTACTATGATTCAAAAGAACAAATGGTTGAAAGGATCCGCCATATACGAGAGGAGGCGGAAGAAAGCATCCGTGGTCTTCCTGACTGGAAATTTCATCGTCTTATTAATAAAGGTTTAATTGCTATCTATTTAGCGGATGAAAAAGTGCAGGCGCATAAAGAGATCAAAAAGACAGCAAAACAATTTATTCGCTTCGGCGGCTTACCAACTGTATTCTTTTATCTGAACAGTTGGATGTATCGCAGGGCGTAAGTGTAAGAGAAGGCACTGAAAAAGTCGTTTTTTAC
>NZ_JRJU01000049.1 GCF_000787375.1 Halalkalibacter okhensis | reverse complement strand
ATTGATCTTCATCTGATAAACTTTCAATCCGAACGTCTGGCCATTTAGTAAGATCCAGTAGTTCTTTATCAACATTTTCGTTTTCAATTATCCTTCGTTTGGTCATTCAACCACACCTCTGTTTCAAGTGATATTTTTTTTTCGTACATATTCGAAGATATGTCTCCTTTATAAATAAGCCAAAATAAAGCTTCTTTTGTACGAGGTAAAGAGATACTTGCATTCATGTTTTCAATTATTTGTTTTATTGATGTTCTCTTACTTGTCACTTCATGAAGAAGTTTCCTTAAATCTATATCTATTGGTTGCTTTCTATTACATAAAGTCGTAATGATCTGCTTTCTATTAGAAAGAGCAATAGGGTTTTGTCTAATATCTAATTCAGAAATACATATATATTCAAATCCATTTTTTTCGCAATAGAGTTTTTCAAGTGCTCTTAATGGGGAATCTTGTTTACTAGAATATAGAATCTTAACTAAAGTCTTTTTCCCGTCTCTCTTTTTTAGGTACATATCAAATTGTGTTTTTTTCCTTTTACCTTCTAGAACCCCATCTATAATTATGGGCCTTTCGCAAAATTCTGAAATATCTGGATCTGTTTCTACTTGTAGCCAATACTCATACTGTAGATCCCCAAAAAAATCAACTTCCCTCATTAATTTGAGACTGTACCCTACCCAATAATTACTATAAAATTGATCACTTCTTTTTATAGGAATGGGCTTAAACAAATTTTCACCTCTTTTAATTAATCGTAGTTATAATATAGACCTACTAATATGTTTTCCAATTTGCTAGAAAAAAATACTAGTTGAAGTATAAAACTATGAAAACTGTAAATAAATTGATAGTGTGAGGAATATTGAATCAATAATGTTAATTTTAAAAATGTCACTTATTATATACATTAGAAGCCGATGTATAATATCGGTAATGAGGATATTCTACAATGGTTTAGTTACTTTGCACACTGCTTTCAATAAAATGGAAACAATTACATCAATTTTATGAGGAGAAGTAATTATGGAGCACATTGGGGAAAGAATAAAAAAAACAAGACACGCAGCAAAACTAAAGCAAAAGGAATTTGCGCAAACGATTCGTATGTCCCAGGGGTCGTTAAGTGATTTAGAAATTGGAAGAAATAAACCCTCAATTGAAACTTTAGTTGGTATTAGTGAACTATATAATGTAACAATTGACTGGTTAATTAAGGGAACAGGTAATAAAAAAAATGCTTACCAAATGATTCTAAAATTCCATTACAAATAATAATAAGCCGGTTATTGCAGTCACTTTATACTGAGCAAGAAAAATTAAGTAAAGAATTTAACATACCAATGACTTACTTACAGAAATTATTTAATCATGAGATGAATAACCGATTTCTTGGTACTTTAACAGTAAATGAAACAGAATTATTAAATATTTATAGAGATCTTCCTGTTAAAGATCAGAATGAACTTAGAGAATTTGCTAAAATAAAGAAGAATTACTTTTAAAGTGATTTACGCGGAAAAGGAGTGAGCAAGTTGGATCAAGCTATCAGTATAGATGAATTTCAAAAAAAGTTAAAACGTTATGAGGGACACTCACCTATTTTTTATAGGGGCCAATTAAAAAGATTTCCAGATATAAGCTCTAGTATTTCCAGAGATATTGGATATATGTCTAATGAACATAACATATATCAAGAAGCTATTCACCTTAAAAGTGATGAGTTTAAAAAGTATTCAACACCACTTGAGCACTTAGCTAAAATGCAACATTATGAAATTCCTACAAGATTAATTGATGTTACGATAAACCCCTTATATGCATTGTTTTTTGCTGTTGAGGATGTTGAAGATGAAAGCCCTGGCCTTGTTTACATCTTTATTCAACAACCCAAGGAATTGAATAGTAAAGAAATTCAACTTCTAAGTCTACTTGCAACTATAGAAGACTTACAGATTGGTCATATCCAACACCTATATGAGCAAACTTTTCATGAACAAATTGAACACCATGAAATCTTACAAATTGTTAACGGTTCTTATTTTGTGCCTTATACTGCAAAATTACAAGAAGCCAATACCCGTTTATTTAATCAACAAGGAACGTTCGTGATTTGTGGTAATTTAGTATCAGAAGGAGAGATTCAAAAGGATTTATTAACTCTCAATTCTATAAAACCATCCCTTATAATCTCAGTTCCTTATGAGTATAAAGAAACAATTAAGAAAGAATTAGATGCTGCACACAATATTAATAAAGCTACTGTTTATCCGGAACTACCTTCAGTTGCTAAATATTTAAAAGAAAAATATAAAGAAATTAATTTATCATTGGATGGTACCTACAGTATTACGGAGGAACAGGATATTTCTTATCCTGGAGTACGACGGGTTTCAATTAAAATAACATTAACTAAGCTACTAAAAATAAATGAAATCCATAGTGCTGTCAGGTACTTAATTAATGAATATAAAGGCAAATTGATGTGGTGTCAGTTTTCGTAGCAAAAACTGGCGAAGATTATATTTTATATAATTGGATTTTAAGATATATGTGGTGTAATCCTTTAAATGACAACATTCAAATGCAACCTTTAAAGCAAAGAGATAAAGACGGATACAGTTGGGATGAAAGTAACACCTACAGTGTAATGGCTGATTATAATGATAAATATGTATTTGAAAATGATAAGCATCTATTTGTTTATAAGAAAAAACTATATGATGAAGTGCAACCTATTCATAAGGAATTAGTTTTTTATTTTAATGATCATGAATTCCAAGAGCTTTTCGACATTATTAATATATACATATCTAAAATCAATGAAATATATTTTTTAAACGATAGTTTTGGTGTCTCTAGAAATATTGAATTTAAAGCATATTTAAGCAATTTTACTGACTATTTTATAGCCTTAGACAATATTTACTTTTGGGCTAATAAGGAAAACCTTAATGAAAGGCAAAAAGCCTACCATATTAGTAGGTGTTTTGAAGATGCTCATAATAGTAGTGAGGAAATAGTAGACTATATTTCATACTGGCAAGTTAAATTAGCTATTTCAGAGAATGATTACAATTCTATTGACCCTTATACCGTTCCAGAAAGAGCAACTTATAAATTCGAACCAACCATCCCAATAAATCCAGATGGAATTGAAGTGGATTTTAATGTTGAAGTTGAATTAATTGAAGATAGGGCTTTACATATCTTCGGAACAACAAACCTATTTAATCACGCATCTTTGCTAATAAATGTACGAAAACAATCCGGACAACTTTGCGGTTCCAATAAAGCAAGCGTAATGGCTGGACATTTTGATTTTGGTATTTTTAACTTCAAAGGAAATGGTTATGTAGCTGGACTCTATTTTATAGAAATGTCATTATCATTGCCAAGCATTCAACCGAAGCTGTTTCAAAACAAAGCTGGAATTGAGTATGAAAACCTAAAAGGTCCATATGTTGACAGGACCGTTCCTATGGTAAAGTACAGAAAAGAAATTTCCGTTGAGTAATTTATTTTGATCTAATGTATGTTAACACTTTTAACTAGTGCCCAGAAACTCTCTAATATTCTGGGCGTACACTCATCAAAATTTATGATACAGTAGCCTAAATGCAGAAGATAATAAGTTTATTCAGATGATTTGCATCCACACCTTTGACACTTCCATACATCATCGTCTATTTCCTTATGGAGTTCCAGACAGTCACAATTCCAACAGTCAATTTCTTTATAATCAGCCATACCAACTCACCTCCACACATTTAATTAATTGAATATGGAAAAATTAGTAAACCGCTTCTTGGAACAATCAACAACTCACCTAGACTTTTATTTTCAAAATTCGCTCTACAATTACAAAGTTTAGCAAAAACCTTCATTTTAAATAGAAATTATGGACAAAATTATATTTAAATTTAAAAAGCGTCCTAATTAAGATTAATTCCAATTTCCGTTAGCCCCAACCTCCAAAGGAATGTAATTAAATTATACAATAGGAAATTAACTCTAGTTATCATTCCACAATATTCCACATTTGTAGACCAACGTTAAAAAGATAAGTGTTTGTATTATTAGAATATCAAACATTAAGCTTTCCACGTAATTTACTTTTATATTTGTATATAAGTTTGTGTCATTTTCATTTTATGTATATAACTTTGGTTCATAAAAAAAATGAAGCAAAGTTATATACATAAACTAAAAATGCCTTTCTCATAAGTATTTCAAATAATAATAATGTATATTCTTTTGATTCAACGTACATTAGCTTTTATAAATTTATTTACTAACCGATGATCACTGCATATTTTAGGAGTTGACGCTTAAACTCTTATTAAATTGAAGTAATTTATTCACTTTATCACTTTTGCATTTATACTTACCTTCTTTTCCAAACCCTAGTTGCTCTTTTTTACTTATAGCCCTTCACAATTTGTTAACATTAGGTTACGGTTTTAAAGTGAAAAAAACTCAATACATTGAAGGAGAATTCATATGAATAAAGAACAATTAGACGAGTTAATGCATGTAATTGATAACATGAATGAACGGTTAGATAATCCAATCACCAAGAAACTCCAATTAGAAAAAACGGGTCATGCAGCTGAAAAACTATTTATATACGGGAAAGAATGTGAAGATTGTCGCCAGCAATTTACGTTACTTGAGGATCAATTAATGCAGTTAAATAACCAAGGGAACATCATTGAAGAATTGGATATAAATAAACATCGAAAACAGGTAAAAGAAATACTATCTCACCTTGAAAAGAAACACAAGGTTATTTCAGAGGGATATTATTTAAGTATTTGCATGTCCATTGGCTTAGGACCTGGTATGATTTTTGGTTTAACCGTATTCGATAATATTGCTCTAGGTATGTCGTTTGGTTTATGTATAGGAGTAGCTGTTGGTGTTGCTTTAGATGCAAATGCTAAAAAGAAGGGGCTAGTAATCTAAGGATCACTTCCCCCTTCTTCTCCATTTTAGAGATTCTATATGTACCACAGTCATACCATTGACCTTTCTTTACTCTGACCACAGATAGTATTCAATTACCTCTTCCTCATCAGATACAGAAACCCATCCTAATGCAGATAAATCAAATTCGTTTGTCTCTTTTTCGACTTCTAAATACACATCCCACTTGTTATGTTCATCGTTCCTTGCTGCATCAAATACTTTGACATCAGAAATAGCAATATTTAAATCATTTTCATTTATATATTCTTCAGCAAAATCGATAGCAATTGTTTCTGCATGGTCTAATGACAGGTTACCAAACGTACAACCGATAAGTAATATAATTAATAGAGTAATAGAAATACCTAGATTTAACTTTCTCAATTTGTACCTCCCTATATATTAATACATTTAAATCCTACTAATATATAGACGGATTACAGTAATCAAAAGTTTCAAATATTTTCTATTTTCATTTCAAAAAAAGACTATTTATTAAATAGCCTTTTTGGGTGTTTCTACAGTAAATTGTGAAAACTAGCGTGGAAGTTGGAAATCTTGTTGGGTACCTCTAGCTATATCATTAAGAATATCCGTGAAATTTGTGCCTATTTCATCAAATGTTTTACCAGCTCGTAGTTGTTCCTCAAAACGATAAATACGATGAACGATATGATCATCTACTACGACATGAACATGCATATTCTCTACTGAATTCTGGACTTCTTGATGAACTTCATTCCTTACTTCCTCACGGTTCCCCTCTGTTTTCACTCCTATCAGTACATTGTCATCAAACATAATCACTCGAGCATCATCTACACCTTGGATGTCTTCAACTCGGTGCGTTATCTTTTGAGCTTGATGATGATTATGCTGCGGCGTTAATCGATTCTCTGTTTGTGTATTAGATAGGATTTGGTTATTCGAGTTTCTATTCACTTCATTATCATAAGCTTGTCCAAGTCGATTAGTCTGTTCATCTATTGCTTGGTTATTAGGACCGCAGGCAGCTAGAATACTTATAGTCAATACTATGCTTGTTAATATTGCCATTTTATTCTTCACATTAAGACGCCTCCTTTTTTTATTAGTATGGCTTATAAGGAGGTCACTTACTCTGCAACCAATGGAGAAAATGATAAATACGTTAGAAAATCCTTTTTATAAATAAGGCATTGAGTTCTTAACTAATTTGCTAATTATGGATGAATTGTCCAGACTGCGGAACGTTTTGCGGTCTGCTTGATTTATACCATTGTAAGCATAGAATAAAGATAATGATAACGTCTACCGTATCCCCTCCATAGTACATAATCATTCCTCCTATTTCAGCTTGAGAAGTTTCCACCCCCATTGGAGGGTTCGCATAAATATATTTAGATAAAATACCATGAGCTGCCAAGGCAATAATTAATAAAATGGAACGATACACATAGCTCGTTCTATGTGGATTCGGATCAATATAAATCATTGATAGTGTAAAAACATATCCAGCTAAAAAAACATGCGCATGTATCAAAATATGAAGAGCCATCTGTTCGTGCATCGCTTGATATAAATTCGTAGTGTAAAGAATCCATAGTCCTCCGATATTTAGTATAGTTGCAACAACTGGATCCGTAATAATTTGACCAACCCGACTTTTAAGAATTCTCGTAAGCTTTCTAGCAGTTTTCACATTTAAGGTTCGCAGTATGAGAGTCATAGGAGCTGCTAGTACCATAAGTAACGGAGAAATCATACCAAGCAATAAATGACCGATCATATGGGCAGTGAAGTCAACATGTCCTAGTTTAGCTAACGGCCCTGCAACGGCTGAAACAGCACAACTAACTCCAAATACCCAGAATAAAGTTCGGTATTTTGGCCATTGTTTGTACTTTTGATTAGATATGTAGACTGCCATAATATAAAAAACAAGGATCAGCAAAAATGGAATTGCCAATATAAGCTGAGGAATGATCCCTACCATTTGCTCCATATGTGTACTAGGCGTATCATGAATATGATTATGCGTGTTCACTTGAAGTAACTCCTCCTTGTGATTTATTAGACCTTGTCCTCCTAATCAGAATGAATCCGATGATTACCATGATCACGGCTCCTATATTCCATACTAAATCATAAATAATAACATTCTCTACATAACGAATTTGATGTAGACGCATAATCTTGTGTTGAACGATTCCATCATATAATTGAAATACTCCGGCACCGAATAAGACCCCTCCCCACCAACGAGTCATCCAAACAGCGCTTCGTCTACGCAGGTCCGCAAACATAAATAAACCACCAATAGTCGCAAACCAACTAAATGCGTGGAACAATCCATCAGAAATTAAGCCTATATCTGTTGTAGACCTATCGTAAAAATGATGCCACCTAAGCAATTGATGAAATACCATCTCATCAAAAAAGGCAATCAACCCTAGTCCAAATAATATACCTGACCATAGATTACGTTTAGAATAGAAATGCTTATTTGATCTATTGTTTGTTTCTTTTTCCATAGAAACTCCTTTGTTACAATGTTCTTTGTTAAGTAAAAATATATTTAATCAGTTTATCCTGTTATTATGATTTATAATCAATGGAATTCTTTTTTTGCTGTATACAAAAAGAGATACACCTTTACAGATGTACCTCTCCCCTTTTTCCTATACTAAATCACATGCTTCAACCGGCATCCAATGTTCATCCTTGCCATCCCATTTTACGTTACAACCAATCGGATTAGTGACCTGAGTCGTAATTGGTTTTTTAGCTAGATGTTCAGATAAAGCGTTATCTAAATCATTCACAGTCATTTTACTTGTATCCCTTGGTTGATCGACACCTCTACCTGTGTAAATTAACTTACGATTTTCATCAAAGACAAAGAAGTGCGGAGTTCTTAATGCACCATATGATTTAGCGATTTCTTGAGTTTCATCGTGCAAATAAACCCATGGATAGTTCTTTTCTTCCATCCGTTCAACCATATGCTCAAACGAATCATCAGGCTTTGTATTAACACTATTTGAATTAATTCCTACAAAAGTAACACCTTGTTCTTTAAATTTCTCTGCTGTTGCTCTTGTTACTTCATCAGATCCCACTACAAACGGGCAATGATTACATGTAAAGAAAACAACCAATACGTTAGAATTCTCAAAGCTATCTAGTGAATAAACATTCCCGTCAGTCGCTTGTAAAGAGAAACTAGGTGCTTTATCTCCTAACTGCAAAGTAAACGCCATTATGATTCGCCTCCAAAATTAATTTTTACTTACATTAATCCTATGTTCGCTCAATGAACTCAAAACCCTTCTAAATTAGATAATTTTTATATTAAAAACACCAATTGCTATTAAAGCAATTGGTGTTAGAAATTATTTAGCCAGATAAGTCTCTCTTCCGATATCCATTGAAACCAACTATGATGAACCCGATAGCTATACAAGATAACAGGGAAACAATGAAATAATTCATTTCTTCAACTGGCAATTGAGGGATATGACCAAATGGAGAAAGCTTTCCCATCCATTCAGGGAATTGTAACAACCCACCTAAATAAACAACTAAAAATGAATACCCTAAATACAACCACGTAAAGCCCGTTAATTGCGGTTTAAAACCGATAAGAAGTACCGTTATTCCAATCATAATCCAAATCGCAGGCAAATACACCATTGCTGCATTAAACATTGTCACAAACGAAATAGGTTCTTCCATTACTGCGATAGAAGCAGACCATAACCCTAAAACAGCTAATAAAACCATAACAAACCCTAATACTGAGGATAGTAAAAAATAACTCCCCATCACTTTTGATCTAGATACAGCACGTGAAAACAGGTGTTCTGTACGTGCTTTCTTTCCCTCGCTTTTTAGCTTCATCATAAACATTAACGTAGGTATCGTACAAATCATTGTAATCACCGACATTAACATGGTTAAAAATTGTTCTGTAAGCGATAATCCTTCTACTGGAGTCAACATTTGACTGATCATTTCATTATTTTCAAAGAAAGACTCTAAATCGCCGAAAACTGAACCATAAGAAACTCCTAATATAAACATTCCAATCGCCCATGTAATAATACCTGTACGTTGAAGTCTAAATGCTAAACCAAGCGGACTTTGTAACATTGGTGAAGCGTGTTTTTTTCCTGGCTTTGCAGGTAAAAAACCTGAATCTAAGTCACGAATAGTATTTAAATAAACAGCGAGTGCTGTAATAGCAGCAGCAACACCGATGGTTAGAGCTATTGGCCACCAGTAATTGTTAACGTATACTTCTGTACTTAATACCCAACTAAGTGGAGAAATCCATGAAAGTGACTCATTGCTTACGTCACCAATAGCTCGAATAAGATAGCTAACACCAAGTATTGCAAATGAAAAGCCAATGGTTCCTCTTGAGTTTTCAGAGAGCTGAGCGAATAATGCAGTTACTGCGGTGAAAAAGATTCCCGTTGCTCCCAATGCCGCACCATATAGGAGTGAACCTTCAAAACTCATACTTTCAATTTTCAAACTATACAATCCTAGTCCTATTATGATAGCAAGAATTATATTTAAGCTACTTATAACCAACACAGTTGCACCAAGATTTGATAAGCGCCCAACTGGAAGGGATCTAATAAGTTCAATTCGCCCTTCTTCCTCATCTGCTCGTGTATGTCGTGTGACAAGTAGAATACTCATGATTGCAACAACGATTGCAGTAAAAAGCAGCATTTGATGAGCCATCATGGCGCCTTCTGTATAGTTATCCAATCCATAGCCTTGCCCAACCATAGCTATCATGGCGGGGTTTTTCATTGTTTCAGCAATAGCCTGTCTTTCTTGATCCGTTTGATATAAGTTTGTAAAAGATGATGCAGTTACAATAGTAATAAGCGCAAGAGAAAGAATCCAAATTGGCAATCGAATTCGATCCCGTCGAACAATGAAGCGAGCCATTTGTCTTGTTTGATTCGATAGCTGCCCCCTCATTACAACTCACCTGCCATCCCTGAGTGAGAATTTTTTCCTGATCCTTCATAATGACGCATGAATAGATCTTCTAAAGTTGGCGGTGAGCTCTCTAGCTTTTCTAACCCGAATTGACTAACATACGTCATGATTTCGTCTAAATGACGTGCATCGACTTGGAATGAAAGAGCTCGACCCTTTTCTTGAACATCATGAACCCCTGTTACATCGTGCAAATCTAGGATTGGACGTTTTGTTTCGATAAGAAAATTCGTTCTGGTTAAATGACGCATTTCATTTAACGAACCCGTTTCAATTAATTCCCCTTGACGAATAATACCAACTCTATCGCAGAGTCGCTCTACCTCAGATAAGATATGACTTGATAACAGAACACTCTTTCCTGCCATTTTTGCTTCCATCACACAATCTTGGAATACCTTTTCCATTAACGGATCGAGTCCAGAGGTCGGTTCATCAAGTATATATAAATCCGCCTCCGAAGCAAAAGCTGCAATTAGCGCCACTTTTTGTCGATTTCCTTTGGAATAAGTACGACACTTCTTTGATGGGTCTAGATTAAATCGTTCAATAAATTCCTCTCGACGATTTGATTGAGTAACTCCTCGTAATTTCATAAATAAATCTATAACTTCCCCTCCAGTCAGATTCGGCCATAGATTAACATCTCCAGGTACATATGCCAAATGTCGATGGATCGCTACTGCTTCGTTCCACGCATCTTTTCCAAATATTTTCGCTTCGCCTTCAGACGCTTTTAAAATTCCAAGTAAGACTCGAATCGTAGTTGACTTTCCAGCTCCATTAGGACCAATAAATCCAAACACTTCTCCTGGGTTTACCTCTAAATTCACTCCTTTTAATGCTGTGAATTTACCAAATTTCTTTGTTAAGTTCGTTGTTTTTATAACGGTCATCAAAAGTCCCTCCTCAAGATAAAATAAATACTCTCTAATAAAGATATGAAAGTTATGAAATAAATCAACTTATATATTTCATAATATACACAAATCATCTTTCTGACAAGAGGTTATGAACTTTATTATTTGTTTTATTTCATAATATTTATTACAATATATGATAGAGGTGAAGGAAATGGATGGTTTTCAACGACGGAAAGAACAAAAAAAACGGAATATCCTAGAGGCTGCATTAACGTTGTTCATGGAATATGGCATTTCAAAAGTGTCCATTTCAGAAATAGCAAAAGAAGCCAATGTATCTCAAGTAACAATTTATAATTATTTCGAAAGCAAACACCGATTAATACATGAAGTGTTTATTTATTACGTAGATAAGGCATCGAGTAATTTTGAAAAAGTAATTTATAGTGACATCCCTTTCCCAGAGAAAATACAAAAGATTATTTTTAATAAGAAAGAAGTCGCAAACCAAATAAATGAAGAATTTTATCAATATTTAATGAAAGAATATTCAACTGAAGGTAACTATATTGAGAAAATATACGTTCAAAAAGCGGTACCTTATTTTAAGATTTTATTTAAAGAAGGAAAAGAACAAGGATATATTGATCCACATATGTCAGACGAAGCCATTTTATTTTATGTTCAAATGTTAAAAGATTACATACAAAGAGAAGATGTATATCAAAAAGTTCTACCACTCACTGAAGATATTACGAATATCTTCTTTTATGGAATCATCGGAAAACAAGAAAAATAACCATACTATTATGCGCACATAAAAGAAGGTGCGCTTTTGTTTTTCGTTTTGTTCTATTGGAATTAGGGTATAAACATATATAAAAGTGTTCACCTATTAAGATAAAGAGGGATAAACATATTAATGTAGAAGTAAATTAAGAAATGTACAAGAAAGGGGAACCACTTTTGATTGTTCGAGATACTTTAAATAGTTTTGTTTTAGTGAAACAGCATGATCATGCAATCATTTCTGGTCAACTAGCGGAAAATTGGAGCAAAGATTATTTTCAAGGGGAAAACAAAAGAGAAGATGTAATATACAGTGTGTATCAACATGACCGTGGTTGGATTGCTCTAGATCATACACCATTTTGGAATGATTTGTACAAAAAGCCATATTCATTTATCGACTTCCCTCTTGTCCCTAAATTAGTACATTATAAACATGGAATTGATGAAGTGGAAGAAGTTAATGCATATGCAGCTTTGCTTTGCAGTCTCCACTTTTGTGCTTTATTAAGCTCAAATGACAAAGAATATCAATGGTTTATATCTCATGAAGAAGAAAGGCAAAAGAAGTTAAAAAAGCAGCTCAAAATCAATCTGGAAAAAAGACAAGAGTCACTGATTTCTCATCTTCTCTTGCTGCAGTTTTGTGATCACCTGTCATTATATTTATGTATGAATAAACCTGGCTTAAAGAAAAGGTATGAATTCAAAGGTTCTGATCTACTAAATTCAAAAAATATCTCCGCTCAGTGGGTGAATCCACGCCAAGTAGCAATCTCGCCCTTCCCGTTTCAACAAGAATTTGAAATTAAAATCAAATATAAAGAAATTCACAAACATGACATTACAAAAATGGGCCTTGTAAAAGCATATGAAGTAGCAGAATACGATGAGAAACAAGTAAAAATTACAAACCATAAGAGTAGATAAACAATTAATCCCCTGACTAGTTACGTTCAAGGGATTTTTTATTTATTTGTTTCCTTTTTATAATTCTTTTTTAAAAATGAGGATAGACATGCTTTGCATATGCATGCTTTAGATCTAAGTTCTAGAGGCACTAAATCGAAAATTCCATCAGGAAAATATTCATCTATACACCAACATAAGTGATAACCACAATGGTTCTTATTATTACAGATCGGGCATTTCAGTAAATGAGTAGATCCTTCTTTCAAATCACACACCAACCTTTCGTCCCATTTGTAAATCATCTCAATCATACCATATTGAATTCTATAAAAGATTTATGATGAGAGTGCATATAAAAGAGGCAGAAATTACTCCTGCCTCTTTTTAAACTAATTATGAAAGTTTGTCCCATCTGTAGTAGCTTGAATGACACCTGCTCGAATTAAAAAGTCTCCGAAGTGTTCGCCTTCTTCACGCTCTTTCGCATAACGAGGAAGAAGTACCTTTAATTCTTTTAAAATTTCATCTTCACCGATGTTCTCACGATACATCTTACTCAATCGACTGCCATCAAAAGCAGCGCCTAAATACATATTGTACTTGCCAGGAGCCTTTCCAATGAAGCCGATTTCGGCCAATGTTGGACGAGCACAGCTGTTTGGACAGCCTGTCATTCGAATCGTAATTTCTTTATCATTTAAACCGGACTCATCAACGATCGCATCAATCTTATCGATTAATTCTGGCAAGTAGCGCTCTGCTTCTGCCATTGCTAATCCACATGTCGGAAGCGCCACACAGGCTAGTGAGCTACGACGAATTGCAGAATAATGCTTTCCGTCAGTTAACCCGTATTGTTCAATCAGCTCATTAATCTTTTTCTTTTTTTGACTAGACACATTGGCAATAACTAAGTTTTGATTGGCTGTAAGACGGAAATCACCTTTATGAATTTTCGCAATTTCTCGTAAACCCGTCATTAATTTGTAATCATCAAGGTCTGTGATTCGGCCACCTTGAACAAATAATGTAAAATGCCACTTGCCTTTTGAGCCTTTTACCCAACCGTAACGATCACCGTTATGGTCAAAGTGATAAGGTTTTGCTTCTTCTAGTGTCCACCCAAGGCGGTTTTCTAGCTCTTCTTTAACAGTATCAAGCCCAAGGCGATCAACCGTATATTTAAAACGAGCATTTTTTCGTTCAGAGCGGTTTCCATAATCACGTTGAATCATGATGATTTTCTCAGCAACATCGTACACTTGTTCAGGCTTACAGAAGCCAATAACTTTCGCTAATTGTGGATACGTTTCTTTATCACCGTGTGACATTCCCATACCGCCACCAATAGTAACATTAAAACCTATTAATTTGTTGTCTTCTACAATAGCAATGTAGCCAAGATCCTGTGAAAAGATATCAACATCATTAGAAGGTGGTACCGCTACACCAATTTTAAATTTACGCGGTAAATAAAGTGCTCCATACATTGGTTCAACTTCTTCTACATCAGGTGTGCTAGCAACTTTCTCTTCATCTAACCAAAGTTCATGATAAGCTCTTGTGCGAGGTAATAAATCATCACTTAATTGTTTTGACCATTTAAATACTTCCTCGTGAACCTCTGATTGATCAGGGTTCGGGTTACACATCACATTTCGGTTGACGTCACCACAGGCTGCAATGGTATCTAACATTGAAGCATGAATGTCTTGAATCGTTTTCTTCATATTCCATTTCAGTATTCCATGCATTTGAAATGCTTGACGAGTGGTTAACTTTAGCGTTCCGTTTCCATATTTCTGAGCTAGTTCATCCATAACTAACCATTGCTCAGGTGTTGAAACTCCACCTGGAGTACGAACACGTAACATAAATTGATAGGCTGGTTCTAGCTTTTGTTTCTGCCTTTCGTTTCGAAGATCTCGATCATCTTGCAGGTAGCTCCCGTGAAATTTCATTAAACGATTGTCATCATCAGAAATTCCCGAACTGATTCGGTCCAACATTGTCTCTGCAAGTGTACCACGTAAATAATTGCTTTCCTCTTTGATGCGTTCGACATCACTTGGAGGGCCGTCCGGCGCTTTTAGTAATAATTTATTCACCATCTATTATACTCCTTCCAATACCTAGATCAGTATACATCACGCTGATAACGTTTTTGCTGTTGCATGTCAGAAAGGTAACGTTCTGCATCCTCACGACTCATGCCGCCTTCGTTTTCAATAATATCAATTAACGTGTTATGAACGTCGTGGGCCATCTTCTTCTCATCGCCGCAAATATAGAACGCAGCACCTTCTTGAAGCCAGTTGTATAATTCTTTACTGTTTTCTAGCATGCGATGCTGTACGTATACTTTTTCGTCTGTATCACGTGAGAAGGCAACATCCATTTTCGTTAATACTCCGTCTTTTAACCAATTTTGCCATTCTGTTTGATAAAGGAAATCCGTAACAAAATGTTGGTCTCCAAAGAATAACCAAGACTTTACTTCTGCTCCTAGTTCTTCTCGTTCTTGCATAAATGAACGGAACGGGGCAATGCCTGTACCAGGACCTACCATAATGATTGGTGTCTCCGGATTTTCAGGAAGCTTGAAGTTTTGGTTATTCTGAATATAAACAGGAAGTGTATCACCCGGTTGTAATCGATCCGCACATAAGATGGAACATACACCATTCCGTTCACGGCCATGAGCCTCATAGCGAACAGCGCCAATAGTTAAATGCACTTCTTCTTCATTTGCAGTTAAACTGCTAGCAATCGAATAAAGGCGAGCTGGTAGTTTTCTTAAAATTGAGATAAGATCTTGTGCTGAACCATTCCATGGACCAAAATCTGAAATCAAATCAAGCAAATCGCGGCCATTGATATATTCTTTTACTTTCTCAGCATTTGTTAATAAATCAGTTAAGTCTTTGTTCTTGAGAAAAGCAGATGCTTTTTCAAGAAGAGCTTTTGTTAACACGGTAATTTCGAAGTTTATAGTGAGTGCCTCTTTTATTGAACGGCTCTCTCCTTGTTTGTTAATCTGTACCGATTCAGTAGGATTTACATTTAATTCTTTAATAAGATTGTCTACAAGATTTGGATCATTTTCTGGGTAAACCCCAAGACTATCGCCTGGTTCAAATGTTAATCCAGATCCCTCTAAAGACAATTCAAGATGGCGAGTTTCTTTATTCGACCCTCGACCATTCAAGTTAATATTTTCAAGTACTTCTGCTCTGAATGGGTTCGTTCTTGAATATACCGTATCCGTTTCCGGTGCTACAGTTGTGGCTGAGGCAGCTTGAGGGCTTCCTGCTTTTGTTTGACTTAGTCCAGTTAGAACACCTTCAAGCCATTGGGCTGCAGGTTCATCAAAGTCAAGATCACAATCGACACGGTCAAAAAGACGTTTGCCACCTAGTTCTTCTAACTTTAGGTCGAACTCTTTTCCTGTCTGGCAGAAAAATTCATAAGAGCTGTCACCAAGTGATAGAACTGAATAGCGCAGATCCTCTAGTTTAGGGGCTCTTCTGCCATGAAGAAATTCATGAAACGACAATGCATTATCTGGAGGATCTCCTTCCCCATGAGTACTGACGATAATAAGTAAATTATGTAGCTTCTTTAAATTGTTCGGTTTAAAATCATTCATCGATGCAACAGTTACATCAAATCCCTGTTCCTTAAGGGTTTTTCCTGCATTCTCTGCCAGTCCTTGTGCGTTTCCAGTTTGCGACCCATAAAGAATGGTCACTTCCTTGGAAATTGTTTGTTCGACAACGGACACATCTGCTACAGGAGCAGTTGGAGCAACCACGCTCTCGACTGTTGTTCCAGGTGTAGCTGAAACAGATTGAGTTGCCGCTAGATATCCAGTTAGCCAAACTTTCTGAGATTCTGTTAACGTCGGCAGAAGGCGGTTAAGGAGCTCTGCCTGCTCCTGATTAAACGGACTATTCATTACCTGAAGTTGCAACAATACCCACCTCACAAAAATATCTTATACTTTGATAGATCATTTTAGTATGAATGACGATATTCAACAATTTTCACTGTATAAAATGATTAATTTTATCGTATCTGTATAATTCCTATAAGTCAAATTGGAATTTGTTATCTCAATCATTTAAAAAACTAATCATTGAATTGTGAAATCGTATTTATTATTAATTTGCCCTATTTTTGCTGAAGTACTTTAAAACATAAATAAAAGATCAACCTTGGTAGGCTGATCCTTTATCGTCACAGACATAAGCTACATACTGTCTTGCAAAGTTATCTGCTGCTTTTTCGTGAGGAATATTGCGGTATCTTTTTTTCTCTTTATAAGTGTTTCCATCTATCATGTTATCGAGAAACCGCTCATAATGATATTCTCCTCGATCAAAATAGTCAAACAACCGCTCTTTTTTGCTTTGTCCATTTCCGCCGATAAGAGCATGGATATAATGTCCGACTTCATGCAAGAGCACAAATGCTGCATACTCAAAACAGGTTGTACGATTTTTCTTTAAATCGATCATATATTCCTTATTCTGAAAGCACTCTGTCACTGACAGGATGTTAATATAGATGACAGGTTCAAAATCTCCTACATCATCAATAGCTAATTCACCAGGGAAATTAATCGGTTCATCGGTAATGTAACAGGTTAAATCTGTTACCGCTTCTTTGAAGATAGAAGAGTTTACCCACCTAATCGTTTCACATACTCCTTCTAAACCATGATGAGCATGTTTTCGGGAAATCTTAAAATGATTACGTAAATAATCCTCACTTTCATAGAGGAAATTCAGACATTTTTTTACTTTCATTTTGGCACCTCCCAGGAAAGCTTTATTATTCCGCTATCGTTATTGAAAGGAATCTTAGTGATACTTATGATTGAAAATAGGGGGAATGAACATATATTTTAAAGACAACCCAAAAAGGTGTACCCAAAAAAGTCTGTTTTTGAGATACACCCTAATTAGTAAATATATATGAGCAGTTTTCTAGCGAATTAATTTCTCGATTTGGTCTTTGGAGTAGTTTCCAGCAATACCGGGTCTCATGAGTAAATAATTAATAATTTCCTTCTTGCTGATTCCCACATCCTGTTTTAATCCTTCAATGATCATACTAAGATATTCATCAGATGGTTTTGAAAACGGAACGTCTAAATCCCAATCTGCTGTAAACGTAAAAATAGGAATACTTTCTTTTTTTCCTATAAATAATATGGTTCCATACCAAGAGTCTCTTAGCGTCTTATACGTATTTAATTCGACTTGATTAAAGTCAATGTTTAATTCGATACCGTTATTTTCTTGTTTAACTACATCCTTAAATTGGTCTTCTGTAATTAAATACATTCTACTGTATGTTTGGTATTGTGAATCATTGGTTAGACCGATAAATCCGACTCCTTGGTTTTGCCACCGTCTCGAATTTTTAGCAAAATATAATGGATAATTCATAACAAACGTAGCTTCATCTTTAGGGAGAGACTTATCTCTACACCCTACCTCTATTTTTTCCGAGCCCTTTGGTTTTCCTCCCAGTATATAACACAAAAACCTCTCTTTGCTTAAATTCGAACCGTAACTTGCATACCAAACATATTTATTCGCGCTATAATCCACTAAATCACTTCCTGTTATCATTGTTCACAATTCTACATTCGGCAATAAACTCTGTGAAAATTTGTTGCATACTGACATCCTCAGATGCCATTTCTTCTGGATGCCATTGAATTCCTAGTAAAAATGGTTGTCCTTCTACGCTCTCAATGGCCTCTATTACTCCATCAGGTGCTAAAGCAACCTTTTTAATTTTTGGAGCTAATTGGTCAATCGATTGATGATGCATACTATTAACTCGTATAGTCTTTGTGTTCATCATTTTGAATAATCTGCTGCTTTCATCAATTATAACTTCATGTGTTGGCTCCGATCTCTCAGCCCGCTGGGAATGGTTGATTGCATTAGGAATGAATTTCTCTATATCTTGAATAACCGTACCGCCTAATGCAACATTTAACATAGTAATTCCTCTACAAATTCCTAAAATTGGTTTGTTCTGCTTAATCGCCTCTCGTATAATGGCTATTTCTACATTATCTCTCTTTATATTGGTTTCCTTAATTTTAGGGTCAGGGTTTGCAGCATAAGAAAGTGGGGCTACATCTTCACCATTACTTAGAATAATGCCATCGCAAATTGATACCCAATTCTCTGCCAATTCTTCTCTACCTATTGGAATAACTATTGGAGCTCCTCCTCCATTAATGATGGAGCGAACGAACTTTTCATGTAAATTAACACTTCGAATCTGATGATAGGTTACCACTGTACTTGTAATTCCTATGATCGGTTTACTCGAATTTCTCAATTTCATTCTTCTTCTCCTGCTAGTTATATTCATTTGTTCTAGTTTAATCGAATGAGGGTGAAACGATTCGTATGAATGGAATAATTTAACCAGTAAAGGAAGAAAAATCGTACTATATTTCTGGATGTAGATGTCATTCTAAAAACGTCCAATACTGAACCTCACCAATATAATTCGTTATCAAACGTTACTCCCCTGCATTAATCAACCATATTTATCATGCAGCACCTATCGCATTAATAAGACATTGAATGAATCTCTTGATAAATAAGTAAACGTAAAAAGATCCCATATTTAAGTATACGGGATCTTTTTATGTTTACTATTATTTTCTTTCTCTCACTTCTCTGCCTTCAGCTCCAACAGAGATGCCTGAATTTGTTGATGCATTTTGATCTTCAACACCTAACTTGGGCTTCTCTGCACCTGCAAGATAGGGAGTCTTATGCTTTTCTTGAATTTTACTTATTTTATCGTAATCTTGATTCATCAAATGACCTTCCTTCTGTAATTAATCGTTCAGGTCATTAGGATTTATTATTTCCTTTGATTTATACCTTCTTCGTATAAGTGAATAAAATAAGACACTTGATATTTAGAACAATCCACTATCTTTTATTCTAGCTACAGCTAAGCTCAATACGTCTTCTTGTTGGACAAGAGAAATTCGAGTGTACCCTTCACCTTCTGATCCAAAAGCGACTCCAGGAATCGTGACGACTCCCGCTTCATCCATTAATTTATAACTAAATTCGGTCGACCTATATCTTTTAGGGGTCTTTGCCCAAATAAACATAGAAGCACTCGGTCGATCTACGTTCCATCCTAGAGAATGCAATCCATCCACTAGTATGTCACGACGTTGTTTATAAATTTTTCTAAGGTCATCACTAAAGTTATTCGTATTTTCTAGTGCACGGATAGCTGCATATTGAATTGGTAAAAACACACCGAAATCCAAATTCGATTTCAAACGATTTAACCCTTCAATGATCTGTTCATTCCCGACAACATACCCAATTCTACAACCAGCCATATTAAAGCTTTTGGATAGTGAATTAAATTCAATTCCCACCTCTCTAGCTCCAGGAACAGATAGGAAACTTATTGGTTTACGATCGTAATATAACTCAGAATAAGCAAAATCATGAAGGACAATAATATTATATTTTTTTGCAAAAGCAACCACTTGTTCAAAGAATTCCTCTGTTGCCATAACAGGGACTGGATTCCCCGGGAAGTTGATAATCATCATTTTCGCTTTGTGGCAAATCTCTTCAGGAATCGACTCAAAGTCTGGTAAAAATTGATGCTCTTTGTGAACAGGCATTGAGAATGGAACTGCTTCTGCTAATGAAATTCCAGCAGCATAAGCGGTATAACCTGGATTTGGAACGAGAATGATATCTCCTGGGTTTGTAATAACTGACGGGAGATGTACTAGTCCATCTTGTGAGCCCATAACCATTAGTGCTTCCTTTTCCGCTTGAATACCTACCTCATATTGTCTGTAATAATAGCTCGCTACAGCTTCAAGAAACTCCGGTGTACCTGTTAGAGAATATCGGTACAAATTTGGGTCCTTTACTTTTGAAGCTAGCTCTCCCAACACAAAGCTAGGAGGAGGCAGGTCAGGGCTTCCAATACTTAAGTCAATCATTTGATGACCCTCTTGCATTTTTTTATTTTTGTATATGTTTAGCTCATTAAAAATACTTGTCTGAAATGCATTCATCTTATTAGATAAAACAATGTCCATTATTCATTCCTCTCCTCTTTGCGAATTCTATGTAATGAATCATATTATATCAATTATATAAAAAACTGTAAGTCCTATCTAAAGAATCAGAGAAGGAAACTAAGATTCTTATTCTGATTGGGGGATGCTTCTGGTTGAAAGCGAAATTTTTGTAATTATAAGAAAAAGATTGGTACAATAAGACGGTACATAATTTGATTTGGGAGTGGTGAGCACATGGAGTATAAAACGATCGGAAAAAGTGGCTTAGCTGTATCCGAATTATGTTTAGGAACAATGACATTCGGTAAAGCCACATCAGAAGCAGACTCAATTACAATGATTGATCAGTTTTTAGATGACGGAGGAAATTTCATCGATACAGCAGACGTTTATGTCGGTGGTACATCTGAAGAAATCGTTGGGAAAGCAATTAAAGAAAAGCGGCAGGACGTGATACTTGCAACGAAAGTTCGCATGAAAGTAGGAGATCTACCCAATGATGCCGGTTATTCACGTAAACGAATCATGGATGGAATTGAATCGAGCTTAAGACGACTTCAGACAGATTATATAGATTTGTACCAACTTCATGTGTGGGATCATTTAACACCAATTGAGGAAACGCTAAGAACATTAGATGATTTAATAACAGCAGGAAAAGTTCGATATATAGGTTGCTCGAATTTTTTGGCTTGGCAACTAATGAAGTCTTTATCAATCAGTGAGCGAAAAGGATTTGCTAAATTTATCTCCATACAACCTCAGTATAGCTTAGTCAATCGAGAAATGGATCGAGAAGTGATGTCATTGTGCATAGAAGAAGGCATTGGTGTACTGCCATGGGGACCTCTTGGAAGTGGATTTTTGTCGGGAAAATATGAAGGGTTAGAAACCCCAACATTTGGGCGGTTATCGCAAGGTCTCCAAGGGGAGTCAAGTTGGGAAAACAAAGGACTAGAACGTAATTTCCAGATCGTTAATACAGTAAAAGAAATTGCAAACCAAATCGAAAAAACACCAGCTCAAGTTTCGTTAAACTGGTTACTCATGAAAGAAGGTGTTACATCTCCTATTTTTGGCGCACGTACACTAGAACAATATAAAGAAAATATCGGTGCTATAGGTTGGAGGCTTTCAGAAGCGCACTTTAATGAACTAGATGAAGTTAGCGCATTGCCTTCAGAATACCCAACTCGCTTTATCAATAAGTTCCGTAGAGAGCTTTAAGCTTTAAATTTCAAGACCAAAAAGTCAATCTTCTTGGCCTTTTTGGTCTTATTTAGGATGGTATTGAAATTGATTCAAATTGACTTTGTGATCTTTAACTTGGACACCTTCTCCTTCTAAGGAGAGCTTTTGAACCATAAATAATTCGTCATCTTGTATACTAATTTCCCCTTTTGCATTCATGACTCTATGCCATGGAAGGTTGTATTTTTTACTCATCGAATGGAGAATACGAACAACTTGCCTAGCTCCCCTCGGGCTTCCGGCAAGCATAGCAATCTGGCCATAAGTCATAACCTTCCCTTTAGGAATCTGTAATATAATATGTAGTACACGCTCTGTAAATGGTTGCATCTAGTACATTCCTTATTCATCAAATTGATTACTCTAAGATGAAAATAACAAAAAATAAGAACAAGAGCAATGATGATGTGTGTCTCATCAATTGCTCTTGTTCTAGTTAACAGGAGACTTACTTCTTCGTTAAATCAATTGCTTTTTTAATATCTTTAAATGAATTTGATTTTCCATACATTAATACTCCACCACGGTAGATTCTAGCACCGAATGCAGCTAGGATAACGATCGAAACAAGTAAAATGACAATACCCAAAATAGGTTCAAACGGTGGAATGTTTAGCATTCCAACTCGTAGGAACATTACCATCGGTGTAAAAAAAGGAATATAGGATGCAATTGTCACAAACGTAGACTCAGGCATACCTAACCCAAACATGGCAATAAAGAACCCGATCATTACTAAAAATGTCATTGGTAATATCATTTGCTGTACATCTTCAATTCGACTAACGAGTGAGCCTAACAATGCGGCAAGCGTCGCATAAAGAAAATAACCTAGCAAAAAGAAGACTATCGCATAAATGATGATTGCAGCAGAAAGCTCGCCGAATCCAAAAACATCAAAAAATCCACCAACAAGGTCATCTTGGTTTCTCATAATAGATAAATACCCGACTGCTAATAATATGGTTAGCTGCGTTAAACCGACAAATCCAATTCCAATTATTTTTGCAAACATTTGCTTTACAGGGGAAACACTTGAAATCAATATTTCCATTACGCGTGATGATTTCTCCGTCGCAACTTCTGTAGCAATCATGTTTGCATACATGATGACAGAGAAATAAATAAAGAATAGCAGAATATAAACAATTCCTCTTGCCTGATTTAACTCTTCTTCTGATCTTGCTCCTTCAACGATCGCCTCTTGTGTAAAAGAAACAGGTGCGTTTAGAAGTGCTAATTCTTCCATCGATAAACTAAGTTGCGAAGCAGCTATTGTTGATTGAACATGCTGGATTGCAGCATGAACGGTCGATGTAATCGCATTTCCAGAAAGAGAAGTTGATACATATACTGCATCAGGTAGCTGATTTGGTCCGTAAGATAGGATAAGTAGTCCGGCGTAAACCCCTTCTTCTACAAGAGTTTCTACTTCTGATCTAGTATCTGTTGTTAACTCCAAAGTTATATCTTCATTTAGCATTTGTACTTCATCTTCAAGAGCACTAAATAATTGATCCGTTTCATCTATGACAGCAATTTGATCAATTTTATCGTCCCCTTCAAATGCATCTATGATTAGTCCAATATTTGCCATAAGAGCTATTCCTAAAGCTAATATAAACGTTGTAATAATAAAAGATTTTGCTTTTAGCTTTGAAAGATACGCATGTCCAAGCATAAACCAGAAATTACTCATAAGAAGCTCCCACCTTTTCAATAAAAATGTCATGCAAAGAAGGTTCCTCTAATTCAAATTTCCGAACAAAACCTTTAGTAACGACATGTTGAAAAACATCCTCAGCTACTGCTTCTGATTCCACTTGCAAATGGACACCCTCGCTCGTTTTTTTCCACTTCAGTACCCCAGGTAATGATTCTAACATTGATAAGTCAAAGTCAGCGTGTATGGATATATTTTTCTTTCCGAATGATCGCTTAATCTCTCGTAACGAACCATGAACAACCGGGGCTCCATGATGCATAATGCAAAGGTTCTCACATAATTCTTCCACATGCTCCATCCGATGACTTGAAAAGACTATCGTTGTCCCGCTCTCTTTCATTTCTTTAACGGCTTCTTTTAATAATTCAACATTTACTGGATCTAAACCGCTAAATGGTTCATCTAGAATAAGAAGTTTCGGTTTATGAATGACAGCTGCAATAAATTGAATCTTTTGCTGATTCCCTTTTGAAAGTTCTTCTACCTTTTTATTCTTATATTCCGGTACGTTAAAGCGTTCAAGCCAGCTATCTAACTCTGTTAATATCTCTTGCTTTTTCATTCCTCGTAAACGAGCGAGATATATGATTTGATCGCTCACTTTCATCTTTGGATATAAACCACGTTCTTCAGGTAAGTATCCGATCTCTGATGTAGTGGTATAATTAATCTCCTTTCCATCCCAAGTAATGGCTCCGTCTGTTTGGTCTAACAACCCTAATATCATCCGAAATGTTGTTGTTTTACCAGCACCGTTAGCCCCTAAAAATCCAAACATTTCTTTGCTGGGTACTTCTAGGGATAAATCATTCACCGCGGTGAAATTCCCGAATCGCTTCGTCACATTTTTTAGTAATAATGTCATCTTCCCAATCCTTTCCATTTAATAACTATAGCTATTCTACCATTATTGTGAAAAAATCATAGGCTATATTTCTTATTTACGAGCTAATACACGAAAAGTTTCAGATTCTTTTTCTAATATAAGAGGGTGTTAAAAAAGGTCGTGTTTTTGGCCTTTTTTAACACCCTCGAAGCAATGAGCTAAACCGTCGCAATCTTTTAAAGCCTCTTATGAGTGGGTTTCTCATAAGAGGCGAGCGACGAGTGTGCCATTGCAACTACTTAAAAAAGGT
>NZ_JRJU01000048.1 GCF_000787375.1 Halalkalibacter okhensis | reverse complement strand
GCCATTGCAACTACTTAAAAAAGGTCTGTTTTTGACCTTTTTTAACACCCTCTTTGATTAGGTTCCGCAATAGGTTCGATATGGACGACCTGATAAATCTGGTACCTTCGAATAATCTATTTGTTGAGAGGAATGTGCATAAGGATCTGAAAGAATCGTGAGAAGCTCCTTCATTACACTATAATCATTTTGGTCTACTGCGGCTTCTAACGCCTCTTCTACCCGATGGTTTCGCGGAATGACCGCTGGATTACTTCTTTTCATTAACTGATGCACTTCCACTTTCGAATCCTTTTGCCTACTCAACCTCTCTTGCCATCTTGTATGCCATTGATTAAATTCCTTTTGATCAAACAGAATTGAATCCTCAAAATGATTAACCGTTAAAGCAATGAAGGTATTCGTATAATCAGTCTTATACGTCTCCATCATGTTTAGAAGGTCTTCAATCAAGGTTTCGTCTTGTTCTTCCTCATTAAAAATTCCTAATTTCGCTCTCATCCCCGCGAGCCAATTAGCTCGATAGATGTTACCAAAGTCCGATATAGCATCCTGTGCTAATTCAACAGCCTTTGTTTGATCATCATGTAATAATGGCAATAAGGTTTCAGCAAATCTAGCCAAATTCCATGCACCTATTTTCGGCTGATTGCCATACGCATAACGCCCATGCATATCAATTGAACTAAAGACCGTTTCAGAGTCAAATGTATCCATGAATGCACAAGGACCATAATCAATGGTTTCCCCGCTTAGTGTCATATTGTCGGTATTCATTACCCCGTGAATAAAGCCAACAAGCTGCCATTTGGCAATAAGCGAAGCCTGACGTTGAATAACTTCTTTAAGAAGTAAGAGATATGGATTTTCATTTGTTTCAACTTCAGGAAAATGACGTGTTAATGCGTAGTCTGCTAAAGTCTTAAGTTCATCAACAGGGCAAAATTTAGCAGCGTATTGAAATGTACCAAAGCGCAGATGACTAGATGCTACACGTGTTAAGATGGCCCCAGGCAGATCGGTCTCACGCATCACCGATTCTCCGGTTGTCACTACGGCTAAACTCCGAGTAGTTGGGATGCCTAATGCATACATGGCTTCACTGATGATATATTCCCGAAGCATTGGTCCAAGCGTTGCTCTCCCGTCTCCGCCACGTGAGTATGGTGTTCTTCCTGATCCCTTAAGTTGAATATCAAAACGCTCACCTTGAGGGGTAGTTTGTTCGCCGATGAGCAAAGCTCTCCCATCCCCTAACATTGTAAAGTGCCCAAATTGATGGCCTGCATAGGCTTGAGCAAGCGGGTGGGCACCTTCAGGCACTCGACTCCCACCAAAGATTTGTAAAGCGATATCGCTTTTAAGTTCTTCGGTGTTAAATCCTAATGAAGCTGATAATGGTTCATTTAACATAACTAATTTCGGTGAACGAACTGGATTTGGGTTGATCGTAGAATAAAATGATTTAGGTAACTGTGCATAACTATTTGTTAAATTCCACCCTGCTTTTTTGAAATAATCCTCTACTTCTGTCATTTTGTCTCCTTTTTATATTTGGCTTTGTATTTGTGATTTTAGTTATAAATAAACCCTTTTAAAACTATTAACAAGTGTCATATTAGTGTCTACTTCTATTGACGTAATATTCCATATGAAAGGGATCTAAGAAAAGTCGTTCGAATGTAAAATGCCAGCCATGAGTTAATTCTCAAGAGCTGGCTTAATAAGCTAATTATTTTAAAGTTCAAAGTCAACACCAATGCTGTCTACTCGTCCCACTTCTCTAATAAAAGCAGCGACCGCTTGATGTTCCTCATTTTCCACATACGCATCAAGTGCAGCTTTATCCTCAAACCGAACGGTAAGAACTACTTGATACTCTTTACTCTTCTCAGCAAAATTTAATCCAGCTTGAAGATCTACAATTCCGGTCAAATGATTTTTTAGTGCTTTAAAACGGGCAACTACTTCTTGTAATTGCTCAGGGGTTGTATGGTCTCCAAATTTCACTAATACAGTACGATTAATCATAATAATTCCTTCTTCCTGCTTTTTCTTTTTTTACCAATCCATTTTACCGAACATTCAATTAAGAAGCAATGCTCATGCTTGGAATGTTCTGGTTACCAAGTATTTCGACAGGCGAAATGGATGTATATATGGTACAATTTGTATATCCTTGTTTGTTACTAAAGGGGTTTTTATATGAATACAGGTAGTACATTACGTTTGTTGGAAACATTTCTTATCGGTATATTAGGTGGTTTTTTATTTCATTTGGCTAACCTCCCATTACCTTGGGTGTTAGGATCTTTGACATTCGTCATGCTTTGGCAAGGTTTCACAAATCGTAAAGCTTATTGGCCAAGTTTTGTTAAAAACAGTGGATTAATTGTTCTAGGCATGTATTTTGGTATGTATTTCACTCTTCAAACGTTTTCAACTATTGGACCTTACTTTTTATCATATATTGTTCTAACCGTTTGTTTAATTGGTGCGAGCATTTTTATTAGTACTGTCATTACAAGGTGGATAAATGTAGATCAGATTACTAGTGTTTTTGGTTCGATTCCAGGGGGATTAACCGAAATGGTTATTGCCAGTGAGTCTCTTGAAGCGAGGTCATCATTAGTTGTCATATTCCAAACTGTTCGTTTGATCACCGTTTTATTTGTGGTACCGACATCGATCATTTTTTATTTTTCTCAAACTGATTCTCCTGCAGTGGCTTTGTCTTATTCAGAAGGATTCGTTTTTGCTGGTTGGGGCTATGCATGGTTTGTCATTCCTATCCTAGCTGGATTGTTCTTCCAAAATAAAATCCCTGCAGGTATTGTCATTGGTCCACTTGCAATCACTGCGCTCCTCAATATAAGTGTGGTCGAATTAGCAACTGTCCCCCCCATTTTGTTACTTTTGGCTCAAACTGTAGTGGGAATTGGTCTTGGAAAAAACATCTCATTCTCTGACTTAAGAATGGGTGGAAAATATAGTCTCATTTATTTTGGAGTGTCTATTTGTCTGATTCTCATTTCCTTTGCGTTAGGCATTGTGTTAGCTCAATTTACTTCATTAGATCTCGCAACATCTATATTAAGTTTTGCACCAGGCGGATTAATTGAAATGGTGTTAACAGCGTCAATTGTGGGAGCAGACCCAGCCATTGTTAGTGCCTTTCAGCTTGTTCGAATTCTCATTATCGTTATGTTTGTTCCTCCATTTTTGAAATGGTATTTTAAAAAGAATGTCAAACAAACTGCAGCATAATAAACAAACCGGCTTCTCTTTAGCCGGTTTGTTTGCAGTTCAATTAGCGAGTTCCTTCGAGGAAAAACTACTACAGATACACTAAAATCTCACCCTTACCATTTTATTTTCTTGATGGTTTCTTTTAATATTCCAATATCATGATCATCAAGACCCCAAAAATAAATCTCTTCTTTTAATTCGGTTAAGGTACCAAATCCACGTACAAACCCATTCAAGCGGGCCGCAACAGTTGACTTTACGAATGCTTCATGCGACTGAAATAACTCAAGTACGGTTTCGTATGCTTGTTTATATCGTTTCAAATAGTATTTTTGATGTTTTTCTTCTGCAAGAAAAAATTGATCATAAGGTTGCATTTCGGTCTCGATTGCTATTTCAAGGTGTTCCTCTAACCTATGTTTCAAACATCTGGCTTGGTCTTTTTGTTTTTCGTTCCGATACAAAAGAAGAGACCTATATTGGCGTCCGCCATATCCATCTTTTCGAGGTTGATAATTGTTCCAGAATATATTCAACAATTGTTCCAAGCTTATCGCGCTAGGATCAAAATCAATTTCAATTGTTTCTGTATGATCCCCCATTTGTCGATATGTAGGGTCTTCTTTTGAACCTCCTGCGTAACCGACACGTGTTTGAATGACACCCGAAAGATGCCCGAACCGAGCATCAGGTCCCCAAAATCAACCCATTCCGAGTGTAATCGTTTCAATGGTAGAAGCGTTTCGTGAAAACTTTTTTTCGCACATAGTATGACACCTCATTTTTAAGTTTTTGAATGATTGCATATCTTTCCCCTTATACTAATAAAATCTATTGGTCGTAGGTAGGTGAAAAAATGTACTTTGGTAGTCATGTAAGTATTCGAAATGGATATTATGCTGCGGCGAAAACTGCCTATGATTTAGGTGGAACAGCATTTCAATTTTTCCCTAAAAATCCTCGCAGCATTACAGTCAAAGATTATAATATAGATGACGCACATCAGTGTGCAACTTTCTGTTCAAAGCACAACATAAGATCTATTATACATACTCCTTATCCGACTAAACTAATACCAGAAGATATAAATTTGGAAAAGAAGATTGTCCAATCGTTAGTAAATGATTTAGAAATAGCTGAAGCTTGTGGGGCCATTGGAGTGGTTGTTCACTTTGGTACAACAAAAAAAGTTCCAATTTTAGAAGGTTATAAAAAAATGATTGATATGCTAAACCAGGTATTATCACAGTTTAGTGGTAACGCACAGTTACTCATAGAAAATAACGCTGGAGCAGGTTCAGATATGGGGATAACCTTCGAGGAACTATCACAAGTACGTCAGCTTACTGACTATCCAGAGCAAATAGGATTCTGTTTTGATACTTGTCATGCTTATGCTAGTGGTTTATGGAATGGGAACGATTGGAATGAAATTGAAGAAAAAGGGATGGAGTTAGATTATTTCCCACATCTGAAAGCCATCCATTTTAATAACTCCAAATATCCATTTTCGGCGCGAAAGGATCGACATGCCAATCTTTTATCGGGCCACTTAAAAGCAGAACAACTTATTGAGCTTCTTACATCAAGTGTACTAACAAACATACCCTTTATTGTAGAAACGCCAAAAGATGAAGGGTTCACACATCAAACTGAAATTCAATGGATGAGGGAAAAAGCAGTTTTATTGTAGCAGTATTAAGCTTTTTTTATTTTTTCAAAAAGTAGGAACTTACCGAGGCGAGGGGAGCTGAGACCTTACTTTTCCTCTACTTCAAAAAGTAGGACTTTACCAAGGCAATCTGAGACCTTACTTTTTCATTCTTTCAAAAAGTAGGGCCTCACCAATACAATCTGAGACCTTACTTTTCCTCTATTTCAAAAAGTAGGACTTTACCAAGGTAATCTGAGACCTTACTTTTCCATTCTTTCAAAAAATGAGGCCTCACTTAAGTGATTTAAAACCCATTTCACAAAAGATAATGCCTCACTAAACGATGCAGTTATCGAGACAGTTTATTTTCTCGAATTGTAGTAGCTGTACTTGGACGGATAATGGAAAAAACATTGACTAGTAAGCAACCTGCAGCAAAAAAACCTAGTAACATAAAACCTGAACTATATGTCCCCGTCATCTCTTTTACCATTCCCATAACAAGTGGTGGGAAAAAACCTCCTATCCCACCTATTGCACTAATAATACCTGTGACGGCCCCTGTATTATTAGGAGAAACGCTAGGCACAAGTTTGAATACAGCTCCGTTTCCTGCACCTAATAAAAGAGCCATCAAGATACAACTAATACTGAATAGAGAGAAGTTATCCAAGCTAATTGCCATGATGGATGCGCTTAGAATGATTCCACTAAAGAGAAAAATGATGATTTGGTTAGCTCCTAATTTATCCGCTAGATACCCTCCAATTGGTCTGATAAGAGTAGCTGCAACAACAAATACAGCTACATTTAAACCAGCGTTGACTGGTGAAAAATGAAAAGTTTCTTGCAATAAAGTCGGTAAATAAAAACTAAATGCAACAAATCCACCAAAAGTTAAAAAGTAATATAGGGATAATATCCAAGTGGCCCTATATTTTGTAACAGAAAGTGCATCTTTTAATGTCTTGACTTCTGTTGGTTTGGGTAATTCTTTTGTTCCTAGCCAAAAAACAACGGTCATGATACTAAGGGCAAACGCAAGTCCCCAAAAAGCCCATTGTAATCCAAAAAAATTCACGATTGAAGGAACTGCAAAAGATGCAACGGCTGTCCCTAAATTACCAATTCCAATAATCCCCAAAACCAACCCCTGTTTATCAGCTGGAAACCATTTTGTCACATACGTTATCGCAATAGTAAAAGTTGTCCCTGCCATCCCGATTAAAAACGCCCAAAAAAGTAAAGCACCATAGGAATTTGCAAAGCCTGCAGCAAACATAGGAATCACACTAAAAAACATTGTCAACGTATATACTTTTCTTGCTCCATATTTATCAGCAATAATTCCCATTGGGATACGCATAATGGATCCTAGTAAAATTGGTATAACAATAATAAAACTTCTTTGAGTTTCGGTTAATTGATATTGCTCTTGTAAAGTCGATGCAATTGGTGAAAATACTGACCAAACAGCAAATGAAATCACCATTGCAACGGTTGATAATACTAATGCAGCTGTTTGTCCACGAGCTTGCACTTGTAACCCTCCTCTACTAGCTTTTTAAAGATGTATTTGTTTTACATATTCATGATTAGCATAGAGTAAAGTCTAGTTTAAAAATTCTTAATTATCTATTACATTGTCAGGTATTATTACAAACTATTTAGTTTTTATTTTAGGTCTAAACCTCAATGAGGAACCGTAAATATCTTGTTCTTAATAAGGTTTTACCTTTGATCTATAAGAAGCATTTAATATGTATGTTAATTTCTATAACATACATTGCAGCAGCCCTCATATTTTGACATATATTAAAAACAGCTAGTAAAGGAATTCTTCCCCACTAGCTGCCTATTTTTTAAATCGTGCATATTTCAACTGGACAATCCCCACATTGTAAGAAATCTTTTAAATATTGAATATTTCGAATAACAATATGGTTGTTCTCATAAAAAATGATTCCTTCTTTTTTTAACTCATTCATCATGCGGTTAACACCTTCACGAGTTGTGCCAATATAGTTGGCAATCTCAACATTAGTCAGATTTACATTTATGAAGATTCCTTCATCATGCTCTTTGCCGTAAGAGTTGCTAAAACGAATGAGGGTTGAATACAAACCACCTTTTTTTCCACACAAAATAAGATCGCGGAACTTAGATTGAGTGGATTGATTTTGAATAGCTGACCACTTCATAAACGTCACAGCCAACTCTCCATTCTCAATAAATAACTTCTCAATCACCGAACGATCGTAACGAATCAATTCGGAATCTTCCTCTACTATCGCTGTTACAGCAACAGACAATTCATTAAATAACCCTGCTTCTCCAACCAATTCATCTTTTTGAAGAAGGCTCAAGGAAAACTCCTTTCCATCTGAAGTCATCTTACTTAGTCGAATCAAGCCTGACAACACTAAGTACATGTACTTTGGGGCATCACCTTCGGAAAATAGAACAAAACCAGACTGCGCCTTAATTTTCGTTCCTTTAGAAAGCATTAATTGTTTATTTTCAGCACTTAACTGTTCAAAGAAACGAACCATTCTTTGTTCTTTGTTTCCCACTGTTGCACCCCTCACAATCTTTAGTTAACTTCATATATCCTAACACCTATAGAAAAGGAAGTAAATTGGCTTTTTACTATATAGATAATATTAATGGTGATAACTACAAAAAGGAAGCCTAATTAATATATCAGGCTTCCTGTTCTTATTTATATTCAAATTTTCTCCATTTAAACATGGTTAGTAACGCTACAACTGAAGAGATGAGTGCAATGATGGTGTTACGAAATACAAGGTCAAATTCTAAACCTAGATACGCTTCAATGGTCCATTGTAACATCACAACATTTACAGCTAATGCAATAAAAATAATGATCCAACACGTAGTTTTAGCCATGACGAATCTTCCTTCCCGCTGCATATACGATACCATTTTGGACTTCAATTTCAATCAATGGCAGCTCTCGTTGTGGAGGTCCAGCTATTGGATGACCATTATTTAAGTCAAAGTATCCTTGGTGGCAAGGGCAAAGCAATACTTCGCTTTCCTTTTCATAAAAAACGGGACACATTAAGTGAGTACAAGCACTGTTATATGCTTTTAATTCACCTGCTTTTGTATGAACTAAAAGCGCCGGATCATTTTCAGTAGGGTAATGAAAGGTCATTGATGAGCCTTTTGGAACATCATATAGTTTGGCAATTTCAACAAGCTCTCGTTCCTCTTCAAAATCTCCTAAAAATGCTTTTACGGAGAATGGCAAAGTAGAAAGACCTAGTGCTACCGTTGCTCCGACTGCTGTCTTTAAAAAGGCTCTTCGATTAAATTTCAAGTCATCATAACGACTCACATTATCCTTTAAATTAATCATATCGTCTTTGCTTTGATGTTTTTCTCGCTTGCATTGTATTTTATCAGTCATGGTGGACCTCCTCTCTAGTCTGAATACACTCCGAAAAATTCAGGTACATATTTCCATTTATCATTTTCACTTGGCTTCTTGCCTTCAATTAAATTCATTTGTGTGCGACGTCTTCGTAATGATTGCATCTCCTCAAAATCAATAAAACGAATCGCCTCACTTGGACAAACCGATGCACACATTGGAGCAATGTCATATTTTGAGCGGTCGTAACACATATCGCATTTGTACATTTTGTTTTCCTCAAAATCAAACTTAGGAATTCCAAATGGGCAAGCAAATGTACAGTTACGACAACCAATACATTTCTCATCCATTGCAGATAGGACAACACCTTCTTCTGTAATTTGGATTGCATTGGCTGGACAAACTCTCGCACAAGCTGGATCCTTACATTGCATACACATCATTGGAAACGTTTGTCTGCTTTCGGTAAAGTCAATATACTCTACATAATTCCGTTCTTTGGCATCATGATCTCCACATTCTCGACATGCCGCTTGACATGCGCGGCAGCCGATACATCGTTCAAATTCAAGGTACATAATTTTATTCATTTGAAGTTCCCCCAGTTAGCTTCTGAATTTATACTTTTTCTAATTTCACTGCAGCAACTTTGAATTCTGGCATTCTAGAAACAGGGTCTAGGGCCGGATTTGTTAATTGGTTCGCAGCAAGTTCTTTCCCCCAGTGATAGGGAATAAATACTGTATCTTTGCGAATTGCCTTTGTAATTCTAGCTTCAACTGTCATATTGGAACGCGGGCTTGTGATTAAGACTTTATCCTTATTTGAAATGTTGTACTGACTAGCAAGTTCAGGGTGTATTTCAATATATGGCAACGGGCATTGTTCCATTAAAAAATCAACACGTCTCGTTTGAGTTCCTGATAGGTAGTGAAAGACGACCCGACCCGTTGTTAAAATGTGTGGATACTCTGTCGTCGGTGTTTCACCAGGTTCTGCCCAATCAACAGCCGCTAAGTTTGCCTTTCCGTCTTCGGTTCCAAACTTTTCTTTAAACATCGTTGGTGTACCCGGATGATCTTCGGAAGGGCAAGGCCAAAACACTCCATCTTCTTTATCAATGCGCTCCCATGTAATCCCGTGATAATCTGCCTTTCCACCTTTAGATGCAATCCGTAATTCTTCGAAAATTTGTCTAGGATTTTCATAATTAAAGAATTTTCCTTTTCCCATTCTCTTCGCGATATCACGCATAATTTCCCAATCGGTTTTTGCTTCACCTAAAGGCTCCGTAACTTTTCGTACACGAATAACACGGCCTTCTAAATTCGTCGTTGTTCCTTCATCTTCAGCCCAAGTCGTCGTTGGTAAAATGACATCGGCAAATTCAGCTGTTTCTGATAAGAAGAAATCACTTACGACTAAAAACTCTAGCTTTTTTAAGCCACTCCAAATGTGGTCTAGATTTGGGGCAGATACAGCTGGGTTACTGCACATAATATGCATCGCACGAATGTTTTCATTTTGAATTTCATCAAACATCTCGTAAGCAGACACACCCGCTTTCGGCATTTCTTCAGGTTTGATTCCCCATACGCCAGCTACATACTTAACATGTTCAGGATTATCAATCTTTCTGTATCCAGGTAGTGCATCAGCTTTTTGTCCATGCTCCCGACCGCCTTGCCCATTTCCTTGACCTGTAATCGTTGCTACACCAGAAGCAAATTTCCCAATTTGTCCTCTTAGCAATGCCATAGATGTGTAAAGTGTAACGTTGTCTACTCCTTTATTTTGTTGTTCGATCCCTCGGCAAAACGCTACAATTGAGCGGGGAGATTTACCGTATATACGAGCAGCTTTAATAATTTTATCTTTCGCTACTCCCGTAATTGATTCTGTTAATTCAGGGGTGAACTTTTTCACCATCGCTTTTAATTCTTCATAGTTATTACATCTTTCGTTTACATACTCTTCGTCGACATATCCTTCTTCTATAAGCAAATGCATGATGCCGTTTGCTAGGGCCGAATCAGATCCTGGTTTTAAATCTAAGTGAACGTCAGCTACACGAGCTGTTGGTGTTTCCCTCGGGTCGGCTACAATTAACTTTGCACCTTTATCTTTTGCTTTCCATAACCACTGGATCATTGTTGGATGACATTCTGCCGTATTTGATCCAGCCATAAACAAACAATCTGTATGCTCGAATTCTGGTAACGGCAAGCTCGATCCACGGTCAACACCTAATGTTTTCATTAATCCACCAGCAGCTGATGACATACAGAAGCGACCATTGTAGTCTAAGAATCTTGTACCAAGACCAACACGAGCATATTTCCCAACTAAATAGCATTTTTCGTTTGTCATCGATACTCCACCGAATACCCCAACTGCGTCTTTCCCGTGCTCAGCTTGAAGTTGTTTGAAATTCTTCTCAATTAAGTCATAAGCTTCTTCCCAACTTGATTCAACAAACTGACCATTCTTTTTAATAAGTGGCTTTAATATTCGCTCCTTGTGGTTAACCGTTTGATAAGCGGTTACCCCTTTTGGACACATTTTCCCAAGTGTTACCGGCCAATCATATCTTGGTTCAACTCCTACGACCTTTCCTGACTTTTCATTTACTCGGATATGCATTCCGCACTGCATGCCACAATAACAACAATGAGTTGTGACAAGTTTTTCACCTGGCTTTTGTAAATTTTTCACACCGTCTTTGACAAGAAATTCACTCATTTATTCGTCCCCCGTTTTCTCATAATAAGAATCATCTCTCTTTTGACCAAACCCTGGAATATGAATGCCATTATTTGTTTGAATCGGTCCATTTGGAGAAGGTAAGTTTGAATTGATATTTAATTGCTTCATCACACGAATTCTTCTACGGCAGCTTGGGCAGTAATCAGCTAAATACGAACCATCAGCAAGCTGCAAGTCAAAACTTTGTACTCCAAGTATTTCTTTCACATCAGCAATTTGGTCATCATTACTATAAGGGGCTTGACACGATTTGCATTCTCTCGTATCTACACCGACAACTTCTTGATAATTCATTGGGACCGCTGTTGCTAACAGTCTGACCGGAAGATGGAATAGCTTACCAAATGGGAAATATACTAAGAAAATCACAACCGTAATTTGGTGTATGAGAGCTAAATAGTTGTGCATCCATCCACCTAAAAATTTATATGATAAAGTTAATAACAGTCCTGATACTGTAACCCACAGAAGGATATATAATGGAAATAGGTCGAACTCAATCCGTTGCGTCACTTTCACATCTTGATTTTTACAACGTCTAATAAGTGCCATCGTTACACCAATTAATACCATCATCGCTGTAATATTCAATCCGTTATACACTAGTTCAGCAAATAGTCCATTTGCAGCCATCGTAATAGTCGGAATTCCCATCACAACGATCTGATAAGTTTCGGGATCAATCAGTTTAAAGTGCATCCATCCAAACGTTAATCCAAATGTAATCGCAAATGATCCAATACATCCCCAAGCAATTAACCAATGCATAATTCCTCTATAAATTCCACGCTTAAAAATAAATTTTTGGAGAATAATATTATCAAAGGCTGTTTTGGCAATTGCCTTCCAGTTCCTTTTTACTCTCTTTTTCTGCTTTATATTGGTGAAACTTCTTTTCAGTACTTGATGGATAGCTGGTCTGACAGCCCATGCACATAGACGAATCGTCATCCCAATCGCAAAAACAAAAGATGAAATTAAATAGCCAAACAACATCATATCTACATGAGAGAATTGCCCGGTACCAACCCACATTAAGAAAATTAAGGTCATAACAACGATAAAAGAATACATACTTGCTTTTGAATAAAATGATTTTTCAATTTGGCCCATGTCGCCACTCCTTATTTATATCCACTTAATTAATAATTTCATTTTAGGTTCCTTGATTATATTTAACTGTGAGATTAATCACATTACATGACAGTTAAAATGACAAACCTCTGAACTCCTTTTCTTATCCCAAAATAAAAAACGAGATACCTATTCTGATGCCTTCAGGTTTCTCGCTTCATCATCTTCCTTTAACTAACATGATCTGTTTTCAATTGTAGTACTTTTTGATAGTCTTCTTTGTTTCGAATGCGAAATGAAAACGACACAGGTTCATTTACTTGATTCAAAAATCCATCTAGACTCATCACTTTAAATGAAACCTTCTCAAGGATCTTCATTAATCCGACATGTTCTGTTTCTACTAATTCTTTTGTCACTTCCAAACACGATCGATCATATACTCCATGATATAATTGCAAATTCCCATTGCACTCCGGTACGATCAATTGAACACCACTGCTATTTTTCAGCTCTAGCATTCTAGTTATAACATCTGATCTAAGTACTGGCATATCTGAGGGAACAAGCCATAAAGATGGATTCTTTGCTAGTGATAAGGCCGCATGCATACCACTCAACGTTCCAGCTCCTTTATAATAATCCGTAATAATACGAATGCTGTTTCCAAACAACGGCAAATATACATAAGGGTTGTTTGTAACAAGAATCACCTCATCGCAAAGCTTTTTCATTTCCATAACTTGTCTCTCAATTAATGTTTTCTCACCTAACTTAAGTAAACTAATAAGTTGATCCTGATCTATTTTATAACTTTCACTATCTAATATAACGCCCGTAAGCTGCATAGGTTTCACCTCCTTGTACATCCACTATAAAACGAAACCAAGATGAAAAACTGTTAAGTCCGTCACACTTCATTTTTTAGAAATGAAGCCTAATTTCACGTAGGTGTGATTTTTATCACATTTTTCATTTTTGTTTTCTTCTATAATGAAGATAACAGTTGTTAGGAGGGATTCTTTTATGACAGAACTAACGTTAGATCGGACCATTAACCAAAATACATTTCATCTTTCAGATAAAACATTAACAGCATTAACGGAAATTATGTATGAACAGCATATAGAAGCAGGTACGTATTTATTTTGGGAAGGAGACACAGCTGATAAGCTATTTTATATAAAACAAGGAAATGTGAAATTAATCAAAGGTACATCAGACGGAAAAGAATATATTCTAAATATGTTTGATAGTGGTGATTTATTCGGTGAACTCAGTAGCTTCATGTCTATCAATTATAGTTATAATGCGATGGCTTTAACTGATTGCGTTATTGGTGTCATTCAACAAAAAGATTTAGAGGTTCTATTATGGCAGCATGGTGAAATTGCCGTAGAATTCTTGAAATGGACTTCTTTATTAAATCAAATTACACAATCAAAGCTGCGAGATCTGACATTCCACGGCAAACTTGGTGCCCTATGCTCTACTTTAATTCGCATGGCCAATTCATATGGAGAGTCTTATGGTAATGGAATACGAATTACTAAGAAAGTGAAAAATGGTGAACTGGGTGAATACATTGGGGCAACAAGAGAAAGTGTGAATCGTATGCTTTCTGATTTACGCGGAAAAGAAATTGTTTCTCAAGAAAAAGGATACCTAATTATTTGGGATCTTGATGAATTAAAAGATATTTGCCATTGCGAAAATTGTCCATTAGAAATTTGTAGAATGTAAAAAAGGTGAGATTGACAAATTGTCAGTCTCATTTTTTGATTACTTGCAGAGAAGTGATTTCCATCACAGCTTCTATTTCCTTTTTCCGTTAGTCTACTGCTAAAGGAGTGATTAAATTGTTAAGTGGAAATGTAATTGCAATTACAAGTGGAAAAGGTGGAGTGGGTAAATCAACGGTAGCCGTTAATCTTGCATTATCATTAGCCAATCTTGGAAAAAAAGTCGCTTTAATCGACTTAGATATTTATGGGTATAGCGTACCTAAAATTTTGAATATAGAATCCAAACCCAAAACGATGAATAATAAAATGATCCCTGTTGGACATGAAAATATTACAGTCATGTCGATGGGATTTTTACTAAAAGGCAATGACCCTGTCATCTGGCGTGGTCCGATGCTTGGAAAGGTGATTGATACTTTTTTTGATGATGTCATTTGGGGCAAACAAGATTACGTCATCTTAGATCTTCCTCCAGGTACAGGAGATATTGCACTTGATTTACATCATAAATTACCTAAGTGTCAAGAGATTATTGTAACTACCCCTCACCCTAATGCGGTTCATGTAGCTGAACGAGCTGGAATGATGGCCAAACAAACAAATCATACCATCTTAGGTGTGATTGAAAATATGTCTTACTTCACACCTCCTCATTTAGATGAAAAATATCATCTATTTGGAAAAGGAGGCGGTACCACTCTTGCTTCGAAGTTGGAAACGGAAATATTAGCATCTATTCCTCTTGCTAATCCGCAGTCGAATGGTGAACCTTCTGTTTTAATAACTCAAGAGCCGTTGCTAGCTGACGTCTATCGCACGCTAGCTGAAACATTAATAGAAAAACTGACTCTAGAAGAAGTCATGTAAAAAGCATTGCTGCCTGTTGAGAAAAAGCTCACAGGCTTTTACTTGTATAGCACTATAAATCGCTAGATGGATTCAGCAATTTCCATGAGACCCTCTAATGAATAGTCTTTAGATTGTCTTGTACTCCCTGTTAGTAGATACCCCAAGCTCTTCTTCTTAAAAATTAATGTATGAACGTGATCATCGTTTTGAAAATAAGCCTTCGTTCCATCTTTTAGTGTTACAACCTTATCTTCTGCCGTTGTATGTTTTTCGATCTTACTCTCTGGTGACAAAATAGTGATAATAAAATCTTGATGTGGTTTGTTAAAGACTCGTAAGTAATGTAACCTTAAATCCCCTTCAATTGTCATTTGCCCGAATTTATGTGTTGGACGAAAAGGTAACTTTTTAGGGAGACTCACTTCTTTTCCTTGCTTTTGTTCAAAGAGTTTGATTGCTTTCTTTGCTGAAATATAATCATTTCCGTCAATGAATTCATCAATTTGTTTGTCGTCTTGTGACTTAGCTTGTACGTATATTCCATTAAATGGACTAACCAAGCTAATTACTATAACTAATAGGATGATTTTAGCAATCGACATATTCATCTTTGTACCTCCGACATGAACTTTTAATTAGTATGTGTTCATTCTAACTAGAATATTTAACCATCTTCAAATGTACCTCCGTATTCTTCTAACAGAAAAAGCAGAAGCTTTTCTGCCTCCGTATGAAGACACTGCTCCTGCTTTTTTCACCTGTTTAGCGATAATTGATAAATTGCACATCTATTGATAAATCTGCTCCTCTAATCGCCGCAATAATCGCTTGCAAATCATCGCGTTTTTTTCCGGTTACTCGGATTTGATCATCTTGAATTTGACTTTTTACTTTTACACCGCTGTTTTTGATAATCGTGTTAATTTTCTTCGCTTGTTCCTTATCAATTCCTTGAATTAATTTAGCTCGTTGGCGTACAGTTCCACCTGATGCCCCCTCTATCTTCCCATAATCTAAATTTTTAATAGAAACGTCACGTTTAATTAATTTACTTATCAACACATCTTTTAATTGCTCCAACTTATATTCATCATCAGAAATTAAAACAAGTTCTTCATTTTCAAGAGCTATACTACTTTTACTTCCTTTAAAATCATACCGATTTTGAATTTCTTTTGTAGCCATCGTAACAGCATTTGTTACTTCCGACATATCAATTTTTGAAACAATATCGAATGAGCTTTCTTTTGACATCATTTACCTCCACATATGTATTTATTCTATTATAGTGGAAAATCGGTAAGCGCTTCAACTTTGACGCTTTTGCTGTTGTTTGTGTTTGTTCCTAATCGGTTGTTTCAATTGGGTAATCTTTGTGCGTGATCCAATCACTCCAGCTTCCGCTATAAAGCTTTACATTCGAAAACCCAGCTTTTTTTAGAGCTAATACATTCGGGCAAGCCGAAATTCCTGACCCACAATAAACGATGATTTCTTTTGACTTAGGAAGACCAGAAAAATGATTAAGTAATTCCTCACTTTCTTTCCATGTTCCGTCATTCATTAAAACATCTTTCCAAAAGTAATTTATAGCCCCAGGTATGTGACCTGCAATGGGATCAATCGGTTCTTCTTTCCCCTTAAACCTGTTCAACTCTCTAGAATCTATTAAAATACGATCTTTATTATTTAGATTTTCAAATACATCACTAGCTTTTACGAATGAAAAGTCATCACTCAATTGTACCTGGAATGTTTTTGGTTCTGTTTTTGGGATGTCAGTTGTCAATTCATAGCCTTCTTTTACCCATGCTGAAAATCCTCCATTAAGAACAGCTACTTCTTCGTGACCAAGATGTTTTAACAACCACCAAAAGCGTGATGCGACCATTCCAGTTAGATCATCGTATACTACGACTTTTGCATCTTTGCTAATTCCTATATTGCCTAATTTTAATGCTAAATCTCCTATATTTGGTAACGGATGTCTTCCACCGTGTTCCCTAATTGAAGATGATAAATCCTGTTCGAGATCTACATAGAAAGCACCTGGTAAATGCCCTTTTTCATATGCTATTTTTCCTGCCCCTGGATCAGCTAACTGGAAACGAGTATCTACGATTATATAGTTTGCTTGATTCTTTTCCAACTCACTATGTAACCACGTTGCCTGAACCACATCTTTCATGTTGAACACCATCCTTTTTATTACGTTGTTATAACTATCTCATACTCTTTCGTTTCTGACTAGATAATACTGGAAAAAACAAAACACCCCTGACCTTCACCGAATAATGGGCAGGATCAGGGAGTGTTTAGAAGATGTTAAATCATCATTTTACATACATCATTTGTGAATTCAACAGGATCGTTAATTGGTAACCCTTCAATAAGCAGGGCTTGATTATACAATAGGTTTGTATAAAGGCTTAGTTTTTCTTTGTCTGTTTCAAATGCTCGTTTTAGTGATTGAAATACGTCATGATTCATATTGATTTCTAACACTTTACTTGCCTTAATATTTTGATTATCTGGCATAGCTTGAAGAACTTTTTCCATTTCAATTGAAACTTCTCCCTCTGTTGCGAAACAAACAGGGTGGGTTTTCAATCGTTTGGACACTCTGACATCGGTTACTTTCCCAACTAAAATTTGTTTCATAGCATCAAATAATTCTTTGTTCTCGTTTTCTTCAGACGTCGTTGTTTCTTTATTTTCATCTTCTTCAATGCCTAAATCGCCACTTGAAACAGATTTAAATTCTTTTTCTTTATAAGTAGATAACATTCGAATCGCAAATTCATCGATGTCCTCTGTAAAATACAATACTTCATAGCCTTTATCAGTAACGAGTTCTAGCTGTGGTAATTTTTCAATTCGTTCGTGTGTTTCACCCGCAGCATAGTAAATATACGTTTGCTCCTCAGGCATTCTTGATACATATTCCTCTAATGTGACCATTTTCTGTTCTTTGGACGAGTAGAACATTAATAGATCCTGCAAAGCATCTTTGCTACTGAAATCCGTATACACGCCGTATTTCAACTGTCTGCCAAAGGCTTTGTAAAATTGCTCATACTTTTCTCGTTCTTCTTTTAACAAGCTTTTTAGTTGACTTTTGATCTTACTTTTAATGTTTTTAGCAATGAGTTTTAACTGACGGTCATGCTGCAAGATTTCACGAGAAATGTTTAGAGATAAATCCTCCGAATCGACCATTCCTTTGACGAAGCTAAAATGATCAGGAAGGAGATCAGCGCACTTGTCCATAATTAACACACCATTTGAGTAAAGCTCTAATCCCTTTTCAAATTCTTTTGAATAATAATCAAACGGAATGTTTTCCGGAATGTATAAGATCGCATTGTATCTTACAGCACCATCTACACTAATATGAATGTGCTTTAATGGCTTATCAAAGCCGTAATGTTTTTCTTGATAAAAATTCTCGTAATCTTCTGTTGTAAGTTCGCTTTTATTTTTTCTCCAGATAGGAACCATACTGTTTATTGTTTGTTCTTCTGTATACTCATCCCACTCATCTTCTGTTCCTTCTTTAAGACTCTTTTGAGTCACATCCATTTTTATCGGGTAGCGAATGAAATCAGAGTATTTTTTTATAATTGATTTTAAACGATAATCTTCTAAATACTCATCGTACTTTTCATCTTCTGTATTTTCTTTCACCTTAATGGTGATTTCGGTTCCGACTGAATCTTTTGTTGTTTCTTCAAGCGTGTATCCATCAGCTCCATCAGATTCCCACTTGTAAGCCTCATCACTACCAACTGCTTTACTTATGACTGTTACTACATCAGCTACCATAAACGCTGAATAAAAACCAACCCCAAATTGACCAATAATATCGTGGCCGTCTTTCAATTCGTTTTCATTTTTAAATGCAAGAGATCCACTTTTGGCGATTGTTCCTAAATTCGTTTCCAAATCGTCCTTTGTCATACCAATCCCAGTATCAGAAATAGTCAGCGTTCTATTTTCCTTATCCGTAATCACTTTTATGTAATAATCATCTTGATTAAAAGTTATCGTCTCATCAGTTAATGCCTTGTAATACATTTTATCAATGGCATCACTTGCATTAGAAATCAATTCTCTTAGAAAAATTTCTTTTTGCGTATAAATGGAGTTGATCATCATTTCCAACAGGCGTTTAGATTCTGCTTTAAATTGCTTTTTTGTCATGGTTCTTCTTTCCCCTTTCAATAATTAAATAAATAATTCCAATAATATTTAATAAAGCATTAGCACTCTCACATACCGAGTGCTAACCCTATTTTTTATTTATCATATCAAATTTATGGTGTCAATCATTTTTATCATAAAATGAATTGTATGAAAAAACATCTCACCTTTTGTGGTGAGATGTGCATTTTTTTGACTACATGTTCATGGACAACACTCTGTGTCCTAACGTTCGATAAGCCATGTTTTGTACCTTTGTACTACAACCGGTTTTACCCTCGTACTCCGGTGGTAATCATCTATCTACAGATAACAATTGCTATCTGTCTATCTCTCCGTTACAATTCCTTCGAGATAGTTCCCCTACCAAATTTGGGTTTCTCGCTCGTGGGGTTTACCGCGTTCCACCTCTTTCGTTTCCAAAAGAGCTTCGTCACTGTGGCACTTTCAGGGGTACTCGACCATGGCAATACTGCTGTAGGTGCTTTTCCCCGCCATCAATCCAGTGTTTACCAGATTGTCCTAGCTTATTGATTCACTAGGCACGAACACTACGATCATTTCAGATCGTGCGAGCATGGACTTTCCTCTACATCAAATGATGCAGCGATTACCTGAACATTATTTCAGATGCTGTATTAGTAGTATAACAGATAGAAAAGTTCCACGCAACTTTTGAACTTAAACGCGAACGAAGCTTGTTTTTACTTAGTACATGAGAAGGTGTTTTAAAGTTGTTGTCTTAATGGTATTACTGCAATTGTTTCTCCATCCTCCCTACCAATCGTACACTCTATTTCTTTAACCTTATTCAAATAATAACAGCCAAAACAAGTTTTTTGTTTACCTTGATAAACCCCCTTATTATCCAGTTTGAACGCCTCAGAAATCAAACCATCTTTATTATCTTCAATTTCATACCTTAAAGATGCTTGTAACACCTTCGCATCATTTCCTGTATAAATGATTTTCGGTTCAATCTCCGCTTCTGTCTCAATAAGGTACATCCTATATTCGACTTTCCAATCTTTTATTTCTCCATAAAAAGTGACCGAATGATTGTTTTTGGAAATATTTACATCTCGCTTATCATACATAAAAACACGCTTGTTCCAAAATACTATTTTCAAAACCAAGAAAGAGGTGTTTTAATCATGGCAAGTAGCAACAATAATTCAAATCAATTATTAGTTCCGGGTGTACAGCAAGCATTAGATCAAATGAAGGTCGAAATTGCATCAGAATTTGGCGTTCAATTAGGGGCTGACACGACTTCCCGTGCGAATGGCTCTGTTGGTGGAGAAATTACAAAACGATTGGTTCAAATGGCTGAGCAACAAATGGGTGGATCTCAGTTTTAATAAAAGGAAGCGAGCACTTACATCTGTAAGTGCTCGCTTCCTTTTTATTCTTCTTGTAATATTTCTAAAATGACTTCCGATAAGTAATCCGTTGCCCGTTTTACTTCCTCCATGGAATTGTGCAGACCACCAATATCTAAAAGTAAAGATTGTGCTAGTAGATCTTGATTGTATGTATTTTGATTAAACGTTTGATTTCTTTTTAACAGGACACCTCTTGATAACCCTGGATATTTCTCATCTAAGCGCTCATGCAGTTTGGTCGCAAAAGCTAAGTTTTGTTCGTAGGCAGAATGGTGTTCACTGACTATAAATACGATCCTAGCTACCTCTTCACCATTAAGGTTCAATGTTGTCTGATCTCTCTGAATAGTATCTCGATGAATATCAAATATCATCTTCATTGAGTCATGGTACTGTTCCAAGGTTTCCTCGGCATATTCACGTGAAATACGATATGAATCAGCATAAGTTAAGTCTTGATTAATGAGTTCATCTTGAATCTTTCTTTCTTCAAAGATTACATCAACACCAGCATGCTCTAACTTTTCAGCTAAATGCTTTCCGATTAATGTCACATTCAATTCCTTATGAAATGCTTCATCCGGAGGGAGACCGTCTTGTAATTCAGGTAAATACGATTCCGTGTCATGGGTATGATAAATGTAAACCTCTGGATTCTTACTTATAGATACGCCAGACACCCCTTCAAATGTCATGTATGATAATATCAACATAAAAAATAAAACACTTACTGTTGCTAAACTTAACATAGGAAAAAACACATTTTTCTTGTGCTTTTTTACAAAATGCTTTACAAGTTTGCCCTCTAATTCTTCAGCAAAATCGCTATCCGGAGAAATATCACTATGTTTCCTCTTTAATTCTCGAAGAAGGTCTGTTTCGTCTTTTTTGTTCATTTATACCCACCTCTCCTTCGTGACTACCTCTTCACTAAGATCATTTTTCAAGATCTTTAATGCTCGATGATACGTTACCTTTACCTTTGATTCACTCCACCCCATGATTTGTGATGTTTCTTTAATCGAGAATTCATAAATCCCTCTTAGAAGAACAACCATTCGATAATCATGTTTTAAGTGATTTAAGGCATGATAAAGGCTTGATACCTCTTCTTTTGCTTGCACCACTTCTTCAACCGATTTTTGCTTCGGTGAGAGTAACTTCGACACATATTCAGGAATCAACTGTCTTTTCTTTTTACGTACATGATCAATTGTTACGTTACGTGCAATAGAAAAGAGCCATGTGTTCATTGAGGACTGCCTCTTAAATGTTGAAAGAGATTTAAATAATCGTATAAAGACTTCTTGCGTCAAATCCTCGATATCATTCCGATCATTTGTAAATGTAGCAATAAACTTGTACACATCTTTAAAGTAACGTCGATAGATCCTACGAATTTCTTCTTCTGTGTTCTCATTTTCAATCAATTCCACCCCCCCAATGATGTCTTTATATTGATTAGTCTGTTTTCATCTAGAAAAAGTTACAAGATTGATACATTTTTTATTTTCCTAATTATCTCATAACAAAAAATTCAGTTGTAACTTTTTCGGGGAACGAACGACTAATCCATACAACCGAAAAAGGAGGTGTTTTTATGAAATATGTACATGAAACCATTATCTTACACAGATTGAAGGTATTGAGAACTCATATAGTCCCAAGCAATACCTTTAAAAAGAAATTGGAAAAGTATCTCATTTCTTATTTTGGAAGAAAACTTTGACAACCTTAGTTTGATCGGAGGGGAAATAGTTGAACCAGCCTTTCATGCAAATGATGAAAAAAATAATTGCATTTATTATTTTAGGTAAGGTCTTTATTCTTATAATTGTTTCCGTCATGGTTACTTCAAATTATGCTTATTCTCATAACCTAAAGAGATGGACAGAAGAAATAACGGGAGAACAACTTATGTATATATTGAGCTACGAAAATGCTTCCTTTCAACAAGGAATACCAGAAGAGTTTGTCCCTTCTTCGTTCTCAGCTCTAGCCTTTGAGTTACTGACTAATATTGATCTAGGTGATACAAGAACATTACTTGGACATGAGTTACCAGGTCTTGCCTTATTTGATACTAGAATCATTGTTCCAGGTGACGGAACCAATTTAAGCAATATGCCTTTTGAGTCTGCCCCTCCTTTAGAAGTCCTTTTGGAGGACCTTGAAGCAACTGAAGACCCAGTGGAACACGAAGACCAACAAGATCAATCAAAAGTTGAAATAGATAATCCTTCACCAATAAAAGATGATGTTCATGTCCTGATTCATCATTCTCATAGCTGGGAATCATTTTTACCGCATTTACCCGGGGTGATCGAGCCTGATTTAGCCATTCATAATGAGCTCAATATTACAAATGTGGGAGAACACCTAGGTAATGAATTAATAAAACGAGGCATACACGCTGAAGTTGATTCAACCAATATGACGGAAAAACTTCATAGTAGAAACATGAAATCACATCATGCGTATTCTTTATCTAGGGAAATCGTAAAGAGTCTCGTTCAAGCAAATCCAGGAATTAATTATATTTTTGATTTACACCGAGATTCCCAAAGGCAAGATGTAACAACGGTTACGATAAACAATGAAACGTACGCACGAATTTTTTTTGTTATAGGTGAATCCCATCCTGATTACGAAAAAAATCTTTCCCTTGCCACAGAACTCCATTATAAACTTGAAGAAACCTATCCTGGCCTAAGTCGCGGTATTTTTGGCAAAGATACATCAGATGGGAATGGCATTTACAACCAAGATTTAATGGAGAATTCCATTTTGATTGAATTTGGAGGCGTTGATAATCATATTGAAGAATTGCACCGTAGTACAAAAGCATTTGCGGAGGTGTTCCATTTGTTCCTTGAAAAAGAGGAGGGTCACTATGAATAGAGAGATTTGGTTTTGACTTTTTTGGATGTTTATTACTAGTCTTATCGCTTACTATCACTTACATTGGAAAATCACTACCGCCTTATTTTTTTCTGGATTGTTCATGTCCATTAAAGCATTAATTGAGGATTATTTTTACCGGCTAATAGAAGAAGAGCAAGAATCGAGATGACGATTTCGGTTCTTGCTTGATTTGTTAACATGAATTTCCTCTCCAGAGTCATTGTAATCACACGTTTTGTGTAATGCTGAAATCTTACTGACAAACAAGAACCTCCCTCAAAAACGTGCCTTTTTTCGCAACGCATCGATCAACAATCTCAAAACCAGCAGCTTCAATCACAGAATCCATCGGCTCGATTGTAACGATCACCACTTTCTTAGAGAATCGACGTGCACTTTGAATCATTTCAAGTTTTTCTTTCGATGTTATAACTGAACACAGATTATAAGGCATATCGATAATCGCAACATCATAACTGCCTGTCACATCATTTATGTCTCCAAGGGTTACTTCTGTATGAAAGCCAAAATGAGCAATATTTTCGCGAGTACCTGGAAGTACAAGTGGATTAATATCTCTGCCAATAATTTGAATTCCCATTGAAAGAGCCTCAACTAGTACAGTTCCAATTCCGCAGCAAGGATCAATCATTTTTATTCCTGTAGAATTAGGGACAGCGATATTAACAACAGCTCGTGCGACACGAGTACTTAACGCTGTAGAATACTGGTGAGGCTTATTTTGATGATGTAACCACACGGCCTTACTTTTATAATATCGACCAAAAAGCCATTCACCCTCTACTTTCATTATCCCAAATAACATACTTGGATAAATTAGGTCCACTTCGCCTTTTATTTTAAGACCAATACTTCGCTCGATCTCCCTTCTCATTTTAAAGCGGACTGCCTCCTCATTAGAATGATCAGGATTTTTCACAAAAACGACTTTAAATGGCTTGTCTATTTCTAGTCCATCTAATTGTTTTGCTAACTCTTCAACGGTTCTAGCTTTGAAGATAATATCAATTCGACCCTTCATAAATGGACTTCTGCTTGGATCGATTTTCTCTTTACTAATCAGTACAGCTTTAATTGTATCCGATCCAAAGAAAGACCTCATTTCCAGGTTACGTAAATCTCGCTCGTCTTCATTGCATGAATAGGTGTAAAGGTAGCTCAAGGGCTCTATCGTATTCATTTTTTATATTCATCCTTTGCATCTCGTTCTCTTGCCTATTCATTATAAACGAAAAAACATTTTAGAGTATGCATAATCCTAGATAAGTTTTAACCATAACCATTTTTGCACCGACAAAAGCCTAAACAAGACTGTTTAGGCTTTTGTCAATCTCTATAAAAATTCATACCTTACTTCCACTTCTTATATGTATTGTTCCCTGACCCTGTAAATGGATTCGTTTCGTATGTTAGGTCTTTTCTAGCTTCTTTTTCTTCAAAATGGATTCGTTTCCCTAATGATGCGAAAAGCCAAGCAAAACAACCAAAAATGACCAAGCTACCAAGAATGGTAATGGCAAAGATTAAGTCATCCACACTAAAACCTCCATTATTCAATATTTGGTTTATCTTACCATAATTAGAACTAAATTTGTAGAAATTTTCTAAATTTGTACAAATTAACCAAAATATGGGCTTACATATATTTATTTTCAACGTAACGTCGGTGTAAATGCTATTTGTCTGGTTATATTACCATTGAAAGGGGTGCTTTCATTGTATAAGACTTTATTCTTCAGCCTATTCATTATGTTAATGATCCCTATACACATCCATGCCGAAGACGATCCTATTGTGGAAGTATATGATATTGAGCACGATAAAATTGTCAAGACACTTCCCGTCACACCGGCCA
>NZ_JRJU01000047.1 GCF_000787375.1 Halalkalibacter okhensis | reverse complement strand
GCTTGTGCATTATAAAAAAATTTGAAAGTAGGGAGATAATAGTATGAGTAATACAGCGATTTCTGTAAAAGGGTTAAAAAAATCTTTTAAAGACAAGGAAATCTTAAAAGGGGTGGATTTTGAGGTGCGTCGTGGCGAAATTTTCGCACTGTTGGGCTCAAACGGAGCAGGCAAAACGACGATCGTCAATATCCTTTCAACGTTGATGAAGCCCGATGGCGGCGAAGCAAGTATTTGTGGCTCTGACGTCCAGCGTCAACCGGATAATATCCGCCAGAGCATCAGCCTTACCGGGCAGTTCGCTGCAGGGAGGGAGCGTCAGTGTTCTCATATCCGCTGATTTTCCTGCCCATGTTCAGCTCGGCATTTGCTCCCACCGAAACCATGCCTGCCGCCGTTCGCTGGTTCGCGGAGAATCAGCCGGTAACGTCAATCGTTGATACGGTGCGCGCCTTACTTAACTACGAACCTGTAGGTAATGAAATATGGGTTGCGTTGGCTTGGTGCATAGGGATTATGATCGTAGCGTGGTTCTTCGCAATGAGGGCGTATAAATATCGTGTATAATACCTTCATATGAATGATCAAGTAAATGAAAATCCCGTCACTTTTTGAAATGTATAATAAGCATGAATATAAAGAGAATATAAATTCTTACAGACATATTAACGGTTAAATCATAAAACGGCATTGGTAAGTACTGTATACCAATGCCGTTTTTGCCTCTTAAATAACCACGGTGTGAACCATACCACAAGTTAGGTAAGATAGAAGAATTTCAATCTTAATTAATGGCAATTTTTTCTGGAAAATTTGATAAGTTAAACATTGATTGCTGCACAGTACAACGATACTGTTCAATACATAATCTTCAACAATCGGACGCGATTGAGGAATAAATTAAAAGGGGTGAAACATATAAAAATGTATCATCCCTTTCATATATTGGTTTAGCGTATGACAGACAGTGCCGAATTTTTTGCCTGAAATAAATTTATAATAATTCGCTGAGGAAACATGCAAATCGAATGTGGGCTGCTTGTTCCCCCATAACTATCAAGAAAAATCTTTGCTCATTACTCTTGAACACTTCTCTAGAAGCAAAGAAATCCTATGCCATTAGTTACTTCATTAAGATGAAAAATTCAGAGCGATGAAGAAGGAATCAACTCTCTTTTGTTTCGGTCTCACAAGTCTGCGAGAATTATAAATATAGTGATAAAAAGTAACTTTTTTAAAATCCTCCAATCAAAAATCAACGTACCTTTATATATACAGTATGAAGACATACATACATTAGGAGGATTTTCATATGGCTAAATTCCGCATGATTCAAACAGAGTTTTGGAATGACCCAAAAGTGATGGAGGAGATGACACCGGAGGATAAGTTCTTTTTCGTGTATCTTCTGACCAATCCGCAAGTGACGCAAATTGGCATCTACCGGATTACGAAGAAACAAGTGGCTTTTGAAACAGGCTTCTCCGTTGAAACGGTGCAGCTGTTATTTGAGCGCTTTTTGCATCAGCATGAGCTCATTCGTTACAATGAGGAAACAAGGGAGCTTGCGATCAAGAACTGGGGTAAGCACAACCTCGGGCGTGGAGGAAAACCGATGCTTGATTGTATTCGGAAGGAACTAGAGGGTGTCAAGGATCCGTCTCTTATTGAGTATATTGGACAAGCAGTGATCAATGATTCGATTCGAGACCTTTATGCATCCTTCTGCCTAAAATTTGACGATACGTCGACGTTACGGGGACAAGAAGAAGAAAAAGAAGAAGAACAAGAAAAAGAAAAAGAAAAAGAACAAACATACACCAGTGTGTTCAGTTTTTACGAAAAAAACATTGGAGTCTTAAACCCTTTTATTGCAGAGTCGATTGCCCTTTGGGTAGAAGAGCTAAGTCCAGAAGTTGTGATGCTAGCCATAAAAAAGGCTTTGAGGAAGCAAAAACGCTGGGATTATGCAGAAGGAATTTTGAAAAAATGGTCGAATCAGAACTTAACGACCATCCAAGCCATTGAATCAAGCGTGACCCACTTTCAAAAGCACCAAACACGAACCTCCCCAACGGATCTACTTGAACGAGTGAAACGTGGTGATTTTTCATGACAAATGAAGAAGCAGCCGAAGTTCTCCTAACGATCCACGAAGTGTATCCATCATACGAAATCACAGAGCGGAAAATGAAAATCCTAGTTCCGGCCTTATTGCAAATGGACCTTGCCGGGGTGATGAAACGGTTGAATGAATATATTATAACCAACCCGTGGCCGCCGACGATTTCAGATATTGCCTCTTATCCACTTCAGGAAAACGAAGTGTTGAGAAAAACGCAGGAATATGAAAAATGCGCTACTATTAATCCCCCAACGAAAGAGCAAATCGAAGAATTCCAAGCCCGATTCAAGCAACTTGGATTAACGGAGGCAGAAGATGAGTGATCACCCATCTGTCGCCGAACAAGCTGTCATTGGAGCCATCCTTTTTGAGCCTGAACTGATTAAAGAGTGTAGTCTACAGGAAGAACATTTCTACGAAGCGCGCCATAAGATCATCTTTCAAGCGATGCGAGAATTAGAACGGTCAGAAATCCCTCCTGATGTCGTAGCTGTCGTTACGATGTTACGTGATGAGCTCGAATCAATTGGTGGAGTGGCGTACCTATCTGATCTGATGAATGCCGTCTCTACAACAAGCAACTTCAAGTACTACGAAGAATTGACCCTGGAACATGTTCGGAGGCGGTCTGCACGTAAGCTCACCGAACAATTTCACCATGAAGCAAATGATGAGGTCATCGCTACTTTGATCACAGAGCTTCAACAGGTGCAGGAGCTGACGATTAAGAAACAACACCGAACGAAAATAGAGATCCTTGCTGATGTCGTCGAAACGTTGCACGAACCAACCGAAGATCTCAGAGGAAGACCAAGTGGCATCATTGATCTCGATAAAATGACAGGAGGTTGGCAAAAGCAGGACCTGATTATTGTCGCTGCAAGACCTTCTGTTGGAAAAACAGCGTTTGCCTTGCACATGGGTGCTGTTAATTGCCGCAGGGGAGGAGTAACGACTTTCTTTTCCCTCGAAATGGCAGATAGACAACTAGCCATTAGGTGGATCAACGCAGAAGGGAGGATTGACGGGATGAAATGGAAAAACCCGACACGTTTCTTTTCTGCTGCTGATTATCGTCAAGCTATAAACGCCATCGGAGTTATTGAAAAGTGGGATATGGAAATCATCGATAGTCCGAGTATTAAAGTCTCTGAAATTCGTTCCAAACTAAGTGAAGTCAAACGCCGGTATCCGAATCGAGACCATCTTGTCATTATTGATTACCTTCAGCTCATCCAGCCCTCTGGCAAACGAGGAGAAAACCGCCAACAAGAAGTGTCCGAAATCTCACGTTCTTTAAAAGCACTGGCAAGAGAGCTCGACCTTCCGATTATCGCCCTTTCGCAGCTATCAAGGAAAGTTGAGGCCCGCCAAGTGAAACGGCCCATGATGTCGGACATCCGAGAATCAGGAAGCATTGAGCAAGATGCGGATATTGTTGCCTTTTTGTATCGCGATGATTATTACGACCAAGATTCGGACGGGCGAAACAAAGTGGAAATCATTGTCGCCAAGCAACGGAACGGACCGGTTGGAACGGTAGAGGCCTTATTTGAGAAAGAATATGGAAGGTTTTTAAATCTAGCAAAAGACATATCTAACTGAAAAAGGATAAAAAGGAGGACGAAATATGGGAGAAGTCCGGCAATTAAAAGTAGCGTACGATCTGTCATTATTAAAAAAGCAAATTCAGGAATACCAGTTGGAGAATGAATTACTAGTAAGAGAGAATCAATTGCTTAAGCAGCAGGTTCGGGTGTTGAAAGGGAGGACTGAGAGGAAGGAGTGAGGGGGCATTTTAAAAAGAGGCAGTCCATAGAAATATAGTGATAACACCATTTCCGGGACAACCTCTGTTCTTAAAAACTCATCAATTATTTAGCGTTTACTCCGAAAAAGCCTTTGAATAATGAACGACACCTTGAACATTTTCTAAAGCATTCTCTGTTAATTCTAGGGCCATAAATACTTCATCAGGTACCTCAAATGGGGCTTGTATATACCATAAGCGAGCTGGTTTAAAACCAAACTTGGGATAATAGTCTTTATGGCCTAAAACAATAACTGAACTAAACCCTTGGTCTTTTGCGTTTTCTAGTGCAGCGTGAATTAATTGACTCCCAATTCCTTTTTTCTGATACTCAGGAGTAACAGAAACGGGAGCCAGTGCCAAAGAATCCACTTCGTTATCACCATCTACAATTTTTATTTTAGATAAAAGAATATGACCTATAACCTCTTTGCCTTGATTTAATGCGACTAAAGAAAGTTCAGGAATAAATACTTCTGATTTTCGAATCCTATTTACAAGTAAATGTTCTCTCTTGTCACTATATTCTTCATTTAAAAAGCTCTTTTTAATCATTTGTTCAGTCGTAGAATATTCTGTTGTACGTTCTTGTCTAATTAAGATATCCATTTATAGTCTCCTTTTCTTTTCATATACTTTATCTTTTTATCCTATAAATGGCACTTTCTTTATGCGCGAAGTCAGTAAGAAAGTGTTACGCAACCAGCTCTAAACATAAGTTTAACAAATAAAAACCTCCAAATTTAGTATGTTCATATTTTACAGTGTTCGGTTGTAGTGGTCAATCTGAAGTGAATTGCATCCCTCTTGTGAATCCTGATCGGAGGATCTTCATTCTTTTATCAGGTGAATAGGATTTCCATGCTTGTGAAGTAACAAATTTATCCTTGTAAAAACTGGATAATAGCTATGAAATGGATACCATTTGGCGATGAATGATTTTACTTGGTTTTTATTGTTTTTACTGATATATAAAGTAATAGGTTTACTCAGTAAAATAAGGTATATTATATTTGTTGAATAGATTCTCTTTAAAGACATGAAAAGTAGGTGAACAAAGTGGGAAAATATCAATTAGATGCCAAGAGTCAGGTAGCTGTGACAAAGTTTCATGAAAAACAGAAGCCAGCTAAATCTGATAAAAAGCAGCAACTTGAAAAGATACGTGCGGAGTATTTGAAAAAGAAGCAAAAACAATCAGATAAATAATATGAATGAAAACATAGGAAGAATAAGACAGTCATCGGAGGGGATAGGTTCCTCGACTCACGATGGGTAAATGATGCAATTGCTAATAGAGAATTGGCGTTTAATCGTTAGTGTCATTATTCTATTGAGTTAACGAAAGCTTGAGTTGAAAAGAAAATCATAAGGATGACAAATTAAGTTATCATTATTTATACAAACAAAAAGAACTCATTCATTTGAGTTCTTTTTGTTTAGGTAGTGCTAGACACGGATATAACTACCTAATTATATATTATTCTTCAATATTTCAGTCACTCCTCGGTACAAACGCAGAGTAATCAGGGTTTTCAGAAAGTAAGTTGCCTAATAATCCGAGCTGGTAATCAACAGTAGACAGTACGCTTGTACCAACCCAACTTCCTGGTAAAAATTCAGGGGGTAACATAGGGTCCTTCTCTAATAAATCATCCTTTACTTCCATAAGTGATAAATAATGAGTAAAAACAGATAAAATATCTCGGTCAGGATCGTTTATTAATTGATTAAACTCAGATTTATATTTCTCCAGCCAGAGCTGCTTATCCAGATAATATTGGTTAATTTCCTCAAGATTCCAGATTGCACTAGCACGGTTTGGACCAGGTGATCCTTCAGGGCTTATCTTATTTAATAGAAACTCCTGACTAACAGTAATCGTTACATGATCTTCTAGTTCAAGTAAATCAATAAGCTCTAATACCTTATCCGTTAAGTTCCAAGGGTACACGTAAACACTCTTATAAAGGTGACCAAAACCTAATCCAACTAATCTATTCCTAAATGTATCACGTTTTTTCCTTAATGTTTCGGGAATTTCCATAAACACCAGGTACCATTTCCGATCCCATTGCTTATAGTAAAAGTTATCTTTATTCAATGACAAATTGTAAGCTGCTAAGCCATTTAAGGTGAGAGAGTAAAAACCACGCTCGAACGAAACTATGTATGATTGTTTTTTTAACCTAGTTAATACATTTCTTATTGATTGAGGAGTATAATTCAGTGCTTCAAATGTTCTTATTAAATCTCTTCCTTCAATTGTTTTCTTTCTTGTTAGGAGAAACATTACTTGTTTTTCAAGTGCCAATTTTTTCACCTCTAACAATGATAATAACGGATTTTAATAATAATTCAACCTTAAAAAAGATCACTGAATTGGTTACCAAAAATGCAGTCATTGACATATTATGGATTTTTATATAATATTTATATATACGATCGTATTTAATTGGATTATAAATTAATTTGCTCATGTCGTGTTACTGGTTTTGTAGGGTTATTAAAAAGGAGAGGTTGTGAAGTAAGGTGAATAAATTACATAATAATTCTAGTCAGTTTGAAACAATTCAAATTATTGGTGAAAATGGAGAAGTTGTAAATGAAGGCTTATTGCCTGATTTAAGTGCAAGTCAGTTGCAACAGCTTATGGAGAGAATGGTTTATATTAGAACGATTGACCAACGCTGCATTTCACTTAATAGACAAGGAAGACTTGGCTTCTATGCTCCAGTTGCGGGGCAGGAAGCCAGTATGATTGGAACGCAATATGTTTTAGAAAAAGACGATTGGATTCTACCTGGTTACCGTGATTTGCCACAAATATTGTTTCACGGTGTACCACTATCTCAATTATTTTTATGGTCCAAAGGCCACTACAAGGGTGGGGAAATGCCTGATGGTGTTAATGTTACTCCGCCACAAATTATTATTGGGGCCCAAATTGTTCAGGCTGCAGGTGTAGGATTAGGATTAAAAAAGAGAAAGAAAAAGAATGTTGCGATTACATATACTGGTGATGGTGGATCATCTCAGGGAGATTTCTATGAAGGTATTAATTTTGCTGGGGTTTATAATAGTCCGACGATATTTGTAGTACAAAACAATCAATTTGCGATCTCTACTCCTTTTGAAAAACAAACCGCAGCAGAGTCGATCGCTCACAAGTCAGTCGCAGCAGGTATAAAAGGAGTGCGAGTGGATGGAATGGATATTCTAGCTACTTATTCAGTGACAAAGGAGGCCAGGGAGCGTGCGGTAAGCTCTAATGGACCAACTTTAATTGAAGCTGTTACCTATCGTTATGGTCCCCATTCAACCTCGGGAGATGATCCTACGATTTATCGAACGAAACAATTAGATCTTAAATGGACAAAAAAAGACCCGATTACAAGATTTAGATTGTTTTTAGAAAAACAACATTTATGGACAGAAGATCGTGAGTCTCAGGTAATTGAACAAGCTAAAGAGGATGTTAAAGTCGCCATTAAACAAGCTGAGTCTGAAAAAAAGCAAACCGTATCTAACCTAATCGAAAATATGTTTGAGGAACTACCCAGGAATTTAGTTGAGCAATTAGAAAGAGAGAATTGTGAATGAATTTCAGCGAACGGGTAGCGATGCTTAACAAGGCATCGCTTGCCTTATTGCGCTATCGTAGCAAAAGAGTCAAATAAATTATTAATCTTTTATATAATTATGTATTGCCTTATTCGCATAAAAGGGGGATTCAGATGGATATTGGAAAAGAATATTTGAGGGTTGTAATAGAAAGATTTAATAGTGTGAAAATCCTTGGAGATAAGACATTAAACCAACTATCGGAAGAGGAAATACATTGGAATTATAATAGCGAATCCAATAGCGTGGCAATAATAGTAAAGCATTTAAGCGGAAATATGGTTTCAAGGTGGAATGACTTTTTAACTTCAGATGGGGAAAAAGAATATAGAAATCGTGACGAGGAATTTGTTGATGATATATCTACGAAAGCTGAGTTAATCACTGTTTGGGAAAAAGGTTGGAAAGTTCTAATTGATACACTAACTGATTTAAGAGAGCAAGATTTATTAAAAAGTATTAACATTCGTGGAGAAAGTCATTTGGTTTTAGAAGCTATTGAAAGGCAAATGGCACATTACGCATATCATATCGGACAAATTGTTTATATTGGTAAACAATTAAAAGATAATGATTGGAAAAGTCTAAGCATTCCGAAAGGGAAATCTGAAGATTATTTAAAGGAAATGTTTGAAAAGCACCAAGATAAATAATGTGAGGTTAAGTTAGCACTGGAATCGAAACTTTCCAACTCTTCTTTAGCTGTCTTGGGATCATAATGGGGCGTAGTGATTTAATCTTGAATACTGCTGGTGGCGCATCAGCACTTTTTCTAAATGCAACTATATTCTTATAGCACAATGAAAACTTAACTATACTATTATTTGGCGGTGTGATATGAACAACAGTCCTATTGTGCAAGAATACTCTTATGAGAATCAAGCTCAAGTTATAGAGTTAATTCTCCAAATTCAACAGCAGGAATACAAGATACCGATAACAAAAGAAGAACAGCCCGATTTGTATACGATTGAAGAGCATTATCAGACGGGTTCTGGTAACTTTTGGGTTGCTCTTTATGATGAAAATGTAGTTGGTACGATTAGTCTTTTAGACATAGGGAATAATCAAGTAGCATTAAGGAAGATGTTTGTTAATAAAGACTATCGAGGACCATCATATAAAACGGCAAGTCTTTTATTAGATACGGCAATTAAATGGGCTAAAGAGCGCCCGGTCAAAGCAGTATTTCTTGGAACGACTCCGCAATTTTTAGCAGCTCATAGGTTTTATGAAAAAAATGGATTTATCAGCATAGATCTTAATGATTTGCCTGAGAATTTCCCAGTGTTACAGGTGGATAAAAAATTCTATAAGTATGTGCTAGACAAAAATTGATATGAATGATCAAACTAATTTTGATGATGTTTCAGCAGGGGAAAGCATGAATTATGAACACCTTATGTTTTATTTGGAGCAAGGTAGAGAAATTGAATTCGTTTATCAGGGAAAAGAATATTTTATATCTAATACTTCAGAAGGAAGGGCTGTATGGGCAGGTCAAACAAGAATTAGTGAATATTTTGGTGAGCGACATATAGATGTAGTAAGATTCACAAAATTAGATGGAATTCCTTTAGCTGATTTATTTCAACAAAATAAAACTAAGATTACTACTATATTTTAAAGTTGATGATAAACAAGTTTGTGGGAGAAGAGCTTAATTAGGGAATAGAAAAAATTGTACGCAGGGAAATTGGTAGGAACCTATTTTTATTACCAATGTAATTAGACAGATTGACTTTTATTACGAGCACCTGTGCAATCAGGTGCTGGTTAACGGAAGTAATAGTTGAAGATCAAGAAAGCTGCTTATGCGGCTTTTTTTATTACGTGCTTACCAGAAGAATTTAAATTGAATAAAATAATGGTTCTACATCTAAAGTTGTAGATAAATCACATCTTTTATAGGAGTTAATTAAATAATAGATTTTGTATGATCGATAGTAGGAGATGTTGTTAAAAGGTAACGAATTTAATAGGCTCAATTACCAGCAGTAATGTAAAAGGCTTTGTTGACGGGAGATGTATTTACTATGATAGATATAAAGGAGAGAAATTTATGAAATTCACAGAAATGATATTATTAACGAACAAATTAGATGAAATGAGAGAGTTTTACGAAAATACACTTGAGCTTCAAGTTATTAGAGAAAATGATTATGAATTTACAGTGCAAGTAGGTTCTACAGCTATTACTTTTCAGGAATCAGAAGGGGATTCAGAGCCTTTTTATCACTTTGCCATCAATATACCTCAAAACAAAATGAAAGAAGCCAAAGCTTGGATTCAATCAAAGGTGCCATTAAATATAGAAGGAGAATTAGATGAAGTATTCTTTAAAAGCTGGAACGCTCATGCTATATATTTCGAAGACCCTTCAGGGAACATCCTTGAATTTATAGCTCGTCACAATTTGAAAAATGGAATCGATCATTATTTTTCATCTGATGATTTTCTAAACATTAGTGAAATAGGGATCGTCGTTGATGAGGTCATTCCCTTTGTAAGGATATTAAATCAAATGGGGATTCCTAATTGGAGAGAAGATAGTGAAGGGTTAACGCCAGTCGGCGACGAAAACGGTCTTTTTATAACAGTAAAGAGGGGACGCCGGTGGTACTTCTCAAATAAAGATGCAAATTTTTTCCCATTAGTTGTGTCCATTGAGGGAATGGGAACGTTTTCGATGAAAGAGCAAGATGGAAAAGTAGAAATTAAAAGATTTTCTATTTAACAAATTAAATAGGATAAGGTGTTGCCATAATGGAATCAACAATTAACTTAATATAGTACTATCTTACATAAGAAGATTAAAATGGTGTTTCGAAGGAGGAGAAATCATTATGGTTACACGCAATAAATCAATATTAAAATTAGTTCAATTTGATAAATGTGATGTTCCCGGTTTAATCAAGCTGTCTGCATCGGTTGGGTGGGATTATGATGAAAAAGAAATTGGAACTGTTCTGGCATCAGGTAAAATATTTGGACATAAAAATGCTGAGGGAGAAATTGTGTCTAGCGCTGCAATCATTCCGTATGAGACTTCTTTCGCTTCAATTGGTATGGTTATAGTTAATCATAATTTTAGAGGGATGGGATTAGGAGAAAAGGCTACTAGGAAATGTATAGAAAGTGTTTCTAAGGAAACTGCCATCATGCTAATTGCAACAGAAGATGGAAAACCCCTTTATGAAAAGATGGGCTTTACAACTGTTGATTTAGTTCATAAATATCTATGTGATCATTATACAATGGATACTAATTCGTTGATTACCAGTGATATCCTTATTGAAGAGTTTAGTGGAGTTGATATTGGTGACTTACTTAAACTTGATGAGAATGCTTTTGGAGACAAAAGAACTCATTTTCTTCGGAATAGAATAAAACAAGCTGAAAAATGCTTGGTGGTAAAAGATGATAACGGAACAATTGTCGGGTATGGGCTTTCCATTTTAGGACCGATGAATCTCATATTAGGTCCGATTGTAGCACCGGACTTTCAAATAGCTTCAGCATTAATAGATAAATTATCTTCAAACCATCAAGGGAAATTAAGAATTGATGTCCCAGCAGGTAATGATGAATTTATGATGTTCTTGGAGAAATGTGGATTTGTTAATGTAAGTCAACCTCCAATAATGGTCATCAATTCTAGCAAAATGCCTATTAGAAACCATACATTATTCGGGATTGCAGCCCAAATTTTCGGGTAGGTTGAGGGACGGAGGGACAGGTTCCTTGTCCCGGATACATGGGGTATATGGTGTGATTTAGAGAGAGTGAAGAAACCAGTGTTCGAAAGATGTAGTTCTCCCAATAGAATGGTGGTGTGATTTGATGAAATTTACTTGTCCTTGTTGTGGTTATCGAACTTTAGACGAAGAACCTCCTGGAACATACGACATATGTAGCATCTGTTTTTGGGAAGATGATGAAGTTCAATTTAATGACCCTGATTATGATGGGGGTGCAAATATCCCTTCTTTGAGGCAAGCACAGAAAAATTATCTTTCATTTGGCGCTTGTGAAATAAGGTGTATCGAGTTTGTAAGAAAGCCAAATAAAGATGATGTGAAAGACTGTAATTGGAAACCGTTATAGTGGTAATGAAGAGCGTTCCTTTTAAGAGGAAGGCTTTTTTGACAATAAAAAGGAAATTAATGTTAAACTTCAATTTGAGGTACCTATTTAAAATTGAGTAACTGTAAGGGGGATTTTATGAAAAAGGGATTATTACATCATATAGAGATATATGTTTCAGATTTAAAGCAATCCAATGAGTTTTGGGGGTGGCTACTTGAAGAATTAGGTTATACCTCTTCTATTCTGACCCATATATAACCAAGCCATTTACACGCGTTGATTTTATAGCAATTTGTATAACACTACCTCTATACATACTACTTTTTAGCCTGATAGGTAGATTATTTAGACGATTCAATACTAGATTTCACAACAAGGTATTCCTCTCTATAACAGCTTTTATTTTAGCCATCATATTTTTAACGATAATAGAGAACATTTGGTTTGAAATAAAAGGTGAAATGTTATTCAAGTAATTGGAGCTTTGATGGAAAAAGGATTCATAACTTGATTAGAGGGAATAGCCGTCGCGAATATGGATATTTTTGTTCAAATAAACGTCTGTAACTTAGGGAAAACGGCAAGCTCATTTTTAAAAAAAGGAGGGAGTTCATGTGGAAAAAGAAGCAAGACTTTTTTTAGAACCACTTTATCCATATATTACACCTAATAAATTGGAAATAAAATTAATTCAAAGTAAACCACTTAGAAGGTTGAAACATTTAGCGCATTTCGGTGCGGGTTCATTCGTTTCACCTGTTGTACATAGTAGATTTGAACATACATTAGGTGTATGGAAACTAACTGCACTTTATTTTCCAGAAGATATTGAGTTACGGGTAGCTGCATTGCTACATGATATTGGGCATTTACCATTTTCGCATGCAGTAGAAAAAACCTTAGAGTTTAACCATCATCAATTAACTGAGCAATATATTTTAGAAGACGAAGTATCATCTATTTTGGAACAATATAATATTAACCCTAATAGAATGATAGAAATCTTAAATGAGCCTTCAGTCATCACAGGTAAAGAAGGTATATTAGGGATTGACCATCTTGATAGTTTTTTTAGAGATACATATATGGCGGGCATGATAGAAACTCTACCTAAACATTTATTACATAAGATTAGATGTACACCTAAGGGAATAGATACTGATATTGAAACAGGACATTATCTATTACAACTGATTTTGGCAGATCATAAGCTATTTTTATCGCCATATATGGTTGCTGTAGACAGATTATTAGCAGAATCAATAAAACTTCATTGGAGTGTAGATTCAGTTAATAAGAGTGAATTCGCTCGATTAACGGACTCAGTTGTAGTCTCAATGTTAAAAACATCCCCTTCTGCTGAAGCCAAAAAGCTAATAAATACTTTAATCTTTGAACCAAATAAGATTAGAATTAATGATATAAATTCAGGAAATGGTTACGAGATTAGCGTAAGGAAGGTATATAGTAAAGTACCTTTGTATCAGGGGAAACCACTAACGGAGCATAGTAATGAAGCAAGAAATATTATGAAGGAATTGCATGATTTATCATTTAATTCAGAAGTTATCATCGTCTCTGAATAGTTACTGCATGTGAAGCTATGTATGTAAAGCACGTATGCGGTGATATACAACTATTGGAACGTTTTGTGAAAGAACATCTTTCATCTTCTTTGTATTAGTTGTAAAATAAATATGAACTGGAAAATTGTAGCTAGGGTTCCGCTATCTATGTAGGTCAGTGACCAAGGGCTACATCTTTTACCACATGTAAAAGGCACCTATTGACATAAAAGGTCCGAGGGGAAAGGTTCAGCGTATTTATTATGCGTTGAAATCTTTCCCCTCGGCCTTTTTTTATTATTTTAAGGAGGTTTATTGTATGAAAAGAATGGATGATTTAAAAGCTGGTGTTGCAGTTATTATTTTGAATGAGGAAAACCACGTCTTGTTACAAAAACGGTCTGATGTAGGACTATGGGGGATTCCTTCAGGACATATCGAAATAGGGGAAACCGTTTCAGAAGCAGCTCTTAGAGAAGTAAAAGAGGAAACCAATTTAGATATAAGAATAAAAAAGCTTATTGGTGTGTACTCTGACCCTAGCTCACAGGTATTTACTTATCCAAATGGTAAAGTAGTACATTTTATCACCACTTGTTTTCTAGCTGAAATTACTGGAGGAGAGCTCCGATGTAATTCTTCTGAGTCACTAGAAATTAAATTTTTTGAACAACAGAAACTCCCTCAAGACTTATTGAAGATGCATCCTCGATGGTTAAAAGATGCTATTGCTAATAGAGAATTAGCATTTATTCGTTAGTGGAAATCTTAATAAAGTAACGAGAGCGACAGTAGAGCAGGGCTGTCGCTTCTTCAGCTATTGAAGCAGATTCGTTGAATATCGTACATTTCCAACTATTAATACCGGTCTGTGTACTTCTTCTTGTGCTAACTTTGCATTTAGTGAAATAAAAAGGTTTTGCAAATATAATAAAGGCTCGTTATGATGTATCTGTGGGGTTTAAACCTATCTATGTAAAAAAGGAGTTAGTTTCATGATTATTCAATTCATTCGTTATAGATAGAAATGGGTATAGACTACATTCAAATCCAATTCATATTTTTTTGAAAATATGATGAGGGTTTATTTGTCTATGCCTTTTTCATTTCTAAAAACGAATGAATGAGGTGACTTCTTTGTTACAAGGGAATAAAAGAATAAAGAGTGCAAAATATGTGAGCAAGTTTGAAACCATTTTTGCTTGTCCAATATGTAAATCGTCTATGAAGGTTATGGATTTTAAAAGTCTAATCTGCTCATATCATCATACGTTTGATTTTGCCAAGCAAGGATATATGAACTTGACGACTCACTCCGTAAACACCAAGTACAGCAAAGGGCTTTTTGAAGCACGAAGAAAACTTATGAACGAAGGTGCATTTTATAAACCAGTAAGCCATGCAATTGCCAAAATTATAAGTGAACATCTTGTTAAGACAAAAGAAAACATTTCTATACTTGATACGGGATGTGGCGAGGGTTCGCACCTTTCTAATATTTGCGATATGGTTAGGTCTGACTTTTTCAAAAGTGTAGTAGGAGTCGGAATAGATCTTTCTAAAGAAGGTATCATGATAGCTTCTAAGAACTATTCTAATAAGATTTGGGCTGTGGCTGATCTTGCTAACACACCATTTAAGAATAAGCAGTTCGATGTTATTCTTAATATCTTATCTCCGTCAAATTATACTGAATTTAATAGATTGTTGAAACGAGATGGTTTAATAATTAAGATTGTGCCTCAAAGTGGTTACTTAAAAGAGTTAAGAGAACATCTTTTTCATAAACCTGAAAAACAAAATTACTCTAACTCTGAGACTGTGGAGAGATTTAATGAGAGTTTTCAAGTTGTAGAAAGTTCAAGGTTAAGTTATACCATGAACCTTAATCAATCTTCAATTGAATGGTTGGTTCAAATGACTCCATTAACTTGGTCAACAACAGAGGAACGAGTAAAATCTTTTTTTAATAAGGATTCAGCTCAAATAACGGTTGATTTGGATCTATTAATTGGTAAAAATACAATTTAGAAAATGACTAATAGGGTAACATTTAAGAGTGTTACCCCTATTAGTTGTATATTCAACGGAAATGAATAGCTATTAAACAAATAAAAGGGTACTAAGGGAGGTCTCAATGAACACTAAAGCAATTATTTCTCTTATATTAGGGAGTGTTTCCTTAATTCTTACATCTTTAACACTGCTTGGATTAATCTTGGCTATTGTAGGTTTCATTATAGGCTTTTTAAGTTTGAGAGAGATACATAAGACGGGTCAAAAAGGGCGTGGAGTAGCTATTGCAGGGTTAACCTGCAATACATTGGCAATAGTCATTCCTTTAATGATCATTATTGTTCATTTATTATTTCTCACTCCCGCCGATTTTAGATTAGACATATCGTAAGTGATAATCTAATGGACTAACGGCGAATTCGGTGAACAAGTAAATCATTTTTTTCAATTTGGAACAACTCTCTAATAAAGAGGTTGTTCCTTTTTATGTTGTTTCTAGATACACTGTTGAAAAATTTAGAGTGAATACGTAACGTTTTTACAAGCTATTAACAGATACTAGGTTTTTCAGCCGCAGAGTTAAACCACCAGTTACACTAGTGGTTTTGTTTTTCTTTCAAGCAATTAATCAATTAGATAAACGTATGCATGCCAGGGCCATCTGCTGGTCTTTTTTGAAAACCAAACTTTTTATAAAAGTCCACTTTTCCTCTTGCACAAGACAATTGAACCCATTTAATCCCACTTGCCTTACATTTATCCGTTAGTAAATTTAAAATTTCACTACCAATCCCTCTTTTTTGATACTCTGGATGAACGATCATATCTCCAATGAACGTTTGATATACCCCATCCGAAATAATGCGACCAAAGCCAACTAGCTTCTCATTATGATAAGCTGAGATCGAATACCAACTATTATTAATAGCTATGAATAACTGTTCTTTCGTGTATGTACCATTGATATTCCAACCTGTTGTTTCATATAACATAAAAAATTCATCCTTGTCTGGTACTAAGCTTTCATAATTTATTTCCATAATTACCCTCCCAAAAAGTAAATAATTATTGATTATACTACAAATCATTTGTAGTGACTCTTATTCCTTTCTAAGGACCGCGGGGGCAGGTACCTCGTCCCGGATACAGGTAACTTTTACTACTCTCCTTATTCTGCAGAAGAATATATAACAAGCTACTCAATAGAAATTACTTGAAAATTAAAAATCATTAACGTATACTTAGTTTAGTCAATATACAAAGTGTGAAGGTAACTTGATTCTCATCATTTAAAAAGCAACGAAAGTCTTGTCATGACTAGTTAAAATATGGGGGATTGAAAATGAACAAGGTCGTAGTAACAGGTGGAAGTGGTTTGCTTGGTGCAGCCGTTATAATTGAATTTTTAGAACATGGGTACGAAGTCATTAATGCAGATGTTAAGTATCCAAAAGAAGCTCTTTGCAGGACAGTCATTACAGACTTAACGAATTTAGGTGAAGTGTATGGGGTGTTAGCAGGTGCTGATGCAGTTGTCCACCTTGCCGCTATCCCGGTAGCCTATTCACATCCAAACGAAGTAACCTTTCAAAATAATGTCATGTCCACGTATAACATTTTAGAAGCGGCAGGGAATTTAGGGATTAAAAAAGCGGTCATCTCTTCAAGTGAGTCTTCCTATGGTATTTGTTTTTCAAAGCAAAATTTAAATCCTCAATATGTACCAATCGATGAGGATCACCCACAATTACCGGAAGAAAGCTATGGATTATCTAAGATTGTAAATGAGAAAACGGCAGATATGATCCACCGTAGAACGGGGATGCAGGTCGTATCCTTCAGGTTAGGAAATGTTATATCTCCTGAAATGTATAAGAATTTTCCTGGATTCATCCATGATCCCCAGCAGCGAAAACCTATTTTGTGGAGTTATATTGATACCCGAGATGCAGCGACTGCTTATCGATTAGCCGTTGAGGCAGAGGGACTTGGTTCTGTTGCCCTTAATATTGGAGCGGATGAAACAAGTATGGATATTGAGAGCAAACAACTAATGGAAACATGCTTTCCTGAAGTAAAAAACTTTAGAAAAGATATAACAGGCTTTGCCCCTCTATTAAATAATGAAAAGGCTAAGAAACTTTTAAATTGGAAGCCTATTCATAAATGGAGAAATTATGTGAATCTATAATGCTATGTTTGCTATTTTTATATAAGGAGAGATGAACAAAATGAGTAACATACAAGATACAACCACATTACATAATGGTATAAAGATGCCATGGGTGGGCTTTGGTGTTTTTAAGGTTAAAGATGGGGAAGAAGTTGTGAATTCAGTAAAGGCAGCTCTAGAAATCGGCTACAGAAGCATTGATACGGCGGCCATTTATGGAAATGAAGCAGGAGTCGGCAAAGCGATTGCCGATTCAAATGTTCCTAGAGACGAATTATTTATTACAACAAAAGTATGGAACTCAAATCATGGTTATGACGCTACACTTGCGGCTTTTGATGAGAGTATGGAGAAGTTAGGTTTAGATTATTTAGATCTTTATTTAATTCACTGGCCCCTTCCGTCCGAAGGCAAATATGTAGAAACATGGAAAGCGCTTGAGAAGCTGTATAAGGATGGACGTGTTCGTGCCATTGGTGTGAGTAATTTTAAAATTCATCACCTTGAAGAGATCATCGCAAACTGTGAAATCGTACCTATGGTCAATCAGGTAGAATATCATCCGCGCTTTAATCAACGAGAATTGCATGACTTTTGTAAAAAGCATGACATTCAGCTTGAAGCATGGTCTCCATTAATGCAAGGAGAACTGCTTCATGAACCAACTTTGATTGAAATGGCAAAAAAATATAATAAATCAACTGCCCAAATCATTATCCGTTGGGATATACAAACGGGAGTAGTAACGATTCCAAAGTCCGTTAAACCACACCGAATTGCTGAAAATGCAGATGTGTTTGATTTTGAACTTTCACAAGAGGACATGGACAAAATGAATGCCCTGAATCAGGATCAACGTATGTTTGCCGATCCAGATGAATTTGATAGAGTATAGGTTTTTTAATATCTTCATTTGCATGTAGGAAATAATAAAGAGGGATGACCTTGGAACATGGTGATCCCTTTTTGGTATGCTAATACATTGTTACCGGGTCGTGGGGACAGGTTCCTCGTCCCAGATATACATTCTAATAAATTCATAATAAAATAAAGCTAAAAGTAATGATTAGGGTTGCCGAAACCTGTGTTGGTTTGGTATGGAACATGGAGAGGTGGTTCAGTATGTTTTCTAATCAACAATTACAAGACTTAATCGACGGTAAAATTATTGGAAACAAGTATCCTTATGATACAAATAATGAGCTAGAAATTGAAACGCATATTAAACAATTATTTTATAAAATTAACCGTATTCCTACTATAATATGTGAAGCAGAGTGGAATCACTTTGGCAGTGGATACGCTTCTTTTGTTGAATTTTTTTGTTATCGAAAAGAAGATGTAACTGTCGTTGAAGAGAAGTACGGAATGCAAGAGATAAAAACAAGCGGGATTATTATTGATATTAGTCGCTTAGCACCTGTAGCAATTATGGGCGAAGATGATAGATATAAAACCATTTGTATGGAAACAAATGAAGTCTTACGTGGGGGATATGGTACGATTCTTGATGGTTCATTCGTTCTAAATGCCAAATTTCAAACAATGAAAGAACAATTGAAGCAATCGTTAAGAGAGTTTGAGTATGAACTATTAGAGACTGAACAGCTGCATCAACCTTTGTCGTTTCAAACGAAAATACCAACAACCTATCGGAAGCAAAATGAGTATTTAGTAATGGACGCCATTTTTTATTGGGAAGATTAGGGTAATTTGAGAGTGTTGTAACAACTGGAAGTGTAACTCATATATAAAATGAACATCAAAGCAATAATTATTCAATTATGTTTGCTACAAAAAGAGATAAGGGGGCATTCCAAGTGGGTATTTTTAATTCGAATCGACCAAAAATTACACTTGAAAGGTTGAAGAAATCAGCGTTCGAACGATTTCTTTCCATAATAAGTATCTTCTTATTCGTGGGGAGTGTAGTTTTTCTTGTTGTGATGTGGAGTGAATTGCCAGGTCAAGTTCCTGCCCATTTTGGCATTACTGGTGAGGTAACCCGAAGTGGCTCCAAATGGGAGTTGGTGGTCCTATTGTTTGTGGGAGTAGGTCTTTATTGGCTGTTGCATGTGTTTGAGAAATACCCACACCTTCATAACTATCCAATCGAAATAACCGAATCAAATGCCGAAGAAGCATACCGTATTTCACGTTCGCTGCTTGGATATTTAAAGAACTTAATCCTAATCTTGTTTGCAATTGGGATGATCAATAGCCTGATAATAGCCTTGGGATGGGGAGAAGGTATCGGGCTTGTTCTTTTACCACTGGTCTTTTTGGGTACAGGTTTGGCGATTATCAGAGCTTTAGTGAAGTTGATGAAAGTAAGCTCTTGATGGTGTTGGAGTGTGTGGGAGGGACAGTTTCCCTCGTCCACCTTGTTAACAATTTCCTCATCTTGAACGTCAAATTCCATTGATAGACGACGTTGTATCATAGTCGTACCTACTATATAAACTGATCACTATTAAAAAATTTACTCTGAGTATGAATTTTTCTACTCTCAATTAAAGTAATGCACTGAGCTAAGTGTTTAACCCCAGGTTTTATTTGACTCTCATTCACTTGAGAGACGCTTAATCGAAGGAGGTTATCTTTTTTATATTCTGGCAAAAACATTCTAGAGGCATCATCCACGTATATCTGCTGATCTGTTAGCATATGAGCGACCCGTTTTGCTGTCACATTCTTGGGTAAACTGATGGTTAAATAGAACCCTGAAGTCGGTTTTGAAAAATGAGTATTAGCCGGTAGTAATAATTCACAGGCATCTTGAAGAATTCGCATTTTAGTCTGGTAAAGCTCTTTTATTTTTTTGAGATGGCTATGAAACATACCGTTTTTTAAATAGATCTCTAATGCACCTTGAGAAAGTGCTGAACTATTAAAATCAGAACTAAATTTATATCGTAAAAAATGGGTAATCATCAATGTAGGTAGAACAACTGTAGCAATCCTCAATCCTGGGAGGAAGATTTTCGAAAAGCTTTTAATATAGATCACTCGCCCGGAAGTATCAAAAGAAAATAAAGGATCTGATTTTGTATTAGGGTCTAGGTCTCCTAAAAAATCATCCTCGACTATATACACATCGTATTTGTGAGCTAGCTCAACGATCTTCTTCTTCTCTCTATTGGTGTAACAATGTCCAAGTGGATTATGAAATCTTGGGATAATATAGAAAAATTTTATATCATTATTTCGGAACATGTATTCAAGATGATTAAGATCTATTCCCTCCATCGTTAACTCAATTCCAAAAGTATTAGCTTGTTGTAAATTTATGGACTCAATGAATCCAAAATAAGTAGGTTGTTCCATTAGAATGTTGTTTTTCCCGTTTGGAAAAGGCATAGAAACTAATAAATTTAAGGCTTGTTGCGATCCAGAAACAACAACTAGTCTCTCAGGCTGAGTGAATACCTGCAGATTCTGCAAATATTTCACTATCTGTACTCGTAATGGGTAAAGACCTTGTTGTTCGGAGTAGGTAAAAAGCTCTTCTTTATATTGTTCAATTGCTTGATTCATACAATGTTGAAAATCAACATAAGGCAAAGCGTTTTTATCTGGACCGGCAGATAAGAAATCAATTGCGTCATTTTTATCAGAAGCATTTTGAAATTCGTTCACAACAAAGTAGCCACTTTTCGGGACAGAATAGATTAAATGCTCTTTCTCAAGTTCTTCATAAGCTTTAATGACTGTATTCTTACTACATGAAAATTGCTCAGACAACTGACGTATAGAAGGGAGCTTATTCCCTGCAACAAGCGTCCCAACTTCTAGCCTAGATTTAATTTCTTCCATTATCACATTATATTTTGAACTCATACATGTATCCTCCTTTAACTGTACAGGTACAGATGAGTAAAAAATTGGTTTATTTGTCATATATGTACCTATTAATATGTTAATTATATCAGAACTGTTTTTAGTGTGATGAAAAATGGTGCAGATATAATACGAAGTAAGAAGGTAGGTAGGATATGGTGCAGAACGAATTCAGAGAGAAATTTGGGTTGTTGTTGGGATTAGTGGGGGTAATTTGTTTTAGCTTAACACTTCCCGCAACAAGTATTGCAGTAGAGTATTTTGGGACCACGGTTGTTGGTTTAGGAAGAACAGTTGTTGCCGCTATCTTAGTTGCTGTCGTATTAGTTGTTCAAAAAGAAAAACTCCCATCTCGACGCCAATTCAAAAGTTTGCTAGTTGTAGCGATTGGAGCGGTGTTAGGATTTCCTATTCTCACATCTTGGGCAATGGAATTTTTACCTGTTTCTCATGGAGCTGTAGAATTAGCGCTGTTACCATTAGCAACAGCAGGGTTTGCCATGTTTAGAGCTGGTGAAGTTCCGTCACTCAAATTCTGGGTTTCCAGTATAATTGCCTCTTTAGCTGTTATTGCGTACGCCCTTCATCTAGGGTTTGGTCAATTACAATATGCTGATTTAGCTTTATTAGGTGCAGTGATGATTCTTGGACTTAGTTACGCAGAAGGTGGGAAATTAGCGAAAGAATTAGGTAGCTGGCAAGTAATAGCTTGGGCAATTATGATTGGTGCACCATTTTTCGTTGTTCCAGTGGGGCTACACCTTACAATTGAAATGCTTCATGCTCCAATACAAGCTTGGATCAGTTTTATTTATCTCGCAGTTGTTAGTCAATTTTTAGCATATGTTGCTTGGTATAGTGGAATGGCTATGGGCGGAATAGCAAGAGTTAGTCAGATTCAGTACTTACAACCTTTTTTGATGATACTGTTTGCAAGTGTTTTTCTAGATGAGTCCATCACCTTTTTTACGCTTGTCATTGCGGTTATTGTTATTTGCTCTGTTATCTCAGGCAAAAATGCACCTGTTTCTAGGAAAAGAACGGTATCAGAGAAAAACTAACTAATACCAAAGTAGAACAGCTAAAGATTTGTCGTTTTGAAATACATTCTAGACCAGAAGTTCCCGTGAAATGGGGTACTTTCACAAATCCTTGGGGAAATCGACTCAGATTTTTTGAATACTTGGATAAGAGTGAGGAGCAGGAACGTATGAAAACAATTATGAGTGAAATGGAAATTTGAGAAGCAGGGGACGAACTGAGATCGGTGAAGGGGGAAGTGAAAAGTTTTGTTTGGTTCATTTATCTTTTTGTACAGTGAGCCATTTCTCTGTTGCATACATAGACTTCTCCCTACTATTTTTTTAGGAAGATTTTCTTACCATTTCTACCTTAAATATAAAAGATAAAGATAAAGTGAATTATATGGAAAAAAGAGAGGATAGCCAACATTGCTAGTTTTTCTTAGTATTGAGAATAAACCAGATGACACAGTGATTGTGGAAGCGAGTGGTGAAAGTGAAGTAAGGAAGGCATCAATAGGGCTTTTTGCGAAGGATTTAATCTAGTGAACTTAGAGTCATTATTCTGAACATTGGTTTCATTGGATGCTTTTTTAGATGATGAAAAGGCTATTTGTTTTGATAAGTTTTTAGGTTATCATGCAAATTTATACAGCAGGTTTGAAAAAAGAACATGGTAGGTGAACCGTGATAAAGTGGAAAGAGGTAAGTGGCACTAATTTCGAACTTTTCATGTTTCATGCTCTAGGTCGTAACAACTTTAAAAATAGAGAATGGCATGGAGAACACGGAAGTGATAAAGGAAGAGACATAGTTGCATATACATACGAAGAACTTCCATTTAAATTAGCGTATGAAAGAAAGTGGGTTTTTCAATGTAAGAAGCGCAAGAAAATGCCTAATCTTTCAGAAATAGCCACGGATATGGTAAAAGGCGGTTCTCATAAGCCTGACTTCTGGATATTAGTATTGTCATTTAACCCTACATCAAATCAAATAGATATTATTAATGAGAGAGCTGCTATGTATCTAAAGGGTCCTAAATGTCGTATAATGACATTAGCGGAAATAGAAGAAATTTGTAGCGCAAATCCAGATTTGATTGATATCCTATATTATGGTGAAATCAAGAAAGGGGAGAATAGATAGATGACAGTGCTTGATATTCAATTTAATTCTAAAACCGAACAAGTGGAAATAGTATACCCTAATGGTAAAACAGAAGTTCTTGCGGAAGATTCCCCTACAGAGCCTAAGAAATCACCGGACAACAAAAAAGCCGTATATATTTCTCCTTTTGAGTGGGAAGAAAGAGGGAGTTTATATTTAGTTGACCTTAAAAATGGTGACCAGAATGTATTGGTTGCGCCAAAAAGAGACTACACTCCCAAAAATGTGATCTGGCAAGATGACAGTCGAGTTCTAGTAATAATTGGTTATGGTTACGGAACGGTTTTGGTTGGAGGAAACATTTTTAGTGTAAACATAGAAACAAAAGAAAAGGTTCAAATCACGCAATATGACGGTCATATTCAAATCTTAGATTTAGAAATAGAAAATGGTGTACTGCATTATAGCGGAATTAAATATAAAGATGAGGAATTGAACGAATCGGAGGTTTATTCAAATAACATTTCGTTGGATTCGTTGATGAGCTATTGATTGATAGTTCTAGGTGCGTGTCGGAGCGCACAGCCTAGGTTCTTACATATAGAAGGTCCTCTATCTTTAAGCGTACAAGTAGATCGGCTGAAGAAGGATTTTATAATAGGAGAAAGAAGACGTGCCTTTGGTGAGGGGCATGTCTTCTTTTAGTAAGAAAGATAGCTAGTTACTAATTGTCAACGTGCCTCTTTTCTTCTTCCTACTCTTTACGTTCGTACGTGCTGGTGTATAACCATTAGCATAAATCGTCCCTTGCCCAATTTCTAGTTTTTCAATGAGCTCTTCATGACTTGAAACTTGGTTGTAATTACGATGAATTTGATTCATACGACTAGTTTTCATTATAGGTAAGCCTGACTAAAATGGCTTAAAGTATAAAAAGTCGTCAAATTTTCTATCTAAATACCCACAAATGGTAGAAATATGTCATAACCTTAATTATATAAAGATAAAGAAGGAAGGGACGATAATGAAGCTAAATCAGTTAATGGAAATTGGTGGGCTAAAGAAATGCAAAATCGTTGCGGGTTTAGGTGGAGTTCAAAACAATGTAGATGTGGTAACAGTAATGGAAGTTCCCGATATAATTAAATGGTTAAGTGGAAATGAATTAATATTAACTAGCTTATATTCAATTAAGGATGACAGTATGGCTCAAGCTAATCTAATTAAACTCTTATATAATGTAGGAGCATCTGCAATTGCTATCAAGACTAATAGGTACGTACCTGAAATACCAAAATCTATGAGGAGAGAATCCGAAAAATATCGCCTCCCAATTATTGAAATTCCGGAACAAATTACTTATGCAGAGATTCTTCATCCAGCGATGAATGCAATTTTCCATCAAGAGATTGATATAGATATGGCTCAAGATAATAGGGGTATTTTGGAAAGGAGTTTTAGTGGGGGGGTGAAACAGATACTTGCTACTCTAGCTTCAATTGTTGAGCATAGGGTGTATTTAGATATTTTAGTTCCATATATTAATGAGAAATATCAACAAAATGATATTGAATTATTGAGTGAGTATCAAGTTAAGAAATTAGAGAATTATAAAAATACGATGACAATAATGCGAAAGATAGATGGTGAATACAAAAATTTTATCATCACCCCCATTTTTGTTGAACAAGAGTTATGTGGTACAATATCCTGTTTTGGAATAGAAGCAGATAGTTTTTCAAAAATTGTAGATATGGAAAGGGCTTCAAAGTTAATATCATTGCTATCTCATAAAAATAAAGCTACTTATGATGTTCATCAAACGTATAAAAATGATTTCTTGCGTGATCTTTTCTTAAATAATTCGTTAGTAGCCCATGATTTAATTGAAAAGGGACGGTTGTTTAAATATAAACATAACATAGAGTATTCATGTATAGTCATAAAGTTTAAACAAGATACTGTAAATAAAAGCATAATGAATTTTATTGAGACTATTTTAAAAAGAGTAGATCCTGATGCAATAGCCGGTATCATAAGGGGGGCTATCTATGTTTTATTAACTGATAGTGAGATAGACCTGAAATTGAATAAGCTGATAGCATGTATAGATAAGCAGTTAAAAGAATATAAGATTGGTGTTGGTAGAGCACATAAAGGAATAGAAGGGGTTAGAAAGTCATTTAGAGAATGTGAACAAGCAGTTAAGTTTGATAACTATTCGAGTATAGGCTCATATTTTCATTATAATGATATTGGTGTATATAAATTATTTTCTTTAGTTGAGGATAAAGATGAGTTGATGAAGTTTTATTTAGATACCTTAGGCAAATTAGATGATTCAAAGTCCGATTTGAATCTAATTGATACGT
>NZ_JRJU01000046.1 GCF_000787375.1 Halalkalibacter okhensis | reverse complement strand
TTCTAGTGAAGGCTGATCGAATGACAATGGCGCATTCATTAGAACTCCGTGTTCCATTTTTAGATAAAGAAGTCTTTAAAGTGGCTGCTAACCTTCATCCCACTATAAAGGTAGATAAATCACAAACGAAAATTGCTCTTAGAAGTGCAATGAAGCACATTGTACCAGCGCATATTGTCAATCGAGCGAAGCTAGGGTTTCCCGTTCCAATTCGACATTGGCTACAAAATGAATTGTACGATTGGGCTAAAATTTTGATTATGGATAGTCAGACTGATTATTTATTTAAGAAAGAAGAGATTCTTCATTTGCTTGAACAACATCGTAAAATCAATTTGGCTGAGAGTTCAATATTTAAGAGCAAAGGGGATTATAGTCGTCCATTATGGACAGTACTGACTTTCATGCTTTGGCACCAAGTCTTTATTGAAAAGGTCTATGAATTTGGTACTACTATGGAGCATAGTAAATAGTTTTAAGTTTTTTCATTGAACATGTTAAATAAAGTTATTCAACATGTTCGGCTATTTTTGCTGTATGTTGAACGCTTCTAACAATGCTTGTTTCCTACTTAAGGGGGTTTACATGTTACAGTTTTAATACATATCCTTTTCTCTAATCTTTTAAATAAGCAAGAAAAAATATAGAACTGGAAAAAGGAGCGAGAAATGATGAGGAAATATCTTTTACCTTTAAGTTTTATCGTTGTAATAGTCATTTCAATTGTAATTGTTGTTAATCCATTCCAAACAGCTACCTTAGAAGAGGACCCTATAAGTCAAAAATGGGATGATATTAACCAAGAGGAAGTACTGATGGAGGTTGGTAACGAATATGTAGAAGTAGTTGATTTACGAGAAGTGGAGCTCTATAAAGAGGGGCATATATCTGGAGCCATCAATATCCCCTATGAAGAGTTTCAAGACCGCTATAATGAATTAAATCAAGAAAAACGGATTATTCTTATTTGTCATACAGGAAGAATGGGGGTTGAAAGTGCCGATTTTCTTGTTGAAAAAGGATTTGATAAAGTAGCTAACTTCGGAGGTGGCATGGCTGTATGGGATGGACCTCTTTCAACAGAATAAAGTTCATTTCCTTTTTTAAAACAATAAAGAATTGTCTAGAACTAAAATGCTTATCCCTACTAGTTTGAGTGAAAAGTAAGTAGGGAAGCTTTATCTTATAATTCCGTAACGATTATAGTAGCTGTCATTCCAGCTGCTTCATGTCCAGGTATGGTACAAATGGCTTCATACGTACCGGATTTTGGAAAAACAACTGACATACTTTCAGAAGTACCAGGCATCGCATGAAGATGAAAATCCAATCCTTTAATCTCAAAATCATGTTGCTCTATTCCGTTATTAACTAGAGTTAGTGTTACCTCCTCACCAGGTAACACTTGAACTTGATCTGGACCAAACTGATATTCATTCGCATCCATTATTATTTCTTGATTATTTACATGATCGGCATGATGGTTTGTGCTGTTATTAAATTCAAAAGTAAAGTAGTGAAAGCTGAGAATAAACAAACAAACAAGAGTAAAGTATGGAAGTGGGTGTGAAATCAATGAATTATTGTTTGATTCCTTATTAATTTCATAAACTAAAAGTAAATAAATTAGAAAGAAAATCCCAACAGTCCAAAGACTCATTATGTTTAAAAGTTGGTTATAATGTTCAGAGGAAATCATAACACCTAACATCGTTCCCATCATTCCCCCCATTACTCCAGAAATGAGTCCATCAATAATCGCGATCAAGGAGTAAGGAAATCCTGCTATTACACCAACGAACCCGCCAATTAACATGCTTAGAACAGTAATTTCAAAAAACAAGTCAGGAAATAAAACTGCAGAGAACGTACCTATACTTAATCCGGTAATCATTCCAAGAGTCATTGAAACAACCATCCCAATCATATTGCTTAGTTTTTCTTTAAATAGATAGGAAAGACATATTAACCAAGTTAATAAAAGTATAAAAACAATACCGAGCACGACTGGTTGAAGCAATTTATTCTCTCCCTTCATGTTCATACTTTTAGTTTATTAGTTTAAAAGATTAAATATGTACAAGGGTTACTATTTCTTTAAATGTTCACACATCGGGAGAAAGTGGATACAAATAAATTACTAGGTAAGGTGAAAGTACGTGAGGTGAGACAACTGAAAAGAAACATTCCTATGGTGATTATAATAATTAGCTTTATTTTTTCTTTTTATATGGTTAGTTCAATTAATGAAAAAAAAGAAAATATAAACGAACTTGAAGATATTTATGAAGTCATAACAAAAAATAATATGACGTTACATTCCTGGTCAGCTTATTCAAGGGAGGAACTATATGTAATGAATGTAACTGAAGTGATTGAACTAATTGATGACACACAAAAAAATAAAACAGACTTTGTATGGAGCACGGAAAAAATTGAAAATGACCATCACAATAAAGTAGTTGGTACAAAAAATAACCAAAGCTTAGATGAACGTATCGTGATTACATCTTATGAAGATAGAAATAAGTATAAAGTGAATATTACTTATCAGGTTGTTGGAGATGAGTGGAATTCTGACATTATGAATGAAATATCATCAAACATTAAAGGCAGTTCCATCTTTTATATGATTCAAGGAAGTATTGAAGATAATAATAAGAACTTACAGGACTTAGCTCAAGATTTAGTACGTGACTTTTCTGGAGAGGTTAAAGAAGGGGTTGAAGAGGATCAATTCATATCGGTTTCTGCGTATAACCCTAGGTGGGATTTAAGTCTACCCTTAAATCAGAATGATAAAATGAATTTACAAATAGGGGTTAGGAGTGTTCCATACTCAGATAATGTTGATGTGACAATAGGAACACCTATTATTACGGTTGAACATTAGCTTCCTTGAATTTTCAAATTATTTAAAGGGTTTGATTGTAAGATTGCGCGAAGGTTCAGTTGTATTACTTAATTCATTATAGAATAATTTAGGGGGAGTATAAATGATCGTGTTCCACTTAAAAAACTTGTTGCTGGATAAGGAGATTTCTTTTGAAGATATTGCAAAAGATACAAAAATTCCACTGGAGGAAATTTTGTATCTTTGTTCTAAACATGCAAATAAAATAAATTTTAATACTTTGAACACTCTGTGTCACTATTTGTCAGTAACAACAAATGAACTTTTATCGTACGAGTTTCTAAGAATCGATCAAAATACATTAAACCAAAAAAGTGAAAAATTATATGGAATAAGTGCAGAAGCAGAAAATCTTAGCTCGGAAATTCTCATTAAAATATCTAATGAATCCAATCAACTTATAATAGACATTCCTAACGAGCTATACGAGCGAGTTTCTGCTTTTTTCACCAAATAATATTTCTAATTTGATAGTGGAAAAAGTGATACCACTACTAAAGAAAAGATCAATTAATTTTGATGAATTTATTATAATCTCAACAGGGGCTCATAAAATTAATCATTTTTATTTAAGACGATGTTAACTATACTTAAGTAAATTCTCTCCTGCTTTCTGTTTTTTACGTACTTTTTGAGGGGGAACCAATATTGTTATTGAAGGTCCCAAAATTATAGGGGCCTTCAATAACAGGATTATAGTCATGTCATTTCAGTAATTTTTTCATTTGGTTACGTTTGTCAAAAATCAAGTAGAACTAGAGTAATTACTATACTCTAAGAAATAATGCTAAGTAAAATTAGTTATTCACCTTCTCAGCGGAGTTCCAGTAATAATCACTAATAATTTCTGCTAATGCCTCAGTTGTCCGGTAACTTTCCTCTAATGTATTATCTACACCGCCCATTTCAATAAGGATGGAGTTTTCTGAAAGATCCTGATTATATCTACCGTTAATCCCAGTCCCGTCCTTTACAAGTACCCCTCTGCTTAACCCTGGATATTGTTTTTCGAGTAAATAGTGCAAGTCCTCAGCTAGTTTTTGATTCTTCTCATAGTTAGGGTTATTTTTTCCTATAACAAAATAAGTTCGCGCATATTCTATCCCGTTTATTGTAACAGTTGTTATATCCCTGCGTAATGCATCACGATGAATTTCAAAGAAAAATTCCAAGTCTTGATTGTCTTCCATTGCTGTTTTTATAAGGTCTCTTGACGCTTCATAGGACTGAGGATAGCTCCAGCTACGTTCGCTTAACATACCACTAATATCAGTTTTGTCGACTTCTGTTCCAATTCCTCTTTTTTCTAATTCTTTTCCTAATCTCTCGCCTACTAAAGTAACATTTAGCTCTGCATGCCAAGCATCGTCCGGTTCAGATGCGTTTTTTAATTCAGGCAGGAATGATTCCCGACTATGTGAATGGATAATATGAACGATTTTATTCTGTGTTGATTGCGATTCGGCGCTCATATCATTACGTTCATCAGAAGTTTCTTCGTTCATATTTGCCAAATTCTCAGAAGCGGCCTCTCTTTCAGCAAGAATGACATCCAAAGGGGGCGCTGATTCAGAAGTAGGCATATTTGTAAAATCAGATCCTTCTCCAGCGACAACAATCGTTCCATCATAAAAAGAAAACCCAGGAAGTTCTCTTCCTAAAAAAGTTCTAGGATCATCAAAATTTATATTAGTTATTAATTCAAATGCAAATTTCCCTATTGAAGGATTTTGACTTTCAGCTGGCAAAACTTCTGAAAAATAATGATTCTCTATGCTCATAAAATAAAAGAGTGATTCAACGGAGATGTCATAAGTTGTTCGTTTTAATGCGTCACTTGTTAGCGATGTTTGCAAGGTCGTTAATGCTCCAATAATTATAAAGATGGAAATCATACTTAAAATCAACATAATTATCATATTTTGTATGGGTGCAGTACTATGAGTTTTGCTAGATTTCAAAAGCGACCTCTCCTTTCACTCGTTAATAGATATGACCATAAGTTAAATATTAGAAGAATCAAATTCTACAAAACTCTATTAATTTAAGTGAGATTTTTTATTAATAATAGAAAAAGAGGCAAGAGAATAGTTCATTATAAAGTGGTAATGGAATGAAAATGAATCTTCTTTGACTAAAAGTTCATTGTTTTTACATACTTTTAAGTTAGTATGACATTAGGAAGTTTATATTAAAAATTTAGGTGAAGAGGCAGTATGTTTAAGAAATAGATTAAGCATGAGGTGAGATCAATGAAAAAAATACTTATAGTTGATGATGAAAAACAAATGCAATCATTGCTCTGTGTATGTATTGGTTCTAGTGAATTTGAGTTAACGAGCGCGGGTTCTGGAAAAGAAGCACTTGAATTAATAAAAGAGCAACAGTTTGATTTAATGTTACTTGATATTATGATGCCAGAAATGAATGGCTTTCAAGTATTAAAGGAATTAACAGAGAAAGAATTATTAGTGCCTACTATTATTATTTCAGCTATTGGTGAAACAGATCAGGTGGTAGAGGGGTTAAACCTTGGGGCATCTGATTATATTACGAAGCCGTTTGAACCGAAAGAACTAGTGGCCAGAGTTAATTCTGTACTTCGACGTGTAGAACCTTTACAACAGGTAGAAAAAAGGAAGGGGATGTTTGGAATTACTATAGATCATTCGCAGCAAATGGTTTTCTACAATCAGAAAGGGATTCCACTGACGAAAAAAGAGTATCAACTTTTTAGTACCCTTCTATCCAACCCTGGACGTGTTTATACAAGGGAACAACTCTTTTACCTTGTATGGGATGAGGCAGATGATCGTGATTTCCGAAATATTGATACCCATATTAAAAACATCCGTGACAAATTAAAAAAAGCCGGGCTTGACAACACTGTCGTGGAGACAGTATGGGGGATTGGTTATAAAGTTCCTCAGCATGAGGGATTGAGTACATGAAATTGTCGACTAAAGTGAGCTTGCTTGTTCTTTTGTCCGTGGTATTGATCATAGTCATGATGGGTTTCTCCTTTTACACCCTTTCGAAATCATTTTACAAAAATCAACTCCAGGGGGAAATTGAGCATAGACTTGACGCACACCGCGAAGTAGTAGAACTGCATATGGTGCCAGAAACGCTAGAACATGTGATGATTATGGAAAAAAGAAACCAAGATAATACATTTATTATTTTTGATGCGAATTTTAATGTTCAAAATAGTACCCAACAAGTTTCAAAGGAAATGATTGATCGATATCAAAGTTGGATTGTTAGTCTTTCTAAACGATCGAATGAAAAAACAGAATTTGTTAACACGATGACCGAACATATTCCCCATATTTGGTCATACGAACCGTTTAAAATCAACGGAGAGTTGGCAGGGTATCTATTTATTGACCAAGATACTGGTAGCTTTGAAGAAGCTAGATTAACTCTTTTAGGTATTACAATGTCAATGGGATTGATTACACTTTTATTTTCGGGTATGTTTACAATTTTCTTATCAAAAAAGATTACTCTTCCAATTACGAATGCACGGGATTTGACAAAGCAAATAGCAAAAGGGAACTTTGATGTCCAACTTTCTAGTAAAGGAAATGACGAAATAGACGATTTATTAAGGCATATTTCTACTATGGCAATACAACTTAAAGAATATAGGGATACAAGACAACAATTTCTAACCAACGTCTCCCATGACATCAGAACACCACTAACATATATTAAAGGCTATGCTGCATTGTTAAAAGATCAGAAGGTGGAAGCAGACCTTGTTCATGATCAGGCAACAATCATTCACCAGGAAGCTGTGCGAATGGAAAGTTTAGTAAAGAACCTTTTTCAATTAATGAAGCTAGAGGAAGGTAAAATCCAGTTGAATATTCAGGAAATCGATCTTGTAGATTTCATTCAAGAAGTTAAAAAGAAAGTAACATTAGCTACTGATGATAAGAAAATAGACATACTCTTTTCGTACGCCCACCCAACTCTTCTTGCTAACATTGACCCAGATCAGTTTGAACGAGTCTTACTTAATCTTTTGAATAATAGTATTAGACACACAAACCTAAATGGGAAAATACAAGTTAGATTAGAGGAGAGATACAAAGAAATAATAATTGAAATTGAAGACAATGGCGAAGGAATTCCAGCTAAGGATCTTCCCTATATATGGGACCGTTTTTATCGAGTAGACAAATCGCGTTCCACGAAATACGGTGGTAGCGGATTAGGGTTAGCCATTACTAAGCAAATTATTGAACAGCATGGTGGAACAATACAAATCAAAAGTACAGTTAATGTAGGAACGGTCTTCACCATAAGATTGAACAATTCTTGATATATTGTTATCAAATATGGATGGACTTAACAACCAGCGAGCAGAATAAGTCCTTTTTTCATAAATAGAAATAGCCTCAAAAATTAAATTTTCTAAAGAAAGTATTAATCTTTTGTATTTCTTCATATTTCCATCAAATTCTTTTGTTACATTTTTTATGAAAGATCCTTAAAGTTCTGTAGGGAACCGAATTAATGAAAGGGGTTTGGAAAAATGGATTTAGTTACATTTCTTTTACTTGGTGTTCTTGTGCTCTTAATCCTGACTTGTGTTAAAGGCATGGGCAAGCACGGTGGAAGTTCTACCTGTTGTTCGCCTAAAAAAAACATAACTGCTAATCCAGTAAACAACGAAGAATCAGTTTCTGAATCGATCGAGTTACAAAAAATGCATTCACAAATAGAGAAAATAGAAAAGGATAATCAAAAACTATTGAAAGAAATGGAAGGATTACGAAAGGAGTTGTAACAATTGAACACATTTTTACTAGTATTTATTGCGATTAAAATCGTTTGTCTGTTCTTCTGTTGGAAAGCCGTCAAGATGGCTAAGCAGAGTACCCCTAATGGGACGCAAAAAAATAAGAATGAGAATTTAATTAACTCATCTGAAGATTGGCAGCGAGCACATAAACAAATGAGTAAGTTAATGGAAGAAAATAAAAAGTTGACTGCATCTTTAGAGGAACTAAAAAAGTCAAAGTCATCTTAAGGAAAATGCTCATGTTATAGAGTAATCATTGTAAAAGATTAATGTAATGTTGGTAATTGAAGAAAACAAATGACGCATGAAAGAATAATGGCATTGACTCCTATCAATTTGTTGTAGGAGTCTTTTGTTGTCTATAAACAAAGTTACTATAGATAATACCAAAATTTAAAAAACTTCATATTTTCTACATAATTGAACGATAGAATAATAGTTCTTGATCAGAGTAACAATACACGAAAAATAAAACGTAAGGGTCTATGGAGATCTATTAAAATTACGAGGGTTTAAATCATTATGAAGATAAATAGAGGAGGGGAAAATGGAAGATAGACTTATATATTACTTTCAAGAGTATGAACACTTTGCAATCTTAATTAGTATTGGAATTAGTATTATTGTTGCAGTATTAGGAGTTATTCCAAGTTTCTTTGTGACTGCAGCGAATCTTATCTTTTTCGGGTTCTGGATGGGGACAATTATTTCTTTTGTTGGAGAGGCGCTCGGAGCCATCATAGCATTTTATTTGTATCGAAAAGGGTTAAAACAATTTTCTCAGAAGCCATTGGACAAGTACCCGAAATTAAAACGGTTAGTACATTTAAAAGGAAAAGATGCCTTTTATTTAATTTTATCCCTTCGCCTTCTTCCTTTTGTTCCTTCAGGTCTGGTTACTCTTGCTGGAGCCATTGGTAGTGTCTCATTTATCACTTTTGCTATTGCAAGCTCAGTAGGTAAAATACCTGCGCTTTTGATTGAAGCGTATTCGGTTTATCAGATTACTCAATTTGAGTGGCAAGGAAAAATGATCCTTAGCATTGCAGCGCTTTATTTAATTTTTGTTGTTTGGAAAAAAAGGAAGCAACCCACTTCTGTATGAATAAGCCACTTATTAAGAAAGTTTAAGATCTGAAATCTCGCTAAGTTGTAATTGCAGTAATAACACAGAAAGGATAGGTCATGTATTAAATGAGGTATTTTTACATTGCTGCACTAGCAGTGGTATTTGGAATCTTAATTGTAATTTATAAAGAAAATTCACTATTAACAGATTCTACAAAAGAAGAAAATAAAGAAATGTTATTAAGTGACTACTTATCAACAGACGACGGAAAAATGAAGAATAAGAACGATGATTTAGATAGTGCTCCAATAAAAAATAGTATTGATAAAGGCGAACAATCCCAAGAAGATTTTGATAAAGATAAACCATGGGAATCTTACACGGAAGAGCAATTAGATGATATTCTTTTATTAATAAATAAAGAGCGGGGCTTACCAAAAGACTATGTACCTTCGGATTTAGTTGAGCCAAATGTCCCCTTTCCGTTCATTGAGGATCTGCCTCAACGCTTAATACGACAGGAGGCAGCGGCAGCACTTGAAGATTTATTTAAAAAAGCCAATGATGAAAACTTAAATCTTTATGCTCAATCCGGGTATCGCTCTTATGAACGACAGGAGAGTATCTTTGCGTATTATGTTGAGAGAACCGGTGAAGAAAAGGCAAGTCGAGTAAGTGCGAATGCTGGGCATAGTGAGCACCAAACTGGTCTAGCCATGGATGTCACTAGTCCGGAAGTGAATTTTCAATTAGTCACCTCATTTGAAGATACACCTGAGGGGCAATGGATTAAGGAAAATGCTGCGCAGTTTGGTTTTATCATACGTTATCCAAAAGATAAAGAAAAAATTACAGGTTATCAATACGAGCCATGGCATCTTCGGTTTGTAGGCAAAGAGCCGGCCAAAATAATTCATGAACAAGGGTTAACGTTAGAAGAATACTTAGGATTTGAGTAAGCTTTGAAGAGTAGATTTTAATTAAAGTAAATACTAATATCTTTATTCTTAGCTCTCTTCTCCAGGGGGCTTATTTACGTTTTGGTATCATGATGATAATTAAATTTCGAACAAATTTCCTTTAATACTTCTGCCTTATGTAACTTGGTAATATTTACTAGGTTTTTGTAGAGTGGTCTATTAAATAATAAGGAAGAAGGGAGGAGATGTAAAATGACCACTTTGATTGATTCAACTATACAGCAACATCAGGCGTGTATTGATGCTTGCAACAAATGTATGCAAGCATGCGAAGAATGTTTATCATCATGTCTAAAAGAGCCTGATGTCCAAGCTAGAACTCACTGTATCAGTATGTTAAGAGACTGCGCAGATATTTGTTCAATGGCATCTCAGTGGATGTCACGTGGAAGTATGTTTGCAAAACAATTTTGTGAAATGTGTGCTATGATCTGCGAAGCCTGTGCTACTGACTGTGAGAAGTTCCAAGACGCTCATTGCCAGGAATGTGCTACTTACTGCCGCAAGTGTGCAGAAGAGTGCCGTAAAATGGTAGCTTAAAATCGAGCAAAAGCAGGTGACCAAGGTTGCCTGTTTTTGTTCAATACCTGTTAAAGAAGGGGTCAAATGATTATACAAGACATTAAAAAGTTAGATCGTACCATGCTGATTTTATTATTCGGAGTCTTGCTTTCCCATTTAGGAACATACTTAGTGATTCCTATGTTACCGATTATGTTAAAAATAGATGCAGCATTATCTCTAGCGCAAATAGGAATGATCTTAGCAATGAATGCCATATCATTTCAATTTGGGAGCTTACTCGGAGGATTTTTGGCAGATCGTATTGGCAGAAGGTTCATTATTGGGTTAGGAGCCATGATTGGTGCAGTTGGATTAATCGGTTTTGGACTCTTTAATATATTTGGATTGTTACTTGTAGCCTCACTGATTACAGGTCTTGGCAATGGATTGAATGCTCCATCAACCAAGGCGGCCATTGCGGCACTGGCATCAGAAGAAACGCAAACGACAGCCTTTTCGATGCGTGGGATTGCAGCTAATATCGGAACAGCAGCTGCTGGCCTTATTATCTTCTTTGTTGTGACAGGATCCTCTAAGTTGATTTTTTGGATAGCGGGAGTTATTTATGTGGTACTCGCATTAAAGAGTTGGTTTTTCCTTCCGAAAAATTGCGGAGATGCAAATTGTCCCGTTATCCCATCGGGTGCTTATAAGGAAGTGTTTAAGAACAAACCTTTTATTATGTTTGGTGTAGTAAGTGTTGTGATTTGGGCTTTGTATGCTCAGTTAGCTTTAACGCTTCCACTACGGGCAACGGAGGTTTTGCCTGATCCAAGTAATGTGGCTTTGATTTGGACGATCAATAGTGGGATTGTCATTTTGGCTCAAAACGTGATGACAGGAAAAGTTATTCAGAGGTTACATCCGTTAACCGCACTTGCATTCGGGATGTTATTTATTGGGTTTGGAGTCGGTTCTCTTTACTTTGCTACATCGTTTTTTCACCTTGTTTTAAGTGGTGCCATCTTTGTTGTAGGTGAAATGCTTATCTTACCAACTATCGATAGTACAATTTCACAGTTATCGACAGCCGGATTGATCGGTCTCTTCTTTGGATTGGCGAATGTGATGTCAGGCTTAGGTGAAGCTGGTGGAAACTTTATTGGTGGTCAATTACTTCAAATCGGAACAGAAGTTAGTTATTTACCGTGGGTCGTGTATGGAGCAACAGGGGTAGCGTTATTCTTGGTTGTTCTATTACTCAAGAAATGGCAGCCACTTGAACAATTATTACAAAAGGCTACGACACAAGATGATAAGCCGAGACACGCACCAAGAGTTCAACCGTGACCTACGAAAAACCGCTCTCATCCGTTTAGTGGTTGGGAACAAGAAGTAATTTTTAGGAAAAAAAGTCATCCACAGAGATAGGAGAATCAAATGGAACAACATCAACATCATGAAATGCAACATCATATGCACATGGGCGCAGCCGAAAACGATATCATTACAACCATTACGTATCAGGACTCTATTTTGAATATTCATTTAGAAGATCGAGAAGGGAGCCCACTAGAGCTATTACAAACACATGAGAAATATATGCACCTGATCGTCGTCAGTGATGATTTGCAAGAGTTTTATCATTTACATCCTGAGCAAATTGATTTGTATACGTATGAAGTAACGCTCCCTCTTCGTGATCTTACATCTTATAAGGCTTTTGTTGATATAAATCCGAAAGGGAAACATTATCTAATTGAAGCGAATGCAATAGAGGGCAATATACTTAATCATACTCATTTCTGTCATAATGAAATGAATCTTATTCCTAACAAAGAAAAGATAAAGGAAATTAGTGGGAAGATCGTTGAAATGACTCACGGTCCATTGAAAATCGGAGAAGATGTTACACTTCATTTCGATCTCAAAGGTGAGAAACCTGAACCTTATCTAGGGGCTCTTGGACATGTAGTAATCATTGATGATGAAGTAAAGCAATTTATTCATGTGCATCCTAATTCAGATCATGAAACAGTATTTGTTGCTCAATTTATAGATAGCGGTTTTTACAAACTATGGGTTGAATTTAAATTTGCAGAACAAATAATTGCTTTTCCTTTTTGGATAGAAGTAAAGGAAAAGTAAATGCATGAAATATTTTATCACGCCAATCAGAGACTTGAATCTCAAAAATTCTTGTCTTTTTCTTTTTGCTTATAATTCTACAAAGGCTAGTGTAAATATAAAACGAATACTATACGATTGAAAAAACTACCAGAATGACTTTCTAAGCATAGAAATGGATGAGCTGACGTTTTAAAAAATATAATTGATAGAAGTCCACAAAAAAACACAATTAAGAGGTACGCTAATATAGTAGTAAGGTCGCTAATTATAAATAATGAATATTAAATGAAGAATTGGAACTGGAGGCAGAAAAAGTGAGAATTAGATTCAAAAAAAGTTTTACAATGGCAGTTTTAGTATTGGTGATAACAAATGTATTAATAACTTCTCCCGTGTCAGTTAGTGCGAATCCAAATATAAATACAAACTCAGCTATCCTTGTAGATGCTACCTCTGGAAAGATCTTATTACAAAAAAATATAGATGAATTATTAAAAGTTGCTAGCATGTCAAAAATGATGAGTGAATATTTAGTTCTCGAGGCTATTAATAATGGGGCAATATCTTGGGAACAGGTCGTTCCTATAAGTGACCTCGTTCGTGAAATATCACATAATAATAATCTTTCCAACGTTTATTTACGGCAAGATGAAACATATACAGTTAAAGAACTTTATGAGTCAGTAGCTATATATTCAGCTAATGGTGCTACGATGGCATTAGCAGAGCTAATTGCTGGATCAGAAGAATCATTCGTTAACATGATGAATGATAAAGCAATGCAATTGGAATTAGGGGAGTATGGAGTTGATTATAAATTTGTTAACTCTACAGGTCTACCGAACCAATATCTTTTAGGAAAGCACCCAGAAGGAACGACAGAAAAGGATGAGAACGAATTAACGGTTAGGGCAACTGCGAAGTTAGCTTTTCATTTACTAAAAGATTATCCAGAAGTTCTAGAGACAGCTAGTATTGAAAGAAAAATCTTTAAAGAAGGAACAGAGGACTTTATCCAAATGGATAATTGGAATTGGATGCTCCCTGGTTTAGTTTATGGATACCCGGACGTAGATGGTTTGAAAACGGGATATACTGCTCAAGCTGGATATAGCTTTACTGGAACTGCTGAAAGAGATAACGTTCGATTAATTACAGTTGTAACAAAGACAAGCTCACTTGAAGAACGTTTTAGCGAGACTAAAAAACTATTAGACTATGGTTTTTCACAATTTTCAATAGAAGAACTTATCCCTAAAGGATATAGACCTGAGGGACAGGAAACCGTTGGAGTTTCGAAAGGGAAAGAACATGAAGTTGCTGTTATTACTGACGAAAGTCTAATAAGTTTCGTGCGTGTAGGAGAAAGAGACAATTATATTCCTGTAGTTACTTTTGACCAAGAACGTTTAAACGAGAATGGCGAGCTAATTGCTCCTGTAGAAAAAGGAGAGAAAATAGGAACGATATCGTTAGAGTATGTAGGAGAAAATGATTATGAATTTATAGATAGTAATTATATTGCCCAAGTAGATGTAATAACAAATGAAGCGATTGAAGAGGCAGGTTTCTTTAGCTTGGTTCTTCGTTCAGTAGGTGGATTTTTCTCAGAACTATGGGTAACTCTTTATAACGCAATTAAAGGTTGGTTCTAATCATCTGAGAGGTACATCTAAGTCTAGATGATACCTCTCTATTTCTTTCCTAGAAGGAGAGTGAAATAGAATGAAAGTATTATTATTTTTAGTAACACTACTTATCTTCAAAATTTTAATTTTCAGCCAAAATGATTGGTTTTTATATCTGAAAGCTGGTGAATGGATAGAATTAAAAAGACTAATCGGCAATGAATTAATAATTGTCTTATTAATAACCATGGGACTTATGATAATGCAAAATCTATTCTCATTTCTACCATTTTTAGTTCTCACCATGTTCAATATTTGGTTATTTGGTTTCTTTTATGGGTATCTTTGGAGTTTAGCCGGAAATATTATCGGGTCTGTGATTGTATTTTATATAGCGAGGTATTTTTCACAAGGGAAGATCTTTAAACACAATCATTTGAAAATAAAGAAAACGATTGAAGAGAATGGGTTCCTAGTTATTTTAGTGAGTCGCATTACACCTGTAATTCCGTCTAGTATTATAAATATTTCATGTGGAATGAGTAATATAAAAACCAAAGATTACGTACTTAGTACTATGTTTGGTCACGCTATCTTTGTATTTGTACTATCTATTTTATCTATTGGACTGATTTCATTTGAGGAACAATATATTGTATATCTATTCTTATTCCTTATTGTTGTAGGTATTACAGCGTTAAAAATAAAAAGAAAAGTCTCTTGGTTAAATGTTTAGTTACTAGGTAGAATAGTGTTTAAAAAACGATTTTGTGAATTTAGCTTACTTTTGAAGAGGCTACCCATTATAACAATCTAACTAAATGAATGCACAAATCGTCAATGGATTTGTGCATATAACCTGAAGAGGATCTTTTATGATTTTAAGTAGGGTTCCTGATAAATAACATGAAGGCCAGGGCTATTAAAGCAATAGAGGGTAAGAGGACTTCTTCCTGTTGTGCAAATATTTTACTATTACAGGTTGTCTATTGCTCAGTTCACTTTTGTTTAGTTAATTTCATTTTCTAACTCGATAAGAGAAAAAGACAGCAATGCTTATTAAAAGAAAGAGAACAATTCCTGCTATAAGCCAGCGATGAGGATCCGAGATAAAACAACTTCTTCTCCCGCAGTCCACTCTGTACGGTGACCAATCCTATCATCAGCTACAAAAAAATGAGCGTGATTCTCGTCTTAATGAAAATAGCCCTGATCATCAAGTCCTCCAGTTTGTAACACGATACCATTTACAACATAAACGGTCACAGTTGTTCGTGTTGAAAAACGACTATCATCATATACAACCCGAATTTCTCCTGGTTCTAAAGGTTCTATTACTAACCTATGTGCATGAGTGGTGGAAGGATTCGTAATGAGTATAATTGTTAATAACAACAAACTTATAATAAACAATCTGTCCATGGCTACACACCTCAACCTTTGGAATCCTATAGGGAACGGGGAAAATTAGGACTGTGTCCCAGTCCTTTATATTCAGTTGGATTTTGCGGATCGGCAGTTGATTTGATAAGGTGAGCAGCATGATGTTCTAGGTCTTTAATATTTTTATTTTTCCTCATAGTCTCATCCTCGAATCATTTTGATTAAGTTCTAAGGAATAAGTACCAGGATCAAAATTATAAAGCGCAGGCCATTCATAAGGAAGATCGTCGTGATGATCAATTTCTGATTCTTCATTGGGAAGGGCATCAGTGTTTTTTGTTGCAGATGCTCGTGATCGTCCTCATTTTCGACTGCAAGCTCGTTTTCTTCAGTCTCGATCCTATGTATTCCCCTTCATTTGTTGATATTTCATCGTCCCTATCTGAACAAGCTGTTATGAACCCAAAGAGAGCTAAACCACCAATAGACAACATTACACTTTTTTTCACCGTTCTTCCCCCCCAATGTAAATTGAACTATTTAACTCAGAGATTGTTATAGATGATTTTAAAAGTTATGATGAATTGAAATTATGAATATTATCTTGAAAAAGCAGTATCATACACAGGTAATTAGGAAATTAGGTAAAGTGTTTTGATTTCTATAATTTAAAAAGGGGTCACCAGATAACAACTTTTCATTACAGATATTTATATAGAAACTATGAAGAAAGCAAGGCAATCTATTGAACAAAAATCATTTAATATTTGCTTTTGTGATTGGAATCACATTTGTCGAATAATCCTCCTTTTATACTTACATTTATAAAGAACTAGGAGGGAAATAGATGAATAGAAAAATTTGCTTTATACTCATGATTTTGACAATTTCACTTTTGCTTGCTGCTTGTGGACAGAACGCTGAAAGCGTGGTAAATAAAGAAGAAAATGCTAATGCAGAAAACAAGTTGAATGATGGTATGGAAGAGACAGAAAAAAAACAAGTGGACGTGGGGGAAGCGGATTTCGAAGAAGAGTACATTGTTGTAGTCGGAAATGAAAAGGATGGGACTATGTCTGTCATTTACTATCCAGAAGGAAGGCAAGAGCTTGTTTACCTTGATGGGGAAGCACATAATCTAGAAGTCAATGTCGAGTCTCAGTTAATTTGGGTAACTATTAATCCGCCACATGAGGATAATGAAGATGAGGAACATAGTCATAACCATGAAGATGATGGTAACGAAGAACAAGATAAGGTAAAACAAGAAATGATTGTAGCATATGATATAAACACGTTAGAAAAAGTGGAAGAACATCAGGTAGGGAGTCACCCAGCTCATGTAACGACTACAGAGAATGGTGAGATCGTTGTCGTAACAAATTCTGGTGATAATTCTGTCACGGTTATTAATAGAAAGACAGATGAAGTTGTTAATGTAGAAGTGGGAGAATATCCACATGGAGTAAGGATATCGCCCGATCAACAAAATGCTTATATAGCGAATATGCAAAGTGCTGATGTTAGCATTATTGACTTACAATTGAATGAAGAAGTTAATCGAGTTCATGTAGGAGAGGGTGCTGTTCAAACTGGATTTTCCCATGACGGAAAGTATGCCTTTGTTGGATTGCATGTTGATAACCAACTAGCTGTTATTAATACGTCAACGCAAGAAGTAATCAAACACATTGATGTCGGAGTAGGTCCGGTACAAATGTTTGCTAGTTACGACAATCAATATGTCGTTGTTGCAAATCAAGGAAGTGAAGAGAACCCATCAGACACGATCTCTATTATAGGACTTGATACATTAGAAGTTGAAAAGGAGGTTCCGTTAGGAAAAGGGGCACATGGTATTGTAATTTCTAAGGATAGTCAATATGCCTTTGTTACAAATATGTTTGAAGACACGGTTTCCGTTGTTGATTTAAAAACGTTAGAAGAAGTAAAACGATTAGATGTAGGGGAATACCCTAATGGTATTTCTATAAACTAGAGGAAAAGCCTTAAGAAGTTGTAGGTAAACTTTTTAAGGCTGGGGTATAACCAACATTTTGTCATAAAACCCACGTTAAGACAATAAATGGAAAACATAAGCTGATATCACCAACGCTAAGGAGATATCAGCATAATTTTTATATCTTTAAAGGTCGTAATTCATTTGATTTGGGTACCTTTTTCGAATCAAATAAATATTCTCCAAGTAAATTTATATGTTCCCAACCCAATGGGGAAATGTGAGGTAATAACTCCTCTTTTAATAAGCCCTTTTCTTTTAATATCTTTGTAGCCTCTGTGAGATAAACGGTATTCCAAACTGTAGTAGCATTTATAAGAATATTTAAGGCACTAGCTCGTTGAAGTTGATCTTGCAATCCTCTTTCCCGTAACTCTCCACGTTTACCAAAAAATAAGGCTCTTGCCAATCCATTCATAGCTTCACCCTTATTTAATCCTCTTTGGATACGCCGGCGTAATGTTTCATTAGAAATATAGTCTAATATAAAGATTGTCTTTTCAATTCTACCCATCTCTCGCAATGCTGTTGCCATTTTATTTTGGCGAGAATAAGATCCTAACTTTCCTAAAATAAGTGAAGCCGATACTCTACCTTCCCGTATGGAATGTGCTAATCGTAAGACATCATCATAGTTATCTTGAATAATCTTAATGTTGATTTTTCCTCGTAGAATGCTGTCAATCTTTGAATAAACATTGGATTTATCCATGACATAAAGTTTAGAGTCAGATAGATCTCGCATTCTAGGAGCAAAGCGAAAACCTAATATATGGCTTAATCCAAAAACCTGATCGGTGTAACCAGCCTTAATTGTACTATCATTAGAAGTAGTTATTAACGTATCTTACGATAACAACTACTTCTTTTTTATTTCCTTATAGAATCATTATCTGTACTATGAAATTTATGTATATAAAGTATCCTAAGAAACCAGGGGGTGGTAATGTTGAAAGTACAAGAGGTTCTTATTCAAGAGAAGAAAAGATATCTGTTAATTGACAAGGATGGCTATCCTGTCATACCGGTTGCAAAGTATATAAAGTATTTAGATAACGTTGGAAAAGCTGAAAACACACTAAAATCATACTGTTACCATCTAAAGCTTTACTTTCAATTCCTAGAGGAGTGTGGATTAGAATATCAAGAAGTAAACCTTGATATTTTGGCTCAGTTCATCGGATGGCTGAGAATTCCTGATCAATCTACAAAAGTCATTTATTTTGAAGAAACCTTAGCAAAACGATCAGAAAAAACGGTCAATACCGTCATAACATGTGTCATGGGGTTCTATGACTATTTGACTCGTAATGAGGATTACGGAGGAAATGTAAATGATCAGTTAAAAAAACAAGCCCCAGGGCGTTTTAAGACTTTTAAACCTTTCCTCCACCACATTACAAAAGGGAATTCATACGATAAAAACATTTTAAAGATTAAGGAACCAAAGCGTTTAATCAAAACTTTGAGTAAAAATCAAATCCAAGTGATCCATGATGCTTGCAGCAATATACGGGATGAATTATTATTCCGTATATTATATGAAGGGGGATTACGTATTGGAGAGGCCCTTTCTCTGTGGGTAGAGGATTTTGATATAGGTAAAAATGCTATTACGGTGAGGAAATCCAAAACATCCGATGGGGAAAAACGAAAAATTTATGTATCTATTGAGACTATGAATCTCTTTCAAGATTATCTAATAGACTTTCATTCTTACGAAATTGATAGCAATTATGTTTTTATCACCTTAACTGGACCAAATCGTGGTAAGCCAATGACTGATGGTTCTGTACGTTCTTTAATTAAACGGATGAAGAAAAAAACAGGAATAGATTTTACCCCTCATATGCTTCGGCATACATATGCTACAGAGTTACATGAAGCAGGAGTAGATATTGCCATCATACAGAGGTTATTAGGGCATGCACACGTTCAAACAACCATACAGACTTATATCCATGCATCCGATGAAACCATACGTGGAAGCTGGGAACAAGCTCAATCAAATAAAAAAATGGGAAGAAGAGATAAATAATGATACAGAGTGCATTGGAAATTAAACCCCTTCCCCACCATCTGGAACAGATAAATGAACCATTACTTGGATATTGGGCAAATGATGTGTGGAATGTACAAGAATGTCCCTTCTTGGATAAACACTATGATTGGAATAGAAAATTGATTTTTGATAAGGTACAAAATCTTGGATTAAAAAATGAACTAAAATATTATTTTTATAAGGGGTTACAGGAGACAAGGATTTCGATTACCTATGCTTTTATGCATTATTCTCCATGTCTTAAAGTTTTTACAGAATTCATCTCTCGATATTATGCTAATTTAGATTCTATTATTGATATACCGAAAGAAAAGTTTCTAACAGAATATCGAACATTTCTTGTAGAGAATGGAAAATCAGTTGAAATTATACACCGGAAAAAGTCATCACCATGGATATCACCAACAGTTCAACCATCCTTGTATATTAGACTATTTCTTCAAGTTTATGAATTTTATTATCACCTTTATGATGAACGTGAAGAAACAGATAAGGATTGTTGGGATGTTCGAAAATTGAAGATTAATTATAACAATACAATCAGTAGATATTCATTTAGACTTTTCGAAGGTTCCGCAACCTTATAGACAATTATTTAAAAAATATATAAAGACTCGCCTAGTTTTTCAGCAATCCATTAGCTTTTCTACAGCCGTATGTTATTTAAATAGACTTTCGTTTTTCTTCACCTTTTTGAAGGATAAACATCCTGAGTGGAAAGAATTAAACCAGCTATCCAGAATGGATATCGAGGAGTACATTGAATACTTGCGACATTCCACTATTAAAAAGGGAAAATATTTAATTAATCCAGATCACAATTATGTAAATCGTTTTTTAATAGACCTTAAAACGTTTATCTCATACATACAGAAATTCGAATGGGAAGAAGCTCCGACAAAGTCAGTAATTTCACTATTGTCAATTGAAGATATCCCTAAAAAGAAAAGAGCAAAAGCTGATGAAATTAAATATATTCCGGATGAAGTATGGGAACAGTTAGTTTACCATATTAACCAACTTTCCTCAGATCATATACCTATAATTCTTCTAATGGAAGCTACAGGTTTTCGAATAAGTGACGTTTTATCACTTAAAATTGACTGCTTAGTAAATCAAGAAGATGGTTGGTGGATTATCGGAGATCAAAGAAAAGTAAGTTATAAAAATCATAAAGTTCCTATTTCAGAAGAAATTGCTAATGTGGTCTTAGCGCAGCAAGAACTTACAAAAAAGAGATCAACTTCGGACACGAACCCTAAGAAATATTTGTTTCCAATACTAAAAGGGAAAAGGATGGGTAATCCCATATCACAGGATTCCATTAAGCTGAACCTTAATAAACTAGCTAATAGATGTAATATTAAGGACAAGGATGGAGAAATTTATTGGTTTAAAAATCATGCATTTCGACACCGTTACGGTGTTAATTTGATTAATAACGGAATGAATATCCTTCATGTTCAAAAACTGATGGCACATGCCAGTCCTGAAATGACATTAGTCTATGCCCAAATTCATGATAAAACACTACGTGATGAATGGGAAAAGGCTCGAGATAATGGTGCAGTAAGACTAGATACTCATGGAGAAGTTATTGTCGCTGATTTAGCTCAACAGGCTGAAGAAAATGGAGTTGAACTGGAGTGGATACGGCACAACATGGACTCCATTCGTTTAGATCATGGGTTTTGTGTAAAAAGCCCAAAACTTCATTGTGATTTTCTTGAACAGACATTGGAACCACCGTGTATTAAAAATAACTGCAGAAGTTTTCACGTTGACAAGACTTTTCTCGGCTATTATCAAGATCAAATATCTAAAATGGAAGCTGATATTGAAGTATACAAAAAATCCGGAAGGTTACGTTCTATTGAGTTAATCGAACCCAAATTAAAGAGATATAAAGAATTAGCAAGTGGTTTACTACATACTGGTGGTATCTTTGGTTTGGATAAAACTAGACGTGAGTATGTTGGAAATGAACGTGAAAAGGTGATGCAAAATGTCTAATGAAAGCCCAAATACCGAAGGTATTATAAAACATGCGAAGTTGAAAACGGAAAAGACCATTCAAAAAGTTGAAGAAACGATCAAAAAGATGATAAAAAAACAAATAAAAATCAATTTTAACTCTGTATCTGCAGAATCAGGGGTTTCAAAGGCATTTCTATACAGAAATACAGAGCTCCGAGATCGAATCGAAACACTTCGCAAACAACAAGAAGGTCTCTCCTCAATAAAACAAGTTAAAAGGAATATGAGTGACGCATCAAAAGATGTAATTATTGCTTCCTTACGGAAGCGAGTCAAGGATTTAGAAAATGAAAATAAAGAAATTAAAGAACAATTGAAAATTCAATTTGGGAAGATTTATGAGGGAATTTAAGTTCCTACGATTTTCCCTTCCCTGATTGATTTTTTTGTGTAATATGACAATGCCATTTAAAAGATAAGTTGTATTCCGCAATCTGGCCAGATTGTTGAAGATCGAATAATGGATAAAGACCATTAATGTCGTATTAGAAATAAATAAAAAGTATGACTATTAATTTTGTTAAGTGAGCAAAGCAATTGCATCTTCCATGTTTCAAATATTGTCCTTTTAATGTTTATAGTTTATATTTTGTTCAATGTGTATCTTTACTTCAATATGTTCTATAGATTCTTTATCAATCGAATTAATTGCACTTACATCCCACTTTTTCAGATGATATCGATATGTTTTTTCACTTATATTTAACAAATCTGCATTTATTTCTTCACTTTTCTCCATCGTCTTTAATATTTCCCTTTTAATTTTCTTTTCTAATACTTTTTTAATTTTATCTATACTAATATCTTCCTCATTTTGAATCAATACTGCATTGGCTTTTACAATTAAGTGATAGGAAGGTTTATAACCATTTACTACTTCAATTGTTTTTTTAGGTTTCTGTATGATTACACTTACTTTTTCTTCAAAGAGGGAGAGAGGGATATTAGTAGCTTTTTTAGAAAACCATTTTAAGCCAACTAGGTCTTTTTTATTTACCCATCCTTTATATTGTTTCTGTGAAATGACAAATCCTCCGGTAACAACAGCAATATTTTTCTTTTCTTCATCCTCTGAGTAATGAGTTTTATTCATTTCTAATGAAGGTATGATCTGTGTACCAACTGGCTGGGAATAGGTCGAGATAAATTTATTATACTTTTCAATGGGAATAAAAAAGTTGTTTTCAGTTAGGGTTTTGGGATTATGGATGATTGTATATAAAGATGGGAAATTAAAAAAGCTCTCACTTGTTAAAATTTGTTTAATATCCTGTTCCGTACCAAAAAGCCATATATTGTATCTAAGTAAAGAATTTTGTCCAATAAATTCGATGACGGACTTCATTTGCTCCTTTATAAGATTTTCACTTAAAAGAATGGATTCAACATGCCCGTAATAGAGAGGTAATGCCGACTTTTGTTCTAATTTGCTTAAAGCGGCCTGTATTGTTTTTCCTTTAGCTTCTCCAATTAAGATGGGGGAGGCTTGCTGTAGAGAAGAAGCGCCTTCTTGCTTCGCGATATTGGCAAAATTCAAGGCTTGAATATAGGCGATAAATTCTCCTTCAGCGTAATCTAGTCCTAAAGCTGTAATATAAGTTTGACTTTGTATTTCTTTTGCACCCCAGCACCCAGTCAGGAAAAAAATCTGACTGCTTATCATGATGATCAATAAAATCTTTTTCATATATTACTCCTTTTGACTATCGCTATCAATAGGTTGGTATGCTTGATTTCGCTTCTTCATAAATCGATAAGGCAACTTCAACATATTTTTAATGATATCTGCTCCATGGGGTTTGGATAAATACGACATATACGGCTGACCAAAGCTTTCTAATGAAACCACGTTTGTTAGAATGAGAAAAAAAGAAATAAAGAAGCCATATAATCCAAATAGACCTGAAAAGGCTAAAACTAGAAATCGCAGAATCACGAGATTGCCTGCCAGGGTTTGATTACTTAGGATATAACCTGATATCACTGTAACAGCAACAATGACCAAACAGGATGGAGATGTTAACCCTGCACGAATCGCAGCATCACCAATAAATAATCCGCCTAAAACAGCAACAGTTTGTCCAACAGCCTTAGGTAGGCGTACCCCGGCTTCTTTAAATAATTCAAATAAAACAAGCATAATAAAAACTTCCATAGGCGCAGATATAGGCAAGCCAATTCTAGAGGCAGATATTGTTGCGATAAGTGAATAAGGAATTTGATCAAGTTGAAAGGTTATTAACGAAATATAAAAACCAGGTAAGAAAATCGTCGTAGATATAGCCAAAAACCGCAGAACACGGACCATACTAACGTAAAAAAAACTATCATGAGCGTCTTCTGGTGAATATAATAGTTGATTTAAATTTGCGGGTCCTATTAGGCAAGTCGGATTTCCATCTACTATGATCACAAATCTTCCTTGTGTTAAGGATTGAACAGCAAAGTCTGGTCTGCCTGAATTCTCCATCAAAGGGAATAGTGAAAAGGTTTTGTCATATAGGAATTCCTCAATTTCGTAACTGCTAGCGACACTATCTACCTTTATGGAATCTAATCGCTTTTTGACATCTTCAAGAATAGAAGGATTCATAATATCATTTATATAAAGTAATAAGATTTTCGTTCTGCTTCTTTCACCAATTGTATAATCAATGCTTTTTAATGATGATGTTTTTAATCTCTGACGAATTAATGCCATATTATCCGATATATTTTCTACTAATCCATCCCTTGGCCCTCTAATTGAGGATTCCATGTTAGATTCTTCAGGACCTCGTTTTGGAAGATTTGATACGGGTAGAAAGTAAAGATCGTTTAAATGATGATTAAATATGATTAATTCACCTGAAAATAGTTTTTCCTCTGTCTCTGTTTTAACGGTATGTATATCTTTAAGCTTATTGGCCTCCAGAACATTATTTAATAATTCAAAATTTAAGTGACCGTTCTTTTCTATAACTTCATTAATAGTTGGAAAAATAACCTCATTTATAAATTTCATATCTACTAATTGAGGACAATACAAAAAATCCAAAGTATGATCTTGATAGTCCCTCGTTTTTATCACGGTATCAGAAGAACCTTCAAACCAAATTTTCAATTGTTCTATGCTGACGACTTTTTTATTAGGTTGAACTTTCTTCATGTTGATCTCCTTTTAAATGAATGATTAGTAAAAAAATCAGTAGCGTGCAAATTTGAAAAATAAGGCTAAAAGGGAAAAAATAATTTTGTAAAAAGTAAAAAAATGAGGTAGCATTCCAAGGAATGGAGGCACCAATGATTAATAGTAAATAAAGGATAGGAAGACCCCATTTTTTCCTTTTGTTTGATAAAAATAGTTTGTCTGCAATAAATAATGATAAGCTTATCCGAACAAATGCTCCAGAGAGCCATTGAAAGATTGAAAGAAAATCAAGTCGAGTAATATGCTCGCTAATTTCTAAAAGCTTCCACTGCTCATAAGCTGGATTCTTCAATTTTGTTGCTTCTTCTGGACCAAATTGTGAAATGGCTCCCACAAGTGGACCTAAGATTAAAAACACAAGGATGATCCCAACCAATATAAGCCATTTAATCTTTAATCTGTCTTTAATAAAAGACGTTAAAAACAAAAGAAAGATCATTTCAAACAAACCAGCACAGCTATACACTAAACCATGAAGAAAATCTATGTATCCATTCTCAAATATCGGAAATAACAGTTCATAATTCTTATTTTTCGAATTTCCGAAACCTACTAAAAATCCGAAAAATGACACTAATGGAAACACTAGAAAAGCAATCGTACTTATCGTTCGTATTCCTTTCACAGACGCATACAAGCAAATGAGTCCGAATAACAATACACTGACAAAATTAGGGACCTCAAAAGTATAATTAGCATTTGCCCAAAAAAAAGTATACTTAAGAGTAATAAAGGCAGAAATTAGAAAATAGGCTCCGAATACTATTGAAAATATTATAAAAACCCCGGATTGAGATAATTTTCGTTTAAGTAAAGAGAGAATATCATCATGAGTATTTAATTTTTTATAAATATGAAAAACAAGCAGAATCCAGAGGATAAATGGTATCGTACTGAAAATGACACTTAACCAGGCATCCCTGTTAGCGGTTGATAATATAGCTGGGATAATTAGAACATGTACCATGAATCCTGTAGACATAATAAATAAGATATAAATATGAACAGCTTGAATCATCTTTTGATTCATGGAAAACCACCTTAAAATCAGCTAATTATAATTACTTGCATAGTTTAGCCTTGAAGCTGAAAAAAATTCACGAGAGTGTATAAAAAATTGTTTAAATTGTTAAAGTCAACAACAAAACGAACAGGATAATTTACAAAGCTTTAAAAATGACTTAATAATTTTGTTTCAGTTGACAATGGAATAAAAAACTTTCATTAGTAGCACATTATTAATAAAATTTTAAAAGCAAAAGTTTACAACGAAAGGATTTGAAAGATTGGATTTGATTAAAAAAAGATTAACTTCTGCAGAAATAACAAATTTATGGATCTATTATATTCAGGAAACTATGGCAATTCCAATCATTAAAATGCAGATTAAAGAAATTTAACTTGGAAATTTCCGAGGATAAAACCAAAATTATTTCTTTCGGACGTTTTGCGGAGAATTATGCAAAACAAAATCTCTTTTCGGAAATTACGAAGGGCTTTGTTTAACACCATTTCAGCAAATTCAAAACCTGAACTGAATTAATCGCAGTTCCTGTCTTTTTTGCTGCTTCCGCCAAAGAAAGCCTTGCTTGTTCACTAAGTGCAATCCCATATGCCATTCCACTGATCAAAAGTGGAATTTTTATTTTCATTGTTTTTTTTGCCTTTGGACCAATGGTAACGGCAACATCTACTACTTCTTCACCATCAATTGGAAATGGTGACGTTTGTGCGGGGAAGCTAGTGAAATCTTAACAGACAAAGACATTGATAGAGAAGAAGCAATAAGATTAGCTGAACAAGTCAAAAGGGATATGGAAGCTAACCCAGACAAAGTAATGTACGCTTCTCCAGTAGAAGAACCTATTATAAGCGATGAGAGATTTATTGAACTATTAAGTAAAGAAGGCGACTTAACAGAAGAAGAATCTAAACAACTTTCCAAAAGAGTTGAGCGCGATCAAAAAAACAATCCAGATAAGGTTTTCAATGCTTCTCCAGTTAAGGAAGATGATTTCTCCATCCAAAATGTTGGTTTTGAATTTGATTTCCTCGGTCCCTCTCTTCCTGGTAGGAATCATATAAGCGCTACGACTAGCACTTTAAAAGTTAGAATACAAACAACCATAAATTTGCCAG
>NZ_JRJU01000045.1 GCF_000787375.1 Halalkalibacter okhensis | reverse complement strand
GCAATATCAGATTTGTTTTCTGGGATAAAAATTTCTGCTGCTATATCCTCATAGGCCGCTTGTTGTGAGAAGAAATTCGAATCTGATACCGTATTAAAGTTCATACCAAACACATACAGCAGAATGCCTTCACTCTCCAACCTATCTTTCACAGCCGCTGGTGTCGAAGAGGATGATTCATCTAAAGTATCGGTTAATAAGACATAAATCTTATTTGAATTCTCACGATATTGTAATTCCCCACCTAAAGACCCACTAGGAGAATAACTAATCATATGATCATAAGGAGACGATAATCCTGCTTGAGCTTGATGGACATTCGTAATATGTGTATTAATTTCATCTACATCTGACGTTAATGACAACACCCTATTCGGATGAACCGTACTAACCGTTGCGACTTTAACATCTCCATATATGGCTAAGCTATCAACAAATTCAGAGATACCAGCCCTAACTTCATCAATTTCATCCTGCATCGTACCTGAGTCATCGATAAAAAAGACAATATCTGCACTAGGAAGAGTACCGTGATTTCCTGTCTGATCAACGGCTTGCGGAGGTGCTAGCGTATTAATTATATTAAACTCTGTTTCTAACGCTGTTCGGTTAATCTCATCTTTTATTTGTTTGATTTCTTCCTGAATAATGCCCCGATCAAATTCCGTTAACGTATCATTTGATGCTTGTACAGCAAGCTCTCTAACCCTTTGTAGCATCGCATGGATTTCATTTAAGGCTCCCTCTGTTGTTTGAATCAGCGAGATGCCATCTAGTATATTTCTATCAGCTTGAGAGAGGCCTCGAATTTGTGCACGCATCTTTTCAGAAATGGCTAGCCCCGCTGCATCATCAGCGGCTTGATTAATTCGAAGACCAGATGATAAAGCATCCATCGCCTTACTTACACTTCTATGATTTTGATTTAAGCGATTTAATGAATTCAATGCATTTATATTATTATTAATTTTCATTCTCTCACCTTTTCTTCTATACACTACACCTCTTTTATCGGCTTATTTTCCTAGATCTTTTACAAATTTCGTCAATTAATTATACGGGACAAAGGGACAGGTTCCTCGTCCCACGAGTTCAGTAAAAGCTATCGATTGGGACAAGGGACCTGTCCCCATGACCCAATCATGACCCACTCCACAAAAAAACTCCCCTAATTTTACAATAATTCCCACTTTAATGGTCATAGCCCGTCGATCAAACCTCCTTCATGACTGATTATAGTCTTAAAAGGAGCTAGAACAGTGGAAGAAATCGATAAACAAAAAGCAAACGATTTAGAAGAACTCGCAAACAAAACCATCGGCAAAAACATTTCAGGTATTCGCCAGATGAAGGGCATGTCGCGCTTAACATTATCGGAAAGAGCTAACCTGGACTACTCCTACCTTGGTGAAATCGAAAGAGGAGAAGTCACAATGTCTCACTTCATTCTCTTAAAATTATGCTGTGCCCTCGATATTAAAGTTTCAAACAGCCTATATGAAGAGGTTCCAGACGCTGTTACACATTTTTTGAAAGAGATTAACTCCATTGATTAACGACCTCGCCCCTTTAAGTTGATTTACCACTCCCACCTAGAGTCTTCACTACCTCATAATTAACCCCTCTTGTCATTTCCAACCCATCCCCCAAAAAAGGAGCTTCGCCATGTCCAAAACCATCCTCCCTTACTACGACATTACCCAAGACACAACCGCTATCTTCTCAGCTTCCCACACAGATTATTACTCCATCGTCTGGGAACGCGATCGAATCTATTACATCCAAAAGACCCCGATGCAACTCATTAAAGCCGGATGCCTCGAAGGAGGAGCCGACTTCAATGGCCGCAAAGCTGCTGTGATGCACAAAACAGGCATCCAAAGCAAAATTCCGATCCCGATTAATCCAAACGAGCATATTTACGCCTTCCCCACCCACTCGCCGACACTCCACGAATGCTCCTGGATTTTCTATCACCACATCAAATCGATCAACCGCCATCCTAAAAGCCATTCCCAATCGATCATTCTATTTCACCATCACAAACAGCTCGAACTCGACATTTCCTATCACAGCCTCGAAAAGCAGCTGCAGCGCACGTCTTACTGCATTGTTCGCTTCTCTCATCATAGAATTCGTTCCTCTCATTTCGAATAAAACCAACCTCAACATTAACCGGCCTGTCATGGCTACATGATGGGCTCACCCCAAAGGAGGCACTATAATGCAATCAGGTCATATTCAGCAATTTGCTCATTTAAGTCAGTTCAAAACCGTCAAAGAATTCAACGATTCTATCAAGAACTTCCTACAGCTACATGGAGATTCGTTCACAGAAGGAGAGCATATCGCTCTTCGCACGCTGATTCAATATAGCGTGAAAGTTCACGGCATTTGTAATGCAAAAATATGTAAGCTACTAGAAGCAACCCATGCTTCAGGTCAGCCCATCTCACGCACAACCTTTGAACGAATGCTTCGTAAGGGGAGAAAGCTCGGACTATTGACTACCTACAACACCAACCGAAAAAAAGGCGGCAAATCTCATAATGTCTATGTGTTTCATCGCTTTGATGTATCCAACACAAAAAAATTGACGCATCAGCAACCAGCCCCAATCCCACCTGTACCAAGCCCTCAAACCACAAAAACCACCCCTGAAGCTACTTTATCTAAAACTAAAAAAAGAAAAGATAAAGAGATACGTAAGGTAACGTTCGAATCGCTTGATTATACATTTGTTCCATCACATGTTCCAAGCCCATTTGTCAAAGCAGCCAAGCCCTTCTTCCCAAGTGCCAAAGAGATCTGTGCTTTATGGGACCGGGTTATGATGGCTCACCGTAAGATGGAATGTAAAAAACCAGTGGAAACTTACCTTCCCGTTATCATTCAAGCATTTAAAGAGTCGGTATATCGTTATAAGAAAGGGGAAATTAAGACAAGCTTTATGCCGTATTTTTATGGGACACTTTCTACGTTCATTGCTCATGAAGTGATCTTGCAGGGGTTTATGGAGAGAGATTTAACGGGTAATGCGGGGCCAAGGTGGTTGCGGTAGGTGAGGAGATTGCTGAGAGTGGGGCACTTTACCGAAGAGCATAGGGACGGATCTTCTGATTTCTTCGTTTAGCGAAACTAAAGATGCACGAGAACCGTCCCCATGCTCCTCCAGCAACTCCGCTATCTCGGGCCTGTTTCGAGGGGACAGGGGGGTCAGGTTCCTCGTCCCACCAATTCCGCAGATCGTTGTGAATAACACAAAAAAGGTGGATAACCCACTCTATAAGAGGAAGTTATCCACCCCACCCGGACAAGAACTAAATATCTTTTCCTTTTCCCTAAACCATCTATTTACGCTTCATTGAAACTTACAGTAGCTTTATCTACAGTGGCATCAATTAGTTACGGCAGCATGGAAACCATCCCATTACTATAAAAACGGGACAAGGGACCTGTCCCAAGTTCACAATCCCCTCATCGCCTCACAATACAACCTCCTCCTCTCCTCCAACGTTCCTACGTAATACTTAAGGATCGCTTCTACCTTCATAAACCGCGGTTGTATTGCTTCTGGGTACATATACAAATAGTAACTACTCCATGGATAATGCTCTGCCCGTTTCACCATTTTGGCCTCAACTGGGTTCTTGTGGATGTAGCGACTGATTTCAATCATTCCATTCTTATCCTCAATGATCGTGTCATAAAAGCGTTTTTCGAAAACATGTCCGGTTAAGCTATAACGAGTATTGTAGTAGTTGGCATATCGTTTGTTAATGAGCGCCATCAGTTTGGAAAGAGATGCTTCTTCGGAGCGGAGTTGTAGATGGTAGTGATTGGTCATTAAGCAGTAGGAAGCAAGTTCAAATGGAATCTTTTGATGAAGCTGATGAAGGATATGGAGGAAAGCGTGAAAGTCAGTAGCTGAACGGAAAAGTGGGTCACGACGGTTGCCACGCATGACGATGTGATAAAAACGGTATGGAACCCAAATTCTCTTAGCACGAGGCATTAGTTCCCCCTCGCTTTCGTATGTTCTTTTGAGATGTGGTTACGTCTTAATGTCATGGCTTTCCAGATGCTTTCATCTGATATCGATGCTTCTCCTGCTAGGTCAGATAGCGTTCTGGCTAAACGGATCATTTTAATTTGAACGCGATTGCTCCATTGTTTTTTCGATGATACTTGTGTCATCATTTTCTGCTGATTGCTTGTGAGGGGACTTGTTTTCATGAGCTGTTCAAACGGAACTTTTGCATTCGTAATCTCTGCTTGGTAACGAGCATATTGCACATCCCTTGCTTGCTCGACTCTATTTCGAATGTCTGCAGAGGACTCTCTCATTCCTTGAGGCTGTTCTAGATTAACGGGGTGTAAGGAAAGTAAAATATCAATCCGATCAAAGATCGGTCCGGAGACACGGTTACGGTATGACTGAACCTGTTTTGGTGTACAAGAGCAATAATGCGTGTTGGAACCAAGATACCCACAAGGACATGGATTCATCGCACCGATGAGGAGAAAGGAAGCGGGATAGGTCACCGTCGAATGAGCACGGCTTATTGTCACTTTTCCTGTTTCAAGAGGCTGCCTGAGCATATCTAACGTTTTCTTTGTAAACTCAGCCATTTCATCTAAAAACAAAATACCATGATGGGCTAAAGAAATTTCCCCTGGCTTTGGGTTCTGGCCCCCACCAATAATCGCGACAGAAGAAGCAGAATGATGCGGGTGTCGATAAGGAACAGTCTTTGGAGATTCCAACTTTTCTTGTGCAAGTTGATACAAGCTAATCTTTTCTAATTGAGCTTGTTTCGTTAATGGAGGAAAAATGGAGGAGAACGTTTCAGCGAGCAAGCTCTTACCACAGCCAGGAGGGCCGCTCATCAACACATTATGACCACCAGCTGCCGCGACCTCAAGCGCTAGCTTTGCTTGCTCTTGTCCAATAATATCGGAAAAGTCTTTTTGAAACTCAACAGGAGATATCGATTCTTCTACTGAAACTGATTGAATAGGCAATGGTAGAGAAATCTGTCCTCTTACATACTGCAACACATCGTTTATGTGTTGCACAACGATACATTCAATTCCTTCTAACATCTCAATCGGGATCAGCGGATCATAAGGGAGAAACACTCTTTTAAACCCGAGCGCTTTTGCGGCAATGAGCGCTGGCAGCATTCCTTCCACTTTGACAACCGAGCCATCTAACGACAATGCGCCAATAAAAGCCGTCTCCTTTCGTATCTCCTCCACAAACTGCTTCCTCTCTTTCAGGACCGCTACAGCCATCGCTAAATCAAACAAAGGCCCGTTCTTTTTCTGCTCAGAAGGGGACAAATTGACAACAATCTTCTGATCCGTCACATCACAATCAAGTGTTCGGATGGCCGACAACACCCGTTCCTTTGACTCTTTCACCGACGCATCCGGAAGCCCTACGATCACCATCGACTCTGTTCCTTTAGACACCTGGACCTCCACTTGCACGCGGTACCCTTCCAACCCTTTTAAACCAATGCTTGATACATTAACCGTCACATAGACGACCTCCTTTTGGCTTTTAACTGAAGTGAATGATAAGGAAAATAAACAATGAAGAAATATAGGTAGTTTCTTAAAATGGTAATGACTGAAAGGGGAAATAGATGAGGTGACTGTTTTATTCGACAACATTTGTGGTATTCCTTTAGGTTTTCAGAAAAAATTTTTTTGAGATAAAATCAAATATGATAAATAACTGGGACCACACTAACACCATTACTTGTACTGGTATATGTATATAACTTGCTATAATACTTTACTCCTCTTCGAAAAAAGGAACAAAGGTGATTTAATCTCAACGAAATCTTGCACTCTTTGGGGAGTGACAGCGTATTGTACTAAACAACATATAAAAAAATCATGAAAGTCAAGTCCTAATCATGTATAATAAAAGTAAGATCAAACCACAATAAAAAAAGACCGAGTGCTACAACACCCGGTCAACGCAACTACATGCCGCATGAAGAGCGGCTGACCTAAAGTAAGTAGTTTTTAAAAAGTAACCACTCTTTATCCTTTGGTCGGGGCTAGGGCGGTTACTTTTTTCTATGGCTGAAGTATGACACGACTCCTAGTAAGACAAGGTTTGATGTTAATGCTATCATAATTGCCTCATATGCCGTCATATCACCACCTCCCTTCTATAGGGAGATGGCCAACCGCCCATCTGCTTTTATGTAGTTGGTATAAATAAGTCTAGCAAAACTACTCCTTTTATTCTAGCTTAATTCTAAGACTAGTAGCACCATAGTCTATAAATCTTTCGACATATTCTGGCAATCTTCGGGGAGTGACAGGCACCTTAACTAAAAAACAAAAATACCCGCCTAGCCTTTAAGCTAAGCGGGTATATAATAGAAATTATTTAACAAGAGATTTACAATGTTCTTCTACTTCTTTCCATGTCATGAATATACGCACAATATCTTCTTCAATAAGTTGCGAACCAGTTTGTACTTCAATGAATTCTAAGTCAGTATTAGCCTTTATACCATGTTTTGCCTCAACAGGAATGATTAAAACATCACCTGGCTTTACCACACGGATCTCATCATTTAAAGCAAATTCTCCTTCGCCTTTAATGATTGTCCAAACTTCACTTCTCGCATAATGTTTCTGATAACTTAAATTCTTCCCTGCTTTAACACCAATTCTCTTTGTCAGTACTTCATTTCCTTCGTCAAACTTTGTATGATCAAGAACCTTATACCAACCCCAGCGACGTTCTTCATACATTGGACGTTGGTTAAATCCTTTTAGTACCTCTTTAATCCTTGGACTCGCAGCTTTATCAGTTACTAATATTCCATCCGGACTTGCTGCTACAACGGCATCCTTGATACCTAGTACAGTTACAGGGATATCTAATTCATTTACTAAATGAGTATTAGAAGAATCCTCACTGATAATCCCTTTACCAATTTGATTAGTCCCCATTTCTTCCGTTAACGTATTCCAAGTACCAAGATCCTTCCAACTACCACTATAAGGGAGTGCTACTATTTTTTCAGCTTTTTCAACTACTGCGTAATCAAAGCTGATCTTCTCGAGGCTTTGATATTGTTTTAATAGTTCATCATATTGAATTGGTAAGCCTTTATTTTGTAATAAATCTATAATGTACTGAAGCTTAAAAGCAAAAACTCCGCAATTCCATAAAGCTTTTTGATCGATTAAAACTACTGCTTCTTCCTCAGAAGGTTTTTCCTTGAAATGACTAACTTGAATATAGTTGCTCTCATCACCTTGTGTAGGAACTATATAGCCATATTTTGCTGATGGATAAGTAGGACTTACTCCCATTAATGCTAAATCAGCACCTGAAATAGTTAATGTATCTTCTAAATCTTTTATTCTTTCAAAAAAGCTAATATCTACGTAAGGATCTACAGGTAAAACTCCTACTACTTCTTCTAAACTAGTTCCCTTAATAGAATATAAGTAAGTAGCTGCCAAAGCGATAGCAGGAAATGTATCACGACGTTCAGGTTCAATAATTAGTGGAATATGATTTCCTAATTGACTATGAATCATATCCACCTGTGATTTACTAGTTGCAATTAGCGTTGACTCATTAAATTGTAACCTTTCTAATTGGCGCCAAACCCTTTGAACCATTGATTCTAAATTAGCACTATTGTCTAAAACCTTCAAAAATTGCTTTGATCTTGAATCATTAGATAATGGCCAAAGACGCTTACCGGATCCACCAGATAATAAGATTAGTTCCATGAATTCTCCTCCTATAAACAAATTATTATCTTTCAAGTTGAAAAAGATTATACTTCAGAAAATTTTTCAGAAATACTGAAATGAAAAGTTTCAAAGTTTTATTCTTGATAATTCATTTCAAACCGCCATGCATCTCGGCACATATCAATTATGTCCCGTTTAGCTAACCAACTAAGCTTCTCTTGAGACTTTGAAACATCAGCATAGCATGAAGCGATATCTCCTTTTCTACGTCCTATAATTTTGTAAGGTATTTTTATAGTATTAGCTTTTTCAAAAGCATTAACCAACTCAAGTACACTAGTGCCTTTTCCAGTACCCAAGTTATAAATATGAATTCCGTTAGATAAGTTATTAAGTGCAGCCACATGACCTTCTGCCAAATCCATAACATGAATATAATCACGAACACCCGTACCGTCTACTGTTGGATAATCGTTCCCGAACACTTGTAACTTATCCAACTTTCCCTTTGCAACCTGAGTTATATATGGCATAAGGTTATTTGGAATTCCATTAGGGGCTTCTCCAATTAATCCGCTTTCATGGGCTCCTACTGGATTAAAATATCTAAGTATTGATATAGAGAAATCTGGATTAGCCTTTCCTACATCCTTTAGAATCCTCTCACTCATTGCCTTAGTTTCACCATATGGATTAGTTGTTGGTAAGAGCTCCATAGTCTCTACAAACGGTACCTTATTTTCTCCATATACAGTTGCAGATGAGCTAAAAACCAATCGTTGCACATTATACTTCTGACAAGTCTTTACAAGGACCATAGTACTAACAATATTATTAAAATAATATTCTATCGGCTTTTCAACAGACTCACCTACAGCTTTGAGGCCAGCAAAATGTATTACACCATCTATATCATTGTCAGAAAAGATTGTGTCTACTAATAACTCATCCGTCAAATCTATTTGATAGAAAATAACTTCTTTTTTGGTTATCTGCTTTACTTTATCTAGAGTTTCAGCTTTACTATTGCTAAGATTATCAGCAACAATTACATTATGTCCCGCTTTTAACAAAGCTACACAAGTATGTGAACCTATATATCCTGCACCGCCAGTAACTAAAATGTTCAAAAAGGTTTCACCTCTATTTTCTTAATGATTACTTCTTATTTCTGCACTAATCCCTACTGAACAAATCCCTCGTATAAACTTTAGTTTGAACGTCTCTTATATCTTCTGTTAATCTATTTGCTACTATTACATCACTTATTTTCTTGAATTCTACAATATCATTTACTACCCTAGAATTATAGAACTCTTTATCAGCTAAAGCAGGTTCAAACACTACTATCTCTATCCCCTTGGCTTTAATACGTTTCATTACGCCTTGAATAGCCGATTGCCTAAAATTATCCGAATCCATTTTCATTGTTAACCTATATATACCTACTACTTTAGGACTCTTAGCTAGTATCATATCTGCTATATGATCTTTTCGAGTTCTATTAGCAGCTACAATTGCACCCATAATGTTGTTTGGTACATCTGCATAATTAGCTAGCAATTGTTTAGTATCTTTAGGAAGACAGTAACCCCCATAGCCAAAAGAAGGGTTGTTATAGTGAGTCCCAATCCTTGGGTCCAAGCCTACACCCTCAATTATTTGTTTTGTATCCAATCCTCTAACCTCTGCGAATGAGTCAAGTTCATTAAAGAATGCAACTCTCATAGCCAGATAAGTATTTGCAAATAGTTTAATAGCTTCTGCTTCTGTGGAAGCAGTTAGCAAAACAGGGATATCTTCTTTAAATGCACCCTGGGCCAAAAGATCAGCAAACTTTTTTGCTCTTTTCGACTGTTCTCCTACAATAATCCGTGATGGATATAAATTGTCATATAGTGCTTTTCCTTCCCTTAAAAATTCAGGGGAAAAAATAATGTTTTCTGTTTCAAATTTACCCCTTACTTTTTCAGTATATCCTACCGGTACTGTTGACTTGATAACCATTATAGCACTTGGGTTAATAGCTAGAACATTCGCTATCACTGCTTCAACTGTTCTTGTATTAAAATAATTCTTATCTGGATCGTAATTCGTAGGTGTGGCGATGATTACATACTCTGCATCTTTAAAAGCTTCATAATTATCTGTAGTTGCAGTTAATCTTAGTTCTTTTTTAGCTAAAAATTCTTCAATTTCATTATCGATAATTGGAGATCTTCTATTATTGATCATTTCAACTTTTACTTTATCAATATCTAATGCAGTTACTTCATTATTTTGAGCTAATAAAATTGCATTTGATAAGCCTACATAACCAGTTCCTGCTACTGTTATTTTCATTTTTCACACTCCCTTGCTATAACTATTTTATTTTTACAAGTATAACTGTTAAATTGGTTTATAAAGGAAACCTTCTTAATTCCTTGGAAAAGTACTGGTCCATAAAAACTACTTCTTTACTTTTGCAACTAAAAATTTGAATAACTTTGATAAAACATCTTTATTATACAAGTAGAATAATGCCAACGACATTAATACTAATACTGCATTTATTACTACATTTTCTAGGTATGTTAGAATTAAGAAACTAACAAGGATAGAAAATAGTATAATAAAGTCTTTTTTATCTATATCTATTTCAAAAGTTTTACTCTTGCTTTTCATTCTTATTAGCCACATTACAAAAAATCCTACAACTGTAGAAATAGCTGCAGCATATAGTCCTATTAATTGAATTAACAATAAATTAACTATTATATTAACCATTGCTCCTATTAAAGTAGTTTTAAGTATTACCTTTGTATTTTTAGACCCATGATAGGCTGCACCCCAAAAATCTGACAACGCCAAAAAAACTGCACCTAAAAATAAAATTGCAGTATATTTCCAAGCAATATAGAAGTGGTCAGCTACAATTAATTTCATTAAAAATGGTGTTAATGTAATTAAAATTGTACAACTTGGCATTAAAAAGCGAAAATAACGTTTAAAAATTTCTGAATAATATTGATCTCTATCTTGGTCTTTGTAACTTAGAATTGCACTATCTTGCCAAGCTAATTGGAATATTGATTTAACCATGTTAATTAACACTGGTAACTTATTTGCCACACTATAAATACCATTTGCACTTAACCCTAAGAACGCTGATATAATAAATCTGTCTGAAGAATTCATTACCCAAAAACTTACAGCTCCTGGTATTATAGGTATAGAATATTTTAATAAAGATTCACTTAATTGTTTTGAAAAATAATTTATAGCTAAATATTGATGGAACTTTAACATATAGCATCCAAGGAGAAATGAGCTTGCATTTCCAACAATAGCCCCAATAAAAAATGTTTCAATTCTTATCTGAAACACAAACACACAAAGCATTTGTGTAACTAAAGTTACAATTGTTTGAGTAATTCCTAAAATAGCAAATTGTTTATTTAGACCTAGGCCTCTAGCACATTTTTGAATAAAATTATTTAAGATATTAAAAATAATCATCATAATAATTAAAAATTGATATTCAATATTAAAATATATCATCACAAAAATGGCCAAGAAACAAAATAGGGTTAAGTTTCTAATGGTATAAAAAAAACCTGTACTTATTATTTCTTTTCTTTTATTAAAATCCTTTTCTTCTAATAACCATCTATAAACAGAAGTTAATATTTCGAATGAAATGAAAGGTAATAGTAAGGAAACTGTTACTACTATTAAATCCCATTGGCCATATTCGGCTGTACTAAAATAACTTGTAAAAAGAGGTAATAATAAAAAGTTAATTAGTTGAGGTCCAAACATAGCTATTGCATAAATTTGTGTATCCTTAATCAATTTTTTGTTTCTGCTCATTTTTTTACCTTTAACTTCATAATATTATTGCAACCTTCCTTAAAAAATGAAATAGACTAATTCTCTAAAACCTCAAAATAATGACCCTTAATGATTTTCAATTCATTATGCCTAAAACCTAAGACTTTACTACAATTGTTAAAAATTGAGTACTTTGATAAAAACAACAAAAACAGTAGATAATATAGAAAAAATCTCTATTTATTACCTTTTTTAATCTCATTTAAAATATAGCTATTTATATCATATTTCTTTTTAAACTCTTGTAGCTTCACTTCATTTTTCAACCGTAAATTTTCATTATTCACCGAATATTTAACTTGATTCACTATATCTTCTACTTGCTCAGATAACTCGGTAATTTCAAAACATAACTCATCACTATCAATCAATTTAAACATACTACTAACCTTTTGCTGCCAGGATATGCCTATAATAGGTATTTGTTGTGTGTAAGCAATTATTAAAGAATGCATTCTTGCTGCGACTAAAGCTGATAGATTTGAATATAACTCTAGTAATTCATCTGAATTTTCAACATATTTTATACTTACTCTATTATTATTACATTCATTAACGACATCATTGACCATATTGTAGTCAGCTATTTCAGTAGAAAAAACTACTATATCATAATCTAACTCTATCAAGCGGTTAATTAAATTCACATAACCATTTAATGTATTGCTGTACCTTTCCATAGATGGATCAAATAGAAGAGTATCTATAACTCCAATACCAATAACCTGTTGTTTAGTTTCTGGACCATTTACTAGTTGTTTGGGTAGCATAAAAACTGGATCCACTGAAATATATTGTTGATCCTTTTTATTTCCTGCCCCTAATAAATATGAACTTTCATCTCTATAAGTTACAAAATCACATGATTCTAAAGCTTCAATTGCCTTATTTTGTTGATTCATAGTCTGAAAGGGCCCAATACCTACAGATAATACTACTACCTTTTTGTTATGTTTCTTTGCTATAGATATATATCGATTAAAATGCATTGCAGCTTTAGTATCTGGAGTTAAATCCATAATCATATTACCGCCACCAATAACGAGTGCATCTAATTTTTTTATTTCTTTTTCAAAGTTCATCCAAAATTTTATTTTATTAATTTTCCGCCTTACTCTATTTATTTGGTGTAAAAAAAACCTTTCACTTATTTTCGGCTTATTCCCAGTTATAACAAAGCTCCCTTCATAAGAGCATTTTGTAATTTCATAACCATTATTTTTCACATCTGAATAGAGCATTTCTGAAATCATTCGGTCTCCTATATTATTACTATTAAAAAAGCTAACTAATATACAACGTTGCACTTTAAATCACTCCAAAAAGTAAAAGGTTAGCTCTGTGCTACACCTTTATTGTTTGTTAATGCCCGTTAAAGCAATTTTTTATTTCATTTCACTTAAAAAATAATCCCATTCAGACATTATAGTTTCAGTAGAAAATAACTTTGCTTTTAGCATTGCATTTTCAGCTAATGAATTCCTTAATTTTGAGTCATTTATTAAATTAATAATTTTACTAGCTAATTCTTCTATGTTATTAGGCTCAACTAATAAACCATCGGTATTATTTTTTATAATTTCTCTAGGTCCAACTTTACAATCAAAACTAATACAAGCTAGACCATTACTCATCGCTTCAACTAATACCATTCCGAATGATTCAGTTCTGGAGCTTAATACAAATATAGACGATTCTACATAATTGTCTATAATATTATTAGTAAAATTATTTAGTTTAATATAGTTTTGTAGATTTTTATCATTAATATTTCTTTCAAGGAAATCCCTTTGAGAACCTTCACCATAGATATTTAAAACCCAATCCGGGTATTCTTTATTAACAATCGAAAAGGCTTCAATTAACATGTCAAACCCTTTTTCTTCTTCTAATCTTCCTACTGCTATTACCTTTTTTGCATTTAAGTTGGCTCTGGTAGTACTTATAAAGGGATTCATATTATAGATACATCTAGTGTTTGAATTTATTTTATTAAATAATGCCTTATCTTGTTCAGTTAAAGTTACAACACCATCGATAAACCTATAAATTATGTTTCTTAACTGTTTAAACTTTTCACTTACATTATCAAACTGACTGTGTTCCCAAGCAACTATTTTAAATGAAACTTTTCTTGGCACTGCAAATTTTTTTATGATTAAAGCAATCAAAACCAAGGATATGCTATTGCATAATACAAGATCGTATTTTCTATCTTCTATTATTTGGTGTATTTTTTTTATAATACTAGAATACTTGGAAAATTTATTTTCTTTATTAGTAGTAATGTTGCGGTTAATATATTTTATTTGAACACCTTCATCAATATTAAAAGAAGGTCTATCGTTTTTATTGGTAAAAACACTAATTATTTCAACTTCGTGCCCCAATATTGAATGAAATTTATTAGCTGTATTTGTTACTACTCTTTCAACACCACCTACAGCTGTTACATCATTTATTAAAATTCCTATTCTCATTTACGCACCTCTAGTTGTTGTGTTCTTAAGATTATTAAATAATGTTCTAATTTTATATAGGTTCTTAACACCTATAAAAAGAGTAATAAAAACCTTTATAGTGTCTAGTTTTATTCCTCTATCATTTTTTAATAATAGGATAATGTACTTCATTGCATTATGGCTATTTCCAATAGAGATATATGATCTTGTAATATTCACCAAGTGATGATGTTTAATGTACTTTATTTCTTTATCGTCCATCTTTGAAGTTAACTCGAGAACCTTATTATATAGTTGAATAGCCCCTTCTGGCTTTTTTGAATTTGTAGAGATTCTTTCTCCCGAATGGTGGAAGATATTCACCACTGATTCCTTTACATAATCATAATTAGGATTCACACTAAATATTTTTATAAAAAATAAGTGCTCCTGAGATGATGGAATTTTCTCAAAGCCTCCTGAATCAATGGCAACTTGCTTTCTAATCATTGCAATGCTTGTGGTACAAATGTTATGTGCAAGTTGCCTCTTGTAAACATCCCCTTTAATATCTGTCTTTTCAATACGTATTAGTTTTCCGTTTTCATCGACAATATTGGCATATCCTCCAACAACTGCAAGAGTTTCTTTACTCTCTAAAAATTTATTCACTTGAAGCTCGACTTTTTTCTCTTGAAAAGTATCATCATCGTCTAAAAAACACACAAATTCTCCGTTGCTTAGCTTTAATCCTTTATTCCTCGCAACTGCCCCTCCATAATTTCCATCTAATTCACAATATGTTATTAGATTATTATCAATATATTTCTGAAGGTTTAACTTTGTATTATTTCTCTCTTCAGAATTAGGGTGATTATCGTCCACAACGACTATTTCAATATTTTTATAAGTCTGTCTTAGAACACTTTCTATTGCATTCTTTATTATACTTGACCTTTTAAATGTTGGCACAATAATACTTACTAGTGGCTTCCTTATATTAGTCATCTGCAATCTCCTAACAATATAGATGTGATTATCATAACCCCATTTATACTTTTATTATTGAATAATCTAGATTTTTATAGGATTTTTTAAGTTACTTTCTTACTAGTGGTCTCTTCATGCTTATAAATATTTTATCTAAGAAATAAAGGAAAGCTAAAGGCAAGAAGTAACCTATCATATAAGCAAAAGAACTTAGCATATCCCCCCTAAGTAAGAAGAAAAGAAACCCTATAAGAACTGGGTAATATATTTTGAGCACTGATATATTCATAGTATTTTTTAATTCATGCTGATATATTGTATCGAACTTACCTAAAATAATTGCTAAAGATACTGCAAAGACAACTATCCCGATAATACCAAAGTTCAAGTATGCTTCACCTATAAAGGGACAGGATACATTTGTAAAGGGCCAATTAAATTCTTGAGCCATCATCGCGCCACTTCCAATAGGCTTTTCCGGCCAGATAGATCTCGGAATAAAAAATAAAAATGCGCCCAATAACTGTTGCCCAAATGTTATGCCCTCATTTTCTACATAAAGTAAGCTTCTAGCAATCATTGAATAAGCATCATAATCACTCTTTAGAAAATCCTCTAGTGGATTGGGTATTAAAGAAACTTGGTTGGATATTAGCATAATTCCTATAGACCTAAACATACCCATAAAAGGAAAAACAACTAATAATCCAACTAATATAGAAATCTTCAGTATATACTTGTTTTTAAATTCTTTAAAAATAACTATTAATAAGGCTATATAAACAGTTGCAATTTGATATCTAGGTAACCCTGTAGGAAAATGCGTTAATAGAAAGAGAATAGATATAATAATGAACTGGAACTTATTATATATTATTCCATATTTGTGTTTATACATAATGTGAAGCAGTAGAGTTATAAATGGAAAGGCTCTTAATGACTTACTTACAATCAACATTTCAGTTTGGCTTAAATTCATAGATGCGGTTCCTCTTGAAAATATATTTATAAGCCCTATATTATTAATAATATAAACACTCACAACTATAGAGATAAAAAAACTTAAATTTAAGATTAGCTTAATGTTTTGAATTTCACCAAACTTTATACTCTTCCTTTGATGCTCATTGTGCGTTTTTATAACAATGTATCGAACAATTGTGTAAATTGAGATAAATATCATAATGTAATAGTTTGTTATCAATAAGATTTCATCATTCAACAGACTTTGGTCCCACCAAGGGAAATGGTTATTCGTATATTGTATAAAAGGTGCAACAAACATAAAGACCAACATAAAAATCCAAACCATATCATTTAAGGAATAGCCCAATTTGTTACTTCTTGAAATATTAAAAAATATGATTGCTCCGTTAATTAAAAATGTTACTATTACCATGATGTCATTATTAGTATAATCTGTACTTATAAATACATACATTACACTTAAAATTAGTACGCATATATAAAAATAATATTTTAAGACATTACTATATAAAGATTTCATTTATTTTTCCACCTTATAAAACACACTTTAACGAGTTAAATAGTTCATTTAATAAGTATTTCTAGATAATATACAAGATCGAAGTTCCAACTTCCAAATTACTTTTAATCTATTTCAGTTTTTATTTTTTCAAATATTTTTGCATGCACTTCTGCCATTTTCTCTATTGTATATTCATTTATCTTATTAAGGTTATTCTTTGACATTTTTAAGGTTAATTCATCGTTGTCTAAAACCATATTTATTGCAGCTGACAGCTTTTCTACGTCATCAACTGGAACTATAAAGCCATTTTGGTAATCTTTCACTAACTCTAAACCAGCAATACATTTATCAGTTGTTACTACTGGTAGACCATATGCCATTGCTTCATTAATTACTAATCCCCATATATCTTCTCTTGTTGGTAGAACAAACAAATCACTTGCTTTATAATATTCTTTCAATTCATCTTTTGATTTAAAACTTAAAAAGTGCACATTATTGTATTTTCTTTGGAGGTTAATGTACTCCTGCGGTGGTTCGCCTCCAACAATGTATATTCCATATTCAGAGGGTATAGATGATGCAGATTTTAGCAATATATCAAATCCTTTTCTAGGAATAAACTGACCTATTGCTAATATCATTTTCTTTTCTCTTATTCCAATTTGGTCTTTTATCTTTTGTTTATTATCATAAGTCAACACATCATTTAATATTTCCTTTTTTCCTATTGAAGTAAATGGAAAGCGGTAGATCCTTGCTTCATTTGCACCATACATCTTAAAATATTCATCTGTTACTTCTCCTGAACTTAACCAAAAAGATGGTGCTTTAATAAAGAATTCCTTAATCTTTCTTTTCAGACCTTTTTCGTTTTTGGGAAATCCACCATCAGCAACTAACCCAAAGGGTATCCTTTTAATCTTCAATGTTGCTATCATTAACATTATAGTTGGTGAATTATAATTTGATAGTATAACAATATCAAATTCATTTCTTACTATATATTTTATAAAATCAAGAGATATGCTCTTGTCTGTACCAATAGAAATTGATTTTAAAAATACCGCGTTAAAATTTTTAAATTTACTTGATATCCACTTGGCTTCTCTATCTTTGGCACTATTTCGTTCAAACAGAACAGTTACTTCACATTTCTTTCCTAACTTATTAAAAAACTCTACTCTATATGGTGATGGAATATTGGTTACCCACAGTACTCGCATTTCTTCCACTCTTTTCAAATATTTTTAAGTTCAAAGATTTTTTCGGACGATAATTGAGGTAAAACCTCTTCATATAAAGTCACATATTCATTATACTTTTCCCATTTATCATATAAATTTCTGGCGCGCTCTATGCAATCATTTGATGAAATTTCCAACTTTCGGTTTTTCAAATGGCCAATACTCTCTACTAGTTCATTTAAGTTCTCTTTCTCTATAACAACGCCACAGCTGTCATCAATACTTTCAGTACTACCTCCGGTGCAATATGTCATAACAGGCGTTCCACAAGCAAGTGATTCAATATTCACTGTTGGGAAATTATCCTCTAAAGTTGGATTTACAAGAACGTCGGAAGCAGTATATATTTCAGCTAACTCATATATGTCATTTGTTCTAGTTATTCCGATAATATTTTCTGGTAGTTTCTTTTTTTGATTCTCTGTGACTCCTACTAGTACTATTACTTGGTCATGTTCAAGTTTCTCTGATAACTTTAAGAACTGATCAAATCCTTTTCGCTCTCCCCAAACACTCGCAACTCCTAGTATGATAAATTTATTTTTAATATTGTACTTACTTCTAAAATTACTATTTGTAGGTTTGAACACATTTAAGTCAACCCCGTTATTTATCACTCTTACCGGATAGGACTTTAAATATGAATCCCGAACTAGATCTCCTAGCCACTTCGAGGGTGTAACAATAGTCAAATTTTCAATTCCAGTAAATAACTCTTTTTTCATAATATAATTTTCTTTTGAGTTATCAAATAATACACTTTTCGGATATTCACTCTTTTGTGGACAACTATAGCAAGCTGATTTCCATTTATTACAGCCAATATAATCAAAATGAGAGCAATGTCCTGTAAATGCCCAACAATCATGCAAAGTCCAAACTATCGGCTTATTAACCTCCTTCAAATAATTAAATAGCAATTCTATATTTATATAATACCCATGGATATTATGTAAATGGATAATATCCGGATTTATCCTCTTTACTTTTTGTATGAAATCTTTAGTTGATCTAAATGATCCAAAGCCATGTTTATCAAACACTCTAGTTAAAGCTACATGTTCATATATATCAAGATTTCCACCTATTTTAATTGTTGTTTCACAATTTTGAGAATAATCTCTTCCATATGCAATATAGCTTTCATACCCTTTTTGATTTAATATATTATGAATGTCTGTAGCAATTCTACCAGTACTTCCTATTCCACATACCGTGTTTATTTGTAAGACTTTCACTAAATCACCTCCCTATGATTGACTTCCAATTTTGAAAGAATTTATAGCTACTAATAAGTTGAATAGATAGTTTTAAAAAGTAATAATTTCTATCTATTTAAAAACAGTCTGCTTTTAAATAGATAGAAATTAACTTTAGTATTAAGTAGAGTTAAAAACCTATGTCAATAGAATTTTATAAATAATCTGGCTGTAAATAAAATTCCATTTCCAGAAGAGAAAAACTTTATGTTAGGCTGCAGCTCTACTTAATACCTGGATACTATCAACATCTTGTAGTTTTAGCTATTAGTAATTACAAAAATTTAGCCGATGCCGTTTTTTCTGGCTAACTTATTTTATATTGAAGGTACCATTGGTAAACTCGTTCAATTCCACTTTCTAGTTCCATCTTATACTTCCAGCCTGTACTTTCTAAAAAGCTAACATCTAATAATTTTCTTGGTGTACCATCCGGTTTAGATAAATCATTTACAATTTCACCATTAAAACCTACTACCTTCTGTATAATTCTTGCTAATTCACCAATTTCTATATCTTCACCAGTACCAACATTAACATGCATTTCACCACTATAGTTATTCATTAAATGAACACACGCATCCGCTAAGTCATCAACATATAAAAACTCTCTTCTTGGTTTGCCCGTCCCCCACATAACTACATTTTTATCATTATTCACCTTTGCTTCATGAAACTTTCTAATTAATGCAGGTAATACATGTGATGTTTCAAGATCAAAGTTATCATTTATTCCATAAAGATTGGTAGGCATGGCAGATATGAAATCACACCCATATTGTTTTCTATAGAATTTACATAATTCAATACCACTTATTTTCGCTATTGCATACGCCTCATTCGTTGGTTCGAGAGCACCTGTAAGTAAATACTCTTCTTTAATTGGTTGAGAAGCCATTTTAGGATAAATACAAGAAGAGCCTAAAAAAAGTAACTTTTTTACATTGGATTTATACGCACTATGAATAACATTGGATTCAATCATAAGATTATTGTATATGAATTCTGCTGGATATGTGTTATTAGCATGTATACCACCCACTTTAGCTGCTGCTAAAAAAACATATTCAGGTTTTTCGTCTTCAAAGAACTTTTCAACATCTTCTTGTCGAATAAGATTTAATTCATTCGATGTTCTCTTGATAATATTTGTATAGCCTTTTTCTTCGAGATTCCTTACAATCGCTGAACCTGCCATACCTCTGTGACCTGCAACATAAATCTTAGCATCTTTGTTCATTAACCACACCTCTAATCAAATTCCCTTCTGATTCTCTCTTCTCTCTCTACAAGCTTTATATCACTTTTAACCATAATTCTAACTAGTTCCTCAAAGCTAGTTCTTGTTGGGTTCCATCCTAGTATCGTCTTCGCTTTAGTCGGATCTCCTAATAATTGTTCTACTTCTGCTGGTCTAAAATATTTTGGGTCAACCTCCACCAACACTTTTCCAGTTGCTTTATCAATACCTTTCTCCTCTACTCCATGTCCACTCCATTCTATCTCAATACCTGCTTCTTTAAAGGCTAAGGTTGTAAATTTCCTAACGGTGTGCATTTCGCCTGTAGCGATAACAAAGTCTTCTGGTTTTTCATGTTGTAACATAAGCCACATACATTCAACATAATCTTTAGCATATCCCCAGTCACGCTGCGCATCCAAATTTCCTAAATAAAGTTTGTCTTGTGTACCTTTTTTAATTCTAGCTGCTGCCAAAGTAATTTTTCTAGTTACAAAAGTTTCCCCACGTCGTTCGGACTCATGATTAAAAAGAATTCCATTGACAGCAAACATATTGTAAGCTTCTCTATAATTCTTTGTAATCCAAAAAGCATATAACTTTGCTACACCATAAGGACTTCTTGGATAGAAAGGTGTTTTTTCAGTTTGAGGTACTTCAACAACCTTTCCATATAATTCAGAGGTAGAGGCTTGGTAAATTTTCGTTTTATTTTCATATCCTAAGAACCTAACTGCTTCAAGTAGCCTTAAGGTTCCAATACCGTCTGTGTCTGCCGTATATTCAGGTACTTCAAAGGAAACCTTAACGTGAGACATAGCTGCTAAGTTGTAGATTTCATCTGGTTTTATTTCCCTTATTAACCTGATTAGGTTAGTAGAATCAGTCATATCTCCATAGTGCAACTGAACTTTTCTTTCTATATGCATATCTTTTAATAACTCATCAATATACAGATGCTCAATTCTTCCAGTGTTAAACGATGAACTTCTTCTAATCAAACCATGAACCTCATACCCTTTTTCTAATAAAAATTCTGCTAAAAAGGAGCCATCTTGTCCCGTTATCCCAGTTATTAATGCCTTTTTCATTGTTATTTCCTCCGTATCAAAAGTATTTTTTAAAATTTAAATAAACTCTTTAACTTTTAATGCTTTAAACCCAAGGTACTTTATAAGATTAAATTTACCGCCATTGTCCTTGAATGCTCGTCTCATTTCTCTTGTTATTATATAAGTACTCTTAAGACCACTACTACTTACTCCACCTTGTCTCATGGTAATCATGGATCTATTTATAAATTTTGATTTAATTCTACTCTTTTCTAAAAATCTATACATTAATTCCACATCAGCTGCAATTTTAAAGTCAGTTCTATATACACCATGTTCTATATAACAATTTCTTTTACAATAAAATGTAGGATGAGCTGGAGTCCAACTTTTCTCAAATAAGCCCAATTCAAAGTCTCTTGATTTCCATCTTCTAGTTATCTTCTTACTTACAGGGTCAATATATTCTAAATTACCATAAACACAATCGCTATTATTATTTTCAAATGCTAAAGCTATGTCTTTAACAACATCTTTGTCTTTATAGTAGTCATCAGAATTCAAAATTCCAACAACATCACCAGTTGATAGCTCTATTCCTTTGTTTATTGCATCATATATGCCTTTATCTTTTTCTGAGATCCATTTGTACTCTATTCCCTTTTCAGCAAATGTATTTTCATAGCTTTTAAGAATTTCAATGGTTGTATCCGTCGATTTTCCATCTACCAGTATATATTCAATGTTATTATAGGACTGTTTATAAACAGAATCTAAAGTATCCTTTATTGTTTTTGAACTATTGTATGAAACAGTAATTATAGAAATCTTCAACCTAATCTCCTCGTTTTCCTAATGACTATCTTTTTCAGTCATTTTAATAGACTCTTTTAAATCCCTAATTTGATATAAATGTTTATACGTACTCATGCTTTTCTCATAAACTAGATTCCCAAAGACTTTATTAATTATTTCAACCCGTACTCCCAGCAACTTTATGATCTGATTGAATACCTTAGTTAACTTAATCTTCTTACCATGAACTTCAGCTATGAGCTTTACCATTTCACTAGTTTTAACATATTCTTTATTTTGCGGAAAGAATAGCCCTCTGTCTTCATAATCGATTATCAGTTTTATAAACTCACTAAGGTTATCAATATGCAGCATACTACGATGATTATCTATATCAGGAAACAAGGGTAGTGTTTGAGCAGCCTTTGCAAGCTTAGGATAATTTCCTTTTGAACCTTTCCCATAAATCATTGGCGGTCTGATTATAGCAACCTTGAATTTTCCACTATCTAATGATTTGATACCCTCTTCTGCCTGGAGTTTACTATTCCCATAAAAGTTACTAGGAGTAGGTACTGTATTTTTATCAATAACTCTTTCTCCACTACTACTATCGCCATATACAATAATACTACTCATAAAAATAAACTGCTTCACACCTTCAGCTTTTGCCTTTTTAGCAGTTTCTATTGTTAAATCACGATTCACTTTATAATACAGATCCTCCATTTTTGGATCTGATGATACATGAGCAATACCAGCTACATGAAACACAACATCATAAGCAGAGAAGTCCTTTTCTTTCCATGAATCTTCTCTTAGACTAATGAAATCTATTGAATAACCATCAGGGTAATTACCCAACCAGCTCTCAAGGCTCTTCCCCACATAGCTATTTTTTCCAGTTATCAGTATTTGTTTCATTTGAAAATACTCTCCTTGCTACTAGCAACTTCCTTCTTAGAACCAGTTCCTCCTTCTACAACCCCATCACTTTTCACAACACTAATTATTGTTCCAAAGAAACACTTAATATCCATCCAAAAGTTAATTTTCACAACATACTCTCCATCCAACTTAGCCTTAATTTCGATAGGAAGCTCATCTCTACCATTAATCTGTGCCCAACCTGTCAAACCAGGCGGTACATCATTAGCACCATACTTATCCCGTTCAGCAATCAGATCATACTGATTCCAAAGTGCTGGTCTCGGCCCAATAATACTCATCTGTCCCACAAAGATATTCCAAATCTGCGGAAGTTCATCAAGTGAGGTTTTTCTCAGGAACTTACCCATCTTTGTGATATACTGTTCTGGATTACCTAATAAGTGAGTTGGAGTGTCCTTCGGTGTATCTATTCTCATGGTACGGAATTTCAGTATGTTGAAATGTGTCTTCTTGATTCCTACTCGCTTTTGCTTAAACAGAACTGGGCCTTTTGAGTCAATCTTAATAGCAATGATTAGAATTAGGAATATTGGTGATAAAACAATAAGTCCTATTAAAGATAGAATGATATCTATCAATCTTTTAACCTTCATATACATCCAGCTTTACTCCTTAAAATTTGTTCTTTAGTAGATTAGGACTTAATTAGAAGATCTACCTCTAACCAACTACTAAACCACTAAAATTGCTATCTACTATTGATAGTGACCTCGTAATATCTATTCAATCTACCAAGCAAATACGAAATAGATATTCACCTCTGAGTCACTCTCAACTGAGTTTCTTCCTATTATATATACCATTCAATCAATCTATAATTCTCACTAAATACGCCACAAACCCTTATCCCGCAAGGTTTCCAGCATTGAATCTAATGTCGATACTCGGTTCCCCCTCACCACTCAATCAAACCTCACAAAAACGGCACCCCACCATCCTCATCTTCTTCAACCTCAGCACTACAAACAACCTCTCCCTCAACATAAGCAAACTCACACCACTCACAAGGCTCTATACCTTGCTCATGCATATACTGAGTAAAAGCACTCTCTGAATGATCTATATCCTCTAAGGCTAAAAAAGTCTCATACATTCTTTCTAACTGAAAGGCATTCACATCACAAACATCCTGCTCCGCTTTGTCAATTATACCTAATACAGAAGGAACCGCAATCGCAGAGATAATTCCTACTATCACTACAACAACCAACACTTCTAATAATGTCAGTCCCTTTTCTTCAAACCGTTTCCTTAAAGTGATCAACAGCTTAATGATCATATCAGCCAACTCCCTCATCATCCCTACCGATTAGAGTTTCTTTCTGACTGACACTGTTGCCTCATTAGCTAAAAAAAGAAGGAAATCAACCTATTTCCTTCTTTTTTATCAATTATAACAAACAGCTAATGATTCTTAGGAAATAGTCTCTCTCCTACTTCACTCCACTCAAAACCCTAAACTCACCAACCCTAAAGTTAGCAATATCCAACAACTTCTCCCGCAACTGATCTTTAGAAAGCCCCTCAAACTCCCCAACCAACTCATAAGTCACATTAATATTAACCTCAGGCGTCTTCCCACGATAAATCTTCGGATACACCTGCTCACTATGCACCTCGTCCGCACCAAGCAGCTCCTCAAACATCTTCTCCCCAGGTCTCATCCCTGTAAACACGACTGGAATCTCATCCTCCGTATACCCAGACAACTTAATCAGGTTACGAGCGAGATCAACAATCTTCACCGGCTCTCCCATATCAAGCACAAACACTTCGCCACCTTCAGCTAGCGCCCCAGCTTGAAGAACTAAACGAGAAGCTTCCGGAATCGTCATAAAGTAACGAACCATGTCTGGATGGGTTACGGTCACTGGTCCACCTGCTTGAATTTGCTGCTTAAAGAGTGGAATGACACTTCCACGACTTCCAAGTACATTTCCAAAACGAACAGCGACAAAACGAGTGTCACTAATCATATCCATATGCTGCACAACCATTTCAGCAATTCGTTTCGTTGCGCCCATGACACTTGTCGGATTGACTGCTTTATCTGTAGAAACCATCACAAACGTATTTACCTTCGCCTCACTCGAAGCTTCAGCGACATTACGTGTTCCGATAACATTGTTTTTCACCGCTTCTTCCGGATTACGTTCCATTAGTGGAACATGCTTATGGGCAGCAGCATGAAAGACGACATGTGGCTTTCTAGCAGACATAATTGAAAACATCTTCTCGCGATCTTGGACATCGGCAATTTCTGTGGAAATAGTTAAATCAGAAACGGTTCTTCTTAATTCCATTTCAATGGAATAAATGCTATTTTCGCCATGACCTAGCAACACTATCTCTGCTGGTTCAAATTTCGAAATTTGACGACAAATCTCAGATCCGATCGAACCACCTGCCCCTGTGACAAGAATGGTCTTCCCTTTAATATAATCTTTAATCCCAGCTATATCTAATTCAACAGGATCTCGTCCAAGTAAATCTTCCACCTGTACATCACGGAATTGATTAACCGATACTTTCCCTGACATAATGTCCTCAATACGAGGAAGAATCTGTGTTTTCGCTTTTGTTTTAGAACATTCTTCAAAGATCGTATTTAATTCTTTTCGACTAAGGGAAGGTATCGCAATAATAATATGTTCAACCTTTAACCTTTCTACTGTTGATACGATCTCTTCTACGCCTCCAACGACGGGAAGGTTTAACATCTCAAGATGCTGTTTTGTTGTATCATCATCGATAAAGGCTACTGGATTCATGTCCGATTCTTGACTTTGTTGAAGCTGTCTTGCCACCATCGTACCCGCTGCTCCTGCACCGATAATCAACGTATTCTTTTGATTCTTTGGAGGTGCTGGATTGATATAATGGTCTCTTACTAATCTCCAAGAAAAACGCGACCCTCCAATAAAAAGGACATGCATCATCCACGTAATCGTTAACGTACGTAGATAGATCTCTTGAAAGAAGAGTAATTGAACGAGACCTGTGACGATAATGGATAGTGTAATCGCCTTAAAGATTCCTGTAAGTTCAGAAATACTCGCATATTGCCACACTTTTTGGTACAGCTTGTACTTATAAGCAAATACATGATGACTGACTAGCAGAATAATTGCACTAACAAACAGGATCGCCGTAAAAGGGTTAGCTAGTGGCAGCAATAAAAAATGACTAATAAAAATAGCTGTTAATACAATAAGCGAGTCAACTAGCATTAGTGCGGCAATTCGTTTTCGATATGACATAAATTTTCTCCTCTCTATAAAACCATCTCAAATATAAAACCTTAACCTATAACTCTTCTTAAAGAATGCTAGGTTAAGGCTTTATTTCAAGCCTCAAAAAAAGAGCAGAGAGTACACTTCTGCTCTTCTACATTATTTAACTAGCTCACCATTCTTAAGTAGTTTTTCCATCTCTCTTCTTAATGGTTCACTGATTTCCTCATTTTGCAAAGCAAACTTCAATGTCGTTAACACAAACCCTAACTTCTCTCCTACATCAAAGCGTTCGCCTTCAAAATCATACGCATAAACATACTGTTGTTCATTTAAGCGCTGGATCGCATCGGTTAATTGAATTTCTCCGCCTGCCCCTGTTTCTTGGCTTCCTAGTAAAGAGAAAATCTGTGGTGTTAATAAATAACGTCCCATAATTGCTAAATTAGACGGTGCTGTACCTTGTGCTGGCTTTTCAACAAAGTTACTCACTTGATACGTTCTGCCTTCTTGTGAAATCGGGTCAACTATCCCGTACCGATGTGTTTGATCTTCAGGTACCGTTTGAACACCTATAACAGAAGATCCTGTTTCGTTATACACATCAATCAGTTGTTTTGTACACGGCGTTTCTGCTTGTACAATATCATCACCTAATAAAACAGCAAATGGCTCGTCTCCAATGAATTTCCGTGCACACCACACTGCATGTCCTAACCCTTTAGGTTCTTTTTGGCGAATATAATGAATGTCGACTTTTGAAGCAGCTTGGACTTTATCCAAAAGCTCAAATTTTTCTTTTTCAATTAAGTTTTGCTCTAATTCAAACGCGTGGTCGAAATGGTCTTCAATCGCACGCTTCCCTTTTCCTGTCACAATAATAATATCTTCAATCCCTGCTTGTACGGCTTCTTCAATGATGTATTGGATGGTTGGTTTATCGACAATTGGCAGCATTTCTTTTGGCATCGCTTTGGTTGCTGGTAGAAATCTTGTTCCAAGGCCCGCTGCTGGAATGATGGCTTTTCTTACTTTTTTGATCAACTTTTTCCCCTCCAGATTTTCAGGTTTATTTTTTTCTCCAAATTTAAAGCCTAAAGCTATTAGCCTCGTTATAAAGAATAATAGCTTTAGGCTCTAGCTCTTATAATAAATTAATAATTGAGAGGCATCTAACCCCTCCTCACACCACACCAATGACGACTAATGCGTCTAAGGTTTTAAGAAACCCACAGCGTGATCGAGTGCCTCCGTCGATAATGGCAAGGAGACATTGCCAAAAAGTATCATGTTGTAGATCCAACCAAATTGTTTTGTACGATAGTTTTTACATTCCATCAATGTTTTTCAAGGTTTTACATCGTTAGGCAATAAAAGAAACAAGAGTTTATTACGGTGCTCTTGTTGTCGTTTCGATTTATTCATTAATGAAAATTCAGCTATACCTGACCGCACACAAAGACCCACGACAAATTACTCAATCATTTTAATCTACGTTAAAATATCATAGCATAGTTTTTGTCGAAGTCACCGTTCCAATTTCAAGTTATTCTCAGAACTAAAAAAAGCTTAAAAAATCAATAGTTATCTGGTTTTTTCTACCTTACCATTTTAGTTTGTTAGCCTACATAATTCAACATGAAACGTGCCCTATCATTCGACATTTTTCGCCTTTCGCTCTATGTAAACGCTATGAAAAAAGTCATAAAAAAAAGCCAGAAATCTGGCTTCTGTTACTACATACCTATTTGGTTATAGTATTCCAAAAAAGCGTTTCTTCTTTCTTATTGGTTCAGGTGGCCAAGCTTGAACATGCTGCTGATTTAAAAGTAACTCAGCATTTTCTTTCAGCTGATAAACCATTTCTATTCCAAAACGATCTTCGACTACTGAATAAGCTTCGCGTAAACGAAATGGCCTTTCCTTGCCATTATGAGCATCTGAAGCCAAAAAATGTGTTAAATTAGACTCAATTAATTGGTCTGTAAATTTCATAATCTTTTTTCCGAAGTGGCCCGTTACACTTGATGCAGTAATTTGTGTCAGCACTCCATCTTTCACAAAGTCATAGAGGATGTCTGGCTTTTCCGTAATCGCTTTGTTTCGCTCTGGATGAGCAATAATAGGTGTAATCCCCTGTAACTTGAGATCATAAAATAGCTTTTTTGCATAATGCGGAACACTATTAGTCGGAAACTCTAGTAAAATATACGAATTCTCTGGAGCCATTGGCAAAACATCCCCCAAGTCTACGTGCTGAATGATATCTCCATGTATACGCACCTCTTGAGATGGAATGACGGTCATTCCAATCTGCGCTTGCTTTATGGCTTCGTTCAATTCCTCTACCTGCCTGATCACAGATGGCCCACTATTATGAAAAGAAGGATGATGATGATGAGGAGTTGCAATGATGGTTGTTATCCCCTCTGATTCAGCTAATTTTGCTAACTCCAAGCTTTCAGCTAGCGTCTTAGGACCATCGTCAACCCCAGGCAATATATGGCAATGGATATCAATCATCAACAGCAACCTCCTCTTTATTTATTAATTATTGCTATAGTAATAATAACTACCTGATTCAATCTTTTTATTATTTAAGACCGCACCTAATATTGTTGCCTTTGCATTTTGTAACTGTTCTTTCGCTTTCTTTACTTCCTCTTTTTCCGTTTTCCCACTAGAGATAACCAGTACCGTACCATCACATTTACTCGCGAGAATTTGCGCGTCTGCTACAGCCATGACAGGAGGACTATCAAGAATAACGGTGTCAAAGATCTCTTGCGCTCGTTCTAATACAAGGCTCATTCTTCTCGAATTAAGAAGCTCCGCAGGGTTAGGCGGAATTGGACCACACGTTAAAACAGACAAGTTATCAATCTTCGTCTGTTGGATCGTCTCTTCTAGAGTTTGTTGTTTTGACAATACATTCGTTAAACCACTCATATTCGATACACCAAATGTATAATGAGCGGTTGGTTTACGTAAATCCGCATCTAATAATAGAACGGATTGTCCGTTTTGTGCCATTACGACGGCTAAATTGGCTGCCGTTGTAGATTTTCCTTCGGCTGGTCCAGCAGATGTAACTAGAATGGAGCGAATATCTTTATCCACTGCAGAAAACTCTATGTTTGTTCGAATCGTTCGATACTGCTCAGAAATAGGTGAGCTTTTCCCAGTGTCTGTGATTAAATTACGACGTTGTCTAGCTTGAGTGACTTTTGCTTTACGAGACACGGCGTTCTTCACCTCTTTTGCCTTTTTTTCCTGTTGCTTCGTTTTCCATTGTTGCAACAACACCTAGTACCGGAATTCCTAAAATGTCTTCAATGTCTTTTTCTGTTTTCATGGTTGTATCTAAGTACTCTAATAAGAAAGCAAGTCCAACAGCCGCCATTAACCCTACAACAAAGGCAATCGCCATATTTAACGTTGGATTCGGTTTTATCGGAGATGGAGATTCACTTACTTGCGCTTGGGAGAGAATACTTACATTATCAACACTCATAATGGAAACAATTTCACGTTGAAATACGGTAGCAATCGTATTAGCAATATGAGCTGCTGTTGAAGGCTCTTCATGTTCAACCGTAATGTTAACAACCTGGGAATTGTTTTGACTTGCTACACTCACCTTGCTATTTAATGCACCAATTGACTCTGAAAGATTAGCTTCTTCAATCACTTTTTCTAAAATAATAGGACTTTTGATAATGACGTTATATGTGTTAATCAATTCAATATTTGTTCGAATGTCTGATTGGCTAAATGCCTGATCGGTTTGGGTTTGGTTGACGAGTATTTGGGTGGAGCTTTGGTAAATCGGCGTTAAATAAAAATAGCTAATAAGTGCGCTAGCTAATACGGCAATGACAGGAAAAATAATGAGAAGCTTTAAACGTCTTTTTAACGTTTGAAAGATGTCTTTTAAACTAATTGTTTCTTCCATTCTGTGTGTGAACCTCCTATAATTCGTAAACTACAATACTGTGGATTATATCATAGTTTGTCATATTGCGTTTATTTTTTTCTGCCTTCTAGTAATAACTTAACGGTATTTTGTTAAGAAATCTATACTATTTTTTTGGTAAATTATTTTTATTAGGACGACCTAGATAGTAGGTATAATGGTTAATCCAAATAAAACTAAAGGAACTAGAGCGTAATAATCCTCTAATCCCTTAATTGAAATTTATATTATTTGTTCACTAATTTAGCCAAGCCAATCTCTTCTTCCACCACATCTACAATTTGTTGTACATATTTCAGAGCTAACTCTTCAGTTTGAGCTTCCACCATAACTCGAACAAGTGGCTCTGTTCCAGATGGACGAACTAATACTCGTCCATTTCCAGCCATTTGCTTCTCGACTTCATAGATCGTCTCTTGTATTTGCATATTCGTATTCATCTTTGCTTTATCAGTAACTCGGACATTCTTTAAAACTTGCGGGAAGCTTTGCATTTCTCCTGCAAGATCAGATAGAGACTTGCCTGTTTCTCTAATCACATTAGCTAGCTGCAAACCTGCCAGCATTCCATCACCTGTCGTAATGTAGTCAAGGAAAATAATATGACCTGACTGCTCACCACCAAGGTTAAATCCCGACTTTCTCAACTCTTCCATCACATAGCGGTCTCCCACACCTGTTGTTGCACTTTGAATACCTTGTACTTCCAGCGCTTTATAAAATCCCAAATTACTCATCACCGTAGAAACAACCGTATTGTGTTGCAAGTTTCCTTTCTTCTTCAAGAAATTAGCACAGATGTACATGATTTTATCTCCGTCAACAATCTTCCCTTTTTCATCTATAGCAATTAAGCGATCTCCATCGCCATCAAATGAAAGACCAAAGTCGCATCCTCGTTCTTGAACAAAAGAAGCTAATGCTTCAGGGTGAGTAGATCCTACTCCCTCATTAATGTTAAAACCATCTGGTGTATTACCCATGCTAGACACTTCAGCACCTAATTCTCTAAAAAGTTGAGGTGCTAAAAAGGATGTTGCCCCATGAGCACAATCAAGAGCAATGTTCAAACCCTTTAGGTCTCCAGCAATTGTCTGTTGAAGATAATCAAGGTACTTTTGTCCACTTTCAGAATGAATTTTCATTTTTCCAATATTAGATCCTGTCGGACGTGGCAAATCATCACTGTCTTGATCTAGCAATCTCTCAATTTCTTCTTCCTGTACATCCAAAAGTTTAAAGCCATCTGGCCCGAAGAATTTAATTCCATTATCTTGAACTGGATTATGAGATGCTGAAATCATTATTCCTGCATCGGCATCTAACTCTTTCGTTAAAAAAGCTACTCCCGGTGTAGAAATAACTCCAAGTTGTATAACTTCAATACCTACAGATAATAAGCCAGAAACTATAGATCCTTCTAACATTTGTCCTGAAACACGTGTATCACGACCTACCACTACCTTCGCAGCTGGCATTCCTTTCGTTAATACATAACCTCCTACTCTCCCTAATTTAAAAGCAAACTCTGGAGTTAATTCTGCATTTGCTACTCCACGTACCCCGTCTGTTCCAAAATATTTCCCCATCTTGACACTCCTCGATAATTTTATTTTATAGTAAGCCTAGAGAATTTATAAAAAATATATTTTATTCCAAATAATTTAAGTAGTTCTAAAATAAGTAATAGACAATACTGTGAATTATATCATAGTTTGTCTAATTCTGTTGATTTTTTTGTTGCTCCTTAGTTACAATTTAACTATAATTGCATAAGAAATCTATACTAGTTTTTTGGTAATTCCAATTCTTATTAGAAAGAGGCAACTAAAGATGAAAAAGAAAATTGTAATTTCTATAGGACTTTTGTTCGGTGTATTGTTTTTGGCAACATCTGCTTACGGTTATTATTTATATAAATCTGTTACTGATACAGTTCAGGAAATACATGAACCTATCGAGCGAGTGACCGAAAAGCGTGAGAAGGAAGTCGATGTCGAAAGTCGCGAACCCCTTTCTTTCTTAATTGCTGGTGTTGATTCCAGAGGAGATAACCACTCGGGTCGTTCTGATACGATTATCGTAATGACAGTAAACCCTGATAAACAATCTGTTAAGATGCTAAGTATTCCCCGTGATACTCGAACAGAGATTGTTGGAAGAGGAACCATAGATAAAATCAACCACGCCTATGCATTTGGCGGCGTTGAAATGACAATGGATACAGTAGAGAACCTACTAGATATTCCAATTGATCACTTTGTGAGTATTAATATGGAAGGGTTTCAAGGGTTGGTTGATGCTATGGGTGGTGTAGCTGTGGAAAATTCCTTTTCATTTAGTCAAGATGGTCATGACTTCCCTGAGGGTGAACTTTTTTTAAGTGGTGAGGAAGCTCTTGCTTATTCTAGAATGCGGTACGAAGATCCTCGAGGCGACTTCGGACGAAATGATCGTCAACGTCAGATTGTAGACGCAGTTATTCAAGAAGGGGCTCAGATTAGCTCAATTACTCGTGTTGGAAGTATTTTGAATGAAGTGGGAAAATCCGTTCGTACCGATTTAGATTTAGATGACATGTGGAAGGTTCAATCAAATTACCGAGATGCAAGACACAATGTTGAACAATTGGAAATGAGCGGAAACGGAACTCGTATAAATGGAGTTTATTATTTGGAAGTTCCCAATGACGAGTTGGAACGGGTCCGTGGAGAGTTACGTGGGCATTTAGGATTAAATTCATAAAAACTTAAGGACACTCTCAAAATTGGGAGTGTCCTTAAGTTATCTATTTCATTTATTATTAAAATAATCATTTTTATTAACTTGTCTTGCTCTTGCAATCGTAAGAGCATTTCCTGGGACA